>DFZX01000051.1:645-26004 GCA_002383695.1 Caryophanales bacterium UBA4045
TTCCGCTAGAGGAGCAATTTGATGGAATGTGGTGCGCTAGAGTGAATGCAACGGAAAAAAGTTCCGCTAAAGAGAGAAGACCAGGTTACTTTCGAGGATTAGCGGAACTTTCTTCCGCTAGAGGAGCAATTTGATGAAATGTGGAGCGCTAGAGTGAATGCAACGGAAAAAAGTTCCGCTAAAGAGGGAAGACCAGGTTACTTTCGAGGATTAGCGGAACTTTCTTCCGCTGTTGAAGATTAGCGTAACTTTCGAGCTTGGTAGCCTCTCGCAGAAATTAACAGGGACAATCTCGTAACTTTTTTAACGTTTAGTCAGTCTATACTATCAAGGGAAACTCAACTGTTAAAAAAATAGATAAATAGAGAGAGATACCTAAGAAACATTCGGGAGAGGAATGGATTAATTGTTGAATACACCTAAGTGGAGTAAGAATGCTAAGCATTCAGGTAATGCCGAGAGCGGTCTTGGTTATAAGGTTATGGCTGCAACTCTAGCAATGTCACTAGTAACAGCACCACTATTAACTAGTCTTCCAAATTCAAATGCGGCGACTGCGGCAACAACGGCAGCAGCGGCAGCAGTGGTACCAACGGTTAAGCTTGTAGAGGAAACACCTGTGACAGCAGGAGCTACGCTCAAGAAGTATGCTTGGTCATCGAAGCGGAGTGATGTAGCGGTATCTACGGATGCGGATGTGCTAGTCATAGATTTACATAATCCCCACGTGAAGCTCGATGTCATGACCGGTGTTAATGGTCAGTTCACGAAGCGACAGACGATCAAAGGCATGGCGAAGGACACGGCTGCTGTGGCAGGAGTGAACGGCGATTATTATAGCGTTGTAGCGGAAGGTGCGCCTATTGGACCACAGATTACGAACGGACAATTTTTAGCCTCGCCCTCATACTTAACGGGTATGTATGCTTTTGCACTGACACAGGACAAGAAACCAGTTATTGATTCGTTCTCATTCACTGGTACGGTTTTGGCGGCCAACGGTCAGCCCTATCCCTTAGCTGGTGTGAACAAGACGTATTATTATACAGATCCGAATAAAGTGCATAGCCATGCGAACGCCCTCTATATGTATACAAGTGTATGGGGAAGCGCGGAGCGTGCGAATGATGGAGCTACCAAGCCAACAGAGGTGCTTGTTGTCGATAATGTAGTCACACAAATTTCTGACAAGGCAGCACTGAATATGGTACCCCCAGTGAATGGCTACATCCTACGAGCCAGTGGGAAAGCAGCTGAATATGTCATGCTGAATATGCAGGTGGGCGACATACTTGCTGCAACGTATCAGCTCGTAGCATCGAATGGTGCGAATACAGATCCTGCTAATTTCAGCATGATGTTGGGTGGACACACAATTCTAGTTAATGAAGGTAAGACGACAGCTTTCTCGAGAGATGTATCTAGCTTAGGTGGGAATCGCTCACGTACGGGAATTGGGTACTCCAAGGACGGTCGTTATGTGTATATGATGACTGTGGATAATAAGGGCGATAGCAAGGGAATGAGCTTGAAGGAATTTCAAGGCTTTATGGTGAGTGTGGGTGTATGGAAGGGCTTAAATCTGGATGGTGGTGGTTCGACACAGATGGTAGCTCGACCGTTAGGCGACACAGCCGCTGTAGTTGTGAACGAGCTGGAGAACGGTACAGCCCGTCAGGTTGTGAATGGTCTAGGTGTGTATACACTAGCACCGGCTGGTCAACTAGCGGGCATGCTTATACAAGGGCAGAAAACGCTGTTCAAGAATGAAAAATCGATCTTTGCCCTAAAGGCTTGGGATCAATACTATAATCCACTGACGACAAATGCACAGGATGTGAAGTGGACAGCAACGAAGGGTACAGGCGCAGGTACCTTCGAAGCGGATGCATTCACAGCAAGCCAAGCAGGAACCGCTACAATTATTGCTACCTCTAACGGAATTAAGCAGCAGACAAACATTGATATCATTGGACGCGATCAGATCAATACTATGGTATTCGACAGCGCTAACTTCATCTTATCTGCGGGTGATAGCTATGAGCTTCCTGTTATCGTTGCCACAATTAAAGGTGTGAAGCGCACGATACCTAGCGAATTACTGAGCTGGGAGTTTAATGGCTTCGAGGGGACGGTAACAGGGAATGTTGTTCACGTAACTAGTATTGATAGCACGGGAATTGCTAGAATTATTGCGCGTTATGACGGCTTCAGCACGATGCTGACGAAGTCGGCGGGGGTGGATAAGGTATTCGCAGATTTTGACGGTACGTCCTATGAGCCGCAAAAGCTCGTTACCCCTGAGCAGGTTCTTGGGAATGTGAGGATAGCTTCAGGATTAATCGTAGGCGAACCTGATAATCAAGCGCTGCTCTTCGAATATAATTTTGAAGCGGGTATAGGCACGAAGGCGGTCTATGCAGCTTTTGGGAGCGCGGGTATCGCAATAGAGGGTAAGCCATCTCGCATGAAGATTGATGTGATGGGGGATGCTACCTTAAATTGGCTGCGTGCAGAATTCGTTGATGCGAATAACAAATCACATATGGTAGATATTGCGAATCCTATAGATTGGTTTGGATGGAAGAGCTTGAATGTGAATCTAGAGAAATACAAGATGGCTTATCCGATTAAACTGAATCGTATCTATGTAGTCAATCCAGAGCTAGGTCAAGATGAGCGTGAGCCGATTGGCTTCCTGGCTGTTGATAATATCAAGCTTCAATACGAAGGGAAGCTAAACGAGCTTACGAACGCGCAAGTGAAGATGGCGATCAATCGGACAACTGCGACAGTGAATGGCGTAGAGCAGAAGCTGGACCAAGCACCGACGCTTGTGAACGGGACGACCTTAATTCCTGTGCGATTCTTCGTCGATGCTATGGGTGGCGAGATACAATGGGATGCGAAGAGCCAGCGTGTCACCATTATTCGCGATAATCATCTGATTGAGATGTGGATCAAGGATAAAGAGGTTATTATAGATGGGAAACGAGTTACCGCCATTGAGGCACCGCGTATAATGAACAGCAGGACCATGCTGCCCTTGCGTCTGATCTCAGAAGCGCTTGGCTGGAAGGTAGGCTGGGATCCGACGACAATGTCAATTACGCTAGAGTAAGGAAGTCCACGAATTACCGCGAATATGAGAGAGTAAGATGGTTTTGTTGTCGAAAATAGGTCTTTTTGTTCACTTCAAAGCGTAAGCGTTATGATACTATAATACTAATAGAGCTTGTTCACAATGTTCTCAAACGTATTATCAGAATAGGAGTAGCGATCCCGTTGGACATTCAGGTTGAGGCCATTGATAAAGTAATTAAAAAAACCGTTCAGGTGCTTGAGGAAAGTAAATATCAGATATTCGAAATTAGCGAGAACGCCCAGAGTGAGCGGGAATCCTTGCACACGGAGCTAACCGCTCTTAAGGTTGAGCTTGATCAGATCATTCTTAGGGTGGACAAGCTAGAGGTCCATTATCGCTTGGCTAGGATTAGGCTCACTGAGGTGAGTCGTGATTTCAATCGTTTCCAGGAAGAGGATATTCGCAAAGCGTATGAGGCGGCTACGAATATTCAGATGGAATTATCCAGCTCTCGGGAGAAGGAAATTAATCTGAAGATCCGTAGAGAAGAGCTCCAGCTGCGAATTCGCAATTCTGATCGAACCATTGAGCGAGCAGAGGCGCTTGGTTCGCAGATGAGCGTGGTCCTGGAATATATGTCAGGAGACATGTCTCAGGTCACACGTATTCTGGAATCGGCCAAGAATCGCCAGCTCATCGGCTTGAAGATTATTATGGCGCAAGAGGAAGAACGGAAACGGATCTCCAGAGAAATTCATGATAGTGTCGCCCAGTCGATTGCTAACATTGTTCTACGCTCAGAGATTGCGGAGAAGATGATGACCAAGCAGGATCTGGCTGGTGTGAAGAGCGAGATCCACGAATTAAAATCTCAGGCACGATTAAGCTTAGAGGAAATTCGTAAGATTATCTTCAATCTTCGACCTATGGCGCTGGATGATCTAGGGCTTATCCCCATCCTGCGTAAATTTACGCAGGACTTTGAGGAGAAGTCGAAAATTCGCACGACCTTCACACTACACGGTATAGAGGCGCGTCTCCCTTCTGCTATGGAGGTGGCGGTGTTCCGACTTGTTCAAGAAGCACTTACGAACGTGTTGAAGCATGCTCAGGCCTCCTTTGTGTCGATTGACATCACCTACCAGTCACAGATGGTGAAGATAACGATTCAAGATAATGGAAGGGGCTTCCAGATCGAAGCGATTCATGCGAAAATTTCAAGTGGATCTCACTTTGGTATCATCGGGATGCAGGAGCGCGTTGAGCTATTAGAAGGCAGATTCGAGCTTGAATCCATTGTGGATGGTGGTACCAAGATAGATATGCTCATTCCAATTAAGATGGAGAACGGGAAGGAGAAGGAACCACAATGAGTATTGAGACAGCTCCGACAAAAGTAAGAATCATCTCAGCGGATGACCACCAATTAACTCGCGAGGGACTAAAACGAATCATCAACATGGAGGATGATATGGAAGTAATCGCCGAGTGTGGCGATGGTATTCAGATTCTCGAGCTGTGTAACATTCATCATCCGGACGTGGTGCTCATGGACATTAATATGCCCATCGAGAATGGCGTCGTGGCGACGGAGAAGATGCGCAATCTTTTTCCCAATATTAAAGTAATTATTCTATCTATTCATGATGATGAGAGCTACGTGTTCGAAACCCTGCGTAAGGGAGCTTCAGGTTATTTGTTGAAGGACCTAGAGGCTGAGGTATTGATCCAAGCGATTCGTGCGGTTGTAGCTGGTTATGCATACATACACCCTAAGGTGACAGGCAAGCTGATCAATCAACTCCGACGGATGACATACTTAGAAGAGACGGGTGTAATGCCCAATGGCGCGATTGTAAAAGAAGCAGACGTGAAGTACGTTCACAAGGATGGCAGTCCGTTGACTCGGCGCGAGGCTGAGGTGCTTCGTCTTATGGCCGAAGGTAAGAGTAATAAGTCGATTGGTGAGTTTCTGTTCATCAGTGAGAAAACGGTTAAGAACCACGTCAGCAGCATCCTGCAGAAGATGGAAGTAGACGACCGTACACAAGCCGTCATCAATGCGATCAAGTATGGTTGGGTAACCCTATAAAACCTATAAGACTGCGGTCTATACAGCGAACTGTGCTAGAATAGAACACCATGCCCGGAACCTCGAACTCGCCTGCAACATATATTGTTGTAAAGGGGGGAAGTGGGTATGGTTTATGGACTATTCATGCTTGGAACTTACTTCTGTAGTGCAATTCTTATCCATCTGATCTATCATCGAATGAACGCTAACAACATCGATTTCGAATCGAAGCATTATGTGCTATACACGCTCAACAATCAATTGCATATCGAATGGATTATCCGCTCCTTGGTTGTGTGCTATTGGCTTCAAGGGAAATCCATCTCTATCACCATCATCGATGAAGGCTCCTCCGACGATACACTAGCTATCATTGGGCTGCTTTCTAGACATCATCTACTAGACGTTCGACATATGGACGACGATGCCCCACAACCCCAAACACCTAGACACAATGAAACTCCTTCGATACACATTCGACTCAGTCAACCCGAGGATTTGCTAAAGCTGCCACAGGTTCATTCATTATGGTAATCGTTCACATCTATGATGGAAGAGGGTGAATAATGAGAGCAGTCATCTATACAATTTATCAACAAACGCAGTGGACATGGCGGGTGTCTTTGGACGTGACGCTGAATACAGATCAACGATTCTGGTCTCCGGCGGCAGGAGGTCTGCTTGGAACCCCCATGTACCGCGTTACTCATGAGCTACCCTATGGACAGGCGCTTGCATTAGCTGCTGAGATGAATAGTAAAGCGATAAGTGAAGGCGAGATTTCCTCGTTTGTTGAGCATTTATCGCTTAGTGTAGTTCCGTGGATGGACAAGCACTGGATCGACAAGCACTGGATCGACAAGCAATCAACAGGATCAGGTCGCTTTATGGCAGAGGATAGCACAGCGTATTCAGCTACAGCTACAGCTACAGCTACAGCTACAGCTACAACTACAACTAAAGCTATCGCACCACTCCATTCTCTAATCAACGATACCCTATTCTGGGACAGGCTACGCACCACGATGCGGGGGCGTTCTTTATTATGGGAGGAGCTTGTTAGTTTACTTGAATACTTGGAAGTACCTGAAGCATCATCGCAGTGGAAGGGGGTCACGCAGTGGGCCTACTTGCGCGGCGATATCAGCTTGGAGCAGAGCCTAACAGTCTCGGTCAGTAGAAGCGCTTGGAGCTGGGGTAAGCAGGTTAAAGCGAGCTGTAAGCGCTGCGGTCACGGCGGTGAGCAAATTCGCTGGTCGATATGCACCTCCTGTGGGGAGAGCTGTGCCTATTGTGAGTCTTGCCTCACCTTAGGAAGAACACGAGCGTGCGCACCATTGATTACGGGGATGAGTGTGATGAACGAGACGACCAGGTTGGCTAATACTGAAGATAAGTTAGTTGGAGGTCGTGGTGAATTCGATGATACCGCACCCTTCATCCCCATCGGAGATTGGCAGCTCAGTCCAGCACAGCTTGCTGCATCTGAGGAAGGGATTCGCTTTCTGCTACGCAGAGATAGAGAGCGCTCATACCAGCCCTTCTTAATATGGGCGGTGACAATAGCCAATGATGAGAACGGAAATATAATAAATTAAAAAAGCCATTCAATCGAAATGGATTCACCGTTAATCACAATACATTCTATGAGTTTTTGAATCGTAGCTTGCTTTTCATTGAATTCGGCTTTAGATAATCCGATGACGTATTGCTCTAATTTTGATTGCGTTAGTGTTGTATTGATTTGATTATCCTGTTTCTTCTTAGTTTCAAGTAAGCTCCTTTTTTCTCCGTCCAGTTTTAATACTTGTTTATCTAATATACCTTTGTCTATTTTATTCTCAGCATATAATGATAATACGCGCTCCACTTTATCGTCTACTTTTTTAAGCAACTGGTTATAGTTGATTTGTTTCTCGGGTTTATCTGCCGCTGTTTTTTCTAAGGATAGGTTCTTTAATTCGTTTATAATTAAATTTTCGAGATTTATATGAGTCCATGTTTTATTATGACACTTCTGATCATATTCAGAAGGGAAACGTCTTGCTCTACATATGTAATATCGATATACCTCCATCGTCTTTTTGTTTTTCGAGTGATAAGCCGTATAAGGTTCACCGCAACATCCACAAACAACCAATCCCGAAAATAGACTCTGCTTTGCTTTGTGTGCATTGTGTCCTGGATGTCTCCCTATAAGTAATTGCACTCGTTCAAACTGTTCTTCTGAGATAATTACTTCATGCTGCCCTTTATACCATTCGCCAGCGAAACTAACATATCCGCAATACAATTTATTAGAAAGGATATCTCTGTACCTTCTAAACCTCCAAACAGGGTATTCCAGTTCCTTTAAACGTTTTTGCATCTTTGTTATCGAATGATATTGCTCATATAGATTGTATGCCATTCGGATATGCTCTGCTTCATCTTCGTTAATGATTAAATGACCCTCAGTTCGAGTGTAACCAGCCGGATCGTAATCTCCACCCATTCCTCTCAAACCTTCTTCTGCGCGCTTAACATGGCCCATACGCATACGCTCAGCTATCGTTTCGCGTTCAAGCTGAGCGAATACAGACAGAATGCCGATCATCGCTTTGCCGAATGGTGTCGATGTGTCCAGGGTTTCGGATAAGGATACAAAAGCTACATCGTTAGTTAAGAAGTGATCCTCAATTAATGCTAACGTATCACGTTGTGAGCGCGACAAACGATCAAGCCTATACACCACAACAGCATCAATATGTTCCAGTTCGCTTAGCATTTGTTGTAAAGCTGGGCGATTCGTGTTGGATCCGGTATATCCACCGTCTATGTATGTATCGTATATACTCCATCCTTTGGCCTTACAATACGCTTCTAATCGCTCTCGTTGAGACTCGATACTGTAATTATCAATTTGTTCAGCCGTGGAAACCCGCAAATAAAGGGCTGCCTTCATAATTATTCCCCTCCATTAAACATTTCTAATACACCCAGCGAATCAAAACGAATGGAGTAATTATCCACGGTCGCATACAATCCATATTTTTCTTGATAGCGGTTTAGAGCCGATTCAAGAAAATCTTCTGTAATCCCCAAATACTCGGCAAGTTCATTTCGATTCCCCACTCCGCTTTTATGTGCTGAAATTATGCCTTCAAGCGGAACTAATTTTTCATATGCCCACCACATCGCTCGTTGTTCTTGCTTTCGATTGCTTAGTTTCTTCTGATCCAATATGTTGCCTGCGGAGGTATGGTGATGACCTAATTCCTCGGCAAGGGTGCAAGACTTCTCTGCGTTGGTCTGTATCCGACTATTTAGCCATACCGTTTTATTGCAATACAATCCTTTTACTGTTGAAGGCATATCCTTTTCGCTCACTTTTACGGATTCTGTTTCTGCTTGTGTTAGCAGATTCTCATATACCAATATCATCACTCCCGCTATTTATCTGGATGTCTTTGTGACTTTACAAACTCCTTGAATTGTCTAATCGTTTCTAACTCTTCCTCTGTCCACTCTTCACCGTCATGATGAGCTGCGATTGTATCGATGTTGTCGTTGCTATCATAAACTAACTCATCCAAAGTGACACCGAAGAATTTTGCGAGTTTTCGCATTGTTGATAATTTAGTATTTTCCGCCCCATTCTCAAACATTGCTACAACGGTCGTATATGGAATTCCTGCTCCTTTTGCTACTTCGGCACGATTTAATTCCTTTTCTTTCATTAGTTCTAATAATCGATTAGTAAGCGTCATTTTTATACCCTCCAACGTAACTTTAATTACATCATAATACATAAAACTATCGTTGTAAATGCAAAAAATATGTCGCAACGTATTTTTTAGGTAATATACGTTGACAAACTACGATACAACGTATATTATTTGACTTATAAACTACGTCACAGCGTAGAAGGGAGAAAACGAGATGTTTCATAATCTTAGAGCTGAAATGGCTCGGCATGGCTTAACAGTTGTTTCTATGGCATCTAAATTAAATCTGAATGATCGGACGCTCGGAAATAAAATTGCAGGAAAGTCAGAATTCACGTGGAGTGAAGTTAGACGAATTCGAGCTTATTTTTTCCCGTCCTGCTCAGTAGAATACCTATTCGAACAAGACGAAACATGCGCTACAAGTGCATAAAGGAGTTGGAATCCCGATGAGCAAACTTGAATTCACTATCACAGCAATGAAAATTGGAGAGTTCAGCGTTCCACTACCTCATGGATTATCGGAATTGCTCAATAGAGCCAATGCATGGACAATTCGCACCGAAGAATCTACATGCATTGGATATCACCGAGAAGTAATCAAAAGAAATGGGAAGATCGTAACCGTGCTAACTAAGATCAATTAAGGAGGGAGATTGATATGTGGGAAACTGTTTACACTCATAAGGGATTTGATGTTCAAGTATTAAGTCCAGCTATGCCTAGTGAATTTGGTTATAGGATCAATGATATTTCTTTTTCTGGGGAGTCTTATAATCTGATCTCTGATGCAGTTCAAGCAATTGATGCTTTTTATAAAAGAACTTTTTCTTAATAATTAGCCCATAAAGGAGGACTTGTATGAAAGAAGTGAAGGCGACGAAGATAAATAGCTTAGAAGAGTTGCGGGAATTGTGCCGGGATGATTGGAGCAATAACGCTTGTCTCGGTTATGCAATCACTGCCATGGAATACATGGGGCTTAATGAAAATGAAGTTAAGCGGATGGTAGGGCATATGAAATATGCATTTGATATGAAGACGATCGATGAAGCTGACAAAAAATATTGTGAATCGCCGTATTAATGAGATTTCAAAAGAGAGAATTTGATTCACCTCTCTTTTTTTCCCCTCATTGCGAAATTTGTTGTCAAACGTTACTGGATCATATCGAAAGGTGTCGAAAGCTGATGATAGAAGAACAAGCCATCGCGATCTGTATAGCATCTATCAGCTCTCTTGCATTAATCATCCTATTCTATGGATGGAGTAAATTAGGTGATGAAGGACTAGATCCAAAGCAACCTTATATTCACAGGGCAAGTGAACAACAATTGTTATTGATGGCACCTACTAATAAAGATGGAGGTGATATCGAATGATCCAGTTTAAGACAGTGATTGTCGGACAAGTCATTCGGATAGCGGGAAAGATGATGTACGTGCGTGATGGAGATGCGATTGACGTGTACAACACGGATTATTATCGGGTGGTTGAGGGATGACTAGCTTGTTCGTCCCAGATGAAATTAAGGACTTAATCAAGCAAGGCGCAATCTTCTATATATCTCATTCAGGTGGTAAGGACTCGCAGGCTATGTACTCTGAGGTGTGCAAGGTTGTACCTCATGATCAGATTGTAGTTGTTCACGCTGATCTAGGTCGCGTTGAGTGGTCAGGGGTACAGGATCATATCCGTAATACTGTGCACCATGTGCTTAATGTGGTACGAGCTGGCAAGGATCTACTTGGGATGGTTAAGGCTCGGGGAATGTGGCCGAGTGCAGCATATAGACAATGTACATCTGATCTAAAGCGTGGGCCACTATTCAAATTTATCAGAGCCGACTTGAAGCGCAGAGGGGCAACGATCGCAGTCAACTGCATGGGCTTACGTGCTCAAGAGTCGAACGCTAGATCGAAGAAGAATCCATTCTCTTTCAATAAGATGCAGAGCTGTGGTACTCGAACCGTTTATGACTGGCTTCCAATATTCAATCATTCCACCGAAGAAGTGTTTCAGATCATAGCTGATGCTGGACAGAAGCCTTTCTGGGCTTATGAGAAGAATGAGCGATTATCATGTGTGTTCTGCATCATGGGTAGCTTGAACGATCTAAGGCATGGAGCTGAGCGGAATCCAGAGCTATACCGCGAGTATGTGGAGCTGGAGAAAGAGATCGGACATACGATCTTCACTAAGGGCAAGACACCTATTTATCTGGAAGATTATACAGGCATCAAACTTGAAGGGGGGTGACACAAGACAATGACAGCCGAAGTCAAGCGGCATCTGGACAAGCTCCGCTCCTATCTGAATTCAGATTCAATCGGTGCGGACGGACGAATTTGGATTTTGAACGAGATCTGGGATATCCAGATCGCCATAACAAAAAGTCACCCTGCCAGGTGACTAGTTCGATCATTTTCCGAAATTTAATTAACGTAATCATATCATATCTAACACTGTTTTTGAAGAGGTAACCATGATCAAGATAGGTTCTTGCGTCCAGTTCAAAAATTTCATGTTATACCAGGGCGAAATCATGCCGGATCTGCCAGAGGAAGAGTGGACAGGTGAAGTGATTAGCAGCTGGGGTACTTCGAGAAATTTTTTCAAGGTCAAGCGACATTTCGACAATCGAATTATCCCTGTAATGGAAAGAGACATTATTCTTTCAGATCGATTGTGGGTAGGCAAGCCTACTGCGAAAGTACCTCGCATTAAAAAATTTAATGTTGCGAGTGAGCTTGATCCATCAATTCAAACTTTATTCGAATAGAGAGGGATGATTGTTATTAAACAAGGCACTAGACCAACCAAGAAACAAAAGATCGAGATCGAGAGAAATCGCCTTAATCCTGCGAATTGGCTAGTCGAACGCGACGTTCCATTAAAGCTTGTCATTGTGAATCGTCAGTCTCGTAAACTTCGTGAACTTAATAGAGGTGGATAAACAAATGACTGTAATCAACAAACACCATCAGAAACGTAAGGAAGGTCTTATAAAAGCCATTCAGAAAGCTTCGACTAAAGCGGATCAAGCTTGGATGTATCTTACAGCTAATAATGATGTTCCTCCAGAGCAACTCGCCGATATGACGTTGGCACAAGTTCACCTGGAAATTGCTTTGGGACATTTGGGTGTAACGAATACAAATGAATAGGGGTGAACACTGAATGAAAACCACACTTGGAGATTTGAACACACATTTATTCGCACAGTTGGAACGTTTAAACGATGAGGAAATTACTGGCGATAAGCTGATTGAGGAGATCAATAGAGCGAAGTCAATCACAAGCGTTGCGCACCAGATCATAGCCGCAGGGTCTTTGGTATTAAAAGCTAAGCAGCTAGCTGATGACCACATGAACGCTGATACTGTAGTGCCTAAAATGCTGGAGGGATAGCCTGTGAAATACACTTCTGAAATCCATCAATTTATAGCGGAGAATGTGAAGGGTATCTCTACAGGGGATCTAGTAAAAATGGTGAATGAAAGATTTGGAATTGATTTTACAGATTCGAAAATGAAAGCCTACAAAGCAAACCATAAGTTAAAAAGTGGAATGCCTGTTGGATTGCCTACTGGAAGCCCAACGTCATTGTTTCCAGAAGAAATAAAGGAATTTATCGAACAAAATCATGTGGGTGTCGGTTCGAAGAACATGACGAACCTAGTAAACAAGACATTCGAAACGAATTACACGTATGCGCAAATTAAATCATATTACAAGAACCACAGTATAAACAGCGGCTTAAACGGTCAATTCCAGAAAGGTCAGACACCTTTCAATAAAGGATTGAAGGGTGTCGGTGGGTGGGAACCTACCCAATTCAAGAAAGGGCATCGACCCAAAAATCACCTGCCCGTCGGTTCCGAGAGGATCAACACCATGGGTTATATCGACATAAAGATTGCCGAGCCTAATAAGTGGAGGTGCAAGCATCAACTGATTTGGATCGCCGCAAATGGAGAAATACCGAAAGGTCAAGTGCTCATTTTCGGAGATGGTGATCGTCGTAATCTCGATCTTGATAACTTAATCCTAATATCGAGAAGACAACTGTCCACGATGAATAGTAAAGGCCTGATTCAAAACAATGCTGACCTTACAAGAACAGGTGTTATTGTAGCGAATATCTATCAGAAGTTAAGTGATCGAAAGAAGAGTAAGTAAGGTGGGGTTGCTCGAGTGAAAAATCGCTACGAATCTCAAGGTGAAATCACCGTCATCTATCTAGATCGACGTAATGGAAGTGCAATTCCTGCGATGGTATCCAGTAGAAGGGTTTCTGAGCTTAGTGAATTTCCTTACAAATGGGTAGCTGCTTGGAGAGAAACTACACAATCCTAATATGTGATGTCACGCATGAGAGATAACCGAGGGAAATGGAAAACCGTATACCTGCATCGATTTTTGAACAATCCCAGGAAGAATGAGGATGTAGATCATCGGGATCGGGATACGTTGAACAACTTGGACGATAACCTACGAAACATGCGTCGCAAGGCAAATAATAAAAACAGGCGACCAAATGGCAGCGTGTCCCGCGAAGAATGGGATTATAATGAGAAACTGCAAAACGAAGAATTAGCTAGAGGATAAGAGGTGCTCGACATGGATGAAATCACCAGACGTAAGACATTCCAACGGATCAAGACCATGCCTAATGATAAGTTTTGGGATTGGATGAATGGTATTCATAGTCAGGCTTACTTTCTTGGCCAGAAACATATGCGTGAGGCTATGGAGTGTATACCAGGGATCAGTAAGAAACAGATCGATGCAGCCATGAAGAAGTCGGATGAGATCCGCGAGGATTGGGATGGGATCAAGACTGTAACTATCGATGAGACTGAAGCTGGAAAGCTATTTAATACTAGAAAGGAAAGCTAGATAAGTGACTTAATTTGTGCAGTAGAGAGGAAGGTGAAGATATGCAAGTTTGCGAGGTTTTGGAACCGATCTATACTGTGCATCTTGATGGAGATAATTCAGGATTAATTAAAAAGGTAGTTGATCTTTATTTTCGTGAAGGTGACTTGATCGCTGATGTTACCTATGGCAAAGGCGTGTTTTGGAAACAAGTAGACTTGGAAAAATTTAACGTCATAGGTACAGATATTAAGACTGGTGTTGATTTCAGAAACTTAGCATACCAGGATAAATCTTTTAACCATAGCGTGATAGATCCGCCTTATGCAAGGATAACCAACCTTCAGGGGATGGTTGATTGCTACAACACAACAAGATACACAACGCACGAAGATATATTACAGCTATACAGAGATGGTTTATCAGAATTAAAGCGCATTACGAAACCAGGAGGATTCATCCTTTGCAAATGTCAGGATGAAATCCATGGATGCCGACAAAAATGGACTCATATCGAAATACACGATTTTGCTATTCAGGAATTAGGCTTATATTCAAAAGATTTATTTATTCAGGTTAATAATAAAAATCCGAAGCCTCTCTACAAGCAACAACATGCAAGAAAAAACCACAGTTACTTATGGGTTTTTGAAGTTATTTAGTGTCGCAGTACGAAGGAAGGAAGGAGGGTCGATCAGATGCTAATAGCATATGAAATGAACATTGGGTTTGCAGGATCGGGAATTGAACGTGAATTTGAAATTGACGAAGAAGAATTGGAAGGTTTGAGGGGACAAGAGTTAACCAATAAGATCGTCGATTTGGCGTATATTGATGCGAGACAGTACATCGATATTGCCGTCTTGCGACGTTCTTGATGTGTCGCAGTACGAAAAATTTATGAATGAACAACGATAGAGAAATATGCGAAAGGATTGAACCTATGATTATATATCTATCGGGTCCTATGACAGGATATCCGGATTTGAACTTTCCGGCTTTTGCTATTGCCGCTGAGAGATTAAGAGAACTAGGTTATTACGTTATAAGCCCTCATGAGATTGTTCAAACCGAACTCACTTGGGAGTCTTGTATGAGATCTGATATTAAACAACTTATGGACGCAGATACAGTGGCGGTATTGCCAGGTTGGAAATTATCTAAAGGTGCTTGTATTGAGGTTGGATTAGCTGAAAATTTAGGTATGAAGATTATAAGTGCCATTGATTTGAAATGTATAAAGACTGAATTGGAGGCTTTATAATGCCAAATAAATATGGACGTTACAACGGAATGGAGATTGCTGCCTTGGATCTCCCTGTCTATATTCCTCGTTCTGATCGATGGACGAAAACTCCTTATAAGATGGCCGTACTATTGTCAAAATCGAGATGCGCTAAATTCGGAGTACCTATTCTTGGGAACGGTCTGGAGAAGCCTTCCGCATTCTTATATGCAGCAAATGCGGGAAGCGGTACGAGCGACCTTGGTCATCGGTATGTACCGCTCTATGATCGTACCCATGTATTCGTCAATGAGATTGGCTTAGATCAGCTGAGAGAACGAGAGATTATGAGAGGCAGTTGATATTATATGGTGCGACCACAAAAAGAGGGTTTGGACTATTTTCCAATAGACATCGACATTCATGAGGATGATAAATTAACAGTTCCGATTGGCAAATATGGTATGCAAGGATTTGGAATTATCATTCGAATTATGGCACAAATTTATAAAAATAGTTACTTCTATCCGTGGACAGAAAAGGAACAATACGCGCTATCTTCAAAGGTTAATGTAGACATTAACTTGATTAATGAGATCGTTAATGAGTGCGCAAAGTGGGGTTTCTTTCATGAAAATTTACTTTCTAATCATAAAATTTTGACATCGAGAGGTTTTCAGAAGAGATATATTGAAGCTGCTAACCGAAGAAAATCGATAACGATGATAGATCAGTATGTGCTTATCGACCTCGCGAAGAAAAGTGAAGAAATTACCATTTTTGAAGTAGATGTTAACGGTAATGAAGTTAATGTATACATTAAACCTATTAAATGTAACGTAATGAATACAGTAAGTACACAAAGTAAAGTAAAGGAAAGTAAAGTAAAGAATAAAGATCTAAAGACTCTATCTCGGCAACCAAAAACGTATGCCGAGGACAGCGCTCCATACATGATGGCAATCTACCTTCACGGTCGGATTATGAAATTCGCTGAGAGCATCAGTAAAGGTCATCTCGTCCGTGATGCGAAGATGCAGAAATGGGCAGATAGTTGTCGGAAGATGCTGGAGATAGATAAACGTGATCGAGCAGAGGCAAGAGCCGTTATTGATTGGGCTACATCAGATCCTTTCTGGCAACAAAATATATTAAGCCCGGACAAGCTCCGAGAGAAATATGAAGAATTAACAATCAAAATGAGTGCAACGAAGAAAAGCGCTTCGACAAGCAGCAACGATCGACATTACGAAAAAAATAGAGAAGCAGCTAAAAAAATCATGGAGGCTGAGGCACGTGAAAGAATCCGAGATCAGGCAAATCTTCTTGAAAATCAGCAACCGGTATAACGGCTTTGTATACGATGATTTCAAAGTAGATGATTGGCAAGAGTTATTGTCGGAAGTATCTTTTGAACGAGCAATGGAGAACCTTCGCACGTATAGCCTTAATCCAGATAACGTATTTCCTCCGCATCCTGGTATATTGGCTGTTATGCCAGCACAGAGAAGAGTTGGTCGCGACGTTCCGAATGCCTTGGAAACCAGATTAATGCTAGATGAGCATGAACAACTGCGGATCAAGATTCAGAACGATGTAATACCTGAATCCTTCAGAGAGGCGATGAGGAAACTTGAATCAAGATCATCCTATTCCTGAAGAAGAGGAACGGCCATTACCTAGAAACCTAAGTGCGGAACAAGCAATACTAGGATCGATCTTGCTTGATCAACAACCATCCATGGATGCGGTACAAACTTCTAAACTTAAACCAGCTGCATTCGCACATGAAGGACATCGTAAGATATTCCAAGTCATGATGGATATCGATAAGGATGGAGATCCAATAGACATGATCTCACTTTCAACGAAGCTTCAAGAAAAGGGATGGCTTGGACAAGCTGGAGGCATAGCATACATCACGGAATTTACATCGTCGATACCGTCAGCTGCTAATATCGAAATGTATATCCGATTGGTGACAGAGAAGCATACACAACGGCAGCTCATCGAACATGCTAAAAATTTGATGGAGCAGGCATGGTCTAATACAGATCCGGAACAAACCATATCATCTAGTCGCGATAAATTAGACAAATTGTCAGATCACAACATAACGAAGGGTTTTCGAACTGCTGGAGACATATCAGTAGATTACTTTGAAGAGTTGGAACATCGATATATGTCTCGTGATGGAACAGGGGTTACAGGAATCACTTCCGGTTATCCTGATCTGGATAAGATGACAGCAGGGTTTCAAAATAGTGATTTGATAATCATAGCTTCTAGGCCTTCTGTAGGTAAGACGGCGCTTGGATTAAATATAGCAAGGAATGCAGCTGCTGAAGTAGGAGCTCCTATTGCATTATTCTCTCTGGAAATGAGTGAAAAGCAGTTAGTCGGAAGAATGATTAGTGCTGAAGGAAATATAGACGCAAGTCGGTTGCGATCAGCTCATCTTGTGGAAGATGATTGGGAAAAGATCACTATGGCAATGGGTAGTTTATCGGATTATCCGATTTACATAGACGATACGCCAGGGATCACTGTCAATGAGATCCGCGCTAAGGCCCGCAAGTTAAAAGCTGATAAAGGTCTTGGAATGATCATTATAGATTATCTTCAGTTAATCGAGACCATTCGATCAGGGTCTAATCGACAAGAAGAGGTTTCAGAGATTTCAAGAACATTGAAGAAGATTGCTAAGGAGCTAGATGTTCCTGTCATCGCGCTTGCTCAGTTAAGTCGAGGTGTTGAGCAACGCCAGGACAAACGACCTATGATGTCAGACCTTCGGGAATCAGGCGCTATAGAACAAGATGCTGATATTATCGCATTTCTCTACAGAGAAGATTATTACGATAAGGAAACTGAAAAGAAGAATATCATCGAGATTATTATATCCAAGCAACGTAATGGGCCAGTTGGAACGGTGGAGCTGGTATTCCTGAAAAACTTCAATAAATTTGTATCGATCGATCATTCGCAATATGAACAACCAAGACAAGAACCGAGAAAAGAACCAAATAAACAAACAATGTATAAAAAGCCGGATATGTATGGCGGATGAGAATAAATTAAGGAGGCACTTATTAATGGCGGATTATCAGATAAGAGCGAGAATTCCTCAGGAATTAGCAGAAGAAGTTAAGGGGATCGTTGAGAGAGTGAATAATGAGATACCATTTGCAGATGCCACTATTTCTTCTGTAACCAGACAAGCGTTGCAGGAATTCGTAAATAGAAATACTCATAGACGGAAACCTAATGTAAATTGAAATAGGAGTGGGTGAACAGCATGACTGAATCAACTGAACAAGCTGTTATTGATCAATTAACAGGATATAAACGTTTGTGCGGAAGAATCAAGATGCTTCATATTCAACCAATTGGTATGGGAATGAGCATTGAACATGATGGTAGTGAGGATCTGCTCACTGCATTACATAAGGAGCTCAAGGGAAAACCTTCTCATATGTATTTAACAAAGAAACAACAAAATTTAGAGTTAACCGCATATGCGTATCTTGAAAAATACCCAATCGGAACAAAAGCGCAGCTCAATGAGGTAAAAAGACATACTGGTTCGGATGCAGAGGACAAAGCGAATTTGAAAGAGTTAGCCAGGCAGATTCAAAAGGTAATTGATACTCGATCTGGTGAAGGGAAAGGTCATGCAATTGTACTGCGAAGGCTAGTCGATCTTCAGGAGGCAATAGATGAGAAGTATTTAATAGATTGTGCATTGAATGCATTGTCGGATTATAAACCTCAATATTCTGAATTATTAACATTTAGATATATTGACGGTTTAACAGTGGATGAAGTATCGAAAAGATTAGGAATTGTACGTAAGACATTCGATCGCTGGAGGGAGAAATCTATAGAAGAATATGCCGAAATTAACAGCATGTCGCAAAGTTGTCCCTAAAATGTCCCTATGAATACCTTTTCAGCCCAGAAATTCCGTGCTATTATGATATTGTTGAAGAAGTTGTCGAAGAGCAGAATACAGAGATTTACACAAGTCGCCTAATAGCGACTTTTTTGTTGTCTAAAAGCATGTAAGCGGGGTGGTGAGATGAAGGTACAACCGATTCGTGATCAGCGCGTTATTGATGGATTGAAGTTTTACTTCAAGAATCGAAGTATGCGAGATTACTTATTCTTCTGCATTGGGATCTATAGTGGCCTTAGAGTTTCAGACTTATGTCGATTACGAGTAGGGATGGTTCGAGGGACTCATGTAGTGATGACAGAAACGAAGAATAAGAACAAGAAGAAGTTTATCATTCATCCGAACATCCGTCAGGATTTAGATCGTTTCATTGCTGGACATAAGGATACGGATTACCTATTCGCCAGCAGACAGAAGAAGAAGATTAGCCGGCTAAAGAATCAACCGATTGATCGAACAACAGCCTATCGTTTTCTGAATGAAGCTGCTAAGGAATTTAAGTTAAGTGAAATTGGCTGTCATACGCTTAGGAAGACTTGGGGATATCAACTATACATGGCTGATCCTCAGAACCTAGCGTTACTAATGGAGATGTTCAATCATAGTGATTCAGCGGTAACGCTCAGCTATATTGGCTATTCACAAGATATGATGGACCGCGCAATAGCCGCTCTTCACTGATCTGAGTGCATCAATTTTAAGCATTTGTCACAGTCGTTAACATAATACGAAAAGCGTTTATAGAAGAAAGGCAAAATAGAGTGATTGTTTTGAGTGAAACACTTTTACCAGAATGATGCACTCGAAACCCAATTATTAGTAGATTACGGCTATAAAATTAGTCGTCGAAGATAATGGTCATTAGTAACAATTTACAAATATTAGGAAAGAATGTTCTACTCAAACTCAATTGCGTTCGGAGGTGCTTGAACATGTGGTGATCAAATCATATATGTAACCCAAATCCAACTATGCTAGGCGGTGTGGTGAAATGACATGAGCAGACCAAAAAGCAACAATCGAGATAAAGCATTTAAGCTGTGGGTAAAGAGTGGAAGAACTAGGGAATCGGCATCTATCGCAAGAGAACTTGGTATATCTCCAGGGCAAGTACGCAAATGGAAACACCTTGACGCATGGGATGCTAGACCTAATCAAGGTCGTGGTGCTCCAATAGGTAATACGAATGCCAAGGGTAATAAAGGTGGAGGCGCTCCAGTCGGTAATAGTAATGGTTATAAGAATGGCAACTATGCATCGATGTGGATGAGCCGACTTGAGACAGAGCAACGTATTCGAATGATGAAAACAGAGACTGTACCTATCAAGATGGTGCAAAATGAGATCTTCTTATTAGAAGTTCGGGAAGATATGCTCATGAAGTCGATCTATGACATTCATGATGGATGGGATGCTACGAGTAAGGAAGAACGATTTGAAGCTTTTCAAGAAGAAGTAGGAGAGATGCTTAAGTTTGAAGATGGTGTGGGCAAGATGGTTCCTGTTACAGCTGAGAGAATACAACTTGCAGAGCGGAAGATTAAAGAACCTCAGAAGCTTGAGCGGTTGCTTAGTATCCAGAATACATTGAATAATGTACAGGGTCGTAAGCTACGATTCATCCAGCTACTTGATCAGTTCAGTAGAAATGAGCTTACAGACGAAGAACTTCGCTTAAGGATCTCGCGTATGCAGCTTGAAGTGAAGAAGCTAAAGGAGGATGCTTGGTAATGGCTAAGTATGCAATCCTTAAATCCTTCTATGCAAGCATTGAATGGCAGACCTTACGAATGGTTCTTATAGGCCAGAGAGGATTGCATTGTGAATACTGCACTGGGATTGTTGCTAGGTCGAGTGAATTAACCCTTCACCACATTATTGAGCTCACTCCTGAGAATGTTAATGATGCAATGATATCTCTTAATCCTGATAACATTATGATCGTTCATCACGAATGCCATAATAAGATTCATAATAGATTCGGCTATCAAGCCAGTAATGGAGTTAACATTATCTACGGTCCTCCAATGTCTGGTAAGAACACATATGTTAAGCATCATCTTTCAAGAGGCGATTTAGTGGTTGATATGGACAGGCTTTACTCAGCTGTAACCATGCTGCCTTATTATGATAAACCTGATGGAGTCTTTAGTAATGTAATAGGCATACACAATCTGTTGATCGATAACATTAAGACCAGGTTAGGCAAATGGAATAGTGCTTGGGTTATCGGTGGTTATGCAGATAAATATAAGCGAGAGAGATTAGCCAATGACTTAGGGGCTGATCTTATTTTTTGTAATGTTAGTCAAGATGAATGTCTTAGGCGGTTAGATGCTGATGAAGACAGGCGGTACCGTAAGGATGAATGGAAGAAGTACATTGCTAAATGGTTCGAGCAATACCATGAATGATATTACCAAACGATTGGGAATATGGGGAGGGTGAGTAGTGATGTCAACAGTATTGAGCGTTGATATAAGACTTACGGAAACTGAGGTCTTTAATAGGCTAATAGATATACTGCAGTATGCGCGAGAACATAGCGATCAACATGTAAAGGATGAGATCGATAAAAGGATTAAAGCTTTAAGGATTGATCAAGCTACTGAATGCAGTGATGATGTCGTTCGTTGGGATGATGCTATTAAGAATGCTCGCTTCATGCTTGAAGAATACAAGAAGATACCAGCTGGAGCATTCGGTGCAATGCATATCGCTTCAACAATTGTCAGATATGATTCAGGTGATCGCTCGAATGAGCTGCTGGAAGAATTGGAATCAATAGAGTAGCCCCCCGGTCTTATCCCATTATTAATAGTCTCAGGGACCGTAGGGGGAAGGCTCTTTTCACACAAACCAGAAATTTTGAAAATCTGAGAGGTGGTGAATTTTCTGGACAAAAATGAGGTGTTCCACAAAGAGTTGTCGAAGTTGCAAAACATCTTTCAAAAAGTCGAGCCTGATAAAGCTGATATGGTCCAGGGCTTGATTGAGGATGCTGCATTCCTCAAATCTGAAAACTACGAGTTGCGGAAGAAGTTGGCCATAACAGGCATGATTAAATTTCATCCAACGAATCCTGAACTCCAAAAGCCTGTAGAAGCATCCAAACAATACTTGAAGAATGTGAATGCTTATGCGGTTGTCATTAAAACTCTCAATGGAGTTCTAATGAAGAGCATAATTGAGGATGATGATGAGTTTGAAAAATTCATACGAGAAAATTCCGGAAGTTCCGACTAGCTATCTATTGCAATATAAGCAAGCGATAGATCGTGGTGAGATCGTTATCGGGCAGGAGCTTCACCAACTGCTTAATAACCTGGTCGCGGATCTCGATAATCCTGCTTATGAATATGACACATCTGATGCTGATTTTAGAATTAAGTTCATCGAGAATTTTTGTCGGCACACAAAAAGCCCTTTCTTTGGCAAACCGTTCAAGCTTGAACTATGGGAGAAAGCATTCATTGAGGTATTCTATTCATTCAAATGGACAGAAGAAGGGTACCGCAATTATTACGATGAGGAAATGCCGAAGAAGAAACTTCGTCGGTTCAAGAAAGCTATCTTACTCATTGCTCGTAAGAATGGCAAATCTACATTATGCGCAGCGTTATCTCTGACGGAGATTATGGTTGGTACCGGCGGGAATGATATTGCATGTTCATCGAATGATGATGGACAAGCAGATATTATTTTTAGTGAGATCAATAATATGCGTGAGCAATTCGATCCGAAGAACAAACGGACGCACAAGAATATGAAAGGCATTTATAACATTAAGAATAAGAGTCGTGTATTCAAGATATCAGATAAAACGAAAAACAAGGAAGGTCGAAACATTGACGGAGCGATCGTTGATGAATCGAATGAGATGAAGACCAACGTCATTGCAAAATCTATTGATCAATCACAGTCCACGAAGGACGAGCCTTGGTTTATTAATATCACAACCGAGGGTTTTGTGAACGATGGTTATCTAGATCAAGAGTTAAAGTATGGTCGGGGTGTTTTGAATGGAGAAATCGAAGATGCAACGATTCTTGTCTGGTTGTATACCCAGGACAGTGAGCAAGAGGTATGGCAAGATCAGCGCACATGGCATAAGTCAAACCCGAGTCTAGGACCTATTAAGAAAACCAAATACATCAAAGACCAAATCCGTAAGGCTCAGCGAGATAAAGCCGAACGGGTTTTTATGTTGGCTAAAGATTTTAATATTAAGCAGAACAACGCAGCTGCTTGGTTGCTAGCTGAGGAGATTTCTAACGAAGAGACATTCGATATTGAAGAGTTTCGTGGATCCTTCGCAATCGGTGGTGTGGATCTCTCTAAATCAGGCGACCTTGCATGTGCCAGAGCGTTGTTTATGCGTGGAGGAAAGAAGTACACATTATCCCAATATTTTATACCGGAATCAAAGCTAGATACTCTTTCGAGTGAAGACTTACCTAAGTTTAAAGAATGGATTCGATCAGGTAAGATTACCGTTTCTGATGGAAATGAAAATGATTTCCGACTGGTAACAGCTTGGTTCGTAAAGATGTTCAAGGAATTCGGAATTAAGTTTTACAAAATCGGTTATGACAAATGGTCGGCAGTTTATTTTGTGAAGGAGATGGAGGAAATCGGATTTGATATGGTTCGTGTCGAACAGAATTGGGGACCAATGTCTGAGCCTATGAAACTTGTTGAAGCAGACCTTCGAAGCAAGCTATTGAATTATAACCATGATTCACTAGACCGGTTCTGCCTTGAGAATACATCTCTTGCCGTTAATAATAAATTGGAACAAATGCCGGTGAAAATCCAGGGCAAAGAAGATAAGAAGATTGATGGCACTGTAACTATAATTATCTGTTATCGAATCTACATTGATAACCGATCGGAATTTATTGAGTTATCGAAGAGGGCGGGGTGATGAAATGTCCATAATTGATCGGTTGAAAGGCTTGTATTCTAATGTCAAAGAGTATACAAGAGCAAAACTATTCAGCGGATACGCAGCTATATTCAGTACATTCGGGAATGATGTATCGAAGTCTGATGTTGTGCAGAATTGCATTGATATTATCGCTACGGAAATCAGCAAACTACAACCAAGGCATATTCGAACGGATAATAACGACATGCAGACCATACCTAAAGGCAGCCTTAATCGGTTGTTTAAGTTTGGCCCGAATGAAACGATGACAACGAGCGATTTTCTAGAGAAGATTATATGGCTGCTATTTCTGAATTATAATGCATTCATTCTTCCAACTTACGAGTTGTATACAGACTCGAATGGTAACGAGTCTAGAAACTATACCGGATTATATCCACTAAACCCAACACAAGTTGACTTTCTTCAAGATGGTCTAGGTTCTTTGCATATTAAGATGTATTTTTCAAGCGGCAATACCTTTACAATTCCATATTCAGATGTAATCCATATCAGGAAGAAGTACTCTCTTAATGAACTCATGGGAGGCGGTATGGATGGAAGACCAGATAATGCAGCTCTACTGAAAGTCCTCTCAATCAACGACACTGTATTACAAGGACTAGACAAGGGTGTTAAAGCTGGTTTATCTCTTCGTGGGATTATTAAAATTAACACGGTTACAGATGACGCAGGACAGGCTGCTGAGAGAAAGAGGCTAGAGCAATCAATAAAAGATAGTGAAAGTGGAATCGTCGCATTGGATATGAAAGGCGAATATACTCCGTTACCTCTCGACCCTAAATTAGTCGATAAAGAAACATTGGATTTTCTGCAAAATAAAACTTTGAATTGGTATGGTGTTTCCCAAGCGATATATTCAAGAGATTACTCAGACGAACAATATCAGGCATGGTACGAGAGCATTCTGGAACCAATTGTAATTAGTTTGCACCAAGGATTCTCAAAGACTCTATTCACTTCACGCGAATTAGATGTCGGTAATGAAGTTGCATTCTTTCAGAAAGATATGATGTATCTGAGTACTAAAGCAAAGCTAGATCTTCTTAAGATAACTGGTGAACAAGGGCTGTTGTCTGATAATCAGAAGCTTAAATTACTAGGTTATCCTCCGGTACCAGGTGGAGAAAGGATTACACAATCTCTTAATTATATTGATAAAGCTCTAATCAATGCCTATCAAATGGGAAATAAGGATAAGACAAAGGGAGGGACGAGCAATGAGCAAGAATAGTACATTGCCGGTTAAAGAAGCACCAGTAATTCGTAACTTCGGGCTTGTCGATCTTCGAGCAGTGGATGAAGGCAACTACATTGAAGGTCATCCAGCTGTATACGATCAGAAGACTAGCATTGGCGATTGGTTTTACGAGATCATTGAGCGTGGCGCCTTCGATGGTTGTGATTTCGACGATGATCTATTCAGCGTCAATCATAATCTAAGGAAGATACCACTGGCTAGGAGCAGAAGGACTAAC
>DFZX01000095.1 GCA_002383695.1 Caryophanales bacterium UBA4045
AACAGCGAGTTCTTCAGTGGCCTCATAATGTTTGGTGTGATTAGGTAACTGACCTGTATTAAAATCCTAGCATCTCTGTTATACAAGAACATCCAAATTATTTTGCTGGATTAGAAAAATTTTGTCTCTACCCTTTAATGCCCCCACCAGCGATACCCTCAATCACATTCTTCTGACCTATGACGAACATGATAAGAAGGGGAAGGATCGCAGAAACTGCACCCGCCATAATCAGTGTATAATATTGACCGAATTCATCGGCAAATTTACTAATTCCCAACTGCACCGTGAACAACTCATTCGAACGCAGGAAGATGAGTGGGGTCTGGTAATCGTTCCATGTCCAGATAAATCGTAGAATCGCATAGGTAGCAATACCCGGACGAATGAGTGGAAGACCGATAAAGAGAAAGATCCTAAAGTGGCTTGCTCCATCAATCTTAGCAGATTCTATAAATTCCGTATGAATGCTCATGAAAAATTGACGCAGCATGAATGTACCAAGCACACTAAAGCTCCCAAGTAAGATAATTCCTAGATGGCTATCGAATAGTCCAAGCCAACGGTAGAGAATAAATTGAGGAACAAGAATAGCTTGATTCGGCACCATAAACGTAGCAAGGACTAACAGGAAAATGATGCTCTTCCCCTTAAAATTGATCTTGGCAAAGGCATAAGCAGCTGCAGCGGATGCCAAAACCGAGGTGATTGTTGTAAGAAAAGTAACCTTTATTGAATTCCAGTAATAGAGCGCAAACGGATAGTCTCCTGACCACACCTCCTTGAAATTCTCAATCCCGTTCCAGTTTTTCGGAATCCATTCAATCGGATAGTTGAACACATCGGCTTCCACCTTGAATGAGGTAGACAGCATCCAGATGAAGGGCAGCAGGAAGATGATGCCGATCATTCCCATGATGATGGTTATTATTATTTTGGAGTACGAAATCGTTGACTGTTGGTTCATGTTTATCATCTTCCTTCCTAGTAATTTACCCATTTCTTCTGACCCATCAATTGAATGATCGTAATGATAAGCACCATGACGAGCAGCGCTAATCCCATTGCTGATGCATAGCCTGTTTTGAGATTAACGAACGCTGTTTCATAGAGGTAATAAACCATCACTGTTGTAGAATTGGCTGGACCACCAGCTGTCAGAACTTTAATCAGATCGAAGATTCGGAAAGTATAGATAATCCCTGTGACGATGAGGAAGAAGGTAGTTGGCGACAGCATAGGTATTGTGACATACCGTGTCTTATGCCACCTTGTTGCTCCATCTATATCAGCGGCTTCATAGAGGTCCTTAGGAATTCCTTGCAAGCCTGCGATATAGATGATCAGATAGAATCCAATGCTAACCCATACTTGTATCATTAAGACAGCATAAATAGCGATCTGCGTGTCCGCGAGCCACATGGGCGGATTCTCTATACCCATCGACACGAGAAACTGGTTAACAGGTCCATGAGAAGGGTGGAATAACACCTGAAAGACAATAGCAACAGCTACAATACTAGAGATATAAGAGGAGAAGTAGATCACCTTGAATGTGTTCTTGAAGTACACATGCTTGTTAATGATGATTGCCAGGAATAAGGAAATCGCTGCGGTAATGGGAATGGCCATAAGTAGAATAAGATTATTCTTAACCGATCTGATAAAGATATCGTCTTGAAATAGCTTGGTGAAATTATCGATAGCGACAAATTTGATCTTATCCACACCAGCAATAAAATTCCAATCCGTAAAGCTCAGGATGAGCGTGGCAATAATCGGGATAATGAAGAAAACCGTTAATCCTAGTAAAGTAGGTGCGATGAAGACATACCCTATTAAGGTTTCCTTCCATGCTTGATAATTGCTCCTTCGTATGGCCTTCTCCTTCCTACCGGAGACTGGTTTATTTGGATGTTCTAATGTAGAGTTCATATCCACACTCCATTCTATCTTTTTTATATAAGCTTATTCTAGGTGAACGGTTGAGCGATTACATGAAAAAAATTTTGCAATTTCGAAAAAATCTTTGATTTAATATAAGAAACAAATCA
The DNA here is from genome assembly GCA_002383695.1 of Caryophanales bacterium UBA4045. Lineage (GTDB taxonomy): Bacteria > Bacillota > Bacilli > Paenibacillales > UBA4045 > UBA4045. The sequence continues at coordinate 2,055 of DFZX01000095.1, forward strand.
GATACACTTAACTGAATACTTAACAGGAGGCGTTCACTATGGTGGCGGGAGAGAAGGATAGACGATATTGGGTAGAAACGATGTGTCGGATCGGCGAGCCAGTTTTAGAAGCGCTGGCATTGAGACAGCTTAAGGAGCGAATGCCTGTCCATTCTAATGGATCGGATCGTGAAGTGTATTCACATCTCGAAGCACTTGGTCGATTGCTCTCAGGAATGGCTCCATGGTTAGAACTAGAGGGGCTTGCAGGCGAGGAAGCTTATCTGAATATTCGTTATAGAGCGTTAGCTCGGGAAGCTATTGATGCCGCTACAGATCCTGCCTCACCTGATCGCATGAATTTCGCGGAGGGGCATCAGCCGATTGTCGACTCTGCATTCCTCGCACATGCCATCATTCGCGCTCCACGTACGCTATGGACGCAGTTAGATTCACGTGTTCAGCGGAACTTAGTCCTTGCGCTCAAGGAAACCCGCTCGCGAAAGCCTGTATTCAGTAACTGGCTCTTGTTCTCAGCTATGATCGAGGTGGCATTATACATCATGGGTGAGCTCGATTGGGATCTTATGCGTGTGGATTATGCATTGAAGCAGCATGAGCAATGGTATCTCGGAGATGGAACCTATGGGGATGGCCCTGACTATCATTCCGATTACTATAATAGCTTCGTTATTCAACCTATGCTGCTTGATATTCTGAGGGTAGTAGGGCATGAGCAGGAGGATTGGTCTGCGATGCGTACGAACGTTGAAGCGCGAGCAGTAAGACAGGCTGAAATTCAAGAACGTTTGATTTCGCCTGAAGGGACTTTTCCTGCTATCGGAAGATCACTAGCTTATCGCTTTGGCGCTTTTCAATTGCTCTCGCAGATGGCTCTGATCGAGTGCCTTCCAGCCAGCGTCAGCCCAGCCCAAGTTCGCTCAGCTCTAACCGCAGTCATACACAGAATGTTGGAAGCACCAGGTACATTCGATGATCAAGGCTGGCTGACGATCGGCTTTTGTGGCTACCAGCCAGAAATTGGTGAGCCTTATATCTCCACGGGTAGCTTATATTTATGCTCGGCGGTATTCCTAGCACTCGGCTTATCCCCAGATCGAGCATTCTGGCAAGGTGAGTCGGTGGATTGGACTTCGAAACGAGCATGGTCAGGCCAAACATTCGCGATTGATCACTCTATTGAATAAGAGAGGATTCGATACCTATGTTACTACCCTCAGCTGGGGCAATAAAGAATAGCAGCAGGATTTTCCAGCCACTATTACGCGAAATCATTCATGAGGCAGAGCTAGCTAGGGATAACGCTATGCCCCCATTAAGCTACGATTTGTTCCGGCAATTCGAATTGAATGGTGATCGCGAGCAATATCAACACGTATACTTTGCTAGACGAGAGCGACTTGCCGCCTGTGCAATCGCTGCAATGGTGAGTGCGGATCCACAGCATATTGATGTGCTGCAGGAAACGATATGGGAAATATGCAACGAATATACATGGTGCCTTCCTGCTCATCTCGGAGCTAACAATCCAGTCTCTCCACAACAGATGATTGATCTATTTGCTGCTGAGACAGCTCATGCATTGGCGGAAATTCTCACCATACTTGTAGATCAGATTGCCCCAGCTATCGCTCAACGAATACGCGATGAGATCGAACGACGTTTATTTCAGCCGATGTGTATGGAGGATGTACGTTTCGATTGGGAGACTGCTGATCACAATTGGGCATCTGTATGTGGTGGATGTGTTGGTATGGCAGCCATGCTACTCATAGACGACAAGGAGCGACTAACCCGAATCCTAAACATTGTTATTGGAGCTATGGAAAGCTTCCTGAGTGGTTATGGAGATGATGGTGGTTGTTCTGAGGGTATTGGTTACTGGGTGTATGGATTTGGGTATTATGTGTATTTTGCAGAAATGTTGGAGGAGTATAGCTCGGGGCAATGGGATTTGATGAATCAGGAGAAGGTTAGGGCAATCGCCGGATACCCAGAGGCTGTCCATCTATCAGATGGAGTGTATGCGAATTTCTCCGATGCACCGGAACGCATGCTGCTGCCAACTGGCTTACTCAGCCGATTATCCCAGAGAACAGACACGCCAATGCCATTCCCTTGTGTGGTACCTGGCTTTCATAACGATTCCTGTTATCGCTGGGGGCATCTCTCACGTAACCTATGGTGGACGGATGAAGCAATCTTCAAAGGGCAACCGAAGCAAGGTTTACAGACGTTAGATCATTTAGGTGTGATCATCGATCGTCGAAGAACGGTAGCAGGGATGAATGTTGCCCTCTCTGCCAAGGGTGGGCATAACGGTGAAGCACATAATCATAACGACCTAGGTCATTTCATCCTACATGCGAACGGCAATAATCTACTGATTGATCTGGGACACGGTCTATACACGAAGGATTACTTCCGCGAAGGTAGATATGACATCTTGAATAATTCCTCTGCAGGCCATTCCGTACCCATTATTAATGGTGTCCATCAAGCAGCAGGCGAAGCGTATAAAGCGGTATGGCTGGAGCAATCTGAATTACCCAATGGCTCTAGCGGTTCTAATGGTTCTAATGGTTCTAATGGTTCTAAGCTCAGCTTAGATCTAACTGATGCTTATTCGGAATCAGCGGGCATCCACCGCTACACTCGTGCTTTTCAGTGGACTTGCTCTGAAATAGACTTCGACTTCGACACCGACTTCGACACCGACTTCGACCCCAACTCCGACTTCGACTTCGACTTCGACTTCGACCCCAACTCCGACTTCGACTGTCGCCTAAGATTGGAGGATCGATTTCTATTCAACAGCTTCTTCCCTGATACTTACCATGTAGAGGAACGCTTCATCAGTTACCTATTACCCGTCATCACGGGCGGAACTGTAGTATGGCAGTCTGGGGATGTCACATTATCTCTACAATATAATGAACAGCAATTCACAGCCCAGACGCAGTGTATACAGCATCGAGACCATGAGAATGTGCCAATAATCGTTTACATAACCTCTTTATGTGCATCAAGTGCAGGGGGAAGTTCAATTGCTGGGGCAAGCTCAGTCGCAGGGGCAGGTACAATAACAGGGACAGTAGCAGGGACAGTAGCAGGGACAGTAAGTGGGACAAGTATAAGAGCGGGGACAAGTAGTGCTAGCAATAGGGAGCTTTTGGGTGTGTTTGATTTTACTATTACTATTGTTTGATGATACACCAGCTAGATGAGCACAATTTGAGAGAGTAACTTCGGTACAGAAACATACTAAGATCAGTAGTGTTGACCAAGGCATTGGTTCGCACTACTATTTTTTATTTAGTAGAGGTGAAGAAAAGGTCGTGGCTTTTTTGGGTTCTTGAATCCGTGCAGAAAACCGACCTGCTTCACCACCCTTATTTGGCTTGAATTTCTCAAATTGAATGGACTAATCGTAAGGGAAATGTGCTTGCTGAGCCACAGAAGCTTGATCCCGCTGTAACAAGCACAATAAATGTGCTTGTAGAAATACAGTAGCTCGCCCCCGCCTTAACAAGCACAATAAATGCA
>DFZX01000016.1 GCA_002383695.1 Caryophanales bacterium UBA4045
CCCATACAGTAGAGCGAAGAGCCACAAATCATCACGTCATTGAGAATATGATTAATATAACGATTCATACCTATGATGATAGAATTTGCACGGCGAAGCTGATCTATCAAGACGATAAATTGGATTTGGCATTATTGTCCACCGACTGCTCGAACGAACCATTGACGATTGTGACCGCATATACAATAGGTCAAAGTGTACTTGCTATTGGTCATCCAGACATCTATGAATTTGTAGCAACCAAGGGTATTGTAAGTGGAGAGGGCTGGCAGCATATCCTGTTCGATGCACCAATAACTCAGGGCTCGTCCGGCGGACCATTGGTTGATATTGGAGGCAAGGTGATTGGGGTTAATAGACTTGTTGATAGCAAGATTGGATTTATTGGCTACGCCATAACGGGTAAGGAAACACTTCGGTTTCTTGAGCGAGCTAGGTTGTGAAGTACTATTATGTATATGTTAAAATATGTTCAATCAAGCTGTGGGTCATTGGATCCGCAGTTTGTTGCATTAATGGGTAAGATTAGCTTGATTTCTAGAATTGAGTATGAAACGATACACGAGTAGTTTGCGTATTACAATAAGACTTGTTTCTTGATGAAAGGATGGGATCGGAAATGGACAATAGCATGGGTGTGTTATTGCTGGAGAAATTGCCGGACGGTACACTAAAGCAGATTGAAGAACGAACATGGAGCATGAACATGATTGCTTCGTTAGCACATGTGAATTATATTATTGTAGGTAATCTTGAATATGAGACTGTTGAAGGAAGGTTGAATGTAGATCAGGGGAAGCTTGAGCTCCTGCTCGTTCCATTACGTAGCGAATAAGTGAAATTTGTAGAGGAGGAAGGAGGAACCTATCTTGACTAATCAGAAAAAAACCAAAGAGCAGGCTGTATCTAGTCTGTTCAACTTAGAGGGTAAGCCAATTCGTGTGTTATCGACATCGCTGGGTCTTATGCTGCTCGCAAATGCAGTGTTGGCTACTGGTGCAGAGGCTAAGAATTCATTCGCAGAGGGTGAATTAAATGCGAATGAACCGAAATTAATAGCTTGGTCTAATAATGAGGTTAAAGCCTACTATGATAAGAATATAGATTGGAGCATACCACTTACTGATCCAGCTGCTGGTGAGGCTGGGGGACAGAGTGGAGATTCAGGTGGAACTACAGTCATTCATAACTCAGGCTTCGGCTGGGAGAGTATGCTCTTATACGGGTTATTAATGAGCAGAGGGTCTGCCTATTCTTCGCAGGGATGGCATAGTGATCGTAGGGGTACGTATACAGGAACGAATACGCCATATACACCTCGTTCATATTCAAGTGGTTCATTTCAGAATAAGCAGGTTGCTGGTACATCTGTACGTCCTAAGACGTCTTCTACAACAGGTAAGATCACCAAGCGTTCAGCTTCCTCGAGCCCCGGTGGTATCGGAGGTAAGTCGAGTGGACTCGGGTCCTCGAGCTCCAAGAGCAGGAGTTTTGGAGGATGACCGAAGTCGGAGGTTTACGGGTAACAGGAGCAGGAGCAGGAGTATTCTCGACTAACCCTCCATCTCATCAAGATAGAGCCCATCGGGTAAAGCAGCTTTACGACCTTGGTTTTACATGGGCAGATTGGGATGAAGAGGCCTATTGGATAGATCAGATTGTTACGATGGATCATGGAACCTATAATGAGCTTGAACGAGCCTCAGCGATATTATGGGGTATTCTTGATCGAACTGTTCGATATATACACCGTAATCATGACCTTTACAGCTTACTTGGAATACCAACTATCCTCTGGTCTATGCTAGATGAACGTCCAATTCCAGAGGAAGGACTTATTAGTCGTTATGCCAGATTCGATTATGCAGTCACACAGGATGGCACGATTAAGCTGTTGGAGCTGAATGCAGACACCCCTACGGGTTATGTAGAAGCCGCCATCGCTACACCCTGGTTGTGTGAACAGGCTGGAATATCATCGCCGAATACACAGATGAAGGAGCATGTTGCAGTCGCATGGTCAGTTGAAAGACCAGATACAGCTGCATGCATTTCATATGGCTCACACAAGGAGGATTCTGGAACAATTGAGGCACTAGTTCGACATAGTGGACTTGAGGTTCGCTGTGTAGATTGCTTAGAATTGTGGGTTGACAATGGCATCTTGAAGGATAGTGAAGGACGTGTCATTGAGCGGATGTTCGCTCTATATCCGAAGGAATGGATGGCTGTGGATGAAGGTGGCGACGCATTGGCCTATGCGATAGAATCTGATCAGCTTCAGCTATTCAATTCGCCACACAGCATACTTCTACAGTCGAAGGGCTTGCTTGCTACGGTATGGGGAATGTATGAGCTAGGCCTCCTATTCAATGAGGATGAACGTGAGGCAATTGTTAAGTTCATGCTACCTGCTTATAATAAACCAGTTTTCAGCGGGGACTTCGTATCGAAATCGATGTTCGGGCGTGAAGGTGGCTCCGTCCGCCTATTCGATGGGGATGGCAGGCTAGAGATTGAAGATCAAGATGGCTTTGATACCAGTGTGATGTTCCCAACGGTTTATCAGAAGCGGGTGGAGCTACCCCAGATTCTTACTACCGTGGGGGAGCTTCATCTATTAACAGGAATGTTCGTGATTAATGGTAAGCCATGCGGTATTCTAGGTCGTGCGGGTGGTCCGATAACCGGTAATACTAGCCATTTTATAGCGTTAGGAGTGAGATAGATGAAGACAAAGCGTGAAGAGGGTATTCGGTTATCTAGAATAATGAGCAGGATAGAGAATGAGACAACTCGTCTTGGTTCGCTGAAGAGCCGCCAGTATAAGAAGCTGCTACTTGTTGTGATGCTGATGTTCATGTTGTTGCTAAGTGCCTGTTCGCCAAACCAGTCATCGGTCTTCCACACAGATGCCACCGAGGAGGTAAGCTCTAATGTGTCACGAGTGCCTTGGGACTACCGTGTTGTTCCGAGCAATGTGGGCGACCTGATCGGTAGTGATATGACTGTGCTACCCAATAATGAGCTATTGCCTAACGATGCGAACTATGCGACGGGAGACCCCATCTGGACACTACAGTTCATGGATGCTGAGCTGACAACAAATTCTCAAGGACGTAATGAGGTTCGTCTAAGCACATGGAATACGATCAAATCGTACGCAGATGAGGCGACAGTTATGGCAGATCTTGCTAACCTGAAGGTTTCAGTGACAACGGATATTGATCTAGTCGGTGTTTACAAAACTGAATTTGAAGGAAACACAAGGAGCTTTGCCATCGTTGAGCTACCTTCAGGTAATCGTATTAAACAACCAATCGACGAAACGAGATATGCTGAGATTGAGAAGATGAAGACGGTATCTGTTATATTAGAAGAGGTTCATGATTTTGCCGATTATGATTCGGCGTATGCGAAATTTCGGGGGTGGGCAAATTGACGATAGTTGTTAATATATTCGTGAGTGTGATCGTCATTATCCTATTGCAGCTTATTGGCATAATTATCTTTAACTTGATGACACCTTACAACGATATGGATGAATTGAAGAAAGGCAATGTAGCTGTTGGTTTAGCGCTTGGAGGAAAATTCATGTCAACCGCTATAGTCCTAGGGGTAGCTGCATATACGAACACCTCCATCTGGTTTATGATGCTCTGGTTTGCAGTAGGTTATATATGCTTAATTGCTGCTTATTGGGTTTTTGAATGGGTGACACCACGGTTCTCAATTAGTAAGGAATTGCAGAAGGGTAACGTTGCTGTTGGTATCTTACTTAGTATGGTTTACGTCGGAACCGCATTCGCTGTTAGTAGCCTAATCATATAACCAGCTCAGTCACATACTACTCTTCATGAAAAAAGTCGCTTTCGATGAGATTTACTTATCGAAAGCGACTTTTTCTTTATGAATAAGAAAGCAAAAATGTTCGCTATGCTACCCTCAGTGATCTTCCAAATACAATTTGCTTAAATTCATTAACGTAATGAGAATTTTCTAAATTTCTCTTGATAGAGATTCAAGTGGTATTAGCGCAATGGGAATTCATTAAATGTGGATAATGTGCCTTCCTATCTACTCAACCAGGTTATTAATGTATTCCCGTTTCGTTAAATCAGTTTGTTTAGGTAATTGCAAAGGTTTAGTCTATTCCCACTTCGCTAAATGAGCGATTGAGATCGACTGATGAGCGATTGAGTGCGGGAATCCTAAGAGTCAGCACAGAAGAGTATCTTTCGGAGTTCCAGACAGTTTTTCTTATTTCAAGTTCCTTGATTATATTAGGGATTGTATTCACACCGCTCTGAAGCTAATAAGAAAAGGACCGCGAGGGTAATCCCCTGCGGTCCTTTACCCGTCAGCTGCCACGGATGACGTGGACGTCTGCTTGAAGAATGTCCTCACCCTCGTAGAGCATGAATCTTCCCTCAAGCCATTCGACGCGCAGCAGCTTCATATCATCGGATTGGTATTGCCACACCGATTGCTCACCGCCTTGCATGAATGGCGTTTTGCCGGTGGTTACAATATGACCCGTGTATTGCTCCTCCATATGATAAACACGATCCTCGAGCTCGATTGTCATCGGTACCTCTTGGATTGAATCCAAACGACCATCAATTGGATGATAAAGCGAGTAGTTCGTTCTCTCACGAGCCTCGACAACCAGATATTGAAGGTTAGCACCATCCTGCAGGGTTAACACAACAGTGGACCGCCGCTGATTCTGCGTGCGTCCGATTACCTCATAGGTAACTAAGGATACCTCGCAGATATCACCAGGCCCGATCGTAAGGATGCTTCGCTCTACAATGGGTGCTTCGGGCTTACTAAGAATTTGGCGAATTCGTCTGAATATACTCATAATGGGCCTACTTCTTCTCGTACTGCTTCAATAGCTGAGCCAATTCATCTTCTACTGCTTGATTCTTATTCAGGCTTGCAAATTCTTCGTCGAGTGACTTGCCCTTCGAGGCAGCTAGATCGTTACTTGCTTCTGCCATAGCTTCGGCGTGTAACATCTTATCCTCCATTCGTTTCATACCCGATGTAGCAGAATCTGATCCGAAACCAGACATAGCCTTATTAATTGCTGTCTGAGTCTGAGCTGCTTGATAACGAGCTACCAATGTTTCACGCTTGTCTCTCATATCGTTCAGCTGTTTGCGCATCTCGTCAAGCTTGTTACGCAAATTATTCGCGATCAATTGATTATCAACAAAAGCTTCCTTGTACTCAATCAACTTGAGTTCAACGGATTGTTTGGCTTCGAGGGCTCTTCGAGCTAGATCAATATTCTGTGCTTGAGCAGCAAGATGAGCTTGCTCTGTACGTTTCTTCAATAAAGCTTCTTGCTCTTCGTATAGAGCTTTGAATTTCTTCTCTAGTGCAATTTGTGAAGCGACTGCTTTCTCTGCATCTTGCAGGTCTTCCACCATATCGCGAATGTATTGATCCGTCATCTTGATGGGATCCTCCGCCTTCTCAATCACTGAGTATACATTGGATAAAGTCAGGTCGCGCAGTCGTTTGAATAATGACATATGAACAGCCTCCTAAAAATTTGATATCCTTTCGGCATTCGCCGGGGCAGGTCCTAAGCGAAATTAGTGTCATAATTACAACTAAATCAAGGGAAATCCTCATCCGAATAAAAAATAGTTGCGAAACCACAATTAAATCTAGGTTATGACAACTTTTTTAAGGCTTTTTCTTCGAATAATTGCATCTGGTTACTATTCTCACGAATTCCCACCTGCAAGTGGATTTAGTTGCATATATGCACTATTTTCAAACGATATACCATAAAACTCTCATCTCATCGCTTAGCCGGTCTCAATAAATGCTGAGAAGCTAGTTTGTTGTGAGTTTCGGAATTTTCACAGTATAAGCATAGTTACCACATCTAATACGTGATGCCGTTGATTTGGTTTCGTTAGGTTTATAGTAACTATAAGCTCTTTTATGATAAAGTGGGTCAAGAAGGCTTACAAATACTGGCTGAAGGTGAGGGTTTGAACATGACTATTTATATTGCTCTGTTACGTGGTATTAATGTAGGAGGGCATAATAAGATCAAGATGGCTGAATTGAAACAATCGCTCGAAAAGATAGGCTTGAAGCGTGTCCAGACTTATATTCAGAGTGGTAATGTTCTACTCGAGTCGGTTGAGGGAGAAGAGCAGCTCAGAACGCTCATTGAGAATGAGATCACAACGGTATTCGGATATACAATCTCAGTTATTGTGAGAACTGCTGAAGAGCTGAAATCAATTGTGGAGAAATGTCCTTTCTCAATGGAAGAAGTAGTAGAAGCAGAGGCAGCTTCAGATGGCGAATGCCTCTACGTCGCACTTCTGCAAGAAGCACCATTACCAGATAGGCTTCAGAGGCTCGATACATACAAAGGCGTGGATGATGAATACAGAATTGCAGGTAGAGACATCTATCTATTATTCAGTAACAGTATACGGAACTCTAAGCTTGCGAATAATCTCCAGAGGCTTGATGTACCTGTTACCACTCGTAATTGGAAAACAATCAATAAGCTAGTGTCGTTAGCTAGAGAAATGGAAATGACGAATGATTGATAATGTTTATATCTATGCCTTTCTCTCTTAAATTCTCTGTGCATTCTAGCCTGTAATCATCGTTGTGCTCTTCATAAATCGGGCTTGGTATAAACTCCAAGGTGTGAAGATCAAGCTCGGTTATCAGATAGGGCACACATTGCTTCCCGCGATACGCCATTTCCTTCCACTTGGGTTCAACTCGGTAGCCTCTTCGCTCCATCTCGTTCATCACCTTCATATGATAAGCGTACAAATAAACGGGACTATAGGTAAATACGTAATTAACCGTCCGATGGGGCCTGTTCCAGCCATTGCCCCTTAGTGCTGCGGCTTCACGATGCTGCCCAAGCAGCTGCTGTCTGGGTAGCAGAGGAAGCATCTGCTCATGCCACAATCTCATGCTGAAGTGACCATCCTCTCATAAACTATCGATTTGTTGTAATGGTAGCTCCTGAGGCTTGGCAAAATAATAGCCTTGGAATAATTCGTATCCCATCTCCCGCAAACAATCCAGATCCTCCTTGCGTTCAACACCCTCCGCCAGTGGTGTAGCTTTCAATTCATGTGCAATATCGATAACCTCTTGGGCGATCTTACGCTTCTCATCGTCTCGGCTTACGCCATTAGAGAACTCGAAAGCCAGCTTGATATAATCAGGATCCATCTGTGAGAGCATCTTTAAATTATTGTAGCCAACTCCAACATCATCGAGTGCATATTTGAATCCATGTGATTTGTAGTATCTCAAGATGGATTTTAGGTGCTCGGTATCTTTGACTTCATCCGACTCGATAACTTCGAACACGATATTCTCCGGCTTTAGGTTCAACTCTCGGATCAGCGCGAATGTGGTGGAAAGGCAATGCTCGGGTACATATATGGCCGTAGGTATGAAATTGATGAATATGAGCTGATCTTGAAGAGCAACTGAATTACTAACAGACTCCATACGGCACAATCGATCCAAAGCGAACAGGCGATTTCGAGACCTTGCAGCTTCGAACATCTTATTAGGGGGGATTAAGCTTCCATCCTCATTGATGCCTCTAGACAGCAGCTCATGACCGACAATCCGAACCTCTTCATCATGCAAAGAGACGATAGGCTGATAATGTGTACGTATTCGCTTATTAAGTATGATCGTATCGATCCAGCTAGCCTCACGCTCTTGTTGAAATTGTCCTATTGGTTTCATATGGTCAAGCTTGCTTAAGGGATCACTTCGACTAGATAATACGGCCATGATAGGATTAGTATCTAGATGGGCGTTCACATAGTCAATCAGATTGAAGAATATGCTTTCCTCCAACCAGAATATGGACTCGCTAACACGTTCCCATTGCTGAATTTCTAATCCTATGTAGTAGTTATGAAGACTGTCTATTTTCTGGATTCCTGCAAAATCAACAGTGTACCCTCGTGAGCTAATGATGCATTCCTCGCAGCTTGCCATCATGGATTCCTCCTCTGTGTAAACAACAAAATCAAGTTGAATTCTTCTCGAATAATGAGTGCTACTTGTGAATGATCTCACACGTTTATTATGATGCTTTTTGCCGCTGATGGGAAGAGTACTATGTCGAAATAGTACTATGATTCCCTATTTTTTACTGTAGAATAGGAAGAAGATAAGGATTGGGGGCAATTCTCGATGAACGAATTTAAGGATCGACTACAACGCATCAAAGATAATCAGAAGCAAATCACAGAGGAATATGAGCTGGCTCTGAATGAGTTTGATTCCCATGACTTCATCCAGGAAAATCAGTCACTTCGTCAGAAGTATGAGGAATATCAGCGTCTAGTCAGCGAGCTTCGCAAGCAATACGGACAATCACAGGATGACAATAGCAAGCTTCGTCTCGCGCTGAAAGAGCAAATTATGGATGAGAAGCTGAATATTCTAAAGGTATCTCGTCAGAAAATGCTCACGTACTTCAACGGTGATTCCAGATCACATGAAAATCAGCTTAACGCTCTGGAGATGAACGTGAGTGCTGATTTCGATAAATTTAATAAGCAAGTAGAGCGTGAATTACAAGAGGATAAGCAGGAATTAATGACCAAGCTCGAGGTAATACGCAGAGATATAAATGAGAGAATTCAGCAGAAGCGCGAGCAAATGGCTGAGCAGGAGAAGAAGTTACTACAAGGGCTCTCAAGTGGCTATGAGCAGCTAGCCTCTGAAGAGGTAAGCGACGAGGTTATCGCTAAGCGAATGAAGCAGAATCAGATTGAGATGAAGATCGGACTGAACTGGATTAACAAGATCGGTATGCTACTTATCATCTTCGGGGTAGGAGCAGCATTCAGATATTCCTATTCAACGTGGTTTAGTGATTATATGAAAGGAACGATTTTCTTTCTTATTGGTGCGTTATTGCTCGTAGGGGGAGAATGGCTCTTCAGAAAGAACAAACAAACCTTTGCACTTGGACTACTTGGTGGTGGTATATCCGTTCTATATGGTTCGATATTCTACAGCTATTTTCTATTAGACATCATAGGGATCACTACTGGTATTGCACTTTCCATTGGTGTTACGTTAACTGCCGTCGTCTTGTCATTACGATATGATTCGCGAACCGTATGCTCACTCGGGCTTATTGGTGGATTCTTCCCCTTCTTCTCTTATATGGCTGCATTCGGTCTCGAGGGAAGCGCTGTATATGCGGCGATGGGGTACTTATTCTTACTAAACATCGCCATACTTACCATCTCACTTTACAAAAGATGGACGGTTGTTAATTACATCAGCTTTCTATTCCATATCCCCTCGATGGTAACACTTGCGTTAATATCGCCAAGTGAAGGAATAAGTATGGCGTATACCGTAATCACATTTATCATGTATGTATCCATTACACTCGGATATGCTTTCAAGTATAAAGCCAAATTATTCAAGCTGGATGTCGCCCTGCTTGCATTGAATACGGTTGTAAGCTGCGGCCTTCTTTATTATCTCTTAGAAGAAGCAGCGCTGAACGATTACAGAGGATTACTAGCCCTTGTATTCTGCTTGTTGTATATCGGTTTAGGACGGTTTATAGAGAAGGTGCTGGGGCAAGAGAAAGAAACGATGGTATTGTTCTTCGGAACAGCATTGACCTTCGCTATATTGATCATTCCCTTTCAATTTGGTGTACAGTGGTTATCACTCGGCTGGCTCGTGGAAGGTGTCATACTAATCATCTATGGCAGTCTGGCAAGCACGAAGTCCATTGTAAAGTCAGGCTGGCTGATCTTCTTATTATGTCTAGGGACGTTCTTCTTCTTCGATGTTCTCGCATTCAACCTAGTCGACTTATATGCTGAGTTTTATGAGCTGAAGTATAGCTTGGTTACACTAGGCATGCTGATTGTTACGATATTCTACGCCCGACGAGTAGGCAATAGGGAAAAGCCGATCACGTTATTCAAATATTTGACTTTAGCGAATTTATGGATTTACCTGCTGTATATCACGATCGAGGCGTATGACTATTGGATTTCCGTACAAATGTATCATTACGATTTCTACTTGTGGATGATCTCCGCGTTTGTGACGGTTGGACTTGCCTATGCACTCACTAAGATTAAATTATTTTACGACAGGATCGTTAAATATTATTGTCTGTTCCTATACAGTGTTGGTTGCTTCATCTGCTTCTTCATGACGACACAAATCCCAGTCCTGCAACAATCGTACAGTCAGAACAGTGTGGAGGAGTATGTAGCTTTAGGATTATTGATTGCCTACAATTTACTCATCTTCATGGCGGGTCGTGACATACTTATCGCATTTATCCGACAGCAATTCAAGAATGTCGAGCTATATCCGATGGTAGTTGCTGTGTATCTACTGGGCATCTTAACCTCGTTCTTGATCGTTCAGTTTGGAATGGGTGACGTTGGACTTATATTCAGCTTATTATATTTGGTCTTAGCTATTAGTTATATCTTATATGGCTTCCAGAGGAGATACGTTTACATCAGGCGAATCGGCCTAGGCCTCTCCTTGTTATCAACCGGAAAGCTATTCTTATATGATCTGAGCTTCCTCACGACAGGGAGTAAGATCATTGCGTACTTCTGCTTCGGCCTAGTGTTGCTTGGAATCTCCTACATCTATCAGGTTGTATCTAATAGAATGGAGGATGTGAAGCATGAAGAAAAGGCGCTTCATCGCTACACTGAATGCC
>DFZX01000039.1:0-6640 GCA_002383695.1 Caryophanales bacterium UBA4045
TCGATTATTTCGACTATCTCCCTCTGTTTCTGCTACTTTTCTGTCCCGTTAGTCGATTATTTCGACTATCTTCCTTGGTTTCTGCTACTTTTCTGTCCCGCTAGTCGATTATTTCGACTATCTCCCTTGATTTCTGCTACTTTTCTGCTCCGTTAGTCGATTATTTCGACTAGCCCCATTGGTTAATGCTTGCAGGCGCAGAAAAAAAAACAAGAGCACGTATTATCTACGCACTCCTACGAGCTTATACCTACAAGCCCAGCTTCTGGCCCTTCTCTAGACGTTGAATCTGTTGTTCGCCGTTATCAGCTAGCTCTCTAAACTGTGTTATGGTTTCACGCATTCTAGGGAGTGCCTCCTGCTTGTAGGTGCTGATCGAGTCTAAAGCCGACAGTACATCAGTGAAAGCTTGCTTCAATGTGTCTACGGAAATGCTAGTTTCCAGAGAATGCTTATGAATCTCCGCACCCTGCTCCTTCAGCATTCTCGATGTGCCGCTAATCAGACTGTCTGTGGTTGCATTAAGCAGCTCAATCTTCTTCAAGACAATCCGCTGATTATAGAGTGCACTGGCTACCGTAACTGAAATTTTCAGCGCTGAAACGGTCACATTCCTTGCTCGGTCTACCCCTCTGATGAGCTCTTTGTTATTCCTGATTACGACCTCGATAGCCATGATCCCCTGCTGATTAACGACCAGCATTTGCTGCAGGTCCATCACTCGCTGACGTAAAGGGAACAAGACCTCTTCGGTAATGAATCGCACTTTATCTTCAGACTCATTACGCAATTTAGCTGCTTCAATCTGAGTTTCAATCTCTTCGTCCATGAACATACCAAGCTGGATTTCCTTCTGAAGCTTCTTCGTAAGCTCCCGCAGTGCTTGCTGTTCAAATTCCAAGGTTGTATTATCATTCTTTAACACAGACTTACCTTTATCTAATGAGGTTATAATGTCTGAGATTACGGCATCCGCTTTCTGGTATTTGGCAAAATAACGGCGTAATGGGTTAAAGAACTTCCCCAGAAAACCACTCTTTGCAAAATCCACTACACTCGGATCTAAATCCTTCAGCTGGAATTGCAGGTCCGACAAACCCTTGGCTACCACGCCGCCTTCATCACCAGTCTTAGACAAATTCCCTACAGATACCTGCAAGAGTGAATTTTTCTCCGAGGATGATCGCATAGAGCTCATACCGAAGCTATCAATGGACTGCAATACCTCTTTACGCTTCTCCAATGACTCGATATCTAACGCGAGGATCGACGAGACATTGTTAAGGGCTAGCTCTTTCATCTGCAATACTTCCTCGGGCACAGGCTTTACCTGCTCTTCTATAGCTGACTTGATCTTCTCCGGACTTATGACTTCCATCGAGAATGACATCGTAACCCCTCCTCTTTCATCAAAATCATATTACATTTGTACATTCAACAGATTTCCGATCTTATACACAACGTCATCTGTATCTGCATTGATACTAGCTGCCTCATTAATGCTGGATATACTCTGAAGTGCCTTGATATTCGCATTATAACCAATTGTATATATCGGAATTTTATAGGTTTCAATCAGTTCCCTGATATCCTTCAATGAATGCCCTTCATTCGTTTCCCCGTCGCTTAATACGAAGATCAGAGGCTTAACATCTGGATTTATTGCGATTTCGTCTTGAAGCAGCTTGATAGCCACCAGAATTCCGTCGAATGTAGCCGTCCCTCCAGCAGCCTGGAGGCTGTTAATCGCGCCTACAAACATCGACTGCTGATTCGTATCGTACTTCCCAATCGGCAGATTGATGGAGACGTCACTGGAGTAAGATACAAACCCAATACTATTATCTCTACCTAAGTACTTCTGTCCCATTAATAGTGACTCTTTCAATCTGTTTATAGGCTCCCCAGCCATACTTCCAGATACATCGGCAACGAACACCGCAGCTAGTGGTTTATTCGCGTTCTTCTTCTCCTTCCACAGCTTCTGAGCAGCGGATAGAATACTACCATCCAGTGCGTTAAGCTCTGCATTGTAATCATCCAGACCATTAAAGCCTTTATCATCAGCTAACTTCTGATACTTCGCTTGCTCGACAAATTCACCAAACTTCTTAATAATATCCAGCTTCTCTTGAGGTAAATCACCCACGGCATAGAGCGGACTATCATGTCTAACACCAAAGGGAGTGAACACATAGCCGCTCTTCAGGTCTGCCGTATTCACATAGGTTTGGTATTCTAAGACGAAAGCGTCCAGCATACCTGACTTCGCAGCTTCGCGCATTTGAAGTGTAGTGGATGCAATGAATGGCACATTGGCTTGGAATCTCTCAAAGCCTTGAACCGCTTGCTGCCCTAGCAGATCAGAGCTGTCGAAGGTCGCTAGAGCTGTTACTAGAAAATTCAAACCCGTTGAGCTAGCAAAAGGATCCGTATACCCCATCGCCAATTCATTATCTGCAATAGCGTCTGTAACTGTCTTGATGTTCATGGAGCCGTACTTATCTACTAGCTCATCATATTTTGCCTTCGTGGATACAATACCAGGTACATTCCCGACAAGACGTTTGGATACGAGTTCAATATTGATTCCTTGCACCTTAACCATCTCTCCCCATAGCTCATTCGAGGGGGTGAATGCATCCGGTACATATTTGCCAGACCTTATGTAGTCGGTGGCAGTACCTGATGCAATATTACGAATCTTAACGGAGACAGGCTTCCCATTCACAGCAATATTCGCATTATTGAAGTCTTCCGCTACCTCATTCAACCATCCGTCTATGCCCGTTCCCGATTTCTCAGTAGATGAGAAAATTTCTACAAAGCTGTCCGTTGTGTTATCTACGGATATTGCGAACTTAGAGATATCCGGTAAAGAATCACCCGTTGCAGCAGGATCAAGATCGATCTGACCTTTTATGGGCTGCTCGGTCGTGACCGATATGTCCTTGTAGAGCCTGTTCAATTGTTTAGTCGCATCCTCTGAGCTTACCTGCGAATCCGATTTGCCTAAATTTGAAGTTAAATGAATTCCCACATACACAAGAATAAAAACGATGACTGCAATAGCCCCTATCACCACGAATGCTTTTCCTTTACTAGCCATCCTTCAACACCCTCTCATTGCTTAGGAACAAAATTTAATCGTTACGTTTGTTCCTTATAATATTTGGTCTGCTTAATCAATACATCGATTTCCTTCATACAAGGCATCTCTTCGACATCCTTATAATCGGAGCTTCCTAGTAACGTGATCTCCAAGAGTAACTTGTCTAGCTTCAGCAGAATTTCCTCATTGGCACCAATGTATCCTGAAACGTAGGATAAGTACTCATTGTATAGCGCTGTTTTTTCCTGGATCAATTTGCTTGAGAATTTATGCTCCTTAGCAATGCTGGCGAAATCTGAGGCATCGAATACACTAAGCTTATTCAGGATCCCCCTGATATTCATGTAGAGCAGCTTTTCGACCTCGAAGATAACAGAATGGAACTTCCTGTAGCTTAGCTCGGTTGGATCAAACCTCTGACTAAGGACATCTAGCAGGGTAGCTTTCTTCTTCTCGATTCGGTCTAATTGATCTAAGGCTAGAAGAATATCCTTACTTAACACTTTGATATGACGGTAATGGTGAAGGGCGTCTATATAATCCTCATGCGTTCTAATATCTCTCACAGGCGTCACAGCTGGAGGTTTGAAGAGCAACGTATAGCTTCCATAGAGCACCACGAGGAGACTCACAAGCAATAAGGTTACTCCTAAGGCTGTCTCTAGCGCACTTTCGCCACCGATGCTTACTCCCAACAGTCCTGGTGACAGAATGATTATATTCAGGATCACAACCCCAACAATAAGTCCCAGCAGCTTCATGGAGCTCAAGTTGTTCACATTACACACCTCCCCCACTACTACAATAACTTACTCCAATATAGGCTTATCCTGTGCTACAATTCTCAAAATTACGATTCAAGTGCTACTTTCCACTACCTATACCAAGTTCGATAGCATTCAACATATTCCTCCTAATTTGTGTATATTAGCAATATAAGTCATGATGATGATGGGTCGTGCTCTCTTTTTGTCGTATCATGTTATTACGTGTGCTTTCCATTATCGTTTCTACTTTCTTCCTTATTACCGTATCCTTGGCAGCATGAGTGGGTATTATTTAAGGGGATTCCTGCAAAAATACATCTTTCTTACCTCTTCGTTTGCCTCTCGTGGAAATTCCTGCAATCATACATGAATTTTTGACTTCAATATAAATATGAAGGTGTTTTCTGTGACAATTCCTGCACTATTGCAGGTTTTGTCCCAACTTAACGATATTTTATAGAATATTCCTGCACTTTAGCAGGTCTTCCGACGTAACCCCCACGTTCAGCCATTGATTTAGAAAGGGGTGTCGAGAAAAATAATAGTTAAAGCTAAATTCACACCTGCTGCGTCTAATAGATATAAGTAGCTTGATGGAGGTGGTTAACATTCTAAAATTAATAGAGAAAGCTCGGAAAGGTAATGATAGAGCATTCCTTCACATATTCCAGGAGTACGAGGCAGACGTCTACAGAATAGCGTTTACATATGTCAAGAATCAGAATGATGCACTGGATGTCGTTCAAGAAACGGCTTATCGGTCATTTAAAGCAATTAGGAATTTGAATGAACCCAAGTATTTTAAAACCTGGCTTATAAAAATTGCGATCAGTTGTGCGCTTGATATGCTCCGAAGGCAGCAAAAGATTGTTCAATTCAGCCCCGCCTCCATGGAGCTATTCCCTACTGATATCAAGGATGACATCGATTTGGAAGTGACATTTCAACAGCTAATTGAACTATTAAATGAGGATGAGAAAGGTGTTATTCTACTGAGATTCTATCAGGATATGACCATCAAGGAGGTTGCAGAGACACTAGACATTCCACTGGGGACTGCAAAGACCATTTTATATCGCGCCTTAAAAAAGCTTCGAAAAGATTTGAAGGGAGTTGGTCTTCATGAGCAATAATATCAAGCAAGAGCTGGATACGATTGTAATTCCGAGCGAGCTTCATAACAGAAGTAAACGGGGTATTCAGCAGGCGAAATCTGAGCTGCAAGGTCCGAAACGAAGATGGTCAAGAGGTATTATCGTTGCAGCTAGCTTACTTATCTTATATATGGGCTTTGACTGGGTTCGGAGTAGCATGGATCCAATAAAGCCAAACGATGATCATCTTGTTGTAACCGAGGATGGGGCCATAGAGGTACCGGCCATCCAGCTTCCAGATAGCTCTGAAAATGCGGATATGATCGGTCTTATTGTGTATAACGGGAAAATCTATACGCAGACGGATACAAAAATTGATACTGAACGGGCACAGAGTTTGATTGGAGAGAGGCTAGGAACAACCAAAGGTAATATCGATGAGTGGAGTAAGCAGGATGAATATGATGTTGAATTCGCCTCGACCATAGGAGAAACAGATGTTTATACCGTTAAGGGATACGATAAGAACTTTCGAATCATGTCTTACACGGAATATGACGGTGAAGTTTATTCTGAATTCTATGAATGCTTGAATGGCATTGTTGTACACGATGGTATGGATGTATTCGGTAATTTGATGATGACGGATAATGTGGTAAGTGCTCAATACCAGCGCTTCAGTGATTGGTATAATAGTACCGTTCAATTTGAAACCATTGAAGATATGAATTTATTGAATACATTTGTTAAAGAGCTGAATCATGCTGTTCCTCATTCACGCTTGAGTATTGAAGCGGAAATTGGTGACTTCAGAAACGATGAAGAGTTCAGAAGTATGACCATACAATTGCGTGACGGTTCTAATGTTAGGCTGGTAGTTATTAAAGATGGTTATGTTTTTTATGGACATACCAGTTTATATTTCAAGATGGATAGTTTGGTTTTTGCGGAAGTTTGGGAAACGATGTCAGAGGAAGATCCAGTCACGAATGCTGAGGGATCCAGTGATTTGGCCGAGCATTATAAAGGTCTGAATGAGTTGCGAGTAAGTGCATCCGACATCCTAGAAGTGAGTGTGTTAGATGATACTGAAACGATCCAATATGGTGGTTTACCATTCACTGTCACGAAGGCAAAGGTCCTCTCCAACCATAAAGGAAACCCCAATGTAGGAGACGAGGTAAGATTTATTGAAACTGGTGGAATGATGCCGAGTGGTCAGGAAATGAAATTTAACGGGATACCCGTCATGAAACCAGGGGAAAACCTAATTCTGTTCGCGAAGGAGTATGTGGGCCCAATAGCAGAGGATGTATTAATTCCACTGGGCGTTTATCAAGGGAAGTTTCTCATTAAAGACAATAGGGTTGAGCAACAAGCTCCTGCAGAAGATAAGCTGATCGACTACGAGGTTGTAACTAAAGAGCTGTTCGAGGAAATGATATCTGCGACTAACTTCTGATTATTGACTTCGGCGGCTTCTCTGACTTCTAACTTTTGTATCATGCGAAGTGTCATAAACCATCTTAGGACGTTTTTCTACTCTGCAGCTCCATTCCTGCGCCAAAGTTACCCTCTTCTTGCTCCAGACCCACGATTAAGCGGAAATTTTCCCGCTTATTAAGCCATTCTCGTTCCAGACTCACGATTAAGCGGGAATTTTCCCG
>DFZX01000039.1:6737-27089 GCA_002383695.1 Caryophanales bacterium UBA4045
TCCAGACCCACGATTAAGCGGGAACTTTTTCCCGCTTATTAAGCCATTCTTGCTCCAGACCCACGATTAAGCGGGAACTTTCCCGCTTATTAAGCCATTCTCGCTCCAGACACGCCATTATGCAGGAAATATTCCTGCAAAAACCCCCACTTTGGTGAAATCACTAATCCTGGTCCGTTTGATCAGGCAAGAATGATCTATGATTTCTTCTTGATCGGTATCCATACCTCACAACGGTAATTGTCATCAGAAGCATCCTCTGCAGGATAAACCTCTAGCTCAGGACCTCCAGCGTGTTCGTAACCCATACTCGGGAACCACTCGGAATAGATCCGTTGCCATACATCCTGAATCGCGTTTGGCATGGCTCCGACAGATTCGAAAACCGCCCACGTTGCAGTGGGGATAACCTTCTCTACCCAATCCGTAGGCAAAGCTCCCTCAATTCTATCTATAGCGATCATGTAGGACATTTCCTCTTGTGTAGAATCGAAATCCATACATATGCCATAGCTATCGGACATATCAGAAAGCTCCTCCATCTGGCGAATGAGGCCTTGCTCATGTGATTCCTTCCAAAACTGAGGGATTATCCTCAAATTTTCTCCATCTCGGCATGACACTCTGATCAACTTACCTATGACTTCGAATTCTTCCTTATCTACAATCTTGTAATTCATATCCTTAGCTCCTATCAATGCAATGTGAAAGGACAATCGGGGATACGCCTTCAGCTTCACTCCTGGTTCACGTGCAGATGATGGCGTAATTCCATGCAGCTTCTGGAAAGCCTTAGCGAAGGATTCCGGTGAATCATACCCATACTTAAGTGCTACATCAATCACTTTAGTCGAGGATGAGTTTAGATCCTGTGCAGCGAGCGTTAATCTTCTTCTTCGCACATATTCCGCAATCGTAACACCCGTTAACATATGAAACATTCTTTGAAAATGAAACTTTGAAGAGCAAGCAGCTCGAGCTGCTTCTTCCACATCGATCTCACCATCCAATCGATCCTCCATATATTGAATCGCATTCTTCATCGTATTCAGCCAATCCATCGCGTTCCCCCCTTTCCACAATTAGAATATCATGAGAACGCAGGACTTCGCCTGTCATTCCGTGCTAAGTTAGGACAGTGAAACTAATAGTTTTAAATGATTATCAGGCCTTGGCAGACCCGGAAGCGAGTGCAGACTCATTGAATCCTCTAACAATAAGCCATACCGCAAGAATCATTTCATATGTGGCTACCGGAATTGCCAATATGGCTACCCATGTTGAGAGCGGAACAATGATAGCGAACATTTGTAATAAGCCTGCAGCCATAATGAGTATAGATCCAATAATACCCCAAACCGATATCATCTGCGGAACGAGTTTGGATTTATAGAGCAAATAACTATACATTATCGTACTTATGCCCAACAAAAAATTGAGGCCAAGCAGAAAGGTCCAGTCATGTATAGCTTTTAGTAATGTGCCTGCAGCTTGAAGAGAGGCGATATCCGGGGCTCCTGCTGCTACAAATTCCTGACTTAATGTCAATAGGGCTAGTACGCTGAGTATACCGATAGTAATGACAGCTGCTTCAAGAAACCTGAAGAGTACAAACCCAATAGCAATACTTTCATTCTGCTTTCTTATTAAAGGAAACAACGTAATCGAAGTTCCAATTGCTGATCAGACAAGAATTAACTCAAAAACCGCTCCTAGTATCACCTGGTTGGCATGCTCAGAGCCATTCATCAGATAATCAGGACCATTAAGAATCGGATCGTACAAAAGAAGACCTATGATTGCCGAAACCGTTGCAATGATATAGAGTACTCCCAGAATAATTGCTCTTTTCCTGTTGTTATTCATTCGTTAGTCTCCTTACTATTTCATTATGATTTATGCCCTCACAGTTATGACTACGTTCCCTTTTTTGTGTTTTTTCTCGACATAGCTATGAGCGTCGGGAATCTGTTCGAACGGATAGCTTCTATCTATGACCGGGTTGATCTTTTCAGCCTCAATTAGCTCCTTCAGGAAGTTTAAATGTTCAACACGAGGCTTATGTGACATATCCACATTCACAAAGGATCCCTTCGAATGAAGCTTTTTTTTGCAGGTAGATTTTGTGATTTTCGATATTTTCTTCCCAACAGCATCAAAGATTAAATCATAACGTTCTCCGCTTGCTGTGAAGTCCTCTTTTGTATAATCAATTACCTTATCGGCTCCTATAGATTTCACCATCTCAAGATTCGTGGTACTGCATACCGCTGTTACATCCGCTCCATAATATTTCGCAAGCTGCACCGCATAAGTACCTACACTTCCAGAAGCTCCATACACAAGAACCTTCATTCCACTGGCGATATTACCTTTTCTAAGAAAATTCAAAGCGGTTATTCCCCCTACAGGAACAGCGGCGGCCTCCTCATAGGTCACATTGGTCGGTTTGATAGCTACCACTCCATCTTCCGGCAGACATTTGTACTCGGCATATGCACCAAAGCCAATACCACAGAGCGCAAAAACCTGATCACCCTTCTTATATCGTTGGACATCTTTGCCTGCTGCTTCAACTTCCCCAGCTAACTCAAACCCTAATATCGTTACTCTTTTTGGCCTTAGGAGACCATTGTAAAGTCTTGCAAGGAAAGGGTCAGCCTTTCGCATGCGCCAGTCCCCCGCTGTTACCGTTGTCGCATATATTCGCACCAGTATCTCATTGTCCTTGGGTGTAGGTTTTTCTACTTCTTTCAGATGAAGCACTTCGGGCGAGCCGTATTTGGCGTATACTATTGCTCTCATATTCGTTCCCTCCACTGTTCAGACTTTGTTACGTTTATCGCGTAGCATGACGATTCCAAGCCAGATGAACCACAAGATAGAACCTAATCCAAAAACTGCACCTAGCTCACCAAGAACAGGGATCGTCGTAAGGAGCCCAGCCACCCCGGTCACTACGCCAAGGAAGTTCAGCGCCCTGGGTAGCCCTCTTGACCGTAATGCTGCCCAGCTCACTAGTAAAACCCATAATCCACCTACAATCTCATTTCCACCGCCTAACCCATTCACCACAATGTCAAGTGACAACCAGACCAATGAAGCTTGCGAAGGATCTTGGCTATATAAGTCGACGACTACGCCCGTACCGATGTTTGCAACCATACCACTGGCAATGACCAAGCCGGCCCAGATGAGCCCGAAGACGGTCGCTGTCTGCACGATTGCAGAGGAACCTGCTTTCAACCTCTCATAGAGAGCTAGCGAAAGAACAACTAGAAAAATCCCGAATATTACATAGATGACCAAGTAAAATACATACATGATATCCTGATTGTCAGCAAGGAAAGCTACCTTCTGCATAGAATCGACTTCTGGGTCAAAAAAACCTGCTGGTTCCAATAATGTGAGTAAGATCCAAAACCCTAACAAGAATGTTGCTGCCTCAATCAGTGCAGCAATGCCACCCATCCTCTGCAAATTATTCTCCATAATGATTTATCTCCTTTTATAATAAGTTGATTAAATGATATCATCTCCACTCAGCGCCACCGATCTCCGCGTTTCTTCACATAGTGTGCAAACACATAGCGCCAAGGAATGATGAAAGGAAATAGAATCATCAATAAGAAGGATGAGAAAACCGACCAGTGTGCTTCATCCATAGTACCGTCGATCCACAGTGGGATCGCAACGACGATTACCCAGAGTAATTTCCATGCCATTTCCCACATAAGCAATGGCAGCATCTGCAGCGGATAGCGCAGCCCCAAGAGTGATAGTGCGGAGAAGGCGCCCAGCATAACGGCGACCACTCCTTCCATCAGCTCCCACGGCTCTTCGTGGTGGATAATTTCAGGCCATTGCACGATAGCAAGCCCCACGAACATAAGAAGGTACAGCCCTCTGAGTAGATACAGACGTAATAATGAGACCTCATTGGCGTTACTTGCTGGTTTACTGTTAGGATTCATTTGTTACCTCCTTTTTACTGATTGATGTCACTCTGATTTTCCATAATTGTTCTTCATCCAATCCGTGATACGAAGACCTTCTGATTCGTGTAATTCCTCTACATCAGCCATTCTAAGTAATGAACCGTCTCTGATCGCAATGAAGCCATCTAGTATGGATTCGATTTCCATAATCTCATGGCTCGTCATGATCAGTGTCTGAGATTCCAAGTCAATATAAGTAATCATTCCTTTTATAATCGCTTCTCGCACCATAGGGTCAAGTCCAGATAAAGGTTCATCCATCAGAATGTAGGGTGCTTCCCTAGCCAGAGTAAGCATGATTTTTAATCGACCACGATTTCCTTTCGAGAGCCCTTTGATTCTCATCTGAGGATCCAGTTGCATAAACCTCATGATCTCTTCCGCTTTAGCCATGTTAAAGTCAGTAAATTGTGAAGCCTGATAATCCATCGCTTCTCTTACTGTGAATACAGGATAATAAGATTCAAGCTCCGATAAATAGGAAACCACCTTGCTGATTCTTCGATTAGCAATCTCTCCATTAACGGTTACCGTCCCACTTGTGGGAAGTGATAGTCCAGCAATAAGCTTCAATAGCGTTGACTTCCCACTGCCATTCTCACCCACAATGCCAATGATCTTACCCATGGGTAAAGTTAATGTAATGTCCTTAAGTGCGGACTGTTTCATATATGTTTTGGACACATTAGTCAATTGAATCACGTTACTCATCTCCTTTATCCAAATTATTTAAGTGGTCCTTCAGCCCTGAGATGATCTCCTTTGTGCTGTAACCCATTTCCTGCATGACCTGGACGAACAATAAAATCTGCTCATGCTTCAAACTTTCACGTTGTTTAACCAAACGATCCTCTTGTTCCGTAACAAATGTACCTTGACCTCTTCTCGTCTCCAAGATTCCCTCGCGCTCCAATTCACTGTAAGTACGCTGAATGGTATTTGGATTAACGCTGTACTTGATGCCCATATCTCGGACAGAAGGAAGCCTCTCACCAGCTTTCAATTCTTTACTTACAATCTGCCGATTGATTCGATCCGCTAATTGCAGATAAATTGGCTTTGAAGCATTAAATTCGTCCATCGTTTACACCTCAACTTTGTTGTCAATCATCCACGCGCTCAGAAAGAATAATCCAATGATAAAAATGAAGGTATACATATATTCTCCTGCATATACCGGTATAGGCTCCAATGAGAAAGTCGAAAATTCAAATTGAATGTCCATGCTTCCCCATTGCGTCAATAACATATACAGTTTAGTACTTTCGAACAAGGCAGCTATCCACCCCGACAGGAACACTACGCCAATAACTACCAGTAAAGTCCAACGTCCAATCCTAATCTTAAGGAATCGATATAGGGCCCAAAGAAACATCACCCAAACCCCAATTATTATAGAAATCAGAATAATATGAGGGAATATCAATAATCCCGCCATCCAAACATCCGTCCAATTCGATTCAATTAAGCTGAACTCGGGTATAATCAACAGTCCAGTCATCACATATAACATCAATAATGAGATAACGATCATCATCAGCCCGTTCACTAGCTTACTAAGTAGCAATATAGAAGCCGGTTGGGGATTATGCAGCCATACATGCAGCTGATTCCCCTCAGCTTTCAGACTAATAAACACCATAATCGGAACATAAAATATATGGAAAACAACAGCAGCTACTAAGGGTATGAACATAAGTAACGTATCGTCAGTTTTCATCCCCACATACATCGTCAGCATGGCAAGCAATACATTAATGACAAGTCCTACGAAGAATACGGTTCTTGTTAATTTAAAATCTTTTCTGAATAATGCTACCCATGCCCTCATTTAAATTTCTCCTTATTGTTAAAATTAACCACCAAAGATTGTATTAACGTAATAGTACACTAATTCAATGACACATGTAAATAGGCAAATAAAAAAACTATCTGAGAAAATAACTCAAATAGTCCATTCATGCAAAACTCATACAATTGGGGTCGGCTTGTGGGCACGGCTTCTGGGCACGGCTTGGGGCACGGCTTGTAGGCACGGCTTGTGGGCACGGCTTGCGGGTACGGCTTGTGGGCACGGCTTGGTTCGCTTAACGAGCTTTGATGAGGCCACATCAAACTTGCGCAACAAGTAGCGCTATTGCGTCATTCAATTTCGCTAACCCATGCTCATTAAGCCCTGAACGGCCCAATAGCGCAAGTTTCTTCGCTATAGCTCCTACTGGACAGAGCTATAGCGAAGAAACCTGCGCTATTACCCCAAATATTACTTTTCCATTAAAATTTGTACATATAACAGGTACTATAGCGCTAACAGCTTCGCTAATTTACAATTCGACGTATCCAATACCGAATAATAAAAAGTGAACTCCCTTATTGCACCTTAATCGGCTCACCATAATTCTTGTCGAAGGTATCAACGGTCATTATTTTGATAGTCTGATTGTCGATAGGTCTGTTATGGTCATCTCTTGGTGCTGCTACGATCTGATCCACGACTTCTAATCCTGATATAACCTTACCGAATGCGGCATATTGTCCATCTAAATTAGGGTTATCGTCTACCATCAGGAAAAACTGTGAGCCTGCTGAATCTGGATGCTGAGACCTAGCCATAGAAATCACACCACGTTCATGAAGGACATCATTCGTGAATTGATTAGAAGCAAATTCCCCTGAGATGCTATATCCAGGACCACCCATTCCTGTGCCCTCTGGATCGCCGCCTTGAATAACAAAGCCGGGAATAACGCGATGGAAGATTAAACCAGTATAGAAGCCCTCATTAATCAGTGAGATAAAGTTGGTGACCGTATTCGGCGCTTTATCTGGATAGAGCTCGATCACAATCTGAGCACCGTTATCCATCTCGATCGTCACGATAGGATTCTTATAGGTTATCGCATCTGGTCCAATCCAAAGCTTCGGAACCTTAGGGTCCCAGCCAACATGCTCATTAGCTATTCCCATCTGGTTAGCAAAGTATCGCAGAGGTACATAGGTTGACCCCTTGTATATCAGGCTCTTCGGGACATCTCGTAAACCATTAAAGAAAAGCCCGTTCTCGCCAATCGTGTCCTCTGTCCCATTGAAGTATAACTTCAGGTTAGGGAATATCGTGAATTGCGTTGGTTTACCTGGCGCTTGATCTATCCACATGTTACTTTCCAGTGTGATTCCTTCCACTTTGGGTCGAGCTTTATCCATTACAGGCTTATCACTATTCACCCATACTAGCGGGATATCTCCGTCCCACCCTACTTGATTAATAGCTAGCATATTGGCAAAATATCGAATCGGCACATAGGTTGTATCCGAATAGATGATGGTTTTGGGTATGTACGATGTCCCGTTGAAATACATGCCGTCCTTCCCACTCGTATCCTCGATACCGTTAAAGTAAATTTTCAGATTCGTGTTCACATGGATATCATTGCTGGCTGTAGCGGCAGATGCTGCTGGATGATCCACTAAGATCATCAGCATCAACGTAAGAATAATTGCGCCTATCATTTTTTTCATGTTCATAGAGATTTCCCTCACTTGTATGTAGTTTATTCGACTATACGATAATACCACATACTAGTATGACACTGAAAAGGAGTTTGTCTCTACTCAATTCCAGATAAAGTAACTTTCTCCGCTTTTTTACGTCTAAGAGATTGGTAACTATATTGAATCAAGAGGAGAAAATATGAAAAAATATATAATTGGTTTTGTATGCGGAGTAGTCATTGCCACATCAACGACAGTCATTGCAACGGATTCTATCCAGGCTTATCTGTTTCCCAGTGAGGTCGTGATTCGCAGTGGCGAAACAATCAGACCAATCGACATCAATGGAGAGAATACGGTGATCAATTACAACAACAGAGCTTATATTCCGCTACGCACATTTGCAGAGGCTATGGGAGCAGAGGTAAGAAACCATTCTGCCATCGCTTAATTCGATCGAATAAGCTGTATTGGCCCACCCATCCGATAGCTCCTGAGCTGATTCAAAGCGTTGATTAAAGGCTTGCAATATAATGGTTCGTATTTGATCGTCTGTCAATTTGCTCTTGTTCGAACTTTCCATGTAAACCATCCTTTCGACTTGTCCACTATTTCCCATATAATACTGACATTGTACCCGATTTCACATTCTAACTATATAAAATATTATGCGCCCTGATATAACAATATGGAATTGTTGATTAGGGAAATCCGATACGCAATAGCTGTAAGAATATTGGTTTACAAAAAAGGGAATGATTTGTTATCATATAAACAATATTCAAACGCAATGATGAGAAGAGTAGGGAGAAACGTTCTTATACAGAGAGCTCCGGTAGGTGGAAAGGAGCAAAGAGCATATCCCGAAGCAAACCTCTGAGCAGCATGTCGGAACCTTATACGGGGATGGCATGACGGGAGCTCCCGTTATAGAGCTGGAGTATAAGCATTGCTTGCGATGCCGTACTTGAGGAGGTTAATATGGCGACATATTAATGAAGCTGGGGTGGTACCACGAAATTTCGTCCCCAAGACATAGGTCTTGGAGGTGAAGTTTTTTTTGTGCTGAATGACCACTTATCACGTTCATTAGGAGGAGTCAACTATGGCAGACACGAAGGAAATTCAAACCGAAAACTATTTAAATAGATTGATTAGTGATGAGCTTGAGACAAAAGCATTCAACAGGGACATGTGCACACGATTCCCTCCCGAGCCTAACGGATATCTTCATATCGGGAGCGCCTATGCCATCCATACAAATTTTACATTGGCTCAGCGGTTTAACGGAACGTTTCACTTGCGCTTTGACGATACGAATCCCCTGAAGGAGGATGTCGAGTATGTGAATGCGATTATTGAGGATATCAAGTGGCTCGGCTATGACCCTGGAAATCATATATACTTCGGCTCTGACTACTCGGACCAAATTTATAACGCTGCAGTCACTTTAATCAAGCTTGGGAAGGCTTATGTCTGTGATTTGACGCCGGTTGAAATGAAGGAGTTCAGAGGGACTTTGACAGAGCCGGGCAAGAACAGCCCTTATAGAAATCGATCAGTCGAGGAGAATCTGGCGCTTTTCGCGAGTATGAAAAATGGATGCTTTCCTGCCTCCTCTAGGGTAGTTCGCGCCAAAATTGATATGGGCTCGCCCAATATCAACATGCGTGATCCTGTCATATATCGAATTATCTATGCTGAGCATTATAGAACGGGAAGAAACTGGTGCATCTATCCGATGTACGACTTTGCACATCCGATTCAAGATGCGATTGAGGGCATCACTTACTCCCTATGCTCAATCGAATTTAAAGACCACCGACCCTTGTATGAGTGGATCTTAAAGGAGCTTGATATCCCTAATCCTCCGCGACAAAGGGAGTTCGGGCGGCTAAGCTTAACAGGCGTTGTTACAAGTAAACGATTTTTGAGGCAGC
This sequence comes from Caryophanales bacterium UBA4045, assembly GCA_002383695.1. Taxonomy (GTDB): domain Bacteria; phylum Bacillota; class Bacilli; order Paenibacillales; family UBA4045; genus UBA4045. The sequence continues at coordinate 16,168 of DFZX01000039.1, forward strand.
TAGTAGAAGGGGATTTTGTAGACGGCTGGGATGATCCCAGACTTCCAACACTTCGCGGTCTTAGAAGAAGGGGCTTCACAGCGGATAGCATACGTCACTTTATCGAAGAGATTGGCAGCATCCGCAACCAAAGCACCGTAGACATCTCGTTGCTGGAGCATTGCCTGAGGCAAGATCTAAAGGCAGAGACAATTAGCATCATGGCTGTTATGCAGCCATTAAAGGTCGTCATTACCAACTATCCGGAGGATGACATAGAGCTGCTATCTATTGATAATAACAGTGAAAACGAATCACTGGGAAGAAGAGAAGTTCCATTCTCCCGAACCATATATATGGAGCGAGACGATTTTAGTGAGCAGCCACCTAAAGGCTTTCATCGGCTTAGTCTTAACGGTGAGGTAAGACTGAAAGGTGCCTACTTCATCAGGTGTGACGAAGTGGTCAAGGACCCGGATACAGATGAGATTATCGAGCTTCGTTGCACCTATGACCCACTCACCAAGAGCGGAACAGGCTTTACCGGACGTAAGGTGAAGGGAACCATCCATTGGGTCTCAGCTATGCATGCCTTAAAGGCAGATGTTCATCTCTACGAGAAACTATTGCTAAATATGGACATTCCCGTGGAGGATAGCGGAGATTGGACAGCTACGATTAATCCAGACTCGCTTGTTATCATAGAGGACGTATTGGTCGAGCCTTTCGTAGAGCGTGCCCTTCCTGAGCAGAAATTCCAATTTTTCCGTCATGGCTACTTTTGCGTCGATACGAAATTCACTACCCATGATCGACTTGTATTTAACCGTATCGTTTCATTAAAGGATACTTGGAATAAAAAATGAGCTTTGTGTTGTGCACATTATGCGCACTGAAGGTTGCCTAACATTAAATTTCCAACATCAATATAATATCTTAACATTTACCTGCCTAATAATTTACATTGATTAGCTACACTATTCTATGTAATAAAAATTATATAGGAGGTAAAGTTAACCATGAATTCAAAACTCTTTAAGACCGTAACTGTCGTTATGCTTACCGGCTCCCTGATCTTCGGTGCAATAGCGACACCTGGAAGTCCTCCCCACACCTATGCTGCGGAAGAAGCACAAGCAAGTTCCATCTACATAGCCCCCACGAATCACGCAAAATTTCTGGCAGGAGCTAAATTCGATTTTCGTGTGGAGTTGAACAACCTTGCAGCCATGCCTAGCTCTGTAAATATTACGATTAATGGTATGAGTGCAGCCAAATTCTTCAATCAAGAGCTTACTAAATCGAACTCATCTGATACCAGTGAAGAATATACCCTTCGTGGAGTGACCTTCGCAAACCCTGGATACTATGTCGTCAAGGTTCAAGCTGACAATATGCAAGAGACTGTTAACTATGAAGTCGTTGAGGCGGATATGTATGGCAAGAAAGCCAAGAACGTGATCTTCTTCAACGGAGATGGTATGGGTCACCCCGTAGTAACTGCTGCACGTATCCTGTCTAAGGGTATGACAGAAGGTAAATATGATGGACTATTAGAAATGGATACAATGGATGCACGCGCTGTTGTTGCAACATCAGGGCTTGATTCTATCGCTACGGATTCTGCTAACAGTGCAAGCGCCTATGCAACTGGTCATAAAAGTGTAGTTAATGCATTAGGGGTATATCCTAATAACACGGAGGATACGTTAGATGACCCCAAGGTTGAAACGATTGTTGAAATGCTTATAAGATCTCGCGGCATGTCCACGGGAATTGTATCTACCGCTGAGATCGAAGACGCTTCGCCTGCTGCCGGAGTTTCACACACAAGAAGACGTGCAGACAAGGCAGATATAGCTGAGATGTTCTACAGCGTTAAACCCGATGTTATTCTTGGTGGAGGTTCAGCTTACTTCCTTCCTCAATCGGTAGAGGGCTCCAAGCGTAAAGATGACAAAGATTTGTTCACGATGTTCGAGGACGACGGGTACGAGGTTGCAATTAACCGCACTGAATTGTTAAATGTTGCTCCTACTACAGATAAGCTCCTAGGACTGTTTCATTTAGCTGATATGAGCACTTATTATGACCGTTCTACGAAGAATGAAGAAGCTCTTAAGGGCTTCGATGATCAACCAACTCTCTGGGAAATGACAGAGACCGCAATCGATGTTCTTGACAATAATGATAATGGTTTTTTCCTCATGGTTGAAGGCGGAAGCGTGGATAAGCAACTCCACCCATTAGATTGGGAACGTGCTGTACTAGATGCCATTGAACTGGATAAGGCAATTGGAATTGCCAAGCGCTTCGCTGAAGTACATGGAGATACACTTATTGTTGTAACAGCCGACCACGCTCATTCCATGAGCATTACTGGAACTTATTGGGAAGGTGATGGCAAGTCAGGCAAGGATGCCGTAAGAACTTATCAAAATGCTGGTTTTCCAACCTATGAGGATGCCAATGGTGATGGATTCCCCGATGAGCTAGACACAGATAGAAAGCTGGCTGTTCACTTCGCTAATCACCCAGACTACTATGAGGATTACAAGATGGACCTTGTTCCAACCGCTCCTGCAGTAAAGAATGAAGAAGGTATATACGTCGCCAACCCAGGGAAATTATTGAATCCTGATGACAAGAACAAAGACAGATTCCTTCAAGTAGGTCCATTAAACAGCAGCACGGGTGTTCATACGGTTGAAGATGTACCTCTTATGGCCCACGGTACAGGATCACAATATTTCAATGGATTCTTGGATAACACAGACGTATTCTATTCCATTGTCAATGCCATGGGATTGCAGTTAACTGATGTATCACAGCCAGATCAAGGATTTGTGCAGCTACGTCAATTTGTTGAATCTTTAAACGGCACGATATTGTATCATTCTGGAACTAATGAAGTGAGCATCGAGCTTGGTGACCATACGGCTATGCTTAATCTTACTACGGGTAACACAACGATGAATGGCCTTTCTAAGATGACCGAGATTAAAACCTTTAACCAACGTGCTTATATTACCAAAGCGTATGCAATTGAGTTGCTTGAATTCGCAAAGTAAATAAGTCAAACCTAAGTGGAGGTGCCATCATGCAGAATCGGAGATCCTCTTATCTTCTCCATTTCTTAGCTGTCACGCTTCTTGCTGTAGGGTTTCTTACTAGCTGTAGTCAATCTTCTCCCCCAGATGGGGAGAGGATTGATTCTTCTTCTGAGATACCAATGCAACAAGAAGTAGTAATATCCAGTAATCCAGATACACCCCTAGATAATATCACCGATACCGCTACTCCCACTGATGCTGATACTACTACTACTACTGCTGCAACTGCCACTGCTACAGATGCCGCTACCGATGCTGCTACCGATGCTGCTACCGATGCTCAACATGATACACCAATCGATGTACTCATCAATGAACCTTTAGTAGAACAGAACGATCAGGAGAAGAAAACAGTAGAAAAGGAACAACCGAAGCCGAATCAAGAGCTTATACAGCCCAATAACTCTACCGTTCCAGCTACAATAGCTCCAAATTCAGAGAATACTTCAGAAGAGATAAAAGAAACACCCCCAGCAAACAAAATGGAAGGTGACAATAAGCTCAGCTTCAAAAATTTATATGCGTCCATTTCCTCTAGAGGGGTAACCATATCGGATAAGGTCAAGGCCTTGAACGGTCAAGAAGTGGAAATGTCAGGCTATATGGCACCACCTCTTACAGCGGATGTCACATTCTTCGTTCTTTCTAAAATCCCCCTAGCCGTATGTCCATTCTGCTCTGCTGATGCGGATTGGCCTACAGATATTGTTGTTGTCTACATGCCAGAAGGGGAATCATTCATCCCCACCGAGCATCCTATCAAGGTTACGGGTGTATTGGAAACCGGTTCACATGAAGATGAGGCAACCGGATTTGTCAGCCTAGTTCGCATCTATGCGGACCAAGTAGAGGTGATTAAATAATCATGCTTGATTTGATGAATATTACAAAATCCTATGCTGCTGTTAACACTAAAGCACCCCTCACCGTTCTAAATTTACCTCATTTATCGATAAAGGCTGGTGAGAAAGCTACACTGACCGGGCCTAGTGGTTCGGGCAAGAGTACTTTATTAAACATGATAGCAGGAATAATTAGACCTTCAACTGGCTCGATTACCTTACTAGAAACGGACTTGGCCAAATTAAGCGAACAACAAATGGACACATTTCGCGCTAGGCATATCGGCTACATTCATCAAAGCTTTCATTTACTTCCCGGTTATACGGCCTTGGAGAACATTCTCATAGCCATGAGGTTTGCAAATTCCCATAAGAGCAATCAACAGCTTCCGAGAGCTAAAGAGCTATTATCCCGTGTAGGTCTGGAGCACCGGAATAATCATAAACCTTCCCAGTTAAGCAGTGGAGAACAGCAACGGGTAGCCATTGCCCGGGCATTGGCTAATCAACCATCTATTATACTAGCTGATGAACCAACAGCAAGCTTGGATGTAGCGAATCGTGAGAAGGTTCTTACCTTATTGATCGAGATATGTTCCGATTTACAGACAGCTTTGCTGCTCTGCACACATGACCTAAGCTTGGTCAAGTATACCAATCGTACAATCCAACTACACGAAGGCTCCTCTTTGTTGGAAAAGGAGAAACTTACACATGTCTCTTATTAATATGGCTTGGCGTAATATTATGATTAGGAAGATACAGACCATCATTACACTTATTATAGTGGCGGTAGGTGTGGCCATGACTCTGAGTACATTGATTATGGCATCAGGCCTTAAGGAAGGTATTGTGGAAGCGAGTAAGCCCTATGGTATGATAGTCGGTTCTAAGGGCAGCGCGAATCAATTGGTTTTTAACACGATTTTCTTAATGGATACACCGCTTGGCAACCTCCCTCTTAGTTTTTATGAGAGTTTGAAAACGGATGAGCGTGTGAAACAAGCGGTACCCTTTGCGCTTGGCGACAATTACAAAGGCTATCGATTAGTAGGAACCACAGGTGAATTCTTTGAATTGCGTAATAAGCCTAAAGATCCTCCATACTTCCAGCTTCTGGAGGGCTCGTTTTTTGAGCACCCTTTTGAAGTGGTAATAGGACGTAAAGCTGCGGAAGCAACCGGGCTGCAAATCGGGGATACTTTCCATTCGGGACATGGGGTGGTTCAAGCCTTGGAAGAGGATGACAGTCACGCACAGCACCCTTACACCGTTGTAGGTATATTGGAAAAAACCAACGCACCTGCAGATCTCGGTATATATGTCAGCATGGAAAGCTATTGGATCAGTCACGGCCAGATGGAAGGTTTAGAAGAGCACGAGGAGGACGCACACGAGGAAAGTGAAGTACATGAAGAACATGAAGAAGAACAAGGTGTGACAGCGGTCTTGGTAAACCCTAACGGTTACATTGGCCTGATGCAGCTGTATCAAGAAATCAATAATGGCAGTCAAGCGCAGGCCGTCTTTCCCGGACAAGTGCTGGCTAAAGTATTCGACATGATGGGTAATGGTGAGCTCGTTCTACAATATATCAGTTATGTTGTCATAGGTATGGCTGCCTTAACCATCTTCCTATCCCTTTACAGCTCCACCTTAGAGAGAAGACGCAGTATTGCCATACTCCGAACTCTAGGTGCTCAGCGCAAGTCTATATTTGCTATCGTATTGTTGGAGTCCTTTCTTGTCGTATCGGTTGGCTCCCTTATTGGACTTGCTCTCTCCTATGTCGTGTCTGCAGGTATCACCTCGATCATTAGTGGACAAAGTACAATAGCTATTGCGCTTACCTTCTCATGGGATCATATCTCCGTCATTTTCATAGTTTGTCTCATTGGTATTATAGCCGGAATCATTCCTGCAATCTTAGCTTACCGTACAGAAGTTGTAAAAAGCTTAAATGGAGTTTGATCCATAGGTGACGATGTATATTCGTGTTCATCATTTCCCATCAACAAGTTCATCATTTTAGTTACGACAAACCTACTTCAGAATAAAAAAAGGATAAATTCTGTGAAGAAAGAGCTTTTTTAATCAACTCTTTATCATATCCATAATTCTTTAAAGTGGTTAAAATTGAATCTATTCTCTCTTGCCTTTTTCGTCTTAAATTCGATTCCAATTGTATCTCTAAAGGAACAGTAGAAATTATGTATTCTCCAATTTTCACATTTTTAGCATGGTTCCAAATATATTGTCCACCCTCCCACATTCCATCGCCAGTCATAGAGTCAGGGATTCCAACTGGATTGGAAATATGAACTACTTCTACATTAAAACCACTAATTTCCCATCTAGCTTTTGTCCATGTAAAACCTGAAGGAAATGTTTGATTAAATACAGGTTCTTCTTTAGATGATAACCAATCATTACTGCTTCGATTTTCACATTTGGCAGAAAGGGCAAACCCATTAAGTAATTTAGCAAATTGTGATACTCCTTCTATATGTTTAACATAAATATCGACATCACCTGGTTCCATGTCACAACCTTGTAGGACAGAACCAACTGAACCGACTAGTATCCATTTTATGTTTATATCCGACTGAAAATAAATTTCACACACTTTAGCTAATGCGCATTCCCAATTTTTATCCATTTAAATCACCCCAGTTGATAATAATTCCGAATTTTAACTCTTGTACCCGTTCGTTTAGAGAAACAATTTAGAAGTAACGTCTCCTTATATACAACCACTATAATTAAAGTTAATTTTTGTTAAAAGTAACCTCGCGTTACTCCAATAAAGGAAGTCATAGTAGGCTCCTATGTTTCGTAACGCTTCGTTTACATTATGAGTTATTTAGCGGAAAGGTCATCAATCGCTTGCACGGCTAGTTCCAACGCTTTAATTCTTCTTTCTAAAAGCGTTCTTTGGGGACTACCAGCCTTTGATTTAACATAGCTGTTTTCAATTGATGTAAATAAACCAGTAATAACATTGCGAGTTTCTGCTAAATCTTCCTGGGTGTAATGATGGGGGTTTTGATTCCAAACGTTTTCTAGCGTGGCTAAGCCGATATATACAGCTTTGAGTCGTTTTTTTACTAGGGTAGTATTTGTTCCATTTTGAGTCATCTGGGACAAGGCATTCTCGAGTTTACTGATTGTCGATTGTAATGATTTTATTGATTCCAATTTATCTAACTCTGTTATTTGTTTAATTACAATATCGTCTTTGTTCAACGCTACGAATCCTCCAATATTGGAATAAACTTACCGTTAGTTCAGTAAGGACACAACCGCGATATTACCGCATTATGGGTTTTAATATCATTATAGAGACATTTTGAATAAAAGTATATTTCACTTCGGTATGGATACAAGTACTTGTCGCCTATCGACAAGTACCTGTACCGATTGCTACGTCTTCGCATGCTGCCTTATTGAACTAACTATCTTACCGCATTTTAGTAATGTTCTCTCAATTCAGCAACAATGTTTCATTGATTAGCATAAGATACGTCACTCAGAAAAAAAGTAGTGTTTTGCACCGTTAGCTATAACAATTAGTCCAATAGCAATTACAAGTGTCCTAACAATAAATTCAGCAATCAATAAATTACCTATAACGTATGTAGTACTATACCAAGAACCTGTAACAATGACGGGTGAGAGAGCTATTAGTAGACCTATTAAGATACTAATATAAAGAAAGATTTTTCTATTATTAGTTTTCATAGTTTATTCATTCGCCTCCTTTTAAAAAACCGATATGTGAGGTAATAATAATTTTCCCCGCCTAAATTCAGTGATAACTTTCTTGGTATATTATTTTAGACGACTACCGGAATTGACTCCTTTTACTTAAAAATCCCACTTTAGCCAAACAGCCAAAGCGGGATATAATTTACTCTATATTACTGGAGCTTGTGCTCCGTACTCGGCCCACTGCTCTTTTGTCGGGCCGTAAATATCCGGCACAGGAAGACCTGCCTGACGCATCAGGACTGTCATCTGACCGCGATGGTGAATCTCATGCTTTACGAGAATTTCAAGCACTAAGCCGTTTGACCATTGATCACCATACATATCGCTCATGATAAGCAGATTCTCATCTTTCCAACTGGACTGTATTGCATCAAGGAGCGCTTGTGAGGTCCGCTTATAGACTGACGCGATGTCTGCTGCCGAAGCTGGCACCGGCACATCTTCACCCGGTCCTTCGAAGGAAAGTCCCGTCCTAGATGGCATTTCGTGCACCGTCTGTACAAGGTGCCATGCAAGACGTCCAAGCGTTCTATGATCGCTTGTTATCTGTTGGCCAAGTGACTCGTCGGTCAGCATCTCCAGTGTCCGCATTGTTGCTGCTTTTTCATTCTGCCAAGTTGCTGCAAAATCTTCGATGTGTTTATACATATCCAACATCTCCTTTTTGTAATGGAATAAAATATGGAAACAAACAATCTTCCAAATTCATTATACCGAACTCCAGTTCGCAAGTAAATATTTACATTTACTTAGACTAATGGGAACTGGTTGAGGTAAAAGAAAAGAAGTTGTTACCATGACGCCATCCCACTCGCGGGATGACCATCGTTTCATCGGAGATGCGTCCAATAGACGAAACCCGCTGCAATGACAAGGGCAGCGATTAGCACTGTCATCTTGCGGTTTTTTTGTATATAGTTCATATTCTCTCCTTCTTACATGGGTTTCTCAAGTGAATTTGCGTAGTTCCGAGGATGCTGACATGTGCCGTGTATCGTCTAGTTGTATTGTCATTCGTATAGTTGTCCATTCACATCTCATTAGAAGGAAAATCAACTTCACAACAAGTTTTTCTTAAATTTCAGTTTTTTTATCTTTCTATCATTCCGATTTATACTATTTCCTCCAGAAGGTTGAACAGTCTGCCTTATCCAGAATATTAAACTCGATTACTTTCTCAAGCAATGAGAAATCAAGCGGACTATTCCACTGAATACGTATCAGCTCTTTGCTGCGATCATAGCCAGCCTGCACAATTTTATCAGAAAAATGATTAATCCCTGCCCTTTCAGGGGCAACGGCCAAATGATGTTTGGCAACGCTAAAGCCAATAATAAATGTGCCGTGATCGGTAAACATAGGTTGATTCCACGCAATCTTTGGCATTAAATGTGGAAATTTCTTAGTTACCCAAGCCAAAACTTCTTCCGTTCGGGCCCGATGCTGTGGGTTATCAATACGCGCTAAATATTCTTCAAAAGCTTCCATATTGTTCCCTCCTACAATATAAACGTTCATAAATAATCTCACAAAATGCTAGTTTTACCTTATATAATCATACCACGATAATGTCTGCAAAAGAATCTCGTAGCGGATAGCCCCTCCTTTCTTCTCTGTTCGACCTAGACAGCAAAAAAAAGAGCCAGACTAAAGTTGCATAAGTCTGGCCTTCCTTTCAGTCAGATCATCATGTTACAGGCTGGCGGCTAAGCCCGTTGCCCTCCGATTTTTTGCACGACATTGTCTGCAAAGGACCGAATAGCGGAGCATGGAATAAATGGAGGCTTCTTGGTGCATCGAAGCTCTAACTTCTGATCAGGTGTCCACTTATAGGCGAAAGATAGATTCCTGCCTCCTAGGGACACAGCAAATTGCCCAGATGGCGAACTTGGAAGGGCAAATCCTTGTTTGCTTCCTTCTTTGCGAAGTTGTTCAAACCCTTTTTTCGTGACATTAACATAACGCAGACTTGGACACCCCGCCATAGACTCTCTCCTTTTGTTATCGTTTTTTATTCATATGAGGCCTCCCTACCGGGAGGCCGAACGTATTACTTGCGACGGCGCTTAAAAGTGAGTTGATACTCTTTGGCGTTTCGTTTGATCAGAACTGGCTTATGCTTGGATCTCAAAGAGCTGATAGAGGCTGTCGATAGGTTCTGTGTCATGTTAGTCAGTCTTCTCAGATCACCGACCGAAACCAGTATCGTTGCACCAGTCGGGATCGCAATATTCAATCCCAGGATGGACAAGACGCTTGGGCCGATCGTTAGGCGAAGCAGTGTGCCAGGAGGATTCGGAGTAAGTGCCATATTGTTCATCTCCTTTCTCTGAAGATACTTTATCTTATGCACTAGAATGACTCTTCGAATCTTTCAAATACCTAAGTCTATCAAACTTGTACGCTTGTCTCTTAGACTAGATTACAACGGAAAATTGCCCCCATCCGCCAGACTATCACGGGTTGATTTATTATCATCTCTTTCTCTATGTAGTACGTCTTTTCAATAAAAATATTATATGATCTGGTTACCTAATCATCCAGCTGATCCAGATTATGCCCATATCCTATATCCCATTGTAATCGGCATGTATGTATCAGTAATTCCATTTTTCGTTGCATTGTATCAGGCTTTTAAACTTTTAAGCTATATTGACAAGAATCAGGCTTTCTCTGAGTTGTCTGTTAAAGCTCTCAAGAATATCAAATTCTGTGCAATGACAATCAGTGGATTGTATGTGGTCATTATGCCATTTGTTTTTCTCTTGGCAGACCAAGACGATGCACCAGGCGCCATATTATTCGGAATGATCCCAATCGCTACATCAATAGTAATCGCAGTATTCGCCGCAGTTCTTCAAAGACTTCTAAAAGAAGCGATTGATATAAAATCGGAAAATGACTTCATCGTCTGAGGTGATAACAATGGCAATGATAATCAATGTTGATGTGATGCTAGCTAAGAGGAAGATGAGTGTAACAGAACTCTCGGAGAGAGTTGGCATAACAATGGCTAACCTCTCTATATTGAAGAATGGGAAAGCAAAGGCGATTCGTTTTTCAACTTTAGAGGCCATTTGTAAAGCGTTAGCGTGTCAGCCTGGTGATATTCTGGAGTACAAGGACGAAGATATAGCAAACGAAGATATAGATCTTTGAACATAGGCTGGAATTTCCGAAACCCCAGATCAAGTGGAGGCCACTGAAGAACTCGCTG
>DFZX01000071.1:0-9808 GCA_002383695.1 Caryophanales bacterium UBA4045
GGACGATATTTAATCGACACTCTCGAAATCGCCCTTAGAGTAATGTGGGAACTAGTGATGAGTTATAGGTTGCTTTAGTTAGTTATATGTATGTTAATCTTGCTATCGTACAAAAAAAGAAAACCGCGCCCAGTTTTTGGTCCGCGGTCATCTTAGTTGTCTCTTATTATTTTTTCTTACCGAAAGGCCACCAGATGAATCGTTCAATGGATACAGAGATTGCAGGTATGAGTAACGGGAGGATAATCAACCCATAAGTGAGTAGCCCTATTAGGACAATCGTAGCAATCTGCATCAAGCTGAGTACTCCTGAAGGCATCATTGCAGCGAATGTACCTGCTAGGATGATGGCGGCGGTGATGATTACGGTCCCCATCTTCGACATCGATAAACGCATTGCATCGCGTACACTTAAACCTCGATTTGCCTCCTCACGGAATCGATCAAGCAAGAAAATCGAATAGTCGACCCCAAGTGCAACAAGCAGAATAAATGCGAAGAATGGAACTGCCCAGGTTATACCATCATAGCCTAGAAGATTCTCGAATATGAATTCGGCTATAGCGATCGAAGTGAAGTATGTTAACAAGAGTGAGCCAAGCATGTATACCGGCATGATAAGTGAACGGAACAAGAAGGCTAAGATTACGAACAGGCTCACGAGCATGATCGTCGCTGTTTTCTTAAAGTCGTTCGATGAAATATCGGCTAAGTCACTATTAATACTTGTAATTCCACCAAAAGCAATTTCTATGGATTCGAATGGTGTATTCTCCACTGTACGTGCAACTTCATTTTTTATTAATTGCAAAGTTTCAATAGCCTCTGGAGAATATGGATCATTCGTTAGAATAACATCCATCGTCATACCAGTTCCCTCGGAGAATGTGTATTGGGCAAGCACTTGTGCGAATTGCTCAGAACCAAGCATGGCTGCAACGGGTACTTCGGGTCCTAATGGTTCTCCAGTTGGTCTCGTGAGGGAGCGAATTAAACCAACGCCTTCTATCTGTTCGATTGCAATGTTCAGTGCTTCAATATGTGGAATAACGGATTCGTTAATGATCGGCTGTTCTGATTTCATAATAATTTGAACGGGTAGTGAATTTCCTTTCCCGAAGCTTTCTTCAATCGTGTGCAAGCCCTTGACAGATTCATAATCAGAGCTTATTTCATCCACACTATTAAAAGATAATGAGTTGTTATACGTGAACAACAAAGGAACCGTAATGAGACCGACTACTAATATCGATATGATCGGTCGATTGATGGATAGCTTACTCATCCACATCCATAGCTTGCTCTCACTATGTGAGGCTGCTTTTCTCGATGGCCAGAATAATTTATCCTTGAAGAGCATCATGAATAATGGCATAACTGTGAATAGGACTAATAGTAAGATCGCTATTCCCACCGCAACACCCACTGCAGATTTGAATATTGGGAAGTCCGCAAAGCCAATCGCTAGGAATCCGACGAATACCGCAAGTCCACTGATTAGTAAGGTTCGTCCAGCTGTGCGATACGTATTCATAATAGATTTCTCTATATCGTGACCGGCAGCCAATTCTTCCTTATACCGACTCAGAAGTAGAATGCAATAATCTGTCCCAAGTCCAAATAAAATCGATACTAAGAAAATTTGTGTATAATTGGATACCGGAAAGCCGAACCAATCGATGAAGAATGCTACAATGGATTGGCTTAATAGATAGGCAATACCCACCGCGATAAGCGGAATGAATGGTGTAACAATTGAACGAAATACAGCTAGCAATAAAGCGAATATTAATACAATGGTTATGACCTCGGTTCGTTTCAAACCTTCCTGTGCGCTCATATTCACATCGTGATTAATGATCGCCGAGCCCGTCATATAAGCAGTGATCTGCTCAGGAATTATAGTTTCTCTAATCTTAGTTGCAATTGCATTGACCTCTTCGTCAGTAGCATCAATTGTTATAGGGATCATTACGGTTCTTTGATCTGCTGAAACCAACTGCTTCTCCAATTGTTCATTGGCTACTGGGTTTAATACACTGGTTATTGGCTCATCTAGCTTCTCAATATCCGTTATCATTGTGGTAATTTGAGTTCTCGTTGGATCATCTAGCTCAGAAGGTAGAGCCACAACAAGGATAATCGTCTTGTCATCTTTTCCTGCTTCTTCAAGAATGCTAGCGGCAATCTGAGAAGATAGTTGATCGGATAGCTGGAATGTTCCTGCTTCTTCTGCTTGCTTCGATAAATTGGGAGCTATTAAAAACAAGGTAATGGTAATCGCAAGCAATACAATCGTTATTGGCCATCTTAGTTTAAGTATAGTTCTCATATGGTTATCCCTCATCCATTCTCATTATTGTTCTGAGCTTTCTGAAGATCATCAGAAATTGCTCGAATTCTTCATCATCAATACGATCTGTCATTAATTGCTGAAGGTATTCTGTAAGCAAATGATTAGATTGTCTTACGATTTCCCGACCAGCACTCGTTAATTCGAGTAATTTCTCTCTCTTATCTTTCGTTTCAACAATTCGGATTAAATCATGATTCAGTAGCTTCTTGATACGTATAGATACAGCGCTTTTGTGAACGGCTTGCAGAGTGGCTAAGCGTCTTGAAGTTAAGCATCCTTCTTTATCAATTAACTTCAGAACTTGAATCTGTTCTCGGGAATATTCATTCCAGATTGGGTTGTTAACAGTTCGTAATAAACGCTCAGTACCATATATTAACACTTCTTCAAAAAGCTCGACCGCCTCGTTTATCCGTGGGTCAATCATCATGTTCCCTCCTGGTCATTTTCAACTAGTCTATAGTATAAACTATAATTAGTCTATACTATAGACTATATTTTCTTTGCTATATTTTTTATGTTAGAAGCTATATCATATAATAATGATTGAATAATGTAATTTAGCTTGTGCAGGAAGGATTACATGATGAGCTATAATGAGGATTGGAATAATAAGCAAGATACGAAGCTGGTGAATGGGATGCTGGGGTTGTTCGATACAAAACCAAAGCGCTTGATCAGCAATCGGGTCGTTATCGATGCTAGAGAAATTCTTGATGTGGAAATTACCGTTAAGCTGTACCCATATACGTTTCAGAAGTACTTGTTTGCGATAGAGTTGAAGGTCGGCTCCAAACGGCTTTATGTGGTACATAAGTTAAGTGAGTTTCTCGACCATATTGACGGTAGAGAACCTTATATATTCACCAAGCAGTTTACGTACGATCCCGAGCTTCATCGCTTTGAGCAAGCTAACCTGGATATCATTACACAATTAATTCGTATTTATCGTACGGAGAGGATGTACAGTGAGATTTCAACGACGCATTCTTTACGTGCTCATCACGTAAAGGATGATCGGATGATATTAGTTCTACCAACGGCCTGGGAAGCTTTACTTCCTCACCTGGCTGAAGCACCAACAGTGCTACTAGAAGTTTATAATCGAACATACCGTGGAATTCACATCTCAGATGAAGCACTTCCATTACAATTCGAATTCGATCATGAACAAGACCAATATAGAGATGGAGATGAAGCGCAGCTCGAAGCTCAGTCCGAACCACAGCTCGAACCACAGCTCGAACCACCGCTCGAATTGCAGCCCAAAGGGTATCAATTGAAGGTCATTGGTTTGGAACAAATTGTTATCATGGAATCGTATGGAATTGTCCTTTATGATGGCACACTATTAAGGCTTCCATCTGATCATTGCATGCGTCTTGAAGGCTTGAGGAAGATGCTTGATTCGTCATACGATGATCGCATTCACATTCCACGGAATCAGATGGAGCCCTTCATGGAGAAGGTGGTTCCTGGACTTAAGAAGCTTGGTCAAGTGCATATAAGCCAAGCCGTATCCAGTCGTATCGTGCAACCTCAGTTGAAGGCTAAGCTTTACTTGGACCGAGTGAAGAATAGACTGCTTGCTGGTCTTGAATTTCAGTACGGTGACATTATCTTGAATCCATTTGAAGGAAATAGCTTCAATCGCGGTTCTGATCTTATTCTTATGAGGGATACTGATAAAGAGGGGCTGATCATAGAGCTTCTAGAGCAAGCCGTTTTCACTAAGACCGAGGGTGGATACTTCATAGATGATGAAGCGGTTGAGTATGATTTTATGTACCATTTTATTCCACAGTTGGAGAAGCTGGTTCGAATCTATGCGACAACAGCCGTAAAGGAGCGACTTCACACGGGGAACTTACATCCGATAATATCGGTGAAATTGGATGAACGAACCGATTGGTTAGCATTCAGTTTCGATATGAACGGGATTCCGGAGTCAGATATTCGTAATCTATTGAAAGCGCTAGAGGAGAAACGCAAATACTACCGATTACCGAATGGGGCATTATTACCTCTAGAAAGTAAGGAGTTTCAAGATATCGTCCGATTCATGAATGAGATGGGTATCCGCAATAGCGACGTGATTGGAACGGTAGCTCAGCTCCCACTCTTGCGTGGACTTCACCTGTTAGAGTCCAAGGACACGGGGAGCACCATAAAGCTGAGTAAGTCACTTCGGAGATTATTGGAGGACTTACGTAATCCAGACAATCTAGACTTTTCAGTACCCGCTTGTTTGACACATGTTCTACGGGATTATCAGAAGTATGGATTTCAATGGATGAAAACATTGGCGCATTATCGTTTTGGCGGGATTCTTGCTGACGATATGGGTCTTGGTAAGACAATTCAGAGTATTGCATTTATCGTATCCGAGCTAGATGAGATTAGAAAACAAGCTCATCCTGTTTTCATTGTCTGCCCCGCATCTCTGGTATACAACTGGCATAATGAGATTAAGAGATTTGCGCCATCTATAGTGGCTGTCATTATTGATGGGACTAAATCCGATCGCTTAAGTGCGCTTAAGCAGGTATCTCTGGCTGACGTTATTATCACCTCATATCCATTACTACGTAGAGATATGAAGCAGTTTGCAGAGCTTACATTCCATACCCTCTTCTTGGACGAAGCACAAACATTCAAAAATCATGCAACACAGACTTCACAAGCGGTGAAGAAAATTCAAGCGCGACACCGATTTGCATTAACTGGAACACCAATGGAGAATTCCGTCGAGGAGCTCTGGTCGATTTTCGACGCGGTGTTCCCTGAGCTATTCCAGGACAGAAGATCATTCAACGACTTAACCCGAGCGCAGGTTGCTAAGCGGATTCGTCCTTTCCTCTTACGTCGATTGAAGACCGACGTGTTGAAGGAGCTACCAGAGAAGATCGAGTCACTGCAAGCCTCTGAGCTATTGCCCGATCAGAAAAAATTATATCTGACCTACCTAGCCAAGCTGCAGCAGGAGACACTTAAACATCTCGACAATAACGAATATCAGCAGAATAGAATCCGAATTCTAGCTGGATTAACTCGCCTCCGTCAATTATGCTGTCACCCAGCACTATTCGTAGAGGCTTATACCGGTGGCTCAGCCAAATTCGAGCAATTGATGGAAATCATTGAGGAGTGCAGAGGCGCAGGGAAGAGGATGCTGATCTTCTCTCAATTCACTAAGATGCTTGGATTAATTGGTCGAGAGCTTGGCTACCAGGGGTTACCGTTCTTCTACTTGGATGGTCAAACGCCTTCCTCGGATCGTGTTGAGCTATGCAACAAATTTAATGATGGGGAAAGGGATGTATTCCTCATTTCCTTAAAGGCCGGAGGCACAGGACTTAACCTGACAGGAGCAGATACTGTTATTCTCTACGACCTCTGGTGGAATCCCGCGGTGGAGCAGCAGGCGGCTGATCGCGCACATCGTATTGGACAGAAGAACGTAGTTCAAGTTATTCGTCTTGTTGCACAAGGTACTGTGGAGGATAAGATGTATGAGCTTCAGATGACGAAGAAGAACCTTATTGAGGAAGTAATTCAGCCTGGTGAGGTGACAATAACCTCACTAACAGAACAGGATATCCGAGACATTCTTATGATCTAAATCCACAAATTCTGTACTGTAATTGTATATACACATGACATTTGTCATACTCGTGACTAGACGTTTATGACTACATACTTTTGGACGTATTCACTATAATAAGTGTATAATACGTTTGTTAAGAAATTGTAAGGTGAATTACACATAGAGAGGAATACAGACATTGACTACATCTAAACTAAACAGCTTGAAGAAGAATGTTGCCCCATACGAGAAAACGGACACAAAGTCGAGCATTAAGCAGATTATTAATACATTAGGGCCGCTAGTACTATTCTGGTACGCAGCATTCTTAAGTTTATCTATATCGTATTGGCTTGCTTTCCCGTTTATACTTCTATCCTCAGGCTTCTTGGTTCGAACTTTTATTATATGCCATGACTGTACACATCAATCATTCTTTAAGAGTCGCTTAGCTAATGATATTATCGGTACCATCACAGGTATTCTTACGTTGATTCCTTACCAGCAATGGAAGAATAGCCATTCCATCCACCACGCAACGAGTAGCAATCTTGATAAGCGTGGTACGGGAGATATGTGGCTTCTAACTGTAGATGAATATACGAAATCTTCATGGACTCGCCGATTCGCATATCGCTTCTATCGGAATCCAGTAACTATGCTAGTACTAGGTCCAATTGGCGTATTCCTTATTCAGTACCGTATGAATGCAAAAGGTGCTAGAAGGAAAGAAAAAATCAATACGTACATTACGAATATCTCCCTCGTCGTTCTATATGGTTTGTTAATATGGGCGATTGGTTGGCAAGCATTCTTATTAATTCAAGGTCCAATGTTCATGATATCCGGTATGTTAGGCATATGGTTATTCTATGTGCAGCACCAATTTGAGGATTCTTACTTCGAGAATAATGATGAATGGAGTTATTTGAAAGCAGCGGTAGAGGGTAGCTCTTACTATAAGCTACCGAAGGTACTACAATGGATAACTGGGAATATTGGTTTCCATCATGTTCATCATCTAAGTCCGAAGATACCGAACTATAATTTGGAGAAGGCCCACAATGCTGTTCCACCTCTTCAGATGGCAACAACAATTACACTCAAAACCAGCTTCAAATCACTAAATCATCGTCTGTGGGATGAGAATAGCAAAACATTTGTGGGATTTAATCAAATTAAGCATCTAATTAAAAACCAAGAATCTGTCGCGGATCAAATGAAAATTCCCAATCCGAGGCTGGAGGGCGAATAATCAAGGTGCAGAAATGGCATTCAATTTTTCATAGGAATACGGGTTTAAGTCCGTATGTGTGGGTAGTCTTTTATATTCTACCCTTTTATTTTATATTAAGATCCTCCTCCACATACGAGATTGTTATAGGCATCATTATGATTATCGTGTTCTTTGTTTGTTATGTGCTATCCTTTGTTTCTAGAGGATGGCTAGTTTATTTTTGGACGAGCCTACAGATGGTAATCTCTATTACGATGACACTATTATTCGGTTATGTATACTTCGCACTCTTCTTGGCTTTCTTTATCGGGAATATACAGAACCGGATCAGTTTTTTTGTATTTTACTCCATTCACTTAGTAACTACATTAGCAACGATCAACTATCAATTTGTGACGGATAACACTGTTTTTCTAACTCAAATTCCATTTATTCTAGTTAGTGTAATCGGAGTTATTCTACTTCCTGTGACAACATATAATCGGAATAAAAGCGATAAGCTACAAGTGCAATTAGAGGATGCGAATAAGAGAATATCTGAGCTCGTCAAGCTAGAGGAACGTCAGCGGATTGCTAGAGATCTACATGATACACTCGGTCAGAAGCTTTCATTAATCGGCCTGAAAAGTGATCTTGCTGTGAAGCTAATTTATAGTAATCCAACACGAGCGCAAATTGAAATTAACGATGTACGGCAGACTGCAAGATCCGCTTTAAAGGAAGTTCGTGAAATTGTTACCGAGATGCGTGGAACAAGATTAGAGGATGAGATGTACCGAATTGAGCAAATACTCAGTGCCGCTCAGATTGCGTTTCGTCTTGAAGGTGATCCTAAGCTAACTAATACCTCCTTGTTAATTGAGAATGTTCTTAGCATGTGTCTGAAGGAAGCTGTTACTAATATTGTAAAGCATAGCAGAACCTCTTCATGTACAATCTTTATCGAACCTACTCAGACCGAGCTGATCGTGAAGGTTAAGGATGAAGGTATTGGTATCGCAACGGAATCCATGTACATTAGAGGCAATGGACTCAGAGGAATGAAGGAACGACTTGAGTTTGTGAATGGAAGTATGGAAATTATTTCAGCCAAAGGTTTAACGCTCATAATTAAAGTACCAAACGTCTTCAAACAACTTCTAGAAGTGGAGGCTGAACTATGATTCGAATTATCCTCGCTGAGGACCAGCGTATGCTATTAGGTGCTCTTGCTGCTTTATTGGACCTAGAAGAGGACATGCAGGTAGTAGGTACCGCAAGTAATGGTGAGGATGCAATTAAGCTCGTACAGCTTCATCAGCCTGACATATGTATTATGGATATTGAGATGCCTATGAAGAGTGGACTTGATGCAGCAGAGGCGCTTAAGGGATCTAACTGCAAAATAATGATTCTAACCACATTCTCTCGCTCTGGATATTTTGAACGGGCTCTAAAAGCTGGTGTAGATGGTTACTTGCTAAAGGATAGCCCGAGTGAAGAGCTAGCGACTTCTATTCGTAGCATCATTGCCGGTCGTCGCATCTATGCTGCAGAGCTGATGGACGAGGCATATGGTGAGGAGAATCCATTGACCGAGCGTGAGAAGGAAGTATTGGTGCTGATCGCCGATGGTAAGAATACGAAGGAAATCGCGAGTCAGCTATATATCACAACGGGTACCGTACGAAATTATATCTCTGTCATCTTAGATAAGTTGCACGTAACGAATCGTATTGAAGCCATTATGCGGTTCAAGGAGAAAGGCTGGTTCAAATAATTAATGAAGATCATGATTTTACTATTCAGGCCAGAGGAGATCAATATAAATCTCTAAAGGCTTTTTATTTATGTATTGACATTAACGTTACGTAAAGGTTTAGAGTATTTTTATAGGGAGGGACATACATGGAATATACCATACTGAAGCTAAGTCGACTAGCTGGAGTAAGCACCAGGACTCTTAGGTATTATGATGAGATTGGCATTCTGAAGCCGGCTAGAATCAATTCATCAGGATATCGCATTTATGGTCAAGTGGAAATCAATCAGTTACAGCAAATTTTATTCTATCGACAATTAGAGGTCAGTTTAGACCGTATAAAGAAGCTGGTAACTGCGCCTTCCTATGACGGAGCACGTGCTCTAAGAGATCACCACGAAAAGCTGATTGAACGAAGAACACAGCTAGATGTATTGATTACAAATTTAGAAAAAACAATAGCCACAACAGAGGGGAGGATAACCATGACGGACGCTGAAAAGTTTGAAGGATTTAAGAATAAGTTGGTTGAAGATAATGAGAAGCTGTATGGAGCAGAAATTCGCAGTAAGTATGGAAGTGATAGGATTGATAAATCTAATCAGAAGGTCAAGGATATGACACAAGCGGATCATGATGCGGTGAACAAGCTCGCGGATCGATTGGCGGTAATTGTTTCAGAAGCAATTCATACAGGCGATCCAGCAAGTAAACTCGCCCAGCAAGCGGCTGATCTACACAAGCAGTGGCTAACTTATTACTGGAGTAATTATAGTAAGGAAGCACATGCCGGTCTTGCGCAGATGTATGTGGATGATGAGAGATTCACTGCCTATTATGATAAGATTCAACCAGGTGCAGCTGTATTCTTAAGAGATGCGATCTTGA
>DFZX01000071.1:9863-10273 GCA_002383695.1 Caryophanales bacterium UBA4045
TTGGTTATTTGGATTTGAAAAGTGCCTTTGGCTCAGCTTTAGAGGTTTTTGATGCTTCAGGCGAGCATATGTATAGTGGTAAATTCCCGATATTATCGAACAAATGGGAAGTGTTTAACTCAGATCAGAATATGGTAGGTAAATTACGCAGTAAATTCACTTTCTTAGCCAAGAACTACACGTATGATGCCTATGAACGAGGTGAGTTTACTATTACTTCACCTGCATTCTCTCGTGACTATAATATTACTGATGGGAACGGGGACTTGGTTGCAAGCTTCCAAAGGGTGAGTAATTGGTTTTCATCTGAGGCATATTGTTTAGATAACATGTCTGAACAATTAAATAATTATGAGTTAGTAGCAGTTATCATGGGTATGAATGCGATTCAGAAGAGACGAAGATCTGCT
>DFZX01000069.1 GCA_002383695.1 Caryophanales bacterium UBA4045
GAGAGGCTGTATGGACAGAAGCTCGTAGCAGTAGCATGAAGCGCCTTAAATTCATACAGAGGAATCCGAAGAATGAGTCACCGTATATCTGAGAGGAGTGAGTAGAATGCAACATTGGCTTGAAGCGATGGATGAGAGGCTGTATGGACAGAAGCTCAATATTCGACTGCTATTAACAGCGATGCTCGCGGGGGGACATGTACTACTGGAGGGTGTCCCCGGACTTGGCAAGACGAAGATGGCTAGAACTATTGCTGGATTAAGCGGTGGCGAATATCGGCGTGTTCAATTCACACCTGATTTGATGCCTAGTGATATTACGGGCGGGGTTATTTTTAATATGAAGGACAATGAATTCACGACAATCCAAGGACCTGTATTCACGAATATACTATTAGCTGATGAGATCAATCGCTCTGGTCCCAAAACACAGGCTGCTCTCCTAGAAGCCATGGAGGAACGACAAGTGACGATTCAAGGTAATACCCACCTACTGCCTAACCCGTTCTTCGTCATTGCTACTCAGAATCCTGTAGAGTATGAGGGGACGTACCCCTTGCCTGAAGCGCAGTTAGATCGGTTCCTATTCAAGCTAGTACTGGAATATCCGAATGAGCTGGATGAGCAGCAAATTCTCCGCAGCCACAAGCCATTCTTAGAAGAACGTGAGCAACCACTCGTACCTGTCATGTCGACAGAACGAATTATACAGCTGCAGAGGCAGCTATCACAGGTCGTTGTAGAAGAGACATTAATCTCCTACATCACAACATTAATTCGTAAAACCAGAGAGTCGAAGCGAGTTCAGCTTGGCGCAAGTCCGCGTGCAGGTATAGCTATTCTAATGGCAAGCAAAGCATGGGCGATGCTAGAGGGAAGAAACTACGTAACGCCAGACGATATAAAACTCGTAGCTCGACCTGCATTAAGACATAGATTGCTGCTAACACCACAAGCGGAATTGGAGGGCGGAACAAGTGACCAAATCATCCAAGACACGTTGGCCTCTATTCCGGTACCTCGGTAAACGACTATTCCAAGATTTTATAGTACCTACGCAACGACTCATCATCCTTGTCTCAATAGGAAGTTTAGCCATCATACTCGGTTACATACTCGACATCGGGCTGTATGTTTTCTGGGCATATAATTGTCTGCTGCTCTTATTCAGTATCGTTGATCTATGGTTACTTCCTCGAAGGAGCGAGTGGTCTATAGAAAGATTACTCCCAGAGCGTGTAGATGTTCGACAGCAGTTTGAGGTGCAGATACTGTTAACAACACGCCAGCCGCAATTCGTTCGAATCGAGCTGATGGATGATCTTCCGAGAAGCTTCGCGGGTAGTGACCGGAGCTACTCAGTGAAATCGGAGCTGGCATTGTCAGATTCATCATCTCTACCATCTCCACCAACATCAACATCAACACCAACAGGCACATTCCAAGGCACCAACGGAACATTCTCCTATGTAACCCGTGCCGAAGAGAGAGGTCTCTATACATTCAAGCAGGTATTCTTTCGTTATTATGGCGGGCTAGGCTTATGGAAGAAGCAGCTTCGTATCGAGCTGCCGCAAGAAATTCGTGTCTTTCCTGATCTCTCGGCCGTAAGAGGAGTGCTTGGTTCCTTGCAGAATGCACTTATTCTAGACGGTAATCGGGTTCATCGCAAGATCAGAAGCGGATCAGATTTCCATTATGTGAGGGATTACACCGAGGGAGATGAGCCTAGGTATATCAATTGGAAGGCATCCGCGCGCACCGCAAAGCTGATGACGAATGAATACCGACCGGAGAAGGGTAAGATTGTTACCCTGCTACTGGATTGTGGACGTATGATGGGGATTGAGCTCGATGAACAGGTGAAGCTAGACCGTTGTCTGGAGTCTGCTCTAGCGCTGGCAAGCGTAGCGTTGAAGCAAGGGGATCAAGTATGTCTACTGGCGTTCTCTAATCGGGTGAAGGTTTACGTTCCGCCGGGTAGAGGTATTGCACATCTTCATACATTAACTGAAGCAGTATATGATTTAAAGTTTGATTTTGTGGAGCCGATCTACAGCGTAGCATTAGCTTATCTACAGCGATATCTGAAAAAACGTTCATTCATCGTGCTCTTCTCGGATATGGAGAGCTATCTGTATGATAAAGGGCTTCTGCCCTATATGCAGCGGCTGCGTAGAGGTAATCCGGCGCTCCTGCTTTCTCTGGGAGATCCACTCTTGTATGATTGGGTTAGAATTCAGGCCAAGGATAGCCATCATGCTTACATTCAGAGCATTGCCCACCAATTCACACTGGATCGCTTAAGATACATACACATCATGGCTGGTCGAGGTATTCCGGTTCTCGATGTGCCAGCTGACCAGCTAACGCTAAGTGTCGTTAACGCCTACTTAGATCTCAAAGCACGCGACGCTCTATAACCATAAACACCATACACATAATAGACAATTAACAGCAGTAAAGTTACGCTGGCCACGATATATTTTACATCCAAGGAAAGTGTTGAAGGGGTAATGTAGCCCTCGATAATACCGGCGATGATGAACAGGGGAATCGTTCCAAGCATCAGCTGAGCGGATTCCTTGGCCGTTTCGAGCAGACGATGCGTGCGTGAATAAATCCCAGGGACGAATATCCGATAGCCCATATATAAGCCAGCACCACCGGCAATGAAGATCGCGGCCAATTCGATCACACCATGGGGCAGAATATAGGCCCAGAACACATAGCTCTTCCCGGCCTGCATGAATACCGCAGCTAAAGCACCAATCAGTAGTCCGTTCATGATTAACAGGTAAACCGTTCCGATCCCGAGTGTGATTCCGCTTACGAATGCCAGCACGGCCACTCTAATGTTGTTCGTCATAATCTCTGTAGACATCATAGGACTGTTGAGATTCTCACGTGGCAGCTCAGTTTGTGTAGGATCGAGTCCTTCCGCGATATTCGCAGGTACGATAAGGGTTAGATTCAGCGGGTCTGCTCGAACAGCGAGGAAGCCAGATAAACCACCGATTCCGAATAACAGCAGGGCAAAGAGGATGAACAGTGCGCGAGTCCCAATCAAGGCTGGAAAATAATGCAGGAAGAACGTCCGCAGCTGTTGGGAGCTCTTATTGCTTTCCTGATACATCGTATTATGAGCACGAGCAACGAGGTGATTGAGCATAATCGTTGCTTCATTCGTAGGATAAACAGTCTGCATCGTTGCTAAGTGAGCGGATACCGCTTTGTACAATTCGGTAAAACGGTCAAGCTGTGTGGCATGGAGCTTGGACTTTTTCTTATTCATCTGATTGAGTAAAGCTTCGAGCTCAGTCCAAATCGCTTTATTATCCCTAATATATCGATTGATCTCCACGATACGGCCTCCTTTAGTTCCTTTGTCCATATTATCATATTTTGGAAACCATCGAATCATAACATTCATTACTTTCTAATGCTTTAGTTGTTCCTACCCCATATTAAGGAGGCAGACGTTATGTACGAAACCTTAGAAGAACAACAAACCGTCGTCACGCCCGAGCAGGTGCAGCTACAATTTCAAACTGCTGGGATCGGCAGCCGGGCCATGGCTCATCTATTGGACGGACTGATCCTAGTGCTGCTCAATGCTGGAATTGTTGCGGCCCTATTTGGACTTGCCTCACTAGGAGAAGAAGGAGGGACGTCCACCACCTCCGAGGCGGGTAATTACGCTGCTGCGATATTTATCATCCTCGTCATATTAATCAACGTAGGTTATTTTATATGCACAGAATATTACATGGCTGGTCAGACGCCGGGGAAGCGGGTTTTCGGGCTGCGTGTTCTTCAGGACAATGGTCAATCCGCGACATTCCTATCTGTGATTATCCGTAACTTTTTTCGATTGGTGGATTTGCTGCCGTCGTTTTATTTTCTGGGTGTCATGGTTATGCTCTTCAGTAAGAAGGACAAACGGCTTGGCGATATGGTCGCGGGTACGATGGTGGTGCTAGAGCTTCAGAAGGTGCGAGCCAGAAGACGAAGAACGATCGACAAAGCCATTGCTCGGTATCGAAGTCGAGGCCAGCTGCCCGAGCTTCAGCTTGAGCAGGAGCGAATACAATTATTCCATGAGAAGGATTGGTTGATGCTAAGCACATGGATCGATAGCCTACCAACGATGCACGATGCCAGATTGTATGAGCTGGGTAAGCCAATCGCGGAATACTTAGCGGCTAAGCTACAGTATCCACTGGAACCTACGATGAGCACTCAAGGTTATTTGATCGCATTGTATGTACGCTTCCGTGAGGATTGGGAGCTGTAGAAGCTTCATGAAGTCTCTCGCATTCGAAGTTATGAAACAGCGAGATGAATGGTCAAACTATGAGTACGAATTGGAAAGTGTTGAATACCTGCAAAAGTACAGTAAAATTCTTTCGAATAGGTTCGAAAAAGTAGAATTCCTGCGAAAGTGCAGTTATTTTCTACAACATCGCTCGAAAAACTGATGAGAGCTATTAATGCCTGCACATTTGCAGTTTTTTGATGTTTACATGCCATATTCCCTCTAAATTACTGTATTATTGCAGTTTTTATTAATGGGAAACCTTTGCCGCCGTAAGACTTTTCATATTTACGTAGGAGGGGGTCCAAGGGGGTCCAATCGGTCTCCTTCTTTGGCATTGTGCGCTAATCATTTATCAAGAAGTATAAAAACATGTATAATCAAAAAAAGAACAACTGCTCACAAAATCAACTCTTAAGGATGTGTTCACATGTATGCAGGATTGCACCATGTTGCGCTGATTGTTCATGACCTAGAGAAGGCGAAGCAATTTTATGGTGAGGTACTTGGTTTTCAGGTAAGCGACGATCGACCGGATTTCGACTTCGATGGGATCTGGTATCACATTGGGGGCACGGAGCTGCATCTTGTTGTTCCTCGAGAGCCTAGGCCGATGCTGAAGAAGGACGGACACTTCGCAATACGTGTCACGAATATGAGGCAGCTACTAGCACAGTTAGACACACACAATTGGAAGTATGAGAGCTACCCAGATAGTATTACCGGCTGGCATCAAGTGTTTATTAGCGACCCCGAGGGGCATCGAATAGAATTTAATGAAGAGGTGTCCTTATGTCCATCATAAGCTTTTTAAAGCTCGTTGAAATACAAACCAAGGTTGCGAGTATGATTCCATTCCTAATTGGAGCTGTCTATGCCGTTTATCGATTCGAGGAATTTAATGGCTATCATTTTTTCCTCATGTTCATCTCCTTGTTATTCATTGATATGGCGACCACAGCGATTAACAATTATTACGATTTCAAACGAGCTACTAAAACCGAAGGCTACGGCTATGAAACCCATAATGCCATCGTGAAATACAAGCTGAAGGAAGCTACAGTCATCACAGTGATTTTAACGCTCTTTATCATTGCCACAATAACAGGGATTTTGTTGGTGATTAGTGCGGGTATACTCATTCTGTTTCTGGGAGCTATCTCCTTTGCGTTAGGAATTCTCTACTCCTTTGGTCCCATTCCGATCTCCCGATTGCCGCTGGGGGAAGCTGTTTCCGGATTTTTTATGGGATTTGTGCTGATATTCGTCTCGGTGTATATTCATGTAGAGCAAGGTCAAATCGTGGATATGTTATTCAGCAATGGTATTGCTCAGTTATCCATACATATTGACATCGTAGAGGTTATCTATATTTTCCTACTATCTGTACCGATTATGTTCGGTATTGCTAACATTATGCTGGCTAATAATATATGTGATCTTGAGGAAGATTTGGAGAATAAGAGATACACGCTACCTATATATATTGGAAAAAAATGGGCGATGCTCCTATATCGATTTTTATACTATGCAGCTTACATTGATATGCTATTCTTATTCGTTATCAAGGTTAATCCAGTTCTAGTGGTGGTTTTATTGATTACACTGATTCCCGTTCAACGGAATATTACTAAATTCGCTAAGCTGCAGAGCAAAGAGCACACCTTCGCACTGGCGGTCAAAAACTTCATGATTATAGGGATTTCATTACTTCTTGTGCTTGGAATAGCTAGCATCGGTTATATGTAAATCGTCGGCAAATCCGCTTGTTGTATATATTTTTCGATCATTAGTAATAAAGAAAGCTTCCACATCCTTGATGGACTCAACAAAGGTCATGCCTTTCTCAAGCCCCATAGAGAATAGGGTAGTCGACAGTGCATCGGCATCAATAGAGTGAGTCGTGACAATGGTTAGACTTAATAAATTATTGACAATAGGGTAGCCGGTAGTTGAATCAAAAATATGATGGTAGCGAACACCGTCTTGCATGAAGTATCGTTCATAAACACCGGAGGATACGATCGTTTTGTTATTTACGCGCAGGGTACCGATATTGTCCCCACGCTTGGATTCGGGATTCTGAATGGCAATCGTCCAAAGCTCATTATTGGGCTTTGTTCCCATGGCTAGAATATTCCCGCCCAAGTCAATAATGGCGCTGTCGAAGCCTTCATTCTTCAGGTAAGCTGCAACTTGGTCTGCAGCATAGCCTTTAGCTATTGCACCTAGGTCAATGGACATATCCGCACGATTTAACATAATCGACTTCTGTTGTTCGTTGATCAGGACATCTTTATAATTTACAAGCTCAATCGTCTCATTGATCGAGGCTTCATCAGGAAGATTCGCATCCTCTGTGCCAATTTTCCATAGATCGACAAGCGGTCCAATGGTTGGGTCAAATCTTCCCTCGGAGCGTTGAGCATAATCTATAGCCTTCTGAACAACTAGAAAGGTCTCAGCAGATACGGGGACGGCACCTAACCCTGCCTGTTGATTAACCTGCGCAATCTCACTACCCTTCAGCTGCCGATTCATGGCATGATCTATCCGATTAAGGATGAGCTCGATGGCGTCAAAATGCTGATCTTCAACGTGCTCCGAATACACCTTTACCGTAACAATCGTATCGAAGATAAAGTAGCTTGCCGATCTTGAAGCATCACTGGTGGATTTCGAAGTGCAGCCAACAAGTGTTATGATTACTAATAGGCATACAATAAATATAGTAACGATTGGTTTCGTTGATCTCAACATTAGCCTAACCCCATTTCTATATGCTGAAGTTTAACAAATTGCATTTCAGACTAATGTGAGAATAATCACATAGTAATCGTCGGAAAAGATTATAATTAAAAACAGGATAAGTTGCAACTCAGTGCATGTCAATTAATAACATCTGTTTTGCGAATAGGAGAGTGATAGCTATGACAATGAAACGTGGAGACCTCGGCCTTATAGCTGTGCTCTTGATTGGTGTAATCGTACTTATAGCATTCTTATGGAACGGGGATGAGAATGAGTATTCTGGAACTACCTTTGCGAAGATTACAGTAGATGGCGAGCTTTACAAGACTTTGGAATTAACAGCGGAGCTTCAGGAGCTAGAAATTCGAACGGATCGAGGCTACAATCTGATTCGAATTCAAGAGCATGCTGTTCAAATCTTAGATGCGGATTGTCCAGACCAGCTCTGCGTTCATATGGGTGCTGTACGTAAGGTTGGGGAGAGGGTCGTTTGTTTGCCCAACCGTGTGTTAGTTGAAGTTGTTGGTGAATCGAACGAGGGGGATGGTATAGATGCAATTGTCTCCTGATCCTCATGAGCTTAAGCGCACGGTCATGATATCGATGTTCGCTGCTGTAGCGGTTGTACTTGGTATTATCGAAACCTTAATTCCCATAACGATATCGATTCCTGGGGCCAAACTAGGTCTAGGGAATATTATGGTGCTTACCTGTCTTGTATTCTTCTCAGGCAAGGATGCTGTGATGCTCATTATTCTCAAAACCTTGCTGACCTCCTTCATCCTAGGAACCTTCTCTACCTTTCTATTCAGCTTCTTCGGAGCTTCCTTCAGCTTTATTGTCATGTATGTGATGCTGCGATTTGGTAAAGATCAGTTTAGCTTGATCGCCATTAGTGTGGTAGGTGGCATTACACATAATATTGGACAGCTGGTTGCTGCATCACTGGTGCTTGGAACTACGGGTATATTCTACTATTTACCTGTACTCTTAATATCAGGTGTAGTGACGGGCATATTCATCGGAATGGCAACCCGTTATTTGGTAGCCTCACTTCGTAGAATCGGTCTTTTCGATTCGATGGGAGTGAAGCTGCAATGATTCAATTCGATCAAGTTTCATACACAGGTAGACATGTAGATTCACCCATACTTCTTCCCCTATCCTTCCGTATTCCAGCAGGACAGTGGGTCAGTATAGTTGGTAAGAACGGCTGTGGCAAATCGACATTAGTGAAGCTAATGAATCGGCTGCTTCCTAGCAGTGGTGGCCGCATTGTCATAGGCGGGTTGGAATTAACCACACAAACGGTAGGGAACGTTCGTGAACAGATCGGAATGGTGTTCCCTAATCCCGATAATCAATTTGTCGGCTTGACCGTTATGGATGACATGGTGTTCGGACTCGAGAATCGCTGTTTAGATTTAATGACGATGAAAGAGCGTGTTGCGCACTATGCAGATAAGCTACAGGTCACGCATCTGCTTGAGCGGCATCCAAACCAGCTCTCAGGTGGGCAGAAGCAGCGCGCTGCCCTAGCAGCAGTTCTAGCGATGGAGCCAAGCATTGTCATCTTCGATGAAGCAACATCGATGCTCGACGAGAAATCTAAGCACGAGATGATTCAGATTATGCACGATATGAAATCAAGTGGGTTATACACACTGATATCCGTTACCCATGATCATGATGAAATCATAGCAACTGATCGCGTAATGGCTCTTGTGGATGGAGCAATCGTGGCTGATTGCAAGCCTCATGAGCTTTGGACGCAGGATGATTTGTTGGAATCATGTGGATTGAAGCCGACCTTCCTCGTACAGCTCATTAGAGAATTACAGCGTAGAGGGATTGAGCTTGATCCCCATCTTCATGAGAAGGAGGTTATCGATGCCTTATGGGAATTAAGCTTGAGAACGTCACCTACACGTATCGCGATGCCGGAAGCTTAAAATCGCACTTAGGTCTAAACGATATAGACCTTCACATCGAAGAGGGTCGCTTTGTTGCCATATTAGGTGTATCAGGATCTGGTAAATCAACGCTTATGCAGCATTTTAACGGGATATTGCTCCCTACTGACGGTCAGATCCGCATACTAGACTTTCACTATCGTGCTGGAGAGAAGGCAACGCGGGTTCAAGAGCTGCGTAAGCGAGTTGGGCTGTTGTTTCAGTTTCCTGAGCACCAGATGTTCGAGGAAACCGTGGGCAAGGACATAACCTTTGGTCCGCGAAATTTCGGAGCAACTGAGGAAGAGGCTCAAGCTGCAGCTAGACGAGTTATTGAGCTATTAGGTCTAGATGGCTCCATACTCGAGCTAAGCCCTTTCCAGCTAAGTAGCGGACAGCTACGTAAAGCAGCGATTGCCACGGTCATGGTCATGAATCCAGATATCTACGTGTTGGATGAGCCTACGGCTTCCCTCGACCAGGTTAGTCGTGAAGAGGTGATGAGGCTGTTGCGGGCTATGTGTACGGAATTGGGCCGAACCATTGTTGTCGTATCACATCGTTTAGAGGAGGTTCTCCCCTATGCGGATGAGTTTGTTATCATGGGCGAGGGTCAGATCAAATTTCATGGGGTTGCAGCTGAGCTTATGGATAACCTTCCCTTAGTTGCGGAATCAGGGATGATTGTACCCCCATCCTTGCGATTCATGCGCGATTTCTCAGAGCGCTTTCAGACAAGCATCCCAGAAGGGCACCATCAACAAACGGTTGAGGATATCGCTGAATACGTCAGTAAGGTTCTAGGGGGTTTAAACGATGCGTAATAAAATCATCATGGGGAGATATATCGAAACGGGATCTTGGGTACATGGACTTGATCCGCGAGCCAAGGTAGCGGCTATGCTCTTGTTTATGGTCGTCATCTTTATGATCAACTCGTTTATAGGTGTAATTGCAGTGACGGTATTCTCTATACTCATTATGAGCTTTACGAGGATCCCCTTTATATTTTACTCGCGTGCTGTTAAGCCGTTATTATTCTTGATAGGATTTATTGCGCTATTCCAAATTTTGTTTAATACAGGCGGGGCCCGAATCGTAAGTGTAGGGCCTGTATCTCTATATTCCGGTGGGATTGAACGAGGTGTTCTATCTGCACTTCGCATGATATTGTTTATTTCATTCACGGCTATTCTAACCTTTACAACAACGCCGGAACGCTTAACTCACGGACTCGAGAGCTTCTTCGCACCCTTACGATGGGTACGCTTATCCCCGCAGAAAATTACATTAATGATTAGCATAGCACTGAGATTTATTCCGAGTATCTTTGAGGAGGCGGAGAAAATCCTGAAGGCACAAGCCTCGCGAGGCTTTGTGCTGAAGGAGCGAACGCTCAGAGAGAAGGCAAGCATTCTCATGACCCTGCTGGTGCCCGTTTCGGTCGGAGCATTCAGACGAGCAAGCGAGCTCGTTGATTCCATGGAATCCAGAGGCTACCGTCTAGGAATGCCACGTTCTAGGTTCTATGTACTAGTGTGGGGGAGTAAAGATACTTTCTTCGTTTTGATCTTTGTGCTCTTGGTCGCATTGATGGTGCTCTTGTGAGCAAGTTCGGGTAAAGCTCGAATTCTGCTCACACGTCACAGCTCACAGCTCCTAATTCACGCTCTAAGGTCGATTTTGAAAGTTTCGATTAATTAATATGGTGTGCAT
>DFZX01000074.1 GCA_002383695.1 Caryophanales bacterium UBA4045
ATTCCTCGTTGCGTAGTATCAGCCTCATGCGCAGCAAGATCAGCTTCATTTGCAATCATCCTAACCTGCATATCCCTTGTGATATCACCGGCAACAGCGATTACTCCAGCAGGAGTATAACTAGCATCCGGAGTTCGGATATCTACGAGTTCAGAATCTTTGTCGGGCCCGCCACCCTGGATGATCGTATCGACCCGAGCGTCCTGTTCTGCTAATTCTGCATCCAGTTCAACAAACTTTGTATTGATCTTTGGACGTCCTGTCTTAAGTGTATCCGTAGATAGTATAACGTCTGGCACTGTCTCCACCCCCTATAAAAACTTTGGTCTAAATATAAATGTCACAGTGAAATTCATTCCAGTCCCTGCAAACGCGACTTCGTTGACACCAACCGGCAATTCCAGCCAATCTCCGGATACCTGGTTGTTTTTATTCGTGATCCCAACTTTGGCTGCGAACTTTGCACAATCGATTGTAAGTGTTTGAGCAGCCAACGATTCGCTGTATATCAATGTTTGATCGCCTATGGTAATGTTCAGTGTCGTAAAGCTGCCGACAATCTGAATGACCGGCGATACATCCAGAGTACCGAAATTGTTAACCTCGACTGTTGTATTTCCGGTCATTGTAAATACAAATTCATCGTCGAATCGAATGTCGTGGTACCACGTGATTTCAGAATCAAAATCAATATCTGCAGCGTACTCTCTCAGCTGCTTCATTGGCTCAGCGGCGAATAATGCCAACTGTAAAAAACCAAGCATAAGATCGCGCTCAATATCCAAGCTAGTTGATTTTTGAACGATGTAAAAGACATCCGGATCATAGCCGAACCTTAGCCATATATCCTTTGGACGTCCTTTTCCATCCGTCCAGAATCGCGCAAACTCTCGAGCCTTGATTTGTGTGTTGTACTGGTCATCTTCAAACGGTAGAGCGAGAGGAATCACTAATGACCGCCCGCCAATTTGAGACTGAAACCGAATAACCCCTAACTTACCAGCGACATTCACCAACACTTCGCTGGTATCCGGTGTGAGCGGGTTTTTGTTACCAGGTTGTACGATTAGATTAAAGTGATCCTCATCGTACCAGGTGACTCCAAAATCATCACTTACGTATAAAAAGTTCATGCTAGGCTTGGCACTCCTCTCGTCCTGCCACGTCCGTCTGTCAGTTCGTGTTGAGCTTTCGACGACGATCGAGCTATTTCGTAGCCATTGAGGTATGTGTACAGCGTGATCTCTGCCGGTACATTGTCTTTATCCAATGGAGTGACACGAGCTCCTTCTGGTAGGTCTAGAAACTCCGGACCTTTTTCCCCAACCAATACTCGACCAGCTTCTGTAATGTCTCCGCCATCTTCTAACATTGGTATTCTTGGAAGCGAGATATTCGGAATGTTAGGAATCCCGAACTCCTTCCCTCCGAATCCTGGTACCCAATCTGGAATTTTAATACTTGGTATTTTGTTAATCGCCTTACCCAAACCATTAATCATCTTCTCATAGGCACCTATAACCGCGTTGATCATGCCTATTATTAAGTTGACTGGTCCACGCATAATCTCAACAATTGCATCCCAAACCTCTTTGGCTTTTGTTTTGATCTTATCCCAATTCTCATATAGCAACTTACCAGCAGCCACAAGCAACCCGATACCAGGTATAAACATCAAGATTTTGTCCCAGTTTTCCTTTACAAAATTCCCTAGCTTCTTTGCCCACTCTATAACCGTGTCCCAATTCTTCCACAGCAGAACTCCTGCAACAACAAGGGCGCCAATTAACAAGGCAATTGCCCCGAGAGGATTGGCGTTAAGTGCTGCGTTTAAAAGCCACTGGAATGCTGTCTGTGACTTCGTAGCCGTTGACCACGCCTTCATAAGATTGGTTATCGTGCCGATGACTGCTTGTGCAAGAATGGCCGCTGTGATTCCAAGAATGATCGGAAGGAAGATATTCATGTTATCCATGACGAACTGAATAGCATCCCCGAGAAATTTAAAAGCTTCGACCACAATTGGAAGGACGTTCTCGCCCAACCATGTAGCTCCTTCGACGACTACTGGAAGAACGTTCTCACCTAACCAACTTAATCCCGTTGACACAGCATCGACTGCCGTAGTAATACCCGCTTGGATCTCAGGCATATGTGCTAGAGTCCAATCTAAAAACTTCTGGAACGTTGGTAGCACATCAGATCCTAGCCTCGTAAATACTGCGCCCAATGAAGCTTTTACATCAGCCATCGTATCACCGAATACAACACCAGCTTTTACTTGATCTTCCGTCAAAACAAGGCCTAATTCGTCCGCTCTAGATTTCAAAGCATCCATACCTTCACTACCAGCATTTAAGAGAGGTAACAACTCCGTATAAGACTTACCTAATAAGTCATTACCTAGAGCATTCCTCTCTGCACCCTGCTCCATATCCGCTAATGAGGCCATAACAGTTTCGAATATATCTTCCTGGCTCTTGTTCTTCAGATCGTCGACGCTGATCCCGAGCTTCGCAAATCCTTCTGCAGCTTTGTCATTACCGTTCGAAGCGTCATTCATGACATCAGATAACTTCTTAACGCCTACTTCTAATTTCTCAATATCTCCACCCGACTGTTCAGCTGCGTATTTCCATCTTTGTAGCGATTCTCGACTAATACCGGTACGCTCAGATAGTTTGTCGATGACATCAGCTGTATCAGCAGTTCGATTAGCAAGTGCCAATAGCCCAGCACCTGCTACAGATGCACCTGCTAGAATACCAGCTCCCACCTTTGCAGCTGTACCAATCATGCCACCGAGAGTTAAATTAGTTTTCTTAGCTTTTCCATCTGTTTCGTCAAGGCTCTTGTTAGCTTTGTCATTCTCCACGAAAATACTACCAAACAGCTTGAATATCTCCACCATTTTCACCTCCAGATCAAACAAAAAGCTCTATCCTTTTTTGGATCGAGCTCGTTGGCGAATACTTGCGACATCCTTTAATATTTCTTCCGTTGGTTGTTTGCTTATTCGGATCGTCTTAGCGGATTGATAAAACTCATTGAATGCTTTGAAGTTCTTCTTGTCCATTTGCTGAAACTTCATAAGCCACATATCCCAAGCTTTACTCTCCTGCTTCTTCTCGAAGCTCTCGACGACCAATCGAAGGATATTTCTCAAAGGCATTCTTAAAACGTGTTGAAAGTCGTAACGGCTATGTAATAGATGGAGAGTTTCTCCATATCCCACTACATAGCTTGTTTGAAAAAAGCCATAGCCTCTGAATCAGACAAAATCATCTTAAAAGTAAGTAATGTTTTTCCGAATGATTGATTTCTCATTTCATCAGATGTCTTACCTTCCACAACACCAACCATGCTAAATATTTCCTCTTTAACCTTGCCCGAATTTTTAAGTATGTGTTTAAATACCTCAATTCCCATTCCTATTTTATCTACTTCTTTACCTTTATTTTTCGCCGTTACTTGCTTGCGGTAATTGTCAAGGTCTAGTTTTTCCCACATATCCACTACATAAGGTAGCATATCGAATACCTGATCATTGGTTAACATAATAAGTCTCCTTTGAATAGCAATAAGCCGCCCTCTCAGACGGCTATGCTGTGATTTAAGCTATTACAATTGCATCCGAATTGGTAGCTGCAAGTATTTCATTACCCGCAACATCCACAACAGCTGAAGCCTTCATATTAGCCCTCACCGTTTCACCTGCAACGAATGTAGTTGAAGCGATGGTGATAATACAATATGGATTGCTACTTGTCTTATTAAACCACTGAACCGAGTTGGCCAATGTAGTGATTGCGATGACCGCAGCAGTATCAAACGCATCGTTCTTCAGGGCAGATAACAGATTAAATCGATCCGTGATTGCCAATGTAGCAGCTGCTAAACGTTCATTAAACTCAAGAATGATAGATGTCTGTGCTCCAGCACTTGGAGCAAGTAATGTAGCTACAGGAATAACCGAATCTACATTGTCATAGAAACTGATATTCCAAGGCTCTGTTGTTCTAGCGGCTGGATCATATGCGGCTGAATAAGTGAGAACAGGTATGATCTCTTCTTTATCTACCATTGACCAATCTAAATTTTCAAGATTGATTGCATTTTCTAATGTGATTACAATAGCTTTTCCAGCAAGTGTGCGACCGGTCCAAGTTACTGTATTATAATCCCCGTCAAGAATTTCAAGAGTACCGGTGATCACGTCTACATTCGGATCAGTTGTGTTTCGATCCAATCCCGGATAGAATTTAGTGATGTTAGCAGGCAATAATTCCAAAATATTTACTGTTAATTTGGCTTGACTACTTATAATTCGTGTTCGACCTTTTACTATTCCGTAGTCACCATCAGCTGAAATTTGTTTATATCCTCTTTCGACAACGAACTGACCACCGCCACGAGTAAGCGCAATATCTACGCTACCAACTGAAATTACACCGTCACCTAAAGCAATGTTATCTTCGGGCATGTTCAACCTCCTACAAATGTTCTGATTTGATAAATATACTTTCTTCTTCTGATCAATGGATTTTCATCGAATAAGTTAATCCGATTTTCTCGATAGATAACAAATCCTAATCCATCTAATGTAAATGTCTTGCGATGCAAGCCCGTTGGATTCACTCTATCTCCATCTCCATCAATGGCGTACATCATGTTTTCGAGAGGAATCGTATTCAAATCAGTTCTGGAATCCCATCCATCCACTTCCAATACAAATCGCTCCATCGATCCATCATCAATACTATTGGTAAAATCGAAGACCACATGAAGTGGGGCAGCCCCTTTCGAGACCACTTGATAATGAACGTCTGAATGCAGCGTTAGTAAAAAAGCACCTATGGCCTTTCTCATCTCAACGATTTTATTCATCCGTGTTATCCCCCTCGTCTTCTTCGTTAATTAATCCTAAAGCTTTATTCTCATTCTCAATTGTACTGAGATAAGCTCCCTCAATCCGTCTGATATCGTCAATGTTCTGCATGACAGCATTCGTCAGAATAGCTCTTCGTGGTTGTTTGCTCGTACCTAGTTCTTGCTTTACGCCATACCAGGTATCATGCTTAATACCAACCTGAAGATTACCCTCACGCCTACGAACCCAAAATTGGAATGCTTTAAGTGGTCGTTTTCCTCTTCTAAAGCCTTTCATCTTACGAACCTCATCGAGCGCTCTTCTTCTAACTAAGTTACCAACTTCACGAAGAGCAGCACGATTAAGCTCGGTTATTAGATACTTCGCCCGATCCACGCTGGAAATGAATTCAACACCATTCTTCTTTACCTTGACCGCTTTAGGTATTGGCATTATGACACCTCATTAGGGATGACTAAACCGGAGCAGATCAGTTCAGTCACTTTTCCGTCATCCTTAACAAATGTTCGAATGATGTTGTAAGTCGCACCCTCATATTCAAGTGCTGATTCATCGTTATATTCAAGTGTCCATATGGTAAACGTTAAATCAGGTTTTAATCCAACTGCGGCAGCCTGATAATGTTCAGACTGCCGAACTGAATTTTTCCTTGCTAAGGTTTCACGTTTAACAGGCGTCATGACAGAATCAAGCACAGCGTTTTGAACACTCGTATAAGTTATTAGATAGATCACGCTATCCATTCGCATGTCATCACCCGCTTACACGTATAGGTAAATATCTACCTGAGTGCCATCTAATGCGCTGTTCAAATCGATTGTATTTTTCTCAATCTCATCAGAATCAGCCACAACAGTAGGGGCAGTTACTTCCTCGACATCATTCAAGTATACGTCCTTGATTGTATTGCGCTCGAGCAAGTAAGGTAAACCTAGCTTATCCCCAAAACCAATTGCAGTTGTTGCAAGGACACCATCATGTGCTGGTATTGTTATTTCAGTGACTGTTTTGAATGCTTTATTTCCTATGACAATTCCTGCTGTGTCTACCGTTGCCGCTGGTAAGGTTTCCGTGATCACTTCATCAAGGTAATTTGTACCCTCGATGATCACCTCGATTGCTTTAATATCTGTCGCCGTTCCTCCGAACGTTGCTGTGATATTCCGTGGGATTGAGGGATTTGTGATTCCTGTTGTAATTACTTGCTGTACACCTGTATCTATAACAGCGGCATGAACTCCGTCCGGATCTCCGACAACCGCATCAGCTGCAGCTATTTCGATATGAGCAAGAAAGCTCTGATCGGCCACAACACCAGGTACGTCAGTTTGAATCTTTTGTCCCATCTTCGTATTACGTGGATACATCTTCATACCTCCTAGTTTAATTAGTAGTGAAGCTAGTTACTGTGCGATTTAATTCCGGTCCGTTGTAAGCTATTGCGCTTTCTATGATGATTGCATATTTCTTAGCAGCATCAAGGTTACTATCTGGTGAAATGGTGATTACTTTCCCTGTGACATTCAAGGTTACAGTCGTAGGGATGACAACATCTGAATCCTCATATTCAACGATACTCACCTCGTAATCTGTAATCCTCTTATCGAATGTCAATGTAGGTTCTACGTTGACTGAAACAGCTATTGCGCCATCAACCGGACTGAAAGTCACACCTAGTAAACTACTTTTAATTACGAGTTGACTTAGCAGATTTAAAAGAATGGGGGAGAACTTAGTCTCCCCACTATTCACATTCCATAAGTCTCCCACAGCTAAGACGACCACCGCAACAGCAAGATCGCTCTCCATTATTGAATCAGATACACCCGCTCCTTGCATGTAACCCTTAACTGCAAAGAGTTTCTGATTCAGGATGTTATCAAACGCTGTACTGGCTACCGGAATGTTCAAACCTTTCTTGCATTCAATAAGGAGTTCTGAATCTGTCATCTAAACCCGCTCCTTACGCGCCTTTCTTAACGATCACTACGCCTCTTGGATCAATCAGCTTACCATCGGCAATCAGGATCGCCTTATCTACCCATTCGTTTGTATCATGATCGAAGTAGCGGAACATCGTCATCTGCATGTTACTGTTGAAACCGTAGTTCTTGAGATTGGTATATACTGCAACCACATCACCAGTAGCAGCATCAGCATAAGATCCAATAACGTCATCTTCAACCTCGATAACTTCTTTGCCACCGAATCGACCCTGCGGCCCCTCTGTAATTCCGTAGTTTATACGTCCAATAGGCTGACCATTTGCATCAACCATACCGTTAATGTAACCCTCGAACGTGCCGGATGCCATGAAGAAGATAGCGCCCGCCTTGTAAGCAAGTGATAATTTCGAGAAGACCTTCTTAGCCCAACCATCATAACTAGCAAATTCGCTAGGTGACATGGTAACGATTTGAGCAGCTGCGACTCTAGGATCCACAGTAATTCCAAGAGGTTGTCCAGATCCAGTACCAAGAATAACAGCTTTATCAAGTGCCTTTACCATTGCTTCAACGATTAAATCAATGATAACCGTTTCGAAACCGGCCAATGAAACAGTATCAGCTAGAAGGGAAATAGCAACTTTGCATTCCAATCCGTAATAGCTGAATGTTACCTTCGTATTAGCAGTAACTTTCTGCTTATCCGAAACTGCAGACTCACCAATCCAAGTAGCGACAGGCTTAAGTGTAAGAATTGGAACTTCAACGCCGCCCTTGATATTAAGCTTTCTTACACGACTGAACACTTGACCATATACAGTCATTTGCTTAATGACTTCATTGAGGATCGTAGTAGGAATAACAGCAGAAACTTCTGTTGTCGTTGTCATTGCATCAGCACGTAGCTCAGGTTTTATTTCGCCTGTTTTAGCAAACGCCATGAACGCATTCCGATATTCAAGAGTGGAATATTTGTCCTCTGGCTCTTGCTGACGTTGATTAATCGGCTGCATGCCGAAAGATGCAAGCACCTGAGCAATACCTGGAGCTCCTGGTGTTGGTGTTTGAGCACCACGTTGCTCGACTGGTGCTGCGGAACCTCCAGCGATCGGTTCAACATCATCCGGCATAGCGTCAATCATACTGCGCAATTCGAGTATTTCATCATTAATCGTTTCAGCTTCAGCTCCAATGCTACGAAGCTCCTCCATAGTTGTAGCAGAGTCGTTGCGCTTTTGAAGTTCTGCTTTCCTCGCTTCTTTCTTAGCCAATCTTGCTTGTAATTTTTTCTTCATTTAATTTCACCTTAACCCTTCAATTTTAATTTGTTTGAATTTCTAAGCTTCATTTGATCCAACTCGTTATTCGAGGTATCCACCTTAGATCTGGCATTCTCCAATGCCATTGCCGCATTATCCAATACGGATTGATCACGAGCATTTATGTCAGTCCCAGTGTAAGCTGGGAAGTTGACAGCACTTGTTTCAATTACCTTTCTAATCTTCTGAATGCGTCTAGTTGGAATCTCTTTATCAAGATCCTCCCATTTCTCTTCACTCACATAAAAAATAAAAGACATCCCATCGATGTCTCCACGTTTCACTGAGCTATGAAGTGCCTTGGCTTCCGAATTGTTCTCAACATCGAGATCAGCCTTTATATACA
>DFZX01000059.1 GCA_002383695.1 Caryophanales bacterium UBA4045
ATCAAGCTTCCGCGGCTGTAAGATAACCCGATCAAATCTCTCTAGGAATTGCTCCTTGGCCTCAGTAGCCATATCCAGGCTATGTGTGATGCCATCGGACAACAAGTATTCGACCAGCTTCTTCTTTATGATTGGATTGTTATGGCCATAATTTAAAGCTCCTGCTCCAGCAAAAAAATCGATATACTCTCTATCATTAACGTCCCATAGCGTATCATTAATCGCTTTATTGAATATCGTGGTAAAGCTTCGGCAATAGCTCCGTACCTCTGATTCTAATTCGTCAAAGACGTGCATGGATGGTTTATCTAAAATTTGCATATTCATTAATTAATTACTCCTTTGTATTTTTTATTGGTCCTACTTGGTACAGAAGCTCATCCTCATGGCTAGACTCTGCTGGAAACCATTGCGCAGAATAGCCATCAGTGATGACAAGTTCGGCATGGTACCTCTTCGCTAAACTACTGAAAAGTCCATGACTAGCCAAATTCGAAGGGCTAATGGTAGCTTCTATGAATAAATTTCCATCTGTATTTGATAGGGTAACAAGCTCATCTATCATTGTTCTGCTCAAGCCTTTTCCCCGCTCAGAAGCAGCTACGGCTACTTGCCATATGAACAAGGTATCTGGCTTTCCTGGAGGTCGGAATGCGGACACGAATCCAATAAGCTCTCCACCCTGCTCTGCAATTAAACAAGTATCCTTGAAATAGTCACAGAGCATCATGTAGCAATAGGCTGAGTTCAAATCCAAATTGCCAACCTCACGTATGAACGTCCATACTGCTGTACCTTCCGTTGTTCGTGGATGTCTTAACGTTGTTTTCTTAAGCTGCTCTTGAATAGCTACAGTGATCACTCCCTCGTGTCATAATTATTCTAGTTGCCCTCTTGTGAACGAAACCTAGTTAGAAAGCTCTGTAATCTCTCACTTTGTGGATTTCCAAAAATCTCTGAAGGCGGACCCTGCTCCACAATGTATCCACCATCTCCGAAGATAACACGATCAGCGATTTCTCTCGCGAAGTCCATCTCATGGGTGATCAGCATCATGGCCATCTCGCCTTCTTCTGCGATTTCCTTGATAACCTCAAGCACCTCACCAACTAATTCAGGATCCAATGCAGAGGTTACTTCATCAAAAATCATTACCTTTGGACGCATAACTAATGCACGGGCTATCGCAACACGCTGCTTCTGTCCACCAGACAGCTGGGCAGGATATACATCCAGTTTTTCTGCTAGCCCAACCTTATCTAGCATCAGCATTCCGCGTTCAATAGCTTCTTCCCGCTCCATATCCTGAACCCTTATCGGGGCCTCAATCACATTACGAAGGATAGACATATGAGGAAAGAGGTTAAAGTGCTGAAAGATCATTCCGATATTTCCGCGCATACGGTGAAGATGATGTTCATTAGCTCTAACTAACTTCCCTTTAGCCTTCCTATGCCAGAGTAACTCTCCATCCACTTCAATTGTTCCTGAGGTAGGCTCCTCTAAGGTCATTAGCAGTCGGCCAAGGGTAGTTTTACCAGAGCCACTTGGACCAATTATGGCAACCTTCTCCCTAGGTGCAATATCCAGATTTATATCGGATAGCACCTCTAAATCGCCAAAGGATTTACTAATATTACGGTATCTAACGATCGGTTGAATTCCTACCTTCTTCTTATTCACTTGCACTTCTTTCTCTAACGTATCAGGCACGATACCAACATCCTTTATTCGAGATTTCAATGAAGTTGATTACCATTAGCTTCCTCTTTGAGTATTCAATCGCTTCTCTACCCTACGAATCAGAATCGAGGCTGGATAGCTGATGAGTAAGAATAATACGCCAACTATCGTAATAGGCTCAAACGGGCGGAACGATATCGACATCAGATTCTTAGCGGCTAACAGCATCTCCGCAAGTGTGATCGCCATTAGAATTGGTGTCTCCTTGAACATTACTAACAAATAGTTACCCAATATTGGGATAATAGGCGGGATAGCTTGAGGCAGGATTATCTTCGTCCATGTATCCGTTCTGGAGTAATTCAGAGCTCTCGCTGCTTCCCATTGTCCGCGTGGCACTGCATCAATACCAGACCGATAGACCTCCGATAAATAAGTGCTGTAATGTAACCCCAATCCAATTACACCCACAGTAAACGCAGGTAAGGAGATATTGGCAATCATAGGAAGGGTGTAGTAGAGAAATAACACTTGCACCAATAAAGGTGTGTTACGTATAAAGCCAGAAAATCCATTCGTAATGGCTGCAACAATCTTCATAGGAGATCGACGTAATAGGGCTAATAATAAGCCAACTATACAAGCAACAAGGAAGCTACAGAGTGTAACCTGAATCGCAACAATTAGACCTTTAAGCAATGGAGGAAGGATAGAAAAGGCGTAGTCCCAATTCCACATGTACTATGTCCTCCCTACTGTCATTCTTCGTTCCCATACACGCACCCCAAATGAGATAGCGTAGTTTATAACAAAATAGATACACAATACAAATATAAAAATGTATGCGGTAAGTTCATAGTTATTATTTCGTAATATCGTAGCTGAATAGATAAGATCTGTCAGAGTAATAAAATAAACTAAGGATGTTCCCTTGACCAATTCGATAAGCAAATTCCCAAATGGTGGAAGCATCCGAATGAAAGCTTGAGGAATAATAATTCGCAGCATCGTCTGACTCGGGGTCATATTCAAAGCTATTGCAGCTTACCTCTGTCCTTTTGGAATAGCTAGTATAGCGCTCCGTACAATTTCTGAGCCATATGCCCCATAATTGAGACCAATAGCCAACACGCCTGCTAGTAATTTAGGGAGCTCAATTCCCATGAATGGCAGACAGTAATATAACCAGAATAATTGAACTAATAAAGATGTACCACGGAATATCTCTACGTATACCATCGTTGTATGACGGATAATTGGGGACTTTGATAACCGACACATCCCTGCTGTGAAAGCTGCTAATAGGGCAACAATCATAGACAGAAAGGCAACCTGTATGGTAACCTGAGCCCCCTGCATAAGCAGAGGGAGCAGGTCTTTCGCTGCATCCAACATATTAAACTTTACAAAGCTCCTCAGCGGTCATATCCCCTGGAAGCTCCTGTTCAGTGAAGCCAAACTGTTCTAGAATTTCTAATAATTCACCTGAATCCTTCATTTTCGCTAATTCCGCATTAAATGCATCACGTAGATCAGCATCATCCTTGTGGAATGCTGTTGCACCATAACCTCTAACGCTAACACCATCAACAATCGGTTGTTCAAAATCCATGACTCGCTCAATATCACTGTCATTCGCAGATTCCAGCATGGCTTGAAGTGAAGGTCCGGTCATGGTTATAACCTGAGCACGATTGGATTGTAAGGCACTTATCGCCGCTGCTTGATCTGGCACCTGTACGATTTGCTCCGCTGGTACTTCCATTGCTTCTAGGTAACCAATTTCAACCGCTCCAACCATAACCGCAACCTTTACTTCAGGATTCGCCGCAATGTCAGCATAGCTATGGATATTGTGAGGATTTCCAGTTAGTACTCCAATTGACTCTCCAATACTATATTCGGGATTTGCGAACAATACAGACTCGCATCTCAATGGATTAACAAACATTCCAGCTGTGATCATATCGAATCTTTTTGACTGTAGACCACCAATCAGTGAACCAAATTCGGACAATTCACCTTCCATTTCTGATACACCAATACGCTCAAGAATAACTCGTGCAATTTCAACGGCTTCACCCGTTAAATCCCCATTCGATTCTTGGTAGGCATAAGGCTTTTCATTGGCAAACCCCACTTTAGCTTTTCCCTCATCTTTAATTTCTTCAAGGGTACTTTTACTTGCTTGACTGTTATTACTGTTATTTCCTTCAATAATCTCATTACTTCCACATGCAACTAAACTAAAAATTAA
Source organism: Caryophanales bacterium UBA4045 (assembly GCA_002383695.1). Lineage (GTDB taxonomy): Bacteria > Bacillota > Bacilli > Paenibacillales > UBA4045 > UBA4045. The sequence continues at coordinate 3,941 of DFZX01000059.1, forward strand.
TACAAGCATCGTTACCATTTTCAAAGCATTTCGGATCTTCATTTCTTGTGTTTCCTCCCTCTCTTTTTTTCAACTTTTTAATGTTAACATGATTTAGCTTGATTGGTCATGACCCATATACCCGCTCTCAGCTTGATAATTAAGGTTCTCTAGGTCTAAGGGAGGATTAACTATCTCGTTCTCCTATATCCTACTAATCCTTGCCATATCGTTCCCGATAGGGCGGTTTACCTTTCCACTTCACTATGTTACAAAATGCATAAATATACAGAGTTATTACCCCAGTTGATAAAAAAAACCCCCAAGACAATTTCCTTGGGGGAGACTTTATAGATTCTTATTATTCCTTATATATGCATTATACAGATTAATTTTCTCGTCTAATTGCATACTTAGCTGTATGACTACATCTGAAGTGAATGAGTTCTCAACTTGCACAAGTTGTTCCATCTTATTGCGCATTGTCCGGATCTCTTCTTCCAGAGTAGCCTTAAACTTGGGGTTATATGCATCGGATTGCTGCTCACGGATGTGTGAGACCAGAGTACGAATCGCCATGCCGATCCCACCTCCTGTAAGATTCAATTAAGCAGATTATAACAGAAAATGTGAGATTTGGACATGACAATTTCAGTCATTTTTCAACTTTTGTATAAAATATCCAATACGCTCTATTGCTTCAGTTAATTGACCCACCGAAGTCGCATAGGAGCAACGAATAAATCCTTCTCCACCTTTACCGAATACATGCCCTGGAACTACTGCTACCTTAGCTTCTAATAACAATCGCTCAGCAAATTGTTCTGAGCTGAGTCCAGTGGATCCAATCGATGGGAAAGCATAAAAAGCTCCGAAGGGCTCATGACAGCTTAAGCCAATATCACGAAAGCCTTGCACAACCAATCTACGTCGTTGATTGTAGGCTTCCATCATTTGATCCTTATCCTGCAGGCCCGTCTTTAGGGCTTCAATCGCCGCAATCTGCCCCATTACAGGGGCACACATCACGGTGTATTGATGTATTTTTAACATCGCAGCGATTAGCTCTCTATGACCACACATATATCCCATACGCCAGCCTGTCATGGCAAAAGCCTTCGAAAAACCGCTAACGACTAATGTGCGATCCTTCATACCAGGTAAGGTAGCAAAACTAACATGCTTCTGACCATAAGATAGCTCTGCATAAATTTCATCGGAAATCACCAACAGATCGTGCTCCTCCACAAGTCGAGCAATAGGTAGTAAATCCTCGTAGGTCATCGTTGCACCCGTGGGATTACTAGGGAAGCAGAGAATCAGTATCTTAGACCGTGGTGTAATTGCGGCTTTTAATGATTGTGCTGTCAGCTTGAATTGATCCTTGGCGAAGGTTTCTATACCAACAGGCTTACCACCTGTTATGGCTGCAATCGGCGAATAGGATACATAGGTCGGCTCAGGTATCAAGATCTCATCACCAGGCTCAACTAACGCCCTAAGCGCTAAATCGATGCCTTCACTACCACCAACTGTCACAATCATCTCAGTGCTCGGATCATACGACAATTGAAAGCCCTGATTCAGATATTCTGCAATCGCTTCTCGAAGCTCAATTAAGCCTGCATTGGATGTATAGGTCGTCTTACCTTGCTCTAACGAATAGACACAAGCCTCGCGCACATGCCAAGGAGTGACAAAATCCGGCTCTCCCACACCTAAGGAGATGATATCCTTATCCTTGCTGTTAGAAACCAAGTCGAAAAATTTACGAATACCCGAAGGTGGAATTTGTCGAACTAAGGGTGACAAATAATCTTCCATTGACTTTCTCTTCGTCTCTATCATAGCTTCCTCATGCTCCATCATGGCAAACCTTCCTTTATGGTGAGATCAACATCCGGTGATCGCCTTCGTGTTCCTCGAAGATTACGCCGTCTTGCTTATATTTCTTAAGTATAAAGTGAGTTTTAGTCGCTAATACAGGCTCTAGAATTGATAGTTTACTAGATACGAATGAGGCTACTTCACGTAATGTGCGACCTTCAATTTCGACTAACAGATCATATCCTCCGCTCATCAGATAAACCGTCTTAACCTCAGGGAACAAATATATGCGCTCTGCAATGGCATCGAAGCCACGACCACGCTCGGGTGTAATCTGTACCTCGATTAAGGCTGTAACCTTATCCTCATCCACCTTACTCCAATTCACAATCGTGTGATACTTTAGAATGATATGGTCATTCTCCATCTCTTCGATTGCCGTCTTGACCTCGGTTTCTGTCGCTCCGAGCATGGTGGCAATAATCCTCGCACTATGACGTGCATCCTCTTTAAGCAAATCTAATATCTTCAGCTTAAATTCATTCATGAGAACACTCCTTCGTAATCGTCAGCTTTTTATATATCATACACCAATCCAATTTCAGAAGATATCCATGCTTAAGTATCTTTCGCCTGTATCTGGCGCAATACATAGAACCCTTTTTCCGGGTCCAAGCTTCCTGGCCTCCTGAAGAGCTGCCCATATCGAAGCACCGGAGGAGGGGCCTACGAGCAAGCCCTCCTGTGAAGCTAATAGGCGCATCGTACGCAAGGCATCCTCATCTGAAACCTGAATAATCTCGTCATAAACACCTGTATTCAGTATCTGAGGTATAAATCCTGGACTTGTGCCCACGAGCTTATGCGGGCCTGGCTGACCTCCACTCAACACCGGGGAGCCTTGCGGCTCAACTACAAGAATTCGGATTTGTGGATGAAGCTCTCTTAACTTTTCCCCTGTCCCTGTTATCGTACCACCTGTTCCTGAGGTTGCAACGAATGCATCCAGCTTTCCATTCATCTGTTCCCAAATTTCAATCGCAGTTGTGATCCGATGAATGCTAGGATTTGCTTCATTCTCGAATTGCTGTGGGATAAAGCTATTCGGTATTCGTTTATTAAGCTCCTCAGCTTTCCTAATCGCCCCGGGCATGCGCTCCGCAGCGGGTGTCAGAACGACCTCCGCACCATATGCCTTCAAGAGATTTATTCTTTCCTTCGTCATATTATCAGGCAGCACTAGAATAGCTCTATATCCTCTTGCCGCTGCATTCATAGCTAGACCGATACCTGTATTACCGCTGGTCGGTTCAATAATAACTGAACCAGGCACCAGCTTACCCGCTCGCTCAGCCTGTACAATCATATAATACGCCGCTCGGTCTTTAACGCTACCACTAGGGTTAAACGACTCCAGCTTCACATAAACCTCAGCCATCTCAGGCATACACAACCGATTAAGTTGAATTACAGGCGTATTACCGATAAGCTCAGATATACTAGATACGACTCTCGGCATAATGTGTTCCGCCCCTCATAAAGAACCAGTTTTTATATAATACTGCTTTGTTGAGCTGTTATAAAAACGTTCGCTTCTTGTATAAACGCTTTTATTGAAATTCTTTCTATTGTAAATCATTACCGACGTTTGTCAATCGATATTAATGAATCTGTTAATAACCTACGCATGAATAACCAAGCGATAATGGGAGAGCTTCCGATTCCAAGCATTAACCAGTTCATGGCCAATGCCGATTCCCTCCAACTTACGACAATAATAAATGTGATTGTTCCGATTATCCTGCCTGCATTCAATGCTAGCTCACGAATAACAATAAGCTCAACACGATGGTTAGCGCTCTCCTCATCCCGTCCGATTAAATCAAATACTCGTGAGGTCATGGGAATAATATATAGCGGGAAGAATAGAGCTGCAACAACGCCGAATATAAGCAGGGTTCCATAGCTGACTTTCCAGAATAAAGGAACGATTGCTAGCACCATCATAATGACACCTATTAACATAGAATACTTTCGATATCGCGGCTTAATCCACCGCCCAGCAGCCCAGAAGCTTATTAATGCTACCGCCGACGTGTAGAGCCAGAAGCTCCCAACCTTTGTTTCATTATTGGTGGCAATGAAGATAAGCACTCCAATTATAAACGCAAACACACCTTCCCTGATCCCTTGTGCGGTGAGTGCTGGTATGGCATAGCGCCATAGACTACCTTTCACCTTCAGAATTCGGAAGCCATAAAACCAATCATAGGAGCATGGCAGCTTCTTCTTTTTCAGAAAAAAACTGACGATTACACCGATGACGAATACAACTAGGGAAATCGTAAAAATCCATCGATACCCACTTCCGCCCCCATCCCCAATCCGTGTAATGACCATGCCCGATATCCAAGGTGCTAACATACCCGACGCAGAGCCCAGCAATCCAGACCAACCATTGAACAGATCACGATCCTCAGGGCTTGTTACTTCAAAATATACAACATTAAATGCTAACCAGAAGAAGCCCGCTGCTACACCCTGTACACCGCCTAGTAGTAACACCATATCCGCAGATTGCTTGCCCAGAATTAGGACTAATACATAGAACAATGCAGATATACCTACGCCAAGTCGTAGAACCATCATCTTGTTGTGCTCCTTCACCCATTTACCGGCAAGCCAGAAGGTGAGAGCGCCCATAATCTGTGTTGCCAGCGCAAACCAACCAATTAATGCAAAGTCGTTCTTCACCTTCCATATATATACGTTCACGAATGTGCCGGACAATGCCTGCGCAACTGCGAATAATCCATGTACGATAAGTAGCAATCTAGCTTGAGGCACGAGCTTACTGCCTTTGATGTGAGGCTGCTGCTTCGATCTATTGGTAAGACGGCCTTCATGATGAATCCGATGCTTTAGATGCTCCACTTGCACTCCCCTTTCTTAAACAAACAAAAAAAACCTTCAGGAATTAATTGTTCCCAAAGGTCAGCGGTTGAACTCATGCAAATTTAATAAAATAATATATTCCCGCAATGATGAACAGACAGGCAATAATAAATAACGTTCCCCATAAGTACTTCATGCTACACTTGCTCCTATCACATAGGAGAGCGCGATGGATATGGTCATGGAAATTAAACCAATCGCACGGTTACCCTTAAGAATCTCCTCATCAACTCTAAAGTTGGGGGTGAGAAACTCGAATATAAAATAAGCAATAACCAGTAATAAAAAACCAAACGAGGCCCATATTAAGGCACTATAAATCGATTCGTTACTGAGGATCGCAAACCTAAAAATATTACATATACCGAAGATTTTACCACTCGTCGCCAAAGCAACGGCTACGTTTCCCTTCTTAATTTCCTGCCAATTACTGTACTTCGTTACAAATTCAAATAAGGATAAGAAAATAATCAGGGCCAATATGGCAACGGAAAAGAATGCTAACGTCTCAATATAAGGGTTTGTCAAAAGCTCATCTAATTCTTTATTCAATGTCATAGCCTCCAAGCTGAAGTAATTATTCAACGGCTAAATATAACTTCTACTAAATCCTATTTGAATTCGACAACGGTTACTCCAGTTCCTCCTTCACCATAATTACCTAAGCGATAGGTTTTCACATGTGAATGTTTACGCAGATATTCGGAAATGCCCGTGCGAAGCACACCTGTACCTTTACCATGAATAATATATACCTGCCCAAGATTGGATAAGAAGGCTTCATCGAGGAATCGGTCGACCTCCATAATCGACTCCTCCAGGTTAGAGCCTCGAAGGTCTAATTCTGTTCGAACGACGTCATCTCTCGACCTTTTCACCATAGCACTATGATGGGTAGTTGACTTAGTCGCTTGAGCCGCAGAACGGACAAGCTGTAAATCGCTCCGCAGAACTTTCATCTTCAATATGCCAAGCTGTACCGTCGCCTCTTCTCCAGATAGCTCAACAACATGCCCCTTCTGACCAAGGCTCAGTACAAGCACCTCAGCCCCTAAATCAATCTTGGCTGATTTATTACGCAGTCGTTCAGCTTCAGTAGCGGCATGAGATGACAACTTAGGCGCAGCTTGATCTAATTTCTTCTTTGCCTCAATCAGCTTATGCTCCTTAATCGAACCCGCTTCCTCTAAGGCTAACGCCCGAAGCTCATCGATAATCTCATCAGCTTCTCGTCTTGCCTTTGCTACAGCTTCCTGCGCTTCAACCGCAGCTTTTCTTAGCATCTGCTGCTTATGGAGCTCGAATTTCTCTTTGTCTTGCTCGAATTGTTCATGCGCTGCTTCCAATTGTTTGCGCAGAGCTTCAACCGTGAGCTGCTCAGACTCTGTAGATAGTCGATTCTGTTCGAGGGAAGCAATCATCGATTCTACTCGTTTATCCTCTTCTCCAACCTGACTTCCAGCATGCTCAATGATGTCCGAGGATAAACCGAGTCGCTTAGCAATGGCAAAGGCGTTACTGCGACCTGGTACACCAATGAGCAGTCGATAAGTAGGGCTTAGCGTCTGGATATCGAATTCCATACTCGCATTGATCATCCCTTTGCGGTCATAAGCATATGCTTTGAGCTCACTATAATGTGTAGTTGCAACAATCCGGCAGCCATTATTATGCATATGATCGAGTATGGCAATAGCTAGAGCTGAGCCTTCCGCTGGATCTGTACCCGCTCCCAGCTCATCGAGAAGCACCAAGCTCTTAGGCGTCATATCACGAATAATGGATACAATATTAGTCATATGACTGGAGAATGTGCTTAAGTTCTGCTCGATGCTCTGCTCATCTCCGATATCAGCGAACACCGCATCGAATACGCACATCTGGCTACCATCCTCAGCAGGGATGAATAAGCCAGACATAGCCATTAGCGACAATAGACCTACTGTCTTCAATGCTACGGTTTTCCCACCTGTATTGGGTCCCGTCACAATTACTGCTGAATAGGAGTTGCCGAGCTCGATATCAAGCGGTACAACACCACTTGTGATAAGCGGGTGTCGACCCTTACGAAGACGAATAAAGCCACGATCATTCATTCTGGGTTGTTCGGCTTTCATTGACGCAGCTAATCCAGCCTTAGCAAATATAAAATCTAAGATACCAAGTATGATAAGATTGTGCGCTAGTGGCTCAGATTGATCCGCAACCTGCGCAGTAAGGATCATCAATATTTTGTCAATTTCCTTACGCTCAGCAAGAATAAGCTCCCGAATTTTGTTATTCATCGGTACAAGTGATTCAGGCTCAATGAATAACGTAGCCCCCGATGCCGACTGGTCATGGATAATTCCGCCGAAGCTTCCGCGATACTCCTGCTTGACTGGAATTACATAACGATCGTTACGAACCGTAACCAGATTATCCTGTAGCATCTTCTGAACAGATGGTGTTCGAATCATCTGATCTAGCTTCTCTCTAACTCGCGTTTCTCCAGTACGTCGTTCTCGACGAACCCTAGCTAGCTCAGCGCTCGCATGATCCAACACTTCACCTTGCTCATCGATACATACTCGAATTGCATCCTCGAGCGGCTTTAGCTCACTCAGCTCGGAATATCTTGCAGACAATTGACGAATGGGATGATTCTCATGAACCACAGCTAAAAAACGCTTGAGCTTTCTTCCGCCACTCACGGTGGAGGCGATATCGAGAAGCTCAGAAGCATTCAGTACACCATTGATCTGAGCTCTCCTCAAGGAGCCACCAACATCATGAACACCACCGAATGGTGCCATTCCCTTAAGACGGACAACCGTGCTTGCCTCATCCGTATCCTGAAGCCAATCCTTCACCTCATCTAGATTACGAGTAGGTAGCAGACGTTCAATATGTGCCTTTCCCAGTGAAGTAGCTGCATGATCTAATAAACGATCGATTATTTTATTATATTCTAATGTATGTAATACCTTGGTATTCAATATAAGCCTCCCGAATCTTTCAACTGACCCAATGATTCAACAAATAGAATCATTACGTTGCGGTTGCCCCTATTATATCCAATGTGTGAAACAAAACCAATAATTACATTGACTATAATAATATAATCCTCGAGATTAGAGGGCAAAATAATGGCGGATGGAATTCAGCTCATGGCTTATCAAAAACATATAGGAGGTGCACGGCTTGAAAATTCTTGGACATGTTGTCCGATTTATTGTCACCGCACTAGTGCTCATGTTTGTGGGATTCATCGTTCCACAATTCGAGGTCGGCGGTTTCTGGAGCGCCTTGTTCTTGGCACTTGTGATTTCGGTTCTCGGTTGGATTATAGAGGGGATATTCGGGAGACGGGTTACACCGTTTGGGCGAGGCGTCGTTGGTTTTATTACCAGTGCTCTCGTCATCTGGTTAGCTCAATTCATTGTGGATGATGTAACTATTACTATGATCGGTGCCATATTAGCCGCACTAGTCATCGGCATTATCGACCTTTTCATTCCTGTCGGTACTACATTCAGTGATGCTAGCGACAAGAAGCGTCACAGGGCAAAAAGCTAATGGACTAGGTGGGATAGCGCCCATGCTACATGCACATCGAAAGGCCATCAGCATTCCCCCTGATGGCCTTATACATACATCTTTGTACCCAACTATTAGGCTTGCTAAGAACGTATAACGATTACACCATATGCTTCGAGCTCAACCTCATGCACGAGATAGTGACCCGTGATCTGGTCTAGTACCTGTTTATTAAATTTCAATTGAACAGCTTCCGGTGAGTAATTCAACAGGAAGATAACGTCTCCCTCATCGTTAGATCGTATAGCTAATTCCACACATTGTGGTAGCTCACACCAATCGAATTTTGGTGATTTCAAGGATAAGCAAGGTAGTAATTTCCCTGCAACCGATTCATTAAAAGCCGCTCCGTAATAATAAGCCTCGCCTTTACCTACCCTATTCCGTGTTAATGCAGGCTTCCCAGCATAGTACTTATCCTTATAAGAAGCGATCACCTCTACCGTTTCGCTCTTAACCTGAAGAATATCATTAAATCCTTCTGCTATGAGCTCATCTGTAACTTCATCCTCAGCTGAGCCTATTCCTAAACTCTCCGAGCTCATCTCTTCCATCCAGACAAGATGAGCTGGTTTCTCTGTTCCAGTAATCATCGTGAAGTCCTCTACAATGATACCGCACAGCTCTGCAACTGGACCCGGCATCTCCTGCATGCGTACCTTACCAAAATCATCCTTATACCCTGTTCTCGCACCGAAAATCAGCTTTCCGCCCTGCTCCACATATTGTTGCAGCAATGAAGCGGTCTCCATAGTCATCACCGCTCCATGAGGATAGATCAGCACCTCGTAAGCATTCAAGTCAGTGACACTCAGCTTTGGCTGGAGGAATACGTAGTCCATAGGAATGTGATGATATTGGAGTGTTTTGAACCAAGCGGTCTCACTCTTCCAGATCAGAGGACCAAACCACCTATCTAGCTCTCCATCCCAATCATTCGCATAGTCACGGATCAAGGCTACTTTACTTCGATATGTCCCGCCAGCAATATGTTCGCCAATATTCATAAGCTCCTGACCGATCTGTTCGACTTCACTCACTCTGCGATTCGGTCGATTGTGGTAATCGTTAATGCCATGCCAATAAATCTCTGTCCCAGCAATAGCCGTCCTCCAACGAAAATATAAAACCATATCAGCCCCATGCGCAATCGATTGATACGTCCATAATCTCATCTGACCAGGCTTAGGTGAAGGCATTTCCATTCGATTTACCCATCCGCCTGGCCCCGACTGTTGCTCCATAATACAGAAATTCGGACTCATCGATCGAGCAATACTTAACTGCGAACTCCAACGACGATCCAGCAATGGACGATCACCTGCATCTGGGTATATCGTAGAAAACTGTGGATACGAATCATAGGAGAAGAAATCAAGTAAATCATCGGTTAGCTTATGATTATCTAAATGTCCGAAAATACCATTCGTCGTCACCCATTGATTAGGTGCTTCCTTCCTGAGGATATCAGCTTGAAGCTTAGCGAAGGAAATGGTGTTGTCCGAGATGAAACGTTTCTCATCCAAAGCTTGATGTGGATTAGGTGAATCGCTTGGTGTTGGACGAATGAGAAACACTTGCTCCCACTCACTGTAGGTTTGGTTCCAGAATACAGTACCCCAAGCTGCATTCAAATTGTCCAAGGAACCATATTTGGTTTGCAGCCATCCACGGAAAGCTAGGTGATCAGCATCAGCATAGAAAACATTCGTCTCACAATTTAATTCATTGTCGATTTGCCAGCCTATCACTGCAGGATGATTGTTGTAATGCTCAGCTAGCTTTGTTGTAATCAGCGCACACTTATCCCTATATATCTTAGAGCTATAGTTATAATGCCTACGCTGTCCGTGATGATAGCTGATACCTTCCTTGGTGACATTCAGCACCTCTGGATACTTGTGCGTTAGCCAAGCAGGCGGAGTAGCAGTAGGAGTTCCCATAATGACCAGCAAGCCGTGTTGAAGGGCCAAATCACAAACCTTATCGAATAGTTCAAATTGGAAGACACCCTCTTTAGGCTCGAAGATGCTCCAGGCAAATTCACCTATGCGTATGTATTGGAGTTTCAACTCCTTCATTCGCCTCATATCATCATCCCATAATGCTTCGGGCCATTGCTCCGGATAATAACATACACCTAACTGCACACGAGCCTCATTCACCTTTTTAATCACGCAAAAAACCTCCCAATTGCAATATTTTGCTTACAGCTACAATCTATATTGCTATTATAAACTTTGATAGAATAGAGTTAAATGACATCATTTTGCGAATGATAACAGAAGGAATAACCCCTGAGCGATTTAGGCAGCTTAGGGGTCTGTGATATATGTTTACTTCATCGCTCCAATAATCCGAGCAACGATGCTGCATCTACTGCATACAGATGGATCCATTCAACAATAAGTGATTCCTCTAGTAAGAGGACAATTCGTTCGGATGGCAGGGCCTCAAGCACCATCACGCCTAAGATGATAATAAGCGCTGCTTCAACGAGTCCAAGCAGCACGCCAAGCCAACGGTTGATCAAGCTCAATCCTGGTATAGAAGCAACGCCCTGAAGGAAATAACCTGCAACAGTGAGAATGATTCTAGTTCCAAAGAATAACAGTGCAAATGCGATCGCATTATAAATATAGGTGTCAATATTCAGACCAGAGACAATTCCACTATAATTCGCTAGCTTATCGTTCGACGACATGGGGAACATAGTCTGCAGGATCGGCGCAACGTTATCAAAGTATAAGTAGGCAACCAGGTAGGCGGCAAACCAGCCGATGATTGATATTAATTTCCTGACAAAGCCGCGCATATATCCAATAATAATACTTAGTATCACCACGGCAATGAAGATGATATCTAATAGGTTTAATTGATCCACTACTACTGAGAGCCCGGCTGGTCAAGAGTCGCCAACTGGATCCATTCATTGTATTCATTCTGAAGCTTTGCATACTCCACTTGAAGCTTCTCAAACTCCTGTCGACTAGCTTGCTCCCTTGCTTCAGCTTCAGCGAGTTTAGCATTTAAATCCTTATTATTCTGTTGCAGAGCTGCATAATCGTCGGCTAATGTCTGATGCTCCTCCACCATAACATTCTGCATTCCCACACGCTTACTCTCCAAATCATCCTTGAGCTTAAGAAATCCATCCGCTATATTAACCGCAGCTAATACAGCTACTCTAGGAATATCAAGTCTAGGAAATCCTTTACCTATTCTGTTCATTTGATCATCAACATGCTCGGCTACGCGGCGCAAATGACTACTGCTCGAGTGTCCGGATAGCTTGTATTGCATACCGTATATATCTACATTTATCCTTGTTTTCTCTTCGGAGCTCATTAGATAGGCCTCCTATTCATAAATCAGATGTATATCCATTTCATTCGCTAGAATGAGGGGTAGTTCCTGCTACTTTCTTAGCTCAGCGCCAAAAGTTTCAGCAAGGCTAGCCACAACCTGGCTATGCAGCTCACTAACCTCTTCATCTGTAAGTGTACGTTCTGAGTGGCGGTATACTAATGCAAGTGCCACGCTCTTGCGGTCAGCACCTAATCTATCCCCGGAGAATACATCGAAGATGTCTACAGACTCAAGCAACACACCAGCAATAGTCCTTACTTGATCAGCTAATCGAGCAGCCTCTATTGTACTTTCTACAACTACAGCTATATCGCGAGCAATAGAAGGGAATCTCGGTAGTACACGATAATCAATCGCAAAATCAGAATGATCATAAACAACATCTAGCTCCAGCTCTGCTACATAGGTCGGGGCTAAATCTAATTCAGCCTGAATAGTTGGATGAATTTGACCAAGCCAGCCTACTAACGCTCGACCATGCTCAGAATGAGCATAAATTTCTGCCGTCCTACCAGGGTGGAGTCCATCCTTCGCCTCCGCAACCCATTCAAGGCTATGCATGCCTAGGTAAGCTGCTAGCTTCTCAACTAAACCCTTCAAATCGTAGAAATCCACTGCACGCGGCTTCTCTGCCCAGGATACTGGCTTGTTATTGCCCGTTATCAGTATAGCTAATCGCGGCTTCTCCACAGGTAATATCGATAAGGCTTGCTCCTCACTGATGAATACACTGCCTAGCTCGAAGATGGCAACATCATCATGATTCCGGTTGCGATTATAGCTCGCAGCATCCAGCAGCTGCGGAACCAATGTGGTCCTAAGCACACTTCGTTCCTCGCTCATAGGCATAGCAAGCTTGACTGGCTTAGCGCTTGCGTTCATCCAAGAATATAGCTCATTACGACCTGGATGGGTAAAGGAATAATGGACCGCCTCATGCAGACCACTAGCCGTCAATAGCTGCCTAATCATCCTGCGCAAATATTGAGGCTTCGTTAATCTCCCAGGTGTGGTGGCTCCAATGATATCGGTCGTTGGAATGTTGTCATACCCATAAAGACGAGCAACCTCTTCGATAAGGTCCACATCCAGTGTAATATCACCTCTTCGGCTAGGTACACTGACAAGGATAACTTCTTCAGACTCGTAAGCATAAGTAAACTTCAATCGATCTAATAGCTGTGCATACTCTTCAATTGTCAATGATGTTCCCAAGTAGTTATTTACTCTCTGTAAGCTAAGTGAGATCCGTGTTGATTGTTCAGCTCCATTGTTTTGCTCAGCTATCCCGTGGCGTACATGACCACCTGCGTATTGAGCAATTAGTGATGCAGCACGATTGAGTGCAGGTATGACTTGCTCAGGATTAATCTCCTTCTCGAATCGAAGACTAGCCTCCGAACGTAAACCAAGCTGGCGAGAGGTTTTACGTACAGAGCTTCCTAAGAAATTCGCCGATTCTAACAATATTCGAGTAGTCCCTTCTGTGACTTCCGAGTCAGCTCCACCCATTACACCAGCAATAGCAATCGGATGCTTACCATCTGTAACGAGTAGCATGTGAGCCTCTAGCCTCCGCTCCACATCATCTAATGTTACGATGGTCTCACCAGGATACGCTAGTCGTACATCTATAGTCCCACTCGTTATACGATCAGCATCAAAGGCGTGTAGAGGCTGCCCATACTCTAGCATGACATAATTCGTAATGTCGACAATGTTATTAATCGGCCGAATTCCTGCCGCAATAAGACGATTCTGCATCCAGAGCGGTGAGGCACCAATACGAACATTCTCAATCATTCGTGCTGAATAACGCGAACATTGCTCCCCTGCTGTAATCGATATCGACAGCTGATCATGCATCTTTAAATCCGATACTTCGTAGTTTGAGATATCTACGATAGGTAGCTGAACAGTTCGATCTAGAATCGCGCCAACCTCATAAGCTGCTCCAAGCATGCTCAAGCAATCCGAACGATTCGGTGTTAATTCAAGCTCAATCACCTGGTCATTCAGAGCAAGAACATCAAGAATAGGCTCACCGATTTTCATTTCCTCGGGAAGCACGAATATCCCTTCCTGTTTATCCTTAGGCAGCATCTTCTCATTCAATCCAAGCTCCTTAGCTGAACAAATCATACCTTGCGACTCCACACCACGAAGCTTTGCACGCTTAATGCGGAAATCACCAGGTAGCACTGCACCTATTACAGCCACGGGAACCTTCTGACCAGCAGCTATATTATGAGCCCCACAAACAATCTGAAGATCTTCCTCTTGCCCCACATCTACGATACATACACTTAATTTATCCGCATCGGGGTGCTTATCTCGCTGCTTCACATACCCAACAACAACATTCTCCACTCCCAAATTACGGTCCTCAACAACATCCACTTCAATCCCACAACGGGTCAGCTTCTCCGCTAACTCACGTGCTGTGTAGCCCTGAACATCTATATAATCTGACAGCCACTGATAAGATACCTTCATTTAACAGATCCATCCCTTCCTAATCATTACCTTGTTATGGGTTTAAGCCGCACTATGCTCGAATAAATTGCTTCAAGAATCTAAGATCATTCGTGTAGAAATTCCGAATATCATCAATACCATACTTCAGCATTGCAATCCGCTCTACGCCTAAACCGAAAGCAAAGCCACTATATCGTGTAGAATCATAACCGCCCGCTTCGAGCACCTTCGGATGGATCATACCAGACCCCAATATCTCTAACCAGCCCGTCTGCTTACAGAAGCGACAGCCATCGCCTTTACAGTGAACACAGGTTACATCAACCTCAGCACTCGGCTCTGTGAATGGGAAAAAGCTCGGACGCATACGTATCTGTGTTTCCTTACCGAACATCTCCTGCATGAAATGTAAGAGTGTACCCTTGAGATCACTCATGCGTATATGTTCATCAATAACTAGACCTTCAATCTGCATAAATTGAAAAGAATGCGTCGCATCATCATCGTCTCGGCGATACACCTTCCCTGGACATATAATGCGAACCGGTGCCTTACCCTTCATCGCTTCCATCGTGCGTATTTGAACGGGAGACGTTTGTGTTCGCATCAGAATTTCATCCGTGATATAGAATGTATCTTGCATATCTCTAGCCGGGTGATCCTTCGGTAAATTTAAGGCCTCGAAGTTATAATAATCCGTTTCTACCTCTGGACCTTCAGCGATCGAATATCCCATACCTATGAATATATCCTCGATCTCTTGTACGACTCGGTGGAGTGGATGCATCGCTCCTTGCAGCACTTTCTTGCCAGGTAATGTAATGTCAATGGTTTCGGTTTGTAATCTTGCCTCCGTCTCAGCCCTAGTAAATGCTTGCAACTTCTGATCTAGGAGTCCTTCGATTGTCCCTCTAACCTCATTAACGATCAATCCAATAGCTGGACGCTCTTCAGCTGTTAAGGCACCCATTCCTCTTAATATCTCAGTAAGTTCACCCTTCTTACCTAACAACTTTGTGCGTACCTCCAGCAGCTCTGGATTTGTGCTTACTTGCTCGATCTCTGTGACTGCCCTCTTCAACAATAGCTCCAATTTTTCCTTCATAGCTTCTTAGCCCCCTCCTAAAAAATACGTTGTAACAATAAAAAAAGCCCCTTCATCTCTGAAGGGACGAACACGTCGTGGTACCACCCTAATTATATATTGCAAATCGCAAATATACGCTCTAATCGTTCATAACGGACGAATCCGGTTGCCCCTACACACTAAGTATTAATCCTACTCAGATTTCAAGGTTCAGCTCAGGAGCGAACTTCGGTAGTCAGATCTTCATGGGGCTCTCAATCTAGGCTCCCATTCCCTGTATAAGCAGCTCTACTTACTCTTCTCCGTCAAAGCCATTGTTGTATATAATTAAGCATATTATAAGCAAAAGTCTAGGAGGATGCAAATTTTTCATCTTCTTATGTTATTATATCTGATAGAACTATAAAGATGGGAGTAAAGTTATGTATAAACTAGTTGCTATTGATTTAGACGACACCTTATTAAATGATGATACGAAAGTTAGCGAGGCTACAAAATTAGCTTTAGCCGAAGCTGTAGCTAGAGGAGTTATTATTACACTAGCTACGGGCAGGATGTATGCTTCCGCAGCGAAGATTGCCCAGCAGCTTAAGTTGAATGTGCCTCTGATTACCTATCAGGGTGCACTAGTGAAGAACTCCCTAGATGGCCATGTGCTCTATGAACGATATGTCCCATCCGATGTCGCACTATGGATTTACAACTATTGTATGGAGAACGGACTTCATCTGCAGGGTTATGTGAATGATCAGCTTTATGTGAAGGAAGAGAATGAATTCGTACGCAATTATTCTAAATTATCCAACATCCCTTATATTGTCGAGCCCAACTTCGCGTCCATCCTCACACAGCCACAAACGAAGATGCTGATCATCGATGAGCCGGAGAGGCTTGATCGTGTAGGCGAGCATTTCCGAGGTGTATTCGGCTCTCAGGCGCACATTACCAAATCTAAGCCGAATTTTCTCGAGATCATGCATCCCGAAGGCACCAAAGGCAGTGCTCTACGATTTCTAGCTGCTCATTATGGTTGCGCACTTGAAGCTACAATAGCTATTGGTGATAGCTGGAATGATCATGATATGGTTGAAATTGCCGGCCTTGGTGTTGCAATGGAGAATGCAGTCGAATCACTCAAACAAATAGCCGACTTTATAACCTCAAGCAACAACGAGGATGGTGTTAAGCTCGTTATTGATCAATTTATACTAAACCCGAAATCCAGTTAGTTGGGAAACACCTCTTTTGCCTTATTGCACTTTCTTCAATTTTCTCGTAACATATTACATGTTAGATTATATGACATACATTTATGCAGGTTTGTTCATATCCGACATGAATATGTTATTTTAAACATACAGAGGAAGTGAAGCACAATGCATCTAGACTTCAAAGACTTACTCAACTCGCAAATTTTACCATACTTCCAGCCTATTATTTCACTGCAAAATCGACGCATTATTGGATATGAATCCCTTGGGAGATACATGGCAGATGGTGCACCTATAAGTCTCGGTCCATTTTTCCATAACACGCAATATTCAGAAGGCGAGCATCTTAAGATTGATCGACTTCTTCGGCTACAGGCTATTGATAAGATGTCCAAAAGCGATGAGGAAGGTTTGCTGTTCATCAATTTACGTCCTTCATGGATTTTAAGCGCTTATAATAAATCTGCTATTTTACCGACAATTTTGTTTATTGAACAATCCAGTCTCCCTCCAGATCGTATTGTGATTGAAATTACTGAAGACGAGTTTCACGGTTCTTCTCAAGAGCTATCGGACATCGTGAATATATACCGCCAGAAGGGCTGCAAAATTGCTATCGATGATGTTGGGAGTGGATTTAGTAACTTTGACCGAATTGCTCTCATTGAACCAGATATTATCAAGATAGACCTGAAGCTAATGAAGAATAGTAACGTACACAAGGGCTACAATGCTCTACTGCGCTCCTACTCTATCCTCGCCGAACAGATGGGTGCCAGTCTGTTAATGGAGGGAATCGAGTCCGTTAGTGATTTGCAGCAAGCTGTTACTATAGGGGCAAGGTATGTTCAGGGCTTTCTGTTCTCACCTGCGAACGGTGATTTTCTGCCACCAGATACGTACTCTGGGATTATTCATGAACAACTAACGTTGTACGCTGGGGAGCAGATTGCCAAGTATCAAGAGCTGCTAGCGTTTAACCAATTATTCGATATTATTCTAGAATCGCCCAATCGAGCTGCTCTTGATAACGATCCCGATTCATTCATAGAAAGGTTTCTACAACAAATACCATTACGATGTATCCGAGTGTACTTATGTAAAGAGGATGGAACACAGATTTCATCCAATTATTCACGTGACGCAGACCTGATCTGGCAGAAGGATGAATCATTTCGAGGTGCTAATTGGATATGGAGACCTTACTTTATTCCGAATATCGTTCGAATGCAATATCGCTCCTCTCCCACCATGTCATTGATATATGCCGACTTAGAAACCAATAAAGTTATGTATACATACTCAGGTATGATTCATAGTGACCTTTATTTATTCTTCGATTTGACAATCTAGCCATCATCCACTATTATCCAGTAACTTCCGTTGATTTAAGGCGTCTAATTATTTAGATTCCAACAGATCTACAGGAGGCTTATTCATGTATAAACCGATCGCCCTAATTTTACTAGCAGCTTTGTTGATATCCGGTTGTGCTGACGTAGATAATGAAGCAGAACAGAATATCATTAACGATAAGACGAATTCGTCATCGAACATAACAGAACCTAAAGAGGACGAAATTCAAATGGAGACCGTTGATCCCCAACAAACCGCATCAGACATCGTTAACCTTCTGAAGCTTAAGGACCTTCCTCGATTAGCTGCATATATACACCCTACTGAGGGTGTTCGGTTTTCCCCGTATGGGTTTGTGAATACAGAAACGGATGTCGTCATGCAGGCTAGTATTCTCCAGCATGCACTTGAGAAGGAAGATTTATTGGAGTGGGGAAGCTATGATGGAAGCGGAGAGACGATACAGTTATCTTTTGCCGATTATTATGATGAATTTATCTACGACCACGATTTTGCGAATGTTGCCCAGGTCGACTATAATAACCCTATAGGCATTGGTAACACAATTAATAATGCTTCAGAAATTTACCCAGATAGCTTCATTGTCGAATATCACTTTAAGGGTACATCAGCTAATGAATTTATGGATTGGTCCAGCTTGAGAATTGTGTTAACACAGTATAAGAATGACTGGGTAGTTGTAGGCATTATCCATGATCAGTGGACAATCTAGTTGAATTTAATAATCCCTCCAGGAGGTTTGTCATGTCGAATCATATCTACAATATAGAGGTAGCAACAGCTAAGGGTGATAATAAAACGCTTGAATCTTACAAGGGAGAGGTACTGCTTATTGTTAATGTCGCGTCTCATTGTGGATTCACACCACAATATCAAGGCTTGGAGCAGCTCAGCTTATCCTATCGGGATAAAGGCTTACGTGTACTCGGATTCCCATGTAATGACTTTGGCGCCCAAGAGCCAGGTACAGTAGCTGAGATTGAACAATTCTGCAGCATTAATTATGGTGTGACCTTTGAGCTAATGGACAAGGTTCACTGTATAGGTGATGACAAGCACCCTCTCTATCAATGGCTTACTGAACAAGCAACCCCAGCCGAGGATGTCAAATGGAACTTCGAGAAATTCTTAGTTTCACGAGAGGGCGAGCTAATCCAGCGTTATTCCAGTAAAGTTACCCCTGATGATATCGATTTAGTTCAAGCTATTGAGAATGCTCTTTAGAACAAATGATATTCGTAGAGTATTGATAAGGAGCGGAAATCTTACATTCCCGCTCCTTATCAATATACTCGAATCTTTCTCGTATAGCTCCACGATTTATGCCTCTGATCGGTGACGGTAATATCAATTAACCAATTACCAGCCTGGTCCAATAAGCTATCTTCTACTTGATACATAAATTTATTAAATCCAACGAAGCTATCATCATTTGATCCATTTACCTTTTTGATAACAACTTCCTTCTTCTCTCCTTCAGACTCAAGTGTAATTTCCATCGATACATCCTTGGGTTCGCCAGAATCCATAGGTAACCACACGCTCACAGTAAAACGATTGTTTCCCGGAGCCCTCGGAGTGATCTCTGCAGTCATATGTATGTCATTACCCATCACATGCCAGTGAAGCGGCTCATTCGGAGGATTAGGCTCTGCAGCAGTTAGAAGCGCTGCTAAACTAGCGATCACGACCAACAGCATGAAATCCAGTTTAATCCATGCACCTACCTGCAACAAACCCTTTCGGATAAACCGCCTTCGAATGAATGAACCTAGACCGATTACGATGAGAACGAAGGCAACCTTGAGCAGCAATAGAAAACCCCATCGTGTCTCGAATATATACGATAGATCCGTCAAATACATGACCGAGCTAAGAATTCCACTTATCGATAACAATACAATTGCCACAAGAGATGCGTTCGAGAATTTAAGGATTAGCTTCTCGGCTACATGACGATATCGTCTCCAAAGTAAAATCAGATACAATAGCCCACCGGCCCATATTGCTGCTGCAAGTATGTGAATAGCGGTTAGTAAGGAGACCACCATTCTGTAATCCGAAGCCGCTGGATGACCAATCTGTGTCTTCATCATAACGAATGCAAGAACCCATACGATGTCTATATATCTATTTCTGTGAAGTACAGCAAGACCAAGTAAGCTTAGCAATAACAAAACTGCCCATGAAATGCCAGTTGTGGTGTTAAGAAGAATGTGAAGAACATTCGACCAATCGTCAAAGCCTGCCGTATGCTGAACGAACTCAACAATGAGCGCAATAACAAGGAGCAAGTGAATACGTTGTAGCTGCAGGATCCAATTGCGATGCCTAGCCGAATCCTCCTCTGACCTTCCTCGCCGCAGCACAACATACCAGATAACCATCCCAATAAGTAGCAGGAATACGATATAATAAACCATTCTAAGCCCATCTACACCTTCTACATTCGAGAACACACTTGTCCACTTATCCCGGATCAACTGACCTGTCTCAACTTCTGTGGCTCCATCAGCTGGTGTAACTGCAATGGGAGCTTCTAGTTCCTCTCGTTCCTCTGGAATAACTGGTGGAGCTTGCGGTTTAGCTATTCCCGCATTCTGATCCTCCTCTTGCTCAGCTAGAACTGTGAATGCGTACTCGCCCTCAACCATATGACCATCCATGGACATCACATGGTAGTGTACGCGATACGTACCCTTCGGCAAGGTAGGCAGCGTTTTATATATACGCTTACCATCAGCACCAATCTCCGCAGTCCCAGCTGAAATAAGCTTACCGGCATCATCCTTAACGACTAAGGAGTCCTCATTAGCTGCTTCGAGCTTTTGACTGAATAAGAGCTGAACCTGGTCTGGGGAGGTCACAAGCTGGCTATCTGGTTTCGGACTTATCTCTACTAGCTTCGTATGACCGAAAGCTTGAATAGGCAATAAACACAATGCTAGAAGCCATATAAACAGCGTTAATTTAAATTGTCTCTGCACTTAAACCTTCACTCCATCTCACTAATAGGTCTTCTTCCCATAAATCCACTTTCCCTGCTATGATAGAACATAATTTGCTCTTCTCCAAGTCGCCAGCACAATAAAACCTCGACACCTTTGATCTTGGCAGGAAAATCAACAAGTCCAATCTCAATATCCTTCAATTCAATCCCTTTGCGATGGACATTCGTTACATGCGTGTGGGCCTCAAACTGCAGAAACTCAATTTCACACTCAAGCTCAAAGAAAGGGTCGCTATCCTCATTATTTTTCGAATTTTCCAAAGTTATTCGCAATTGCTGCAGCATACTAAACTTCATATCTAATTGTTGCTTTATGCCCTGTAACGCTTCTAAATCTATACGCACAGAAGGTATTAAGGCATTAGCCTCTTCAATTGAATAGAATATCGGTGTCATGTTAAGCCTCCTATTGAAAATCAGTTATTGCGCAAGCTTACATTAATCCATACTATGATCATAGTACTAAAGATCGGACAGCATTGCCATGATTAGCCGAGTATTCGCTTGACACTCACTATATATTGATGTATGTTTATGGACAACAACTACATATTGTACGAATAGGTGCGTTGACGAATGTGATAATATTCGCAATTAACGCTTAATAGGGAAGCCGGTTTAACTCCGGCGCGGTCCCGCCACTGTAACGGAAGAGTAACTTCTAGGGCTCGCTTGCATGATAAGTAAGCCATGCCTAATAGCCACTGGTCTATGACTGGGAAGGCAGAAGCACGCTATAAACCGAAGCCAGGAGACCTGCCTATTCGTTTACACTGTTAACCTACGGAAGATAGGGAGGTGTTCGTGGAACGTTTCTATTCTTATGGCGGTTCAACTCGGGCATGATTACCTTCTTTATTGAAGGTGATTGTGCCCTTTATTATGTTCAACAAATATCTGAAAGCTTAAGGAGCTCGAGACACAATGGAAATTGTTAAACGGAATGGTCTTAAAGAGGAATTAATCTTCTCAAAGCTCAAGAAGGTCATTGATTTTGCATGTGATGGATATGAAGGCTGTGATGCACTAGAGCTGGAAACTGCACTTCTCCCCCACTTCCGCAATCATATTACGACTAAGGAAATTCAACGAACACTCATTCAAGTGGCTTCAGAGAAGACAAGTATAGAGCAACCAAATTGGCAATACGTTGCTGCGAAGCTGCTCGTATACGATCTATACAAGGAAGCCGCGATTAATCGGAAGTATGGACATTTTGCCTATGGGGACTTCTACTCCTTGATTACCTACTTAACGGATAAGGGCTTCTATGGCAAGTATATCCTCGAGCACTATTCCCGTAGTGAAATTAATGAGCTGAGTGAATATATCGTACCAGAGCGTGATTTCTTGTTTACCTATGTGGGGCTTAGAACGTTATCAGATCGTTATACGATACGCGGCCTAAACGAGGAAGTGTTGGAGCTTCCACAGGAGCTATTCATGGGTGTTGCAATGCATCTGGCTATGAAGGAGAACGATCGGCTCCATTGGGCGAAGCAATTCTATGATGTTCTAAGCAAGCTGGAAATGACGGTAGCCACCCCGACATTATCCAACGCCCGCAAGCCCTTCCACCAGCTGTCCAGCTGCTTTATCGATACTGTACCGGACA
Organism: Caryophanales bacterium UBA4045; assembly: GCA_002383695.1. Taxonomy (GTDB): domain Bacteria; phylum Bacillota; class Bacilli; order Paenibacillales; family UBA4045; genus UBA4045. Next base: position 26,428 of record DFZX01000059.1, read on the forward strand.
ATCTTTGGGGCATATACAATGTTGATCAGAGCTTCGCTCAGGTTTCTAAGCATGGCGGCGGTATGGGTATCTATGTAGGCAAGGTACGCAGTCGAGGATCAGCGATTCGTGGTCACAAGGGCGCTGCCGGAGGCGTTATCCCTTGGGTCAAGAATTACAACAATACCGCGTTAGCCGTTGACCAGCTTGGTGTTCGCTCAGGCGCAGTGGCTGTGTATCTCGATGTTTGGCATAAAGATATTATGGACTTTCTGAATTTGAAGACGAATAACGGTGATGATCGGATGAAGGCACACGACATCTTCCCCGGTATTTGTATTCCTGATCTCTTCATGGAGCGTGTGAAGGCACGTGAATCCTGGTATTTGTTCGATCCACACGAGGTCCGAAGTCGAAAAGGTTATTCCATTGAGGATAGCTGGGGAGAGCAGTTCGAGGAGCGGTATTGGGAATGCGTGAATGATCTGAGTATTACCAAGGATGAGGTCCCAGCGATTGATATTATGAAGCGAATACTAGCGAGTGCTTTCGAAACTGGGACCCCTTTCATCTTCTTCAGAGATACAGTTAACCGAGCGAATCCGAATAAGCATAAGGGCATGATCTACTGCTCGAATCTATGCACAGAAATATGCCAGAATATGAGCGCTACCGAGATGCTCGAGGAGCAGCATAATGAAGGTGTAATCACAACGAAGGTGCGAAGTGGGGACTTTGTAGTATGTAACCTCTCTTCGCTCAACTTAGGTAAGATGCACAGTCGAGCGGATATTGAGCGAGTCGTCACCGTACAGATGAGAATGATGGACAACGTTATTGATCTGAATTATTACCCTGTTGCTCAAGCGGAGATTACGAATAAGAAGTACCGAGCTGTTGGACTAGGAACAAGTGGATATCATCAGTGGCTTGCACAGCATCAGATTACTTGGGAGTCCGATGAGCACCTGAAAGCGGCTGATGAGCTGTATGAATGGATTAGCTACTGTGCTATCAAGGGCTCTATGGCAATAGCCAGAGACAAAGGTGCTTATTCCGTCTTCGAAGGAAGTGAATGGCAGAGTGGTGAGTATTTCTCACGTCGTGGCTATGAGAGCGAGGAATGGTCAGCGCTGCGTGAAGAGGTAACTACCTTTGGGGTACGTAACGCTTGGATGTTCGCGATTGCCCCAACCGCTTCTACCTCACTAATTGCTGGCTCTACAGCTGGAATCGATCCAATCTTCAACAAGTATTGGATTGAAGAGAAGAAGAATGCAGTGATCCCCCAAACTGCTCCGAACTTGAATGCCGAAACCTTCTGGTATTACAAGGAAGCACATACGATTGATCAGAAGTGGAGCATTCTCGCAGCGGGTAAACGCCAGCTTCATATTGATCAAGCACAATCATTCAATCTATATATCACACCCGAGCTGTCTGCGAAGGATTTCCTGGAGCTCTACATGACTGCTTGGGAGCAAGACTTAAAAACCGTATACTATTGTCGGAATAAGAGCCTTGAGGTGGATGAATGCGTGAGCTGCTCAGCTTGAGTTGATCCGAACCTTATATATCTGGAGGATTCATTTGCATAATGAACCTCATTGCTCGTCAGAGTTTGTCCTTTATCAATAATTCAGGAGATGAAAAATAATATGACAGAACATGTGACAGATCCAATGAACGAGCAGCCTGAGAAAAAGTTTAACATCTCTACAAGTACAACAAGGGAGCTAACTCGCAAAAAATTGTTCAATGAGCATGGTGATCGAGATTGGGGTAAACGAAGGATGATTGGGGGCAATACGACAAACCTAATCGAGCTGAACAATGTGAAGTATGATTGGGCAACGAAGATGTATCGTACGATGATGAACAATTTCTGGATACCCGAAGAAATACCATTAGCGCAGGATGCCAAGGACTACAAGCTATTGCCCGAGATCGAACGACGTAGCTATGACAAAATTATCAGCTTTCTCATATTTCTCGACTCCTTGCAAACAGCCAATTTACCTAACATTAATGAATATATTACAGCGCCAGAGGTTAATCTGTGCCTCACCGTTCAGACATTCCAGGAGGCGGTGCACAGTCAAAGCTACTCTTATATTCTAGATAGTGTCTGTTCATCCGAAGCACGCGATCAAATTTATAATGAATGGCGAGAGGATAAGCATCTACTGCTACGCAACCGTTTCATCACCGATCTGTATGAACGCTTCATCGACGATCCCACTGATGAGAATCTAGTCCGCACGATAATGGCCAATTATATTCTAGAAGGCATTTACTTCTATAGTGGCTTTAGCTTCTTCTATGCACTCGGTCGTCAAGGTAAGATGCTAGGTACCGTATCGGAGATCAAGTATATTCAGCGTGATGAGTTAACGCACCTTGCCTTGTTCCAGCATATATTCCGCGAGCTACGCAAAGAAAATCCGCAGCTCTTCACGGATGAGCTCATATCTGAGCTACGTGAGATGATGCGGACGGCCGTACAGCATGAAATTGAGTGGGGGCAGTACATTACCAGTAACCAGATACCCGGTCTGAGCGATGAAATTCTTGATCAATATATTAAATATCTCGGGAACGAACGTCTCAAGCTGCTTGGGATTAACATTCTGTATCCTGAGATCAATGAACATCCGATGAAATGGGTGGAGAACTTCAGCAACATGAATAGCATGAAAACCGATTTCTTCGAGCAGAAGGTGACTAATTACAGTAAATCATCCAATATGAATTGGGGCGATCTCTAGACAGCCAAGATACGCACCAAATTTTATCAATATATATATCCGATGAGAGTCCCTCCAACAATACCTGCTATGACGACAACCCATGGAGGTAGCTTCCAGAATACAAGCATAACGAATAGGATCAAGACTAGTGCAAAGTCGACTGGGACCATAATCGTTGTCGTCCAAAGCGGATTGTACAGTGCAGCTAAGAGGATACCAACAACAGCCGCATTAATACCTAGTAGCGCCCCTTGTATCCGGGGGCTTCTACGAAATGAGTGCCAGAATGGTAATACACCAACAACAAGCAAGAAAGCCGGCAAGAAGATCGCTACTGTAGCAACAAAAGCTCCATAAACGCCCTTAGCCATCATACCCAAGTATGCAGCGAAGGTGAACAAGGGTCCGGGAACTGCCTGAGTAGCACCATAACCAGTTAGAAAATCCTCTTTGCTTACCCAACCCATAGGCACAATCTCGCGCTCAAGAAGCGGCAATACCACATGACCCCCACCAAATACGAGCGATCCTGATCGATAAAAGCTATCGAACATCGATACCCAGCTGTTATCCATAATCTCTCGCAACAATGGCAGCATAATTAGTAGCCCAAAGAATATGACCAAACAGATAACCGCAGTGGAGCGACGAATGGGCACAGTGAAATTCGAGATTTCCGGAATAAGCATTGAACGATACATCCATAATCCAACTAGACCAGCAGCTACAATAAGCAGAACCTGGCTGAACATGGACTGCCAGAGCAATGTGATAGAAGCCACGATAATCGCAAGCGTAGCTCGTTTTTTATCTGGAGTTAATTTTTGCCCCATACCTAATATGGCTTGAGCTACAATAGCTACAGCAACGATCTTCAAACCGTGGATCCACCCTGCATGACTAATATCGAAGCCCTCCAAGATAGACGCGAATACGATTAATGCGAGAACAGAGGGAAGTGTAAAGCCAAACCAAGCGATTAGTCCACCGAGTAGACCACCACGCACAACACCAATGCCAATCCCAACCTGACTACTAGCTGGACCCGGAAGGAATTGACACAAGGCGACTAGATCTGCATAGCTCCGCTCGTCCATCCACCTTCTTTTTTGAATATATTCATTATAAAAGTAACCAAGATGAGCTATTGGACCTCCGAATGAGGTTAAGCCTAGTTTAAAAGAAACGAATAGAATTTCCATCAGTGTTTGTGATTTCTTATAGGGTTTGCTTGGACTTACAGCTTCGTTAGCTTCCATCAATTTACCCGGATGAGTAGTTCGCCCGCAGGTCCTCTACCAAGTGGTGTATGACACTTGGGACAAGAGCCAGGGTTCTTAGGTACTCTTATGCGCGCACTACAGGATGGGCATTCCTCTGCTCTGGAGAAGGGTATGGCCTTATCACCCAGCGCAGTTCCTTGGCCAAAGAGACTTTTAACCGTTCTATACACAGTAATGAAAAAGTAGACAACTAGAGCAAGTAAGAATAATTTAATAATTGTACCCATATTCAGCATACTTCCTTTCCTTGTAGCGACTAATTATTAGATCCTATTAAAGCTAGCGTACCAGAAGTTCAGAGAAGATGCGACATCCGTTGTTAATTCTCTAATAGCTGTTTGACCTTCATCTCAAGCTCGTCTAGCGAGAATGGCTTGTGCAGAAAAGCATCAGCACCTAATGAGAAAGCCCGATGAATATCTTGTTCATCCTTATTCGTAGAAAAAACGATTTTCTTCATCAGCTTGATATTCGGATGATCTTCATTCCTAATCTTATCTAAAAGAGTTAGTCCGTCCATATTCGGCATGATGACATCAATCAGAGCAAGATCGAACCGTTCATTTTTTAGTAGCTCGTAGGCTACCTCTCCATCAGCAGCTTCTATTGGGTTGTAACCTAGAGAAGTCATTAGCGACACGATGATAGTGCGCATTACCTCGTCGTCCTCAGCAATTAAGACGCGTTTCTTAACGATTATGCCTGAGGAAGTATCTCTTATCATGTTAGACTCAATATATATACGATCTCTTCCATCCTGCTTGGCCTGGTACATGACCGAATCTGCTTTACAAAGCCACTCGATTGCCTCATCCTTCCCAGCGTATTCGACTATACCAGCAGAGAAAGTAATCTTGTATTCGTTACCTTCGCTCTTTGCAATAGGTACATCCCTAATGGAGAATAAGATATTCTCCATTACCGATCTTGCTTGTTCAGCATTCGTTTCTGGTAAGATAACGATAAATTCCTCTCCACCATAGCGACCGACAAAGTCCGATGTACGTAAGGCGCTCTGTAACTTACGCGCTAAACCTTGTAGTACCACATCACCAGCCTGATGACCATAAGTATCATTAATTAATTTAAATCGATCAATATCTAGGAAGCATATCGAGAGAGGGGCTGGATTACGCTGTACTCGCTTGATTTCCATATCAACTTGGTTATCTATATAACGCCTGTTATATAGACCTGTTAACGGGTCGCGGAAAGCCATTACTTCAAACTCTGTCATCCGAGCAAGAATTCGTGCTATTCTTGCTACCAATTCATCCATCTCGAAAGGTTTAGTAATATAATCATCTGCACCTAGTCTGAAGCACCTCACCTTATCAGGCAAATCGTTCCTACCGGATAAGACAATTAAAGGTATCCACTTCAAGCTAATATCCTGCTTGAGAAACTCGAATAGCTCATAGCCCATCGTCGGTTCCATAATTAAATCTAATGTAACAAGGTGATAGGTGTTCTGTCTCAGCTTAGTCTTCGCAGCCTCAACATTCCCCGCTTCGTCAACTTGATATCCATCCAGCCTAAGATTCTGGGCTAAGTATGAACGTAGAATCGGATCATCATCTACGACTAGTAATCGTTGCTCTTTTGCAGGCTGTTGAACTCGATGGTTGTTATCTGATCGTTCAATCTCCTTCAACCGTAGAGCGCGCTCTAGATCTATCTGTTGGTAATAAGGGAGGGATGCACGACATGCCTCTTGAAATTTAGCAACCCACTCAGATTGCTCTAATGCACAGCTATCAGCATCACCAGCCCATCTCCATTCAAGCTCAAGCTTTATGGCAAGCAACCCAATATCAACCAAGCCAAGAACCGGGGCACTGCCCTTCCAAGAGTGGAAGAAACGATGAGCCTCCACGCTTTGCCTTACTGCCTCTGACTGCAAACCGTCACCTAGGAATAGCATATCCAGTGATTTCATCTGCTTGGACATCTCTTGAAGGAACAAATGCTTCGATTTATCTCTTCTCGTCACTCCTTATCACTCCCATCCACCAATCTCTTCAAAAGGTATCCATCTAGATTGGCAAGTACTGATTGACAGCTCCAACAAGCAATAAGGGACTAATGGCTTCTCTATATATTGTGTTACACCTATCTCATAAGCGCGGTCCTTATCCTTCCGAGAAGAAGACCAAGGTTCATTATACCATCAAATAACGCCTGAACCTACACTAATTCACCCGCTTGGAGTATAAAAAAATGCCGCCACATCTCGATTGATGTGCCGGCAAGCTAATGTATGAATATCATGTTGCAACCGTCTGTCGAAGGTCATTACGCGTCTTTAATATGATTTTGCGAATGCTATCCTCTGACAGATGGTGTGTACGAATAAGCTCCATAATCGAGTATCCACCGCTTGTATATTGCTGATATATGTCTTGGTTACGTCTATCGATCATATCCTTCGTTCCGTTTATCTCACCCCAGCCGGCTCGCTGCTCTGCGCATTTGGGCACATAAATCAACTCACCGTCGATATACTTTTGTAACTCCTTTAATAATCCAGGGGGTAGAACATCTTTACCGTTCTTATAGCTCATGGATGAATCCTCCTTCAATACCGGTTATGCGATCTTTATTAGTAAACGGCCATTCTATAATACGACCCGTTTACAATAAAACTTACATTCCCGTGGAGCTTCATCATTCGCTAGCCGTCGAGCTTAATTATTTATAGTAATTGCACGATACAATCGTGCTCCCTGCTACGATGCTCATAATTCCATTCAGGTGACGGATATAGACGGCTAACTATTCTAGTTAACAATGAAGTACCTCACGGGATTTCACTACTAAGCTTGCTATTGTCGTCATACGCATTTCTATCGTCTCCTTTCTGGCAATTTCCATTTATTATATACCGCTTATCGATGTTCGACAAGATGATAAATCAATTATAAAGATACTCTCCTGTTGCACCGATGCTTATTAGGCTTATTAGGCTTATTTTGTTGGTCCGAAGAGCCTATACTGATCGTTGCGCTAAGTCGACTCGACGAGCTTAGCCCCAGAATCATCTTTTAATCCCTCATCTTTTGCTACCTCGTCCATTTCCAGCTCCTCCTCCTCAGAAACCTTCTGTACATGCAGTACAGTGGCGACTACCGCTGTTGCCTCTGAGAGACACTCGACGTCAGCAGGCATCTGAATATCCTCAATGAACAGCTTGTCTCCGATTGATAGATGACTTATATCAACTTGAATAGAAGCAGGAAGATGCTTTGGTAATGCCTTTACTTCAATCTCATTCATCACTATCTGACGCATGCCCCCTTCCCTCATGCCTATTGCTTCTCCAACAAATTCAATGCGGACCAAGGTTTTAATGGGTTTATCCATATTAATTTGCTGAAAATCGACATGTAGAAGTTTATTAGGGATGAGCTTATCTCTTTGCACCTCTTTCAGAATTACACTTTGATTTCCTAATTCCGGTGTGTGTATCTCAATAATCTCGTGGGCATGCTTGTTAACTAGCTGGTACAGTTGCTTCTCATCGATCATGATAGAAAGAGTGGCTTTTTGTTTGCTAGATACCGAGCCAGGTACGAACCCCTTGTTGCGTAATTGCTTCAATTCTGATTTTGTGTGGGTATCTCTATTTTCCGCTTCAATTTTCATGGTATTGAAAGAACCTCCTTATTATTTGATGACCTATATCTGAATGTTCCCTTTTTAATCAAAATTCACACATTCAACCGTTATTTTTCATTGATTTTGGAGAAACTGTGTATAACGAGCTTTTAGGAGGTTATATTCATGCATACCGTATGGAAAGGGGCTATCAGCTTTGGTCTGGTTCATGTCCCTGTTAAGCTTTTCACCGCAACGGAATCCCATGACATCTCTATGAAGATGCTGCATAAGGAGTTTCATTCACCGATCAGCTATAAACGAACGACACCTGAATCATCAAATGAGGTTCCATGGGAGGATATTATCAAGGGCTATGAATATGAGCCTGGTCGATTTGTTATGTTCGATAAGGATGAGCTACAGCTGTTAAGTGAAGAGGCGAGTAAAGAAATTAAAATTGTCGACTTTGTTGATCTAGTTGAGATCGATCCGATCTATTATCAGAAAACCTACTATATGGCTCCCGGTGATACGGGGGCAAACGCTTATAACCTCTTGAAAACTGCCCTACAGGAAAGCGGCAAAATCGGCATTGCGAATGTCACCCTACGCTCGAAGGGAAGCCTAGCTGCCATTCGCGTCATTGATAATTGTTTGTCAATGGTAACGATGCATTATCCCGCAGAAATTCGGCCCGTCTCGCAGGTTCCGAATCTTCCGGGGAACAGTGCTGTGAATGAACGGGAGTTGACGATGGCAAGAATGTTAATTGAGCAATTGTCCACTCCCTTTGAACCTTCGAAGTTCGAGGATGAATATCGCAAGAGACTCATGAGTGCCATCTCTGACAAGATAAATGGTCAACAAATCGTCACTGCACCTGAACCGCAGCGTGCGAATGTAGTTAACCTGATGGAGGCTCTGCAAGCAAGCTTGGAGCAAGCACGAACTACAGCTATCAAAGACACAAATCCCTCAGCACCGACTGGAAGAAAATCTAGAACAAAAAGCGTTACGGGTACAAAATAGATTGGATTGGAGCGCCTAGCATGCAATTCCCTATCGTACCCATGGCTCCAGTGAGCAGCAGCGAGATTCCTCTCGGAGCCGAATGGGGCTATCAGATCAAGTGGGATGGAGTCCGCATCATTGCTCATCTGAACGATGATACAGTCACACTTTATTCACGGAATGGTCTTGTTAAGAATGCCACCTATCCCGAATTAGCTAGAAGGTTAGCTGAGCGATCAGGAGCTATGGTACTCGATGGGGAAGTAATTGTCTTCGATTCTGTTAAGCAACGCCCTAGCTTTCCGTTAGTCTTACAACGGGAACGGTTTAGACAGTCTAAGCGAATCGAAGGAGCGGCACACACACATTACATCACCTATGTGTTATTCGACTTACTCGAGCAGGATGGCTGTGACTTACGTAACCTCCCTTATCAGGAGCGTTACAACCGTCTAAAAAGCTTATTCCCGGCTAGAAGTGAATGGCTCTTCGTGACCGATTTATACCTAGATGGTTTTTCATTATGGCAGTGGGTGGAGAGCCATAGCTGGGAAGGCATGGTGAGCAAGCGATTAACCGCGCCTTATCGAGAGGGTAAGCATCACAAGGATTGGTTGAAGAAGAAGACAAAGCAGCTCTTCGAGGTAAGCATCGTAGGACTAACCTTCAAGGAAGGCCAGCTCTTATCGAGCTTAATTATGAGGATGGATGGTCAATATATCGGCCGAGTTTCAGGTGGCTTGAATGAGCTGCTTAAGCTCCGATTAGTGAAGCTAAGCAAGCATTCCGTCTCCCCTTTCTCTCCATTACCTTCTGATTTGAAGAATGTAAAGCTAGAATGGCTTGCGAATCCATTTTCTGCCATCGTCTCCGGACAGGAAATATCAGATTATGGACTGCTACGCCACCCACAAATTGTGAAGCTAGAATTGGAGTGAATCGTTAATGGCAGTAACTGAGAAGGGTGCAATCTACATAGAAGGTCAGGAGCTGACCATTACAAACCCCAATAAACCATTATGGCCTGAGATGGGGATAACCAAGCTGATGTATCTCGAGAAGCTCGTGTACTTATCTCCCTTCTTACTGCGATACTGCTCAAACCGTTATCTAACCGTTATTCGATATCCGCATGGTATCCATGACAAATCATTCTATCAGAAGAATGCCCCGGAACCTCGTCCTGACTTTGTGGACACTGCACTTCATAACGATATTCAATATATTCATTTGCACAATCTGCCAACATTAATCTGGTTAGGTAATCTAGCTTGTCTTGAATTTCACCCGTCCTTCGAATGGATCCATACAGACCAACCAGCCGAATGGGTCATCGATATCGATCCCTCCTTAGAGGTCGAGCCTCGCATCATGGAGGCAGTCTCTATCATTGGGGATATTCTGGATTCGCTACACATCACCTCTATTCCAAAAACCTCGGGTGCAACAGGCGTACAGATTTACATTCCGATACAACCGATATATTCATTCCAACAGCTTAGAGAGCTAGGTCATTTCATCGGAAAATATGTCGTAGAGAAGCATCCCCAGCTATTCACCTTGGAGCGATTCAAGAAAGATCGTGGAGACAAAATCTATTTCGATTACCTCCAGCACTGGGTCGGAAAGACCTTATCCGCTCCTTACACGCCAAGAGCACGCTCAGGCGCTACTGTGTCTACCCCATTATTATGGGATGAAGTACGGCAGAACGTTAGCGTGCTAGATTACAACCTGTTGAACATCGAGACCAGACTCCGTCGCCTAGGCGATTTAATTGAACAAGTACCCCTGCAGACGCTCGACCATGTATTTGCTTTTATTAAAGCTTAAAAAAGGAGCTATTCCTCCCATTTCTTCGAGTATGCTTTATTCGTAATCCAAATCGTTAATCCAATACATATTAGACCAATAATCCCTGCTGCAATCCATACACCCGTTCCTGGCATCCTCTACACCCCTTCATGATCGTTATATAGTAGCTTGCGAAAGTCTATTCTTGAACTGCTTAGGTGAGCAGCTATTAAGTCTGTTAAACATCTCATAGAAGTGACCCAGATTCGAAATTCCCACGAATTCCGCAACCTCAGCAATACTCATATCCTCTGTTAGTAACATTTGCTCCGCTTTTTTAATTCTTTTGAAATTCACATAATCCGTGAACGACATACCAACCGCTTTCTTAAACACCTTCATAAAATAATAATAGCTGAGATTGACCTGCTTCGTCATATCCTCGATCAACATCTTCTCTGCTAGATGCTCATCAATATATTGTAGAACAGGCTGGATTCGTTCCATTATAGGATCATGCTGATAATCCAGCACATATTGATTATCATTTCGAACTAGGAGTAGGAAAATGTTCTTAATCATAGCCGAGACCGCTAGCTCATATCCATTCTCTTGGTGCTCGGTTTCCTTGTATATGCCCAAGATAAATTCAGCAATCTGATCACGTACCGACTTATTCTCTCGAACAATGTAATTCAAGCGACTTAATGGTCGGAGGACATTGGAGAAATATTTCATATTACTCACTGTGCTCTGATCCATATGCTTCTGTAAATCCAATTGAAATACCAAATAACGTAGAGACTCCTGAGAATAAGGCTGGGTTGTGTGTGGCTCAGACGGTCCAAAAATCGCCACATCCCCTTGCCCAATAAGGAATTGCTCCTCTGGGAGGTACACATTCATTGCTCCTTGGAGAATAAGCAGAAATTCAACCTCTTTATGATAATGCCATGTTAATGGCTCCTTACTTCTACGTAACACGGCCTTACCTCGGGAGATGAGCTCCTTATTCGAAGGTGCAGGCGTTTCGATCTGCCAAATTCGTATGCATAAGAATGGATTCTGATACACAACCTTCTCATGAACCATATCGATATGAATACGATCAACTCCCTCTCATCGCCTTCTGGAGCATAATAGCATAACTATATTCGTATCATATCGCGAATTCATGTGTATATCCATAGCAGGATTGAGTAAAAATTGAACAAGATAAGGAGTTTCTTTATACGCATGGAACAACTATACTGAAATTAACTTTGGAGGTGCTAAGATGAGCAACAAAATCAGAGTCACTGTGTGGAATGAATATAGACACGAACAAGAAAGTGACATCGTTCGAGGGGTATATCCCAATGGTATTCATGCAGCCATCAAGGAAGGCTTGGATAGTGAATATGACGTTCAGGTTGCAACATTGGACGAGCACGATAATGGTTTGTCCGAATCTAAGCTTAATGAGACGGATGTACTGATCTGGTGGGGACACAAAGCCCATGGTGACGTATCCGACGATACGGTAGAGCGTGTATATAATCGTGTACTACATGGAATGGGACTTATCGTCTTACATTCAGGACACTTTTCTAAGATATTCAAGAAGCTTATGGGGACCTCCTGTGATCTCAAGTGGCGTGAAGCCAACGAGAAAGAACGGATTTGGGTTGTTGCACCAGGACATCCCATCGTTGCCGGAATTGGTGAGTATATCGAGCTTCCTGAGGAAGAGATGTATGGAGAGCACTTCGACATTCCTCAGCCGGACGAGCTCGTTATGGTCAGTTGGTTCGAGGGTGGAGAAGTATTCCGAAGTGGATGCTGTTATACACGTGGATTGGGTAAGATATTCTACTTCCGCCCAGGACACGAGACATATCCAACATACTACAACAATGATATCCGCAGAGTGATATCCAATGCAGTAGCATGGTCAGCACCAAATCATAGAGAGTATCCGAAGTATGGGAATGCTGTACCGTTGGAGACGATTAAGGGTCGAGCGGAGTAATAAGTTTTTTCCTGTTTGATTAGAGACTCAGTACAAGTAGGGCTTTGTGGGATGATATTATCCCACAAAGCCCTCTTTTGAGCTCGCTAAGTGCTATAGCGGCCTCATGAGCCTCTATTTCGCGGTAAGCGAGTTCGTTACAAGCTATAGAGTCCCGAACTGCCTCTATTTCGCAGAAATCAAGCTCGCAACGAGCTATAGAGTCCCAACGAGCCTCTATTTCGCAGAAATCGAGCTTCCACAATGATGCTATCGATTCTCCACTAATCGATTAGTCATTACTAACAGCTCTTCCGCTAAACTCTCCACACGTCTAGCAATCAAAGGATCAATAATCTGCAGCTCATCATTAACTTGATCTTTATCTACGACAACCTGATCAGGCAAGACCAGACTGTATACACCTCGTAATACAAGACGTAGATTATTCAGAGCATTAATCCCGCCCTTTCCACCACCTGCAAGAGCAGCAATCGCTGCAGGTTTATGACGGAAGTGAGAGCCGCCGAGATAATCGAAAGCATTCTTAAGTGCACCGCTCATCCCATTATGATAGTCAGGTGTGACGATGAAGAAGGCAGCAGCTTGACCAGCCAACGCTCGCCAATACATGACCTCTTGAAGCTCATCTTGCTCCAAACTACCATCGTAGAGAGGAAGCTTGGTTGTTGCCAAATTAACATATTCAACCTCGGCCCCTAATTGCGTCAATGTAGAGGCGATATGAGTAGATACAGCTTGTGTTCGACCCAACTGCCTTGGACTTCCCCCGATAACTAAAATCATCATCTTACCACTTCCCAACTATGCTATATTACATTCACTTAAATACGGTATCCCTATCTAAATATGAATATATCTTAATCAAAGTCATACCTTTGTTCTTTAAATGGATCTCCGTACATGTGATAGCCGTTTTTCTCCCAGAATCCAGGCTTATCCTTCTCCATAAATTCAATCCCTCGCAGCCATTTGGCGCTCTTCCAGAAATATAGATGCGGAACAACCATCCGCACAGGATAACCATGCTCTGGTGTTAATAACTGACCATTATGCTTAATTCCGAAGAAAGAGGTTTCTCTGAGGAAATCCGCTAGCGGCAGATTTGTGGACCAACCGTGCTCAGCATGTAGCATCACATAGTTTGCCTCGGGCTTTAGCCTCACCTTATTCATAATGACAGCTACAGGAATTCCCTCCCAGACATTATCCAGCTTGGACCACGTAGTCACACAATGAATATCATTGGCGAACTCTGTACGAGGTGTAGCCATGATCTCTTTATAACTGATTACCGCTTCTTCCTCCACTAGACCGAACACTCGCATATCCCATTTACTCATATCGTTATAATAAGGCACAGTACCATGATGCAAAACTGGAAACCCCTGTGTCACCGTCTGTCCTGGTGGGACACGATCATTCACATCTGAATTCTGATTGTCTGAGGATTTGAATACCATAAACACTGCCTCCTTCTAATTTACCTAACTCCTATTATAACCTAAAATCATATTTTGGTTAAAAATCTCCACTACTGCGAATACTCATTAAGGGGTGATAGAACAATGCCATATGGCAATAAACCAAGACGACAAATTGCTAACATTAGTGTACTTGGTACGACTCAACTCCATTTGAAGCATCCACTCATCGTCGCTTGGTGGTCATGTGCATTCCCAGGCTTCGGTCATTTGTTATTGTCAAAATATTTGCGAGCATTATCCTTATTTATTTGGGAATTTGTCATTAATACCTATGCTCATATGAACGAAGCTATAGTGTACTCATTTACCGGACAATTTGACAAAGCCACCGACGTTTTGGAAATTCGTTGGCTTGCTTTATATGCTCCTGTTTATTTATTCGCTATCTTCGATAGCTATCGCACAACGGTCGATATGAATACATTGTTTCTGTTGGCTGATCGAGAGAATGCGCCGTTCACTTCATTTCGCATGAATGCGTTAGAAACTAACTATATAGATAAACGCAATCCATCTACGGTCATAATATGGTCATTATTAATGCCTGGTATGGGGCATTTATACATTCACCGATTATTAACTGCCATAGTCGTGCTGACCTCATGGGTTATTATAATTTATCAATCCCAGCTGTTGGTTAGTTTCCACTACTCCTTAATTGGAAAATGGGAGCAAGTAAGCTCTGTGTTAAACATGCAATGGTTCTTGTACATACCTTCTCTATATGCCTTTTCTCTTTATGATGCCTATGTGAATACCATTGAGAATAACAAGCTATTTGCTCGAGAGCAGAACAGCTTTCTTGCCCGAGAATACCAAAGCAAGCAGTTTATTATGCCATCCAAACTCTAGATTCGAGGAAAGCCATGTATTTGATTTCATCATTTGAACATAACATTAAATTGGAGCTTGCTCTAACTCGTTTAGAGCAGATAGGCATAACGAAAGCTCATATTTATAGCGTTCCGTTATCCGAATTCACCAATGAGACTAGATTATTCGATACGATTCATCGTGCGGATGGTATTAGCTTATTGGATGCAGGGTTAGCGTGGGCCACAGCGTTGACAGTTGTGGGTTCATCCCTCGGCTTTGCACTTCGCTGGGGCCCTATTGTATGGGGGATCATCGGCGCCATGTGTGGCTTTCTAATCGGTTATATTCTAGACCTGATGATACATAGGAAACGTCGTCCTAAGAAGAAAAGTTCAACTGTTCAAGCCAATGTGTTCATTCTTGTACACTGTGATCAGATACTATTAGATAAAGTGAAAGCCATATTCAGGGATCATAACGCTATTAATTATGGTGTCATTGATCATGATTAAGCTCCTTAGCTATTCCGATCACTGAAGATGGACCTTCCAATAGAGAAAACTAATATCATCAGGAGGACTCCAATACTCGTCGTTAAACCGGCAATTTGAAGCCAATTCGGCCATCGCTCGATGAGGTCAAAGATATATCCACCAATTAAGGGTCCGAGGAACGCAGCAACACCTGTAACAGCTGCGAACACTGCGATATACATAGGCCTATCTGCTTTGGGTGTATCTCCGATAATAAAGTTGAACATCAATAGATTAAAACCGCCGAGACCAACACCAAGCAGGATATGAATAATCGCTAACACGATGAGCGCTGGAACTATAACCGAAGCCCCCCATAATAAGCAGGAAGCTGCGATGATTGGGAATGTCCAGAACAAGAGCTTTCTGGTTGGGATACGAGCATTCAGATTACCCCAATAATAATAACTAATCATCATGCTTACCGTTGAAATAATGGTCAGTATCGACACAACAAAATAACTAAGCTCCATGATGGATAGCATAATTAGACTGAATAATGGGACAACCATGTTCTGCAAGAATAGAAAAGCAGTAATAAATAACATCGCTCGGAGAAATATTCGATTCTCGAATGGTTTTCTAACCATGAGTCTTAAGCTGGGAGCAGCTGACTTCTCGAAGGGCATGTTCGGATAGAATAAGAGTGTGATGATATTCATGACACTACCCACTCCACAGATGAGGAATAGGATACGATACCCCTCCATTCCAGGCAATGCATCTAGAATATACCCACCTACGAACAAAGTGATGCTTACCGTACCCCACAATATCATGCTTCTTATTCCGAAATAGCGACCTCGAACCTGGGCAGGCACCATATCAGAAATTAAGGAGGACCAGATCACACTGCCTATGGCATTGGAGAAGAATGCAATACTATAGAAGATAATATATAACTCGAAGTAAAAATACTCAGATACCAAGAAGGGCACTGCACCCGTTAGTGTCCAGAATACACGATGTATACCTGCGAATATAACCAAACCAAGACGACGGTTTGTAAAGCGTTGCATGACATACGCAGCAGGGATTTGCACCAGGTTGAACAATGCAGGAATGGCAAGCACAAGCCCTATCTGAAAGGAGGATGCGCCCAATAGAAGCAAGTAGCCCGTTAAGAACGGAGCACCTAATAAAGTAACCGTCACCATGGCCGGGAAGCCTTCAATGGTGGCGGCGAGTAAGCTTTTGCGATAGAGGGATAATGTTCGTTTTCTGTTTAGTTTATCTAATGCTGTCTGTTTTCCCATGTATGAAGACCCCTTGAATTATAATGCTGCACTAGGATCATTTAGATAATGAAGCAATGTACGTACCATCGCACCTGTAGCACCCTGCGGTTCCATCCCTCTTGCCTTCCAGAGCCAAGCCGTACCACCCGTGTCTAGATGAATCCAAGGAATGTCGTCAGCGAAGGCGCCAATGAATAGCCCCGCAGTTATTGCACCTGCTAATCGATTACCGGTGCTATTCTTCAGATCAGCTACATTGCTCTTTAGCATCTCCTTAAACTCTGGATATACCGGTAGCTGCCACACCTTCTCACCGCTACGATTAGCGGCTTTCATAAATTGACTAAGGAAAGCATCATCGTTCGTAATCGCTGCCGTAGCTACATCACCAAGAGCAACTAATACCGCTCCAGTTAATGTCGCCACATCGATTAGCCTTGTTGCACCCAAGTGACGAGCATAGGTTATAGCATCCGCTAATACAACACGCCCCTCTGCATCCGTATTCAACACCTCTATCGTACGCCCACTCATTGTTGTGATAATATCTCCCGGCTTGTAAGCCGTACCTGAGGGCATATTCTCCGCAGCAGGTATAATAGCTATAACATTTAATCGAAGCTTCAATTGGTTAAGTGCATGCATAACTCCTAGGACAACAGCTGCGCCACCCATATCGCTGATCATCTCTTCCATGCCATCGGCTTTCTTGAGTGAGATACCACCGGTGTCAAAGGTAATCCCTTTGCCAATAAGACCATATACGACATCGGATTGTGGTGCTCCCTGGTAGTGCAGGGCAATCATCTTAGGCTCATGGCTGCTACCTAGTCCTACTGCTGACAAGCCACCCATCCCAAGTGATTGAATATCTGAGATACCAAGCACTTGGCAGCTCATCTCACCTGCTTCAGACAGCCTCATTGCCTCCTCGGCCAAGGAGGTAGGTGTTAGTTTATTACTAGGCATATTCGTAAGATCTCGCGCATAATTCGTAGCATCTGCATATATAACTGCTTCTGTAATCACTTGCTCAAGGTGTAGTGAATTATCGTCCACATCGAGCATGAATGTAATGGACAATAATGGATTGGATGCACTAGAGCTATATTGCTGATACGATTGTATGGTATAGCTACCAAGTCCAATGCCTTCCGTCCATGCACCTATTCTAGCCTCAAGCGTTAAATTTGAAGCTAGAATACCACTTGTAAGATCGATTACAACGCTTCTAAGCTGGTGCTGAGCTGCTAATCTTGCAATAGCTGCACCTTGCTCTCTTATCCCCTGCAAGCTAATCTCATCAGTTTTCTGATAAAGAATAATCAGTGTAGGACTAGAATGTTGTCCCAGCGAAGGTAGAACCACCTCCGCAGATTGTACTCCTGTTGCGAGCTGTTTGTTAATCCATTGTTGAATGGCGTGCGCAATTACAGGAGAAAATCGTGTTAATTGTTCATGAAAATCCGCAGATAAATAGAAGGCTGTTGCATCATAGCCTTCTGTGTGTAGCTGTTGATTACCATCCGAGATGATCTGAAATTGAATATCGGGTGCTGGCAAGCTGCCATCTCCTTAAAGGTTTATGATAACCACTAGCTATAGAATTGTGCAGCATGTTGAACGGTTTGTTGCATTGGCAGATGATAGGGACACTTGTCCTCGCATAACGGCTTATCTTGACATGGCTCATAATCTGAGCAGGCTGTAATCTTCTCTCTGTGCTTCTCGAACCATTGTTGACCCTTGGATAACAATCCAAACTTCGCTCTAACTACACTTGAAATCATTACATCCGGAATAGAAATTTCCAACGGGCAGGAACAATAATTACATCTTCGGCAGCTATGTGAGCCTAGCTGAGCAGCAAGCTGCTCTAGCTCATGCTTCTCTTCAAGACTAACTTGTTCATCCATTACTCTTATATTCTCTTTCACCTGATCAACACTGATCATTCCAGAGATAATCGTATTGACCTCCTGAGCATAAGCATATCTGATTGCTTTATCGACAGGCTGCACAAATCCACCGGATAAAGGCTTCATCGCAGTTCTGCCCATACCTTGCTTCATTGCCATTGGGATAAGCTCTTGCAAGGCGAACGGCTGTACTAAGCTCAAATGGAATAGCACCTGATCAAATTGACCTTTACTAATCCAACGAGTTAAGAGATCAGGTCTATGGCCACTAATACCAATAAACCTCACCTTACCTTCCTGCTTAGCCTCTAAGAGCGCCTCATAGGCACCCTTCTCTCCCATGATTGTTTTATATTCTTCCACGTAATTGACATAATGAACCTGAACCAGATCAAGATAATCGGTCTTCATCCTAACTAGACTTCGTTCAATCTGAGCTTTGGCATTCTCATAGCTGCGTTCACCCGTCTTGGTTGCTAAGAAATATTCTTGTCTACGATGAGAAATACTATCCCCGATAATCTCTTCACTATTCCTATAAGCTGCAGCAGTATCTATATAATTAATACCGTTATCTATTGCATAGTTAAGGGCTAGCCTGGCTTGTTCAAAAGGTACACCTGGCAAATTCATTGCACCAAAACCAAGTGAAGAAACTTGATACCCAGTCGAACCAAATTGCTCGTATTTCATTTACATCCCTCCAGATTTCATTATATAACAGATTGGGAAAGTATAAATGATATATCGAGCAACTTCATAAAAAATCAAACAACTTATTTCTATTTGCCCCAAATCGACCAATTTGGGTCTCGATCCTGTCTAGAATCTCGCTCTTCGCGAATACTCCGTTCCTTCTGATCCTTTTGCTCCTCACGGTCATTCTTATTCTCTTGATCATTACGATCCTCTAGATTGTCATTGCCCCTTGTTTGAATATTGCGTTCTATTGTACCTATATTGTCATTCTGCTTTTTTCTCTCATCATCTTTAGCATTCTTTAATTCTTCTTTCTTTTTCTGTTGGTCTTTCTTCATATTCTTCAGTTCCTCTTTACGTTGCTCAGCTTTAAGATCCTTTTCCTCCCGCACATTTATTTTAACGTTTTCATTAGAATCTTCATTCTTCTTGTCTATTCCATTGTGGCTATCCTCTTTCTTGTTTTCATCTTTATTGTTAGTTTCATTTTTTATGTTCTCTTTTGCTTTATTACTATCATCTGCTTTATTACTACTGTTATTCTCATCTTTGTTATCATTATCTTTTTTACTAACATTAGCTTTTATTTCAGCTTTGCTTTTTTTACGGTCCTCTTTCTCAGCTTTTATTTCTTCAAGTATTGATTTAAATTCATCCTTTGTTACGTTACGTTCCGTCGGTATAATTTCAGCAATACCCCCATTTTCTTGGATCATTTGCTGAATCGGTTTTCCCTTTAATTCCTCATCCGAGGTTGATTTTTGATTATTCCTTGTTAGCAGCTGCACTGCCTTCTTACCTGTGGAGACGCCCTGGGCAATCGCTTCATCGCGTACTTCCTTAGGTGCGGTAATAGCAGTAACAACGATATTCACACTCGGAGCAGTATGCGTCTTATTAATGGCTTCTACAAATTTTATCTTCACCTTTTCCGATAGTTCAAGCTCATAGCCCTTCTCAGCTGCATCAAGAACCGTGCTGGCAATAATAATATTAGCTTTTCCGCTATCTAGATAATGACCTTGCTCTATCCTATCAACTATGAGATCTGAGAAAGCTTCCAAGCTTAATCCGTCGAATGTTATACCCTTCAACAGCTCAACACCATGATCATTAATGCCACGTACCTCGACAACATACTCATTCTTATCGATCCCTACTTCTATGCTTGGATTTATATCCATCGTCACATAAGCCGCAACCTTATTGGTTGATCCACCTTCACCAAATATACTTAGTACCGCAAAAATCATAATACAGAATATTGAAGCGGCTGCTAGAGCATATGGGCGTGGTATGCGCCATCTGCTTAATGGTTTCTTATAGGTATTCACATAAGAGATTTCTTCTCCGAGTTGACAGATGCGACCTAGCTTTGCAACCTGTTCAAACCGTCCATCCGGTGTCATAACTAGAATGGATTGTTCAGCTATCTCTATGACTACTCCCTTGCTCATATTAACCGCTCCTTTCTGTAGATGTTGAATCTCCATATAAATAATCCCTTAAATATGGGTATGAGCCTGAATATATTAATGCTACAGCTATTAAATACTTGCGATTCCGCTCCAATGTTTTGCGAGAAACATCTAATTCATTCAACAACTCTTTAATGGGTAGCATCCTCTTCGTTCTTAACATCAACATCAGCTTATCATCGCTCGCTAAGAATTGACCAATTCCCATTAACATTATTCTTGAATCTGTATGCTTGGGAGAACATTCAGTCAGGTCGGTAAAGGTGATACCATAAACTAATAAATCCTCACTGAAATCCTTGATTTCTGTGCCGCGATCATCCACTATCCGTTCATTCTCGTAATGCAGAACGGCTTGATGTACCTCGACCGGGTTAATGATTTGGTTTTCTTCATCCTGTACCTCGAAGGAGGATAGTGGAACCTGCAACTGGAATCGTTGTTCTTTTCTTATATAGTCAATTAAGCGTCGACGAATAACAGTCTCCGCGAAGCTCAGGAACGATCTTCCCGATTCCGCTGAAAACTTATTCAACGCTTCGTTAAAGCCATCTAAAGCAATACTGAATTCATCGTCTCTAGCGGGATCGATATACCGTCGACAGAATCGACTCGTGATCTTAGCGATATAGGGCTGGTAATCGGTGATCATTTGATTGCGTAATAACAAATCACCATCCTGCACCTTCAATACCTGCCCTTCCAGAGAATCGGTATTGTAGGCTCCCGGTTGCTCGTGCTTGGGCTTTCCTAAAAATCGTTTGAATAAAACGAGTAACAACATTTCCACCTCGCCATACAGTTTTCGTAGCAGCCCCTCCGTTTAGGGGGGTTAGCCGATTATTTAATCGTCATTGTAATGATTATATACCACAAAAAGAAAGAAACGTCTCTTAAATGAGACGTTTCCTATTCATCAGATGTTACATTAGGCATCGCTTACACATAGCCTCCACTAGAACATAAGCAAAAGCGGAAGCAATATATAAGCCAGCCTTAACTAATCTTGTTGCCCTTCCGCATCTTAAGCTTCAGCCTGCGCTCACTGAGTACATGTAACCGATTCTTCAATTGCTCCTGCCATTCCTCGTCCTGAAGTAGCTGTGCAACCGACAATAAATCCAGTGACATATCAATTTGATTAAGGACAACATCCAGTGGCTCTTCATGCTCTGTGTTCACACAGTTCTCGTAGAGCCGTTCATTGTTCCCGATATCAACATATTCGGCAAAATTAACTTCAGCTGCTCCGTCTGTATGTGCATACTCGGCCAAGATATCATATTCATTCTCAATTAAATAATGGACCTGAATATGGTGACACACTGGGCAAAATAGAAGAGGTACGTTATGAATCTGGGTACGAATATGCTTCAAAGTACCTCGTGTTCCGATCATGCTTGCTCCACAGCAAAAACTCATGGCCGATCCCTCCATCCTGAAAGGAAATATAATACTTATATTCGGTTAGGATGCGAAAAATCCTTTTTTGATTCATATTATCTTTATTTATTCTACGCCATAGGTAGCTAAATACTTCTCAGCGGTCCATAGCTCCTCTAGTTCTGCGGGATCTGATAATTCAACTACAATCATCCATCCGTCACCATATGGGGACTCATTGACCTTCTCAGGAGCGTCAACCAAAGCTGCATTCACTTCAACTACCTTACCGCTAACAGGTGCATACAGCTCGGAGACCGTCTTAACGGACTCCACACTTCCGAAGGGATCACCGAATTGAATGACATCTCCTACCTCTGGTAGTTCAACGAATACGATATCCCCTAGCTCTCCTTGGGCAAAATCAGTAATGCCTATTGTTATTTGCTTTCCCTCGATTTTGGCCCACTCGTGCTCTTCACTATATTTTAACTGAGCTGGTACGTTCATATGTATTCTCCCCTTAACTAAATTGTTGGAAACACATGCTGCTTAACAAGCGACTTCAAGCTATTTACAGTTATTCGGATTTCACTCCTAGAATTTTCTGAATACGTTGATCTACCATCTGCAGCCCACGTTCACCTGCTTGGAAGTGACGAAGCTGTAGCTTATCATCGAATAAATAATAAGCAGGTACAAATTCATTCTGGAAAGCATCCGTTACCGCATGAGCATTATCAATGATAATAGGATGCGTCAATTCATATTGCTTAATTGTGGCCTTAATCGGTTCGATTTCCGTATCCTTCTCGGAACGAGGCATGTGCACACCAATAATCTTAAGCTTATATTGCTCTCCATATACATCACGCCAATGATTTATGAAGGGTAGACCTTCCTTACATAGGTGACAGCTAACTGCCCAGAAATGAACGAGAACCGGATGGCCCTGTAACGCTTCTCTATCCACTTGTCCATTAATCCATTCCGTTACACCTGCAAAATCAGGAATTTCCGTACGCAATTTCATCGTCATTCTAAGTAGCCTCCTACTCCTATAGAAAAGAAATTATCTCTTTTTGCAAAAATCCCTCATGCCCGCACGACGGCTGACAGGAGGGAATGGGTTGTCCTATTTAAACGGAAACAAGTTGCTTTTGACCTGGTTTCCAGTTAGCCGGGCACAATCCACCAGATTGTAAGGCTTGAAGTACACGAAGAGTCTCATCAACACTACGACCTACATCGTTATGATTAACAACTTGATATTTCAATTCGCCTTCTGGATCGATAATGAATAGACCACGAAGAGCGATTCCCTCTTCCTCAATCAGCACACCATAATCACGGGAAACCGTATGCGTTAAGTCAGCTGCAAGCGGAAAATTCAGCTTACCAAGACCATTCGCATCACGAGCAGTGTTCATCCATGCTCTGTGTGAAAATTTACTATCTGTGCTAACGCCAAGAATTTCACAATCCAAATCATCGAATACTTCAGCAGCATCACTTAATGCTGTTATTTCTGTCGGACATACGAATGTGAAATCCAACGGATAGAAGAACAACACTAACCATTTGCCCTTATAGTCGCTCAATGATACCTTTCCGAAATCTTCTCCATTACCAAGTGCTGTTTCCATTGTGAAATCCGGTGCATCTTTCGCTACTAATCTTCCCATATTCGTGTTTCCTCCCGAAAATTAATTTATATCTCTAAACAAAATGGTAGCATCCAAGAAATTCAAAGTCAAATTCTCATCTGTTTAATGATAAGCTCACCCATCTGAACGGTTCCGATTGCTTTGCTCTTATCTACTGCAATATCGCCTGTACGATGGCCAGCGTCAAGAACATCCTTCACTGCGGCTTCTATACACGCGGCAGCATCCTCATAATTGAAGGTGAGACGGAACATTAAAGCAACGGATAAAATCGTTGCGATTGGATTAGATATGCCCTGTCCAGCAATGTCAGGGGCCGAGCCATGTACGGGCTCATACAAGCCAAAGCTGCCTTCACCAAGTGAAGCTGACGACAGCATACCGATTGAGCCTGTAAGCATGGCAGCCTCATCACTTAGAATATCACCGAACATGTTCTCCGTTACTATAACGTCAAAGCTTGCTGGACGTCGAAGCAGCTGCATGGCGCAATTATCGACCAATATGTGTTCAACTTCAATTTCTGGAAACTCAGGAGCAATCCGATTTACAACCTCACGCCATAATCTTGAGGTTTCCATTACATTAGCCTTGTCAACGGAAGCTAACTTCTTACGACGTTTGCCTGCAATCTCGAATGCTTGACGAACAATACGCTCGATCTCCATTTCGTTATATACACATGTATCCGTTGCTTCCTGGCCATTAGCGGTATCACGTCGGAATTTCTCTCCGAAGTAGCTCCCTCCAGTCAACTCACGTACGACAACTAAATCCGTGCCTTCGAGAACCTCTGGTTTAATCGTCGAAGCTTCCTTCAAGCAATCAAATACAGTGGCTGGTCTAATATTCGAGAATAAACCTAATTCTTTGCGAATACCGAGCAAACCCGTTTCTGGTCTAAGCTCCTTCGAATTGTTATCCCACTTCGGACCGCCTACAGCTCCTAATAATACAGCGTCCGCTCTACGGCACATGGCTAAAGTATCTTCGGGCAATGGTGTTCCTCGCTCATCAATGGCAATACCACCGAACAAACCATGCTCTAATTCAAATTTATAACCGTATAATTCAGTAATACGTGTTAACACTTTCTCGGCTTCAGCTACTACCTCGGGACCAATTCCATCGCCCGCGATTACAGCAATTTTCTTCACGTCTGACATTGTGTTCACTCCTTATAAAAGTATGGGATGGTCGCAAGCGACCTAGAAAACGATTACGCAAATTTCCACTATTCCTGTTGTACCATATTTTACGCGCGGTTACAAAGATATAAATACTATTGTTGTAATAGGTATTACCTATAATTTGATTAGAAATAAATAAAAAACAAATACTTCTGAGAAAAATCGAGAAACTAGCGTAGCTGAGTCACGGTGTTCCACCGTTCAATCATGAGTGACCTACCTTTTTCGCTCGGTCATGCCATTTAACGAAACGAGAATATACTAAATAGCATCAAACACTCCACTGATTCAATTTAACACAACGAGAGTTCATTAATACCTTGACCGCGTTATTAGGAGGGCACATTATGCAGATTTAATGAATTCTCATTGCGTTAATTCAACCTGAATCTCTATCAGGAGTAATTTAGTCAATTCTCAATGCGTTAATTGAAGAACTTAAGCACATTTTATTCGGAAGATCACTGATAACACTTAAGAATCAGGAATCTGGAATGGAGAAACCTTTTTCTTATCTACTAAAAAAACTCGTTCCGCTAATGTTCAACGAAACGAGCTAATATTGCAATAAAGTTAAATCAAGCTCATATTACCACGGTCACCTTTGGCCGGAGCTTTGCGCTTCTCAATCATACGATTGATGGCATCGATATACGCTCTTGCACTAGCTTCGAGGATATCTGTGCTGATACCTCTACCCTGAACAGAAACACCATTCTGCTTCAACACAACATGTACTTCACCTATTGCATCTGTACCCTGTGTAACAGATTGAATGCCATAATCCTCAAGCTCGAATTGTTCCCCAGTTGCTTGATCTATAGCTTGGTAGATTGCATCAACAGAACCATTGCCTAGGGCTGAAAGTTCGATCACATTACCATCCATTGTTCTCAGGGATACAATAGCAGAGGGTACGGATTGATTCGAATAGGTAACCTGCAGTTTATCGAGTATGAATGTCTCTGGAGTCTCTATTAACTTCTCCTCAATCATGGCTCGAACATCCTCATCGGTCACGTGCTTCTTCTTATCAGCGATATCCTTGAACTTGGCGAATGCAACATTCACCTGCTCTTCAGATAACGTGTATCCCATATCGATTAGCTTCTCACGGAAGGCATGCCGACCGGAATGCTTGCCCATGACAAGCTTGCTTTCCTTCAAGCCGATAGTTGCTGGTGTCATGATCTCATAAGTCGACTTTTCCTTCAACATACCGTCCTGATGAATACCTGATTCATGAGCGAATGCATTAGCGCCAACAATTGCTTTATTACCCGGCACAACCATCCCTGTTAATTTACTAACTAGGCGGGATGTGCGGTAGATCTCACTAAGTACAAGATCAGTCTTGGCTTGGAAGAAGTGTTGTCTTGTTTCTAAAGCCATGGCTACTTCCTCTAATGATGTGTTACCGGCGCGCTCGCCGATCCCATTAATCGTACCTTCGATCTGATCAGCTCCATTGAGAACAGCAGCTAGTGCATTGGCAGTTGCCAACCCTAAATCATCATGACAATGCGCACTCAGCTGGATCTTCTCGATACCTTTGACATTCTCTCTTAATACCTTGAAGATATTGCCGAATTCACTTGGGTTTAGGTATCCCACGGTATCCGGAATATTAACGACCGTAGCACCCGCACGAATCGCCATCTCTGTAACTTCACATAAGAAGTCTAATTCCGTACGTCCAGCATCCTCTGGTGAAAATTCTATCTTATCAAAATATTTTTTCGCATATTTGATAGCCGCTTCAGCCGTTTCCAATACCTGTTGCTTATTCATCCGTAATTTGTGCTCACGATGAATAGGTGAGGTCGCTAAGAACAAATGCAGACAAGGATCCTGCGCACCAATGAGTGCCTCTCGTACAGCATCAATATCCTGTGTACGTGAGCGAGCAAGCCCAATAATACTGGCATTCCTCACAGCACGCGCCACAGCATTAACCCCAGCGAGATCGCCTGGGGATGCAGCTGGAAAACCAGCTTCGATACGGTCAACGCCAAGCTTCTCTAGCTGTAGACCGATCTCCACCTTTTCCTGAGTATTCAGATTAACGCCAGGTGATTGCTCGCCATCGCGTAAAGTTGTATCGAAGATATAAATCTTACGCATCGGGTGACCCTCCTCAAAGTTTTATATGATCACGCGAGTGGTCAATAAAACTACTTCGTAAGCTAAAAATTTTATATAATCACGTAAGTGGTCAATAAAACTTCTTCGTAAGCATTTGCTACTTCTTGATCCAATGCATTAATTGACGAAGCTCAGCACCAACAACTTCAATTGGATGCTCTGCTTCATTACGGCGGGTTGCCGTCAAGAATGCACGGTTAGATTGATTCTCGAGAATGAAATCACGAGCGAATTTACCTTGTTGAATATCACTCAAAACAGCCTTCATTTCTTTCTTCGTTTCAGCTGTAATGATACGAGGACCTGTTACGTAGTCGCCATATTCTGCTGTGTTACTAATGGAATCACGCATAGTAGCTAAGCCACCCTCATAGATCAAATCTACGATTAACTTTGTTTCATGTAAACATTCGAAGTAAGCCATCTCTGGAGCATAACCAGCTTCAGTTAATGTTTCGAAACCTGCTTTGATTAAAGCACTGATACCACCACATAGAACTGCTTGCTCTCCGAACAAATCTGTCTCAGTCTCTTCACGGAATGAAGTCTCAATAACGCCAGCGCGAGTACAGCCGATACCTTTGGCATATGCCATACCAATGGCAAATGCATTACCTGTAGCATCTTGATGAATTCCTATTAAACCTGGTACGCCGAAGCCTTCAACATATGTACGTCGAACCATATGACCAGGTGATTTAGGAGCAACTAATAGAACATCTGTATCCTTGGATGCAACGATCTGACCGAAGTGAACATTAAAGCCATGTGAGAACAATAATGCTGCACCTTTCTTCAGATTAGCTGCGATCTCTTCATTGTATACTTTAGCTTGTGTTTCATCTGGCATAAGAATTTGAACAACATCTGCACGCTTTGTAGCTTCGCTAACTGATAGCACTTCAAATCCATCATTCTTAGCCTTGTCAAACGATTTGCCTTCACGTAAACCAATGATAACATTCAATCCGCTATCGCGTAGGTTTTGTGCTTGTGCATGTCCTTGACTACCATAACCAATAATTGCGATTGTCTTACCTTTAAGTACGCTTAAATCTGCATCTTTCTCATAGTACATAGTAACTGCCATTAGAATATTGCCTCCTAGAAATTTTTATTGGAACAATCGATCAATGATTTGCGTTTGTTCCTTGGTATCGCTTTAATATGACTTAAAGTCATTTAAAGCTGATACACAATTATTTTGCAATACCTCTGATCATAGCGGTTGCGCCGGTTCTCGTCAATTCCCGAATACCATATGGCTTCAATAATTCGACCATCGCATCAATTTTTTCTGAATCACCTACAACTTGAACTATGAGTGTACTTGGTCCGATATCAACGACGGAAGCGCGAAAAGTTTCAACGATGCCTAGAACCTCAGGTCTTATCGTGGGCTCAGCATTAATCTGAATAAGCGCAAGCTCACGAGCAACCATAGGATTCGAGCTAATATCATTTACTTTAATCACATCAACAACCTTATAGAGCTGCTTGGTAATTTGTTCAAGTGTATGGTCGTCTCCAGTGGTTACAATGATCATTCTGGATAATCCCGCCTCTTCAGACGAACCCACAGTAATACTCTCAATATTAAAAGCACGACGACCGAATAATCCAGAAACACGCTGTAATACTCCCGGTTGGTTGTTAACAAGTATGGAGATCGTATGTTTTGTAGTTTTCATTCGAAATCCCCCATTAGCATTTCTCCAATAGTTTTACCTTGCGTAACCATTGGGTACACATTCTCATACTTCTCTACTACAAAGTCAATAACAACTGGCCCTGGATAATCGAGCGCTTCTTGCCATACTTGGCGAGCTTCTGCTTTATTCGTTGCGCGCATTCCTTTGACACCATAAGCTTCGGCCAGCTTAACAAAATCAGGGCTACCCGCAAGATCGATGTGACTGTAACGATTGTCATAGATGATTTCCTGCCACTGCCTAACCATACCCAGCACCTGGTTATTAATAATAACAACCTTAACTGGAATGTTGTTAATCGCGCATATCGCTAATTCCTGCGCGCACATCTGTATACCACCATCGCCATTAATGGAGATAACCAGCTTATCCGGATGTGCCATCTGGACACCGATAGCAGACGGAAAGCCGAAGCCCATCGTTCCGAGCCCACCTGATGTAATCATTGTGCGAGGGTGCTTGAACTTATAGAATTGCGCAGTCCACATCTGATGCTGTCCTACATCTGTAGTCACGAATGCTTCACCCTGCGTAGTTTCACTCAGCATCTCGATTACGAATTGGGGTTTTAATACCGTATCGGAATCCTTGAAGCGAAGTGGGAACTCATTCTTCCAGTCTTGGATCTGTTTAATCCATGCAGCTGATTTAGCAGGCTTGGTCTTCTGATTCGCAAGCTGAAGCACATTCTTAACATCACCAACACAAGGAATAGCAGTAATTACATTCTTACCTATCTCAGCTGGATCAACATCGATATGCGCAATCTTAGCTTTGGGTGCGAAGCCATCGAGCTTCATTGTTACACGATCATCAAACCGCGCTCCAATTGCAATTAACAGATCACAGTTTTGCAATGCATGGTTGGAAGCATACGTACCGTGCATACCCGGCATACCCGTCCAGAGTGGGTTACCACTCGGAAATCCACTAATCCCTAGAAGTGTTGTCGTAACGGGTATTTGGGCTTTCTCAGCAAATTCGATAAGCTCTTTACCAGCATCTGCATATACAACACCACCGCCAGCAAGTATAAGTGGACGCTCTGCTTCTTCAATCGCTTTTAGTAGCTTCTCCACCTGTAGTTTGTTCGGCATAACTGTTGGGTTGTACCCACGAATGCTCACTTTGTCTGGATACTTGAAGGCTGCTTCATGAGATGAGACATCCTTCGGAATATCAATGAGAACAGGTCCTTTACGACCAGTGGAAGCGATATGGAAGGCTTCACTGATAATTCTTGGTAGATCTTCTACGTGTCGTACGAGGTAACTATGCTTGGTAATCGGCATTGTGATACCTGTAATGTCTGCCTCCTGGAACGCGTCGGTACCGATGTATGGTAGTGCAACATTACCTGTGATCACAACTAAAGGAACAGAATCCATGTATGCTGTAGCAATTCCTGTAACTAGATTCGTAGCACCTGGTCCAGAAGTGGCTATACAAACACCAACTTTTCCTGTTGACCTTGCGTACCCATCCGCTGCATGAATGGCACCTTGCTCGTGACGAGTTAATAGATGGTTAAAGTCGGGGTTTCTGTGCATCGCATCATAGATGAATAGAACAGCTCCACCTGGATAACCGAAAACGGTGTCAACACCCTCTAGCAGCAGGCTACGTAACAGAATATCCGAACCGGTAATCACATCAGGCTGCATTAACTTCTCACGCATCTCATCGCTTAACAATTTTGGGCTTTTCATACTCATTGATCTCGAACCTCCTTAGTTGGTGGTTATCAAACTGAAAACCCCATTCATTCCGAACAGACGCACTTAGGCGTTTGCTCGGGACGAAAGGGGTTTGGATTCCTTCGTGGTACCACCCTGATTTGTTGTAAACTTCACAGCATACAACCTTGATAGGTTAGAGACAAGTCTCCACCTTGGCATTGTAACGTATGCAAAACGATTTCTCTTAATAGTCAAGAATTGAGATCAACCCATCAAATTCCTGCTTTTCAGAAAAATAGCTCAGAGGTGACTTCACAAATAAGGGATTAAGGCATCGGTTTCAGCTACCCTCTGCTCTCTGGACATAAGAGCCCTTATTGCTTTATCCTCTTCACAGCCGATCATCTAACAATATCTTTTGTAGTTTACACTTGATTATACAACAGAGTACATATTAGTCAATACTCTATACGTTAATTTTTTGTTTAGCTACGACAGCAATCTCATTGAATGACTTCAGGTCATTCACTGCAAGATCAGCAAGCATCTTACGGTTGATAGCAATTCCCGCTAACTTCAGTCCGAACATAAACTTGCTATAGGATAGACCATTCATACGTGCTGCTGCATTAATACGTGCGATCCATAATTTACGGAAGTTACGCTTAACTAGACGACGATCCCGGTATGCGTACATGTATGACTTCATTACCTGCTCATGAGCAGTTTTGTACAAACGATGCTTGGAACCGAAGTAACCTCTTGCTAATTTTAATACTTTCTTATGACGACGGCGTGTTGTGAAACCACCTTTTACTCTAGCCATGATTGTTTACCTCCTAAATCTCTATGATTATTATTTAACGTAAGTTATCATTTGTGCAATACGCTTGTGATCGCCCTTACTCATGATTGCTGATTGTCCAAGCTTACGCTTACGACCTGGTGACTTGTGCTCAAGTTGATGTCTCTTAAATGAGTGATTGATTTTGATTTTACCAGTACCTGTCTTTGAGAAGCGCTTTGCTGCGCCGCGGTGTGTTTTCATTTTCGGCATACTAGGTTCCTCCTAATCGAAATTCAGATATGTGTGACAAACGATAACATTGAATTACAGCCCAGAGTTATCTGGTGTAAAAATAGTAATGACTACGTTGTTACCTTCGGTGTTAAAATCATGATCATGCTTCGACCCTCAAGCTTCGGTCTACGTTCCATTGAGGACAATTCTTCTGTCTCCTTAGCAACGCGCTCGAGAACCTTCTGTCCGATGCTAGCATGTGTAATTTCACGCCCGCGGAAGCGAACGGTACATTTCACTTTATCCTGCTCGTTCAGGAATTTCACAACATTACGGAGCTTCGTCTGATAGTCATGTTCATCAATTGTTGCGCTAAAGCGAACTTCCTTGATCTCGACGACCTTCTGATTCTTACGAGCTTCCTTTTCTTTCTTCTGCTGCTCATAACGGAACTTACCATAATCCATAATTCGACAAACCGGCGGTTTAGCTGTTGGGGCTACATTGACTAGGTCAAGATTTAAATCAGTAGCTAGCTGCATGGCTTCACGGATAGGCTTAACACCTAACTGCTCACCCTCAACTCCAATAAGACGAACTTCCTTGACCCTAATTTCATCATTAACCATATGATCCTTGGTAATAATTCTCCACCTCCAAATTGCTGTAAATAACAAAAAAATGCGAGCAACTTCAGCCCACATTCCGA
Organism: Caryophanales bacterium UBA4045; assembly: GCA_002383695.1. Classification (GTDB taxonomy): domain Bacteria; phylum Bacillota; class Bacilli; order Paenibacillales; family UBA4045; genus UBA4045. Next base: position 58,532 of record DFZX01000059.1, read on the forward strand.
ATGAATTCGAGTTCAAGCATTCCCCATTACGGAAGAATACTGATCTTAACCAGCCGACTGTGCCGGGCAGGTGAGAAGCGGGCGCCTCTTCTTGGTAAAAAGTTCAATAAACAACTTATTCAATATATCACGTAGGACAGACTCATGTCAACATAGGAAATCTTAATATTTCTAAGACCTCTAGTTAATCATAAACAAACAAATCGTAGATATACTATAGATGATAAGAAAGCCTACAAATCGAATATGCCGATCTTTAATGTGAGTTCCGCATCTACTGTATCTTATCGAACAAACAGGCAGCAGGCAATCTATAGTGAGTAGGTGAAGTGTGTTGTATAAGAAACGAGTGCTCCTATTATCTGAAGGCTTTGGTTCTGGACATACCCAAGCGGCGCACGCTTTAGCGGTTGGACTTCGAAGACGTTCTCCTCACGTGCATACAAAGGTAATGGAATTGGGTGGGTTTTTCCACCCAACGTTAGCACCTTTAATCCTAAGTGCTTATCGCAGAACAATCATTCACAGTCCTAAGCTCGTTGGAATCATGTACAGAGCTCAATATAAAAAATCACTAAACCGTTTCACACAGCTTGCCTTGCATCGGTTATTCTATATGCAGACGGCAACGATGATCGAGCAGCTTAGACCCGATGCTATTGTATGTACACATCCTATACCTAATGCAATCATAGCTAGATTAAAGCGACTAGGCATGCAGCTCCCTTTATATACAGTCATCACCGATTATGACGCCCATGGCACATGGATCGCCGACGGGGTGACCTCCTACTTCGTCTCAACCGATGAAGTGAGAATTAAGCTCGTCCAACGTGGCATTAAGGCAGATAACATTCGAGTAACAGGTATCCCTGTGCATCCTAACTTCTGGAGAGACAACGATCCTGCAATATTAAATACGCGGTTCGGATTAAAGCCCATGCCTACAGTTCTAGTAATGGGTGGGGGGTGGGGTATACCTGCGCATAAGGAATTGTTGCTACGACTTGCCAGCTGGTGCGATCATATACAGCTGATCGTGTGCACAGGAAATAACTCCGACCAAATGGAGGCGCTAGCTAAGAACCCCATCTTCGATCATCCTCATATTCACTTATTCGGCTTTACGAACGAAATTGACAAGCTCATGGACGTTTCAGATCTACTTATTACTAAACCCGGTGGTATGACTTGTACGGAAGCCATGATTAAAGGAATACCTATGCTGTTCTGTACACCACTACCTGGTCAAGAGGAGAAGAATTGCCAATACTTCACTTCACGCGGCTATGGGCGAGAAATCATTTCCTTAACTGATATAGACCTTGCCTGCGAGAGACTGAAAGCCTGCGTACCCAGATCCAGTTCAATAACAAGAAACTCACTATCAGGACACCCACAACCTCTGACGGATTGTTCTCAGGTATTAATGGATTTATTGTCCGTGTGACTTGCTAATGCCTCTTGGCCAATAACAACCTCACAGCGATATATCGGCATTCCTTTACCAACGAATTTCGCTTCATATTCAGTCATAACACGCTCCGGAAGAATTCCATCTCTGTGAAGATCAAAGGTGATATTCCGCATGCGCAGCCCATCATCAGCGAAAGAATTCAACGAAAATTCGAAGAGGGAAGCCGAATCCGTCTTTAAGTGAATTTCACCTTTATCATTAAGTATGCTCTTGTATTTATCGAGAAAGCTCTGATGAGTTAGGCGACGTCTTGCATGTCGATTCTTAGGCCATGGATCACTGAAGTTCAAATACAAACACTCCACCTCAGCGTCAGCAAACATATTCTCCAGATGCTCGATATTAAAGCGGGCAAGCGCCAGATTACTCGGCTCCTCCCCATGTCGTTCCTGCCAAAGCAGCTTGGCTTTCTCACCCGCACGACGAACCAATTCATCATACCGATCGACGCCAATGAAGTTAATATCTGGATTTCTTGCACTCATTTCACTTATGAATATGCCCTTACCCATACCTAGCTCCACATGAATTGGACGATCATTACCGAAAAATTCCTTCCAACGTCCTTTATAGGGCTCTGCTTCTAGCACCACTAGCTCTGGCTGAAGCTTCAATGCTTCTAATATGCCTTTTCTACCTCTTAATCGCATGAACAATTCTACTCCTATTCGTAATTTATCTGATTTCATTGTGCCCAATTGCTTCAGAATTGTAAATAACCTAACTGTATAATCGCACAAAATAATTGCGCAAAAAAATATCCCCACTGCAGGGTTCCTGGAATGGAGACATTGGATGAACTTCATAAGTGTCATTTCGCTTATTAATGTGGAAGTTCTGATTTCAGCTTATCCTCAATGGATTGCTGCACTTTCTTACGCGCATCTAAAGCTAGATCATGATTATGTGCAAACTTCACACCGCTTAATGCTAATGCTTCTTTCACTGAGAGCTCTATGGTAATCTTCTCTTCACCTTGCGGGATCATAATATTGGAATTCATAACTCATCACCTCATTTGTTTACTATGACTCTTTTCACTTATAAATATAACAGATCATGTCAGGTTTTACAAGTGATAAATGCGATAAAATCGCGGGAAAACAAACTATTTTTAACGCGAACAATTCGCGTTATGTAAACTACTTTCGTTCGCCTTTTGAAGCCGACACTTCATCAACTAGACACTTGTTTCATTCTTTGTATTTTTCGGGTAAAATAAACTACGATATACGCCCAGATTGGAGCTGCTCTCTCAATGAATAAGACTGAGGTTCCACCACAAGCATTATTGTGGGGGGATAAACGATTTCATACATGGAATTACGAGATGCGTGAGCATTTCGGTACGAAGGTATTTAAGGTTATGCTCGATGCCGGGTTTACATGCCCGAATCGCGATGGCTCCATTGCCACTGGTGGATGTACGTTCTGTAGCGCTCGAGGCTCTGGCGATTTCGCCGGTAGTAGACGGGATGATCTGGTCACTCAATTTAACAAGATCCGTGATCTTCAGCATCTGAAGTGGCCAGAAGCCAAGTACATCGGCTACTTTCAAGCCTACACCAATACCTATGCTCCTGTGGAGGAGCTTAGAGAGTATTACGAATTAATCCTTCAACAGCCTGGTGTGGTTGGATTATCGATTGCAACTCGGCCAGATTGTCTACCCGATGATGTGGTGGATTATCTGGCTGAGTTGAATACACGCACCTATCTATGGGTAGAGATGGGACTGCAGACCATTCATGAGGAAACCTCACGACTCATTAATCGCGCTCACGATACCAAGTGTTATGAAGAAGCTGTCTTGAAGCTTCGCAATCGAGGTATTCGTGTATGTGCGCACATTATCCATGGGCTACCACAGGAAACCCATGCTATGATGCTTGATACCGTTAAAGCTGTGGGCAACATGGATGTTCAAGGTATTAAAATTCATCTCCTCCACCTCATGCGCAAGACACCCATGGTTAAGCAGTACGAGGCGGGGCTTCTACGTTTTCTAGAAAAGGATGAATATGTAGGTCTAATCGTGGACGCTCTCGAGGTACTACCTACAGAAATGATCATCCACCGCTTAACAGGGGACGCCCCACGGGATTTGCTCATAGGACCTCTGTGGAGCCTGAAAAAATGGGAAGTATTAAATGCGATCGACGATGAACTCCTACGTAGGAATACTTGGCAGGGAAAGCTGAGATGAGTAAAACCCGACTCCTCTCCGTATTGAATGAGGCTCATCGACTTGTAGCCGATAGACTCTCTACCGGTGATTGTGTGATCGATGCTACGATGGGCAACGGGAATGACACTCTTTTTCTATCGCGGTGTGTGGGCATTACAGGGTATGTGTATGGCTTCGATATTCAAGCTGAGGCGTTGGAGCATACACGCGAACGATTAGTTCGTGAGAAGGTTGGTTTAGAGCAGATTGTCTTAAGTATGGAGAGTCATGAGCATATGGAGCGAATTATGCCTCCTTCTATGCACGCACAGATTGCTGCTATCATGTTCAATCTAGGATATTTACCCGGGGGCGATCTTAGCTTAATTACGGTTGCAGAAACAACTGTTAACGCCTTGAATTCTTCGTTACGGCTGCTTCGTTCAGGAGGTATACTGACTATCGTTATCTATCCAGGCCATCCTGGTGGCGATAATGAATCTCAGGCTATCCATGCTTGGGCCGCACAGCTAGCTCACAATGCTTATCAGGTTATATCCTATCACTTTCTGAATGCCACTACTGAACCCCCCTATCTGATCGCCGTGTACAAAATATAATAGTATGAAGAGGAGAGATTCACATGAAAGCATACCCACTACAATTCAAACCAGAAATGAAGGAAAGAGTTTGGGGAGGCAGAGCTTTATCCCAATATGGCTTCACCCTTCCCGAGGGTCCTATCGGTGAAGCGTGGATGATTGCTGACCATCCGAATGGCGTATCGACGGTTATGAATGGCGATTTGTCTGGTCAAGGCTTAGATAAGATTAGAGAGCAGTACGGTAGTGAATGGTTCGGCAAAAAATCCATCGCTCACAAAAGCGGAAGATTCCCACTACTCATCAAGTTACTCGATTGTAACGACGATCTGTCGGTACAGGTCCATCCGAAGGACGATTATATTGGATTACCCGAAGGTGAGCTTGGCAAGACGGAGATGTGGTATGTGTTAGATGCCAAACCCGATGCAAAAATTATCTATGGACTAAAACCCAATTGCTCCCGCGAAAAATTAACTGCTGCTTTTCTGGAGAATACAATCATGGATAATATGCAGAAGGTTGCCGTTAAAGCTGGCGACTGCTTCTTTATTCCATCTGGAACCGTGCATGCGCTTTGTGCAGGAGTCCTTGTCGCTGAGATTCAACAAAACTCTGATACGACTTATCGCTTATACGATTATGATCGTCCAGGATTAGATGGTAAGCCCCGCGAGCTACATATTGAGGACTCATTAAATGTAATCAATTATGACAATGCAGGCGCTAGCCGAATGACCACTTCAGTCACAGCATCCAACAGCTGGCTTAAGCTAGTAGCTTCCGATTATTTCGTGACAGAGAAAGCAGCTGTCGAAGGGGAATGGAGTCAATCCACGTGGGAGGAAAGCTTCACCATCCTCATCGTCGCTGCTGGAAGTGGGTCATTATTATGGGAGGAGCAAGTCATCACATTAAAAAGTGGGGATTGTTTCTTGCTACCAGCAACACTAGGTGATTATAAGCTCGCTGGAGAATTTACTGTGTTGCGAAGCTACTTGCCGTAAGTAGCTTCGTTATTCGGGACATCGAGGCGATGTAAGACGTCGAAGTCGTTCTATATTAGCTGCCTGGCGCTCAAAGTAACATTTAGAGGTCTTTCGGGACTCTATTCTTCACTTTTGGCCAATCCATGGAGCTATAGAGGTCTTGCGGGACTCTATTCTTCACTTTTGGCCGATCCACGGAGCTACAGAGGTCTTTCGGGACTCTATTCTTCACTTTTGGCCGATCCATGGAGCTATTGAGGTCTTTCGGGACTCTATTCTACTTTAAAACTGCTGGGTAACCCAACTATAAGATCGATAGATATTGAAAAAGCGATATCGAGTGCATAATTGCACTCAATATCGCTTTTCTATTGTTTCATTTAGTCAACAAGTTTCCACCAGTCCAGTCCAGTCCAGTCCAGTCCAGTCCAGTCCAGTCTAGTTCCATTCCATTACCGCTCATATTCCTGTTCAGCTTCTACCAAGCATAGGCTGCTGGAGCACTGCCGCCTGGACCAGGGAATATCTCATCTAGTCTTGTCATCGTAGCTGAATCTAGCTCAACCTCAACAACCCGTAACGAGCTCTGGAATTGCTCCAAAGTACGTGGACCAATAATCGGTGCTGTAACGGCCGGGTTCGCCAATGTCCAAGCAAGGGCTACTGTTGCCTCGGATTCCCCAAGATCCTTACACAATGCGGAGAAGTCCATAAGCTGGCTGCGATGCTTCTCAGCTCCTGCCTGACTTTTGGCTGATCTAGAGCCTACTGCAGGATTCAATGCATTCCCGCCTAACAGGCCACCATTCAGCGGACTCCAAGGAATAACTCCAATACCATGCTCTTCTGCAGCTGGAAGTAATTCTAGCTCGGGCAGTCGACATAACAAGCTGTACTTATGCTGCTCTGATACTAGTCCTAGCATATGTCTATTCTTCGCTTCATATTGCGCTTTAACTAAGTCACGTCCGGCAAAATTACTTGCACCAATATAGCTTGCTTTCCCCTGAGATATCACAACCTGGAAAGCCTCCCATAGCTCATCCCACGATACATTGCGATCTACGTGATGCATTTGATATAACTCAACATAATCCGTTTGCAATCTGCGAAGGGAATCCTCCAGATGACGTCGAATTTTATAGGCCGATAAGCCGCGCTCCTTGTTAGGTCCATCTAAATCATCATCCATAGCACCATAAACCTTGGTTGCTAATACAGTTTTCTCTCTACGACTACCGCCTTGCGCGAACCAGCGACCAATAATTTCCTCAGTCTTACCGCGCGTGCCCGCACCGCCATACACATTAGCTGTATCAAAAAAATTAACTCCCGCATCCATGGCAGCATCCATAATACGAAACGCCTCTTTCTCGTCTGTATCCACACCGAAATTCATCGTACCTAAGCAAAGCTGACTTACCTTTAAACCGGATCGACCTAAATAATTGTATTTCATATTCGCAAGACCTCCTGAATGGGTTTGTACAGATTTTCTTACCTTACCCTATAATAATTCAATTCAAACTAAAGTCATAGAACGCAAAAAGAAGTAACATAGTCACCCTTATGTAACCAGGTTAACTTAAGGTAAGCACGTAGTGGTCAGGAATAATTCTTTTATAATCATTCTTTCACTAACCCACTCCCGGAAAAATATGAGTTAATATAGGTGTCGGGCCGACAAGTCTAACGAAAGGAGGATGATTGCTATTATTCCAAATTACGAGGTGATTTCCGTTTAATCGGAAATCAGAAAACCAGTCCCTGTTGCAAGACAGGGACTTTTGTATGTAAACTGCATTGGGTTCGATTACTTACTTACTGAATATCTACAATGTACATTTCCATGAACCCGGCAACCTACTATTTCGCCTTACTAAAGTACCCATTCGAGGATCCCATATACAGCTGATTATTTATAACCGATAAATAACCGTAAGCGACTGGTTCCTATTCGGATTATTCAAGGCATCCGAATCACATCCACTTAGCATTATGATCAACAATAATAACACTGCACTTTGCAATTTATTAAGATACATAAGTACAATGACCTCCAAGAGCCAGAATATAACATCAACTGGCTTTACTTGGTAGTTATGACGATTATTATAGTTCGAAAGTTGCGGTGTCTTAGACGTTAATCGTAGAGAATTGTGCACGATAAAGCTTGGCATAAACACCATCATGAGCAAGCACCTCATCATGAGTGCCTTGCTCTTCTACACCTACTTCAGTAACAACAACAATACGGTTTGCGTGACGAATCGTAGATAAACGATGGGCGATAACCAGGGTAGTACGATTCGTCGATAGCTCGGCGAAAGATTCCTGAATAACCGCCTCTGTCTCTGCATCAAGCGCGGATGTTGCCTCATCAAGAATTAGAATAGGTGGATTCTTCAAGAAGATCCGTGCGATCGAAAGTCGTTGCTTCTGTCCTCCAGATAGCTTAATCCCTCTTTCCCCTATCGGAGTTTCTAATCCAAGTGGCAGCGCATCAATGAATGATTCCATGTGCGACCTTTTTACTGCTTCTTGAATTTCTTTCTCTGTTGCATCTAACTTACCATAGCTAATATTCTCACGAATTGTCCCTGTGAACAGGAATACATCCTGTTGTACGATACCAATCTGTGTACGTAACGATTGCTGTGTCATCTTACGAATATCCAGTCCATCTATTGAAATTTCTCCTGAATCAATTTCGTAGAACCGTGGAATTAAGCTGCAAATTGTTGTTTTGCCTGCTCCAGAAGGACCTACGAAGGCAATGGTTTCCCCCGCAATAATATCGAGAGTAATATTCTTCAGAACCTTCGCATGGTCTTCATAGCCAAAGGTAACATCACGGAACGAGATATCCCCTCTAAAGCTCGAAACCTTTACTGCATCAATTGAATCGGCGACATCTGGCTTCTCATCCAATATCTCAAGATACCTTCTAAAGCCCGCCATACCCTTCGGATACGACTCTAATAACGCATTGATCTTCTCAATCGGCTTAATGAATACATTAACGAATAATAAGAAAGCAACCAGATCACCGATCGACATCTCATTGTGAACAACAAACCAAGCACCACTCAGAAGTACAATCAGAGACATAATGCGCATTAAGAAGAACATGCCTGAGGAGCTATAAGCAATAACCAGGTAAGAACGAAGCTTAGCTAATCGAAATTGCTGATTACTCACCGCGAATTTCTGAATTTCATGCTCCTCGTTCGTGAAGGATTGTACGACCCGAATTCCTGATACACTATCCTCTACCTGCGCATTCACATCTGCTATGTTCTTGAACATCTGTGTTGCTGCCTTCTCGACTTTAATACTACACACAGAAATTAACCATATCAGAAAAGGAATCGTAATCAATGTAATCAACGCTAGCTTCACATTGATCGACGCCATAATAATAAAAGCACCGACAAACGTCATTACAGCAATGAATAAATCCTCAGGGCCATGGTGAGCGAGCTCCCCGATCTCGAACAGGTCGTTCGTCAATCGCGACATAATGTGACCTGTTTTCGTATTATCGAAAAAGCGGAAGCTTAGCTTCTGCACATGCTGGAACAGCTTCTGTCGCATATCTGTCTCGATATTAATACCAAGCTTGTGACCCCAATAGGTAACGATGAATTGAAGAACGGAGCTTACCAAATAGAAGACAAGAACAGCTAACCCAGCCCATAGGATGGTATCCCATCTGCCCTCGGGAATGAGAGCATCAACGATCCACTTGGCGGCCAAAGGAAAGGCAAGCTCAAGTAACGCAAGAATAAACGCGCATCCAAAATCAATGGCAAACAGCTTCCAATGCGGACGATAATAGCTAAGAAAACGTGATAGCATGAGAAAATGTCCCCTTATTGTTAATGTTAATAAGGAGATATTATATATGAACAGTTATGGATGTAGCAAGGTATTTATTAGTTATATTTAAGCTGATACTAATTGTGATTCTTGTCTATTTATTCATATTCATGCCAGCTTGTAGCAAAACAGAATCGAAATGGTATTTGTACAAGTAACCGTTCAACATGAAAGCACACTATTAGCTTGTTGCACTTTCTCCTTGTTGTAGAGGTCTTTGGGTACTCTATTTGCGACTTATTGTGCGTTCCCCGTGCTGTAGAGGTCTTTGGGTACTCTATTTGCGACTTGCTGTGCTTTCTCCGTGCTTTAGAGGTCTTGGGGTACTCTATTTGCGACTTATTGTGCGTTCCCCGTGCTGTAGAGGTCTTTGGGTACTCTATTTGTTACTTGCTGTGCTTTCTCCGTGCTGTAGCTAAGGTAACAGGGCGGGCATTTTTGAGAAATTAAGGGCTTCTAAGTCCGCTAAAGCGGTTTTATAAGGTTGCTAAGCATGAAGATTTAGCCCTTTAGCAGCGTACCACCGTGGAGGCGTGCTCAAATCTGGTGTGTAGTAAACGATCAGCGTAGTCTCTACATCCATATTCACCACTCCCTGCTCTAACAGACCATGCAGATCGAACGGCAGCACCTGCACAACCGTGTGCTTATGCAATTCACGCTCATCAAGCTGTAAAGCAGCAAATTCCACCGATACCTCATCCGCATGCTCAGCAAAGTAACGCATCGTTCGATTAAACTCGGCTTTATCTAGCTCCATCGGCCACCAATTCTTACGTGGCTTGTACCGATGATTCAGGAAGTAATCAAGCTTCATCAAGCCGAGTACAACGACCGGATGCTGCACACCTCTAAACTGAAGAAACTGCTGCAATCGCAAGAATAAATCCTCCAGCTGATGTCCGATTTTCTGCCAGCCCTGGCCTTCCCAGTAATCACCAAACTGCTGGAAGAAATCGAATGGGGTTTCAAATTCGGTTCGAATTAGAAATTCCACCGTCTTATCCATACGATGATCGTTCCAATACTTCTCCAGCACATCCTCGACCCGTTTAATCCTGACTAAATCTGAGAAGGGTAGAATATCGTTACCGAGAATTTCATATGGAGCTCGGTCCATATATATGTAGCCGTACTTCCCCGCATCCCGTCTCATTCCCGTTCCTCGTAGCATCTTCAAGAAGCCTAGCTGCAATTCCTCCGGTCGCAAGGCGAACACATCATTAAAGGTTTGACGGAATGAATCATAATCCTCCTCTGGCAATCCAGCGATGAGGTCAAGATGCTGATCGATCTTCCCACTATCCTTAATCATATTGACGGTTCTAGAGAGCTTGCTGAAATTCTGTTTGCGCTCGATTAACTCATTCGTCTTCTCATTCGTTGATTGCACACCAATTTCAAAGCGAAACACTCCTGCTGGGGCATGCTCGGCTAAGAAATCAAGCACCTCAGGACGCATAATATCAGCTGTAATCTCAAATTGGAATGTGCAGCCTTGATGATTATCGATGAGATACCGAAACACCTCCATCGCATAATCACGCTTAATATTAAAGGTACGATCCACAAATTTAACGAGCTTCGTACCGGATTCAATCAGATAGAGCAGATCTGCCTTCGTACGTTCCATCTCAAAATATCGTACACCTACCTCGATACTCGATAGGCAGAATTGGCAGCTAAACGGACACCCACGGCTCGTTTCGAAATAGACAACCCTCTTAGCCAGCTCAGGCACATCCTCCTCGAACCGGTAAGGAGAGGGTATCTGACTTAACTCTAGCTTAGGACGGGGTGGGTTAATAATAATCTGATCCCCCTTGCGATAAGCAATCCCAAATACGTAATGGAATTTACGATCTCCATGAAGCTCCTGTAGAAGATGATGAAAGGTTGCTTCACCCTCACCCATGACGATCACATCAACCTCGGGCTCACCCTTGAGCCATTGTTCTGTATCATAAGATACCTCTGGTCCACCAAGAACAATGGTAAGCTCAGGCTTAATTTTTCTTAAAAGTCTAATAACCTGTAAGGTCTCTTCAATGTTCCATATATAACAGGAAAACCCGATAATATCAGGCTTTCTTAGGTATAAATCGGCTACGATATTCATGACCGGATCTTTAATTGTATACTCAGCTATGTCCATAGCAAAGTCAGGCTGACTATAAGCCTTCAGATACCTCAGCGCTAGACATGTGTGGATATATTTCGCATTCAATGTCGCAACAATTACCTTCAAGTAAGCTCGCCTCCGATTGCCCTAATTACACGAGTATAGCACAAAAAGAAGCGTCCCGCCTTCGGGAACGCCTCTTGGTATTTGTAGAAGCTCAAGTAGGTTTATATAAAGAAGATGCAGTACCTTATTACAAGAATACCGGCTCTTCTTCCTGCCATTTGGATGCCTGACTTAACATGTATTGTTCAATCTCAACTTTCTCGTCAATTAGACAGCTGACATCGCCTTGATTCTCACGAATCGATTGCTTCAGGCGATCACGTTCTTCCATCCTCATGGCTAGCTGATATAAGATCATAATAGCATCCTCCTTTCATTTATCACTAAAGGCAGTATATCTATCGAACATTAGCTAAACATTAGCTGGATATTAGTTTATTGTAAAATCATTGCCTTCATATCACCATATTATTCAACAATCAGCAAAAAAAGCACAAAGCCATGAGATATGATGGCTTTGGTGCTTCGTATCGACAGGAAAAGCATGAAACATATTACACGGAAACGCCTATAGACTTTAATAAATCGTTGAACTCTTCTAGCTGTAGTGGTTTGTGGAAGTAATATCCCTGAGCTTCGTCGCAATTCATTTCATGTAGCTTTTCTGCTTGGTCTGCCGTTTCTACCCCTTCAGCAATCACCTTCATATTCAAGTTGTGGGCTAATGTCACCACAGTTGAAATGATAGCTGCATCCCAGGAATCCAACATAATGTCATCCACGAATGATTTGTCTATTTTCAACTGATGTACGGGTAGATTCTTCAGATAGTTCAGAGAGCTGTAACCAGTTCCAAAGTCATCTATACTAATGAGTACGCCGAGATGACTTAATGCTTCTAGGATCGGTAGTGCTTTCTGAATGTCCATGGCCATGCTCTCCGTTATTTCCAGCTCAAGTAAAGATGGCTTTATATCAAACCGTTCAATGATACCCTGAATGTTCTCCACAATCCTCTCGTCACGGAATTGATGCACAGACAAGTTAACACTAACCGGAAATTGAAAGCCAAGCGATTCCCATCTCTTGATCTGTTCACATACTTGAATAAGCACCCATTCCCCGATCGAATGAATTAATCCCATTTCTTCAGCTATCGGAATGAACTTGGCAGGTGAGACATGCCCCATCTCTGGATGCTTCCAACGGATAAGTGCCTCTGCTCCGATTAATCGATGGTCTGACAAATGATGCTTCGGCTGATAGACAACTGAAAACTCCTGCTTTACTATCGCTTTAGGTAGCTCGCTCTGAATATGAATACGCTCCAAATTGTTATCAATGGCATCTCTGTTATGAATACAGAAGCCATTCCTCGATTGCTTTGCCTGAAACATCGCATTGTCGGCAAAATTCATCAGCATGTCAAGGCTAGTTCCGTCATCTGGGAAGAGAGAGATACCCATACTTGTAGTAATTATAAATTCATAGCCATCGAAGATGAATGGTAAATGGAGTCTGTTCTGTATCTCCTCAATTTTCTCTATTAATTCATGATTATCGGTATAATGATAAATCAGCGTGAATTCATCTCCACCAATTCTTGCAACCGTGTCCGTCTCTTCATGGACGGAGCTTGATAAACGCTGGGCAACCTCCTTCAAGAAAGCATCTCCAGCATAATGACCCAACGAGTCATTGATATTCTTGAATTTATCCAGATCTAGAAACACAATAGCAAATTTCCTATGCTCAATTACCGCTTTTTCAGCTGCTTCCCTCAGCTTATTACGATAAAGCCGTCGATTTGCAATTCCTGTTAGATCATCGTGGAAAGCCAAAAACTCGATTCTTTCTTGAGCGGATATAATGTCTGTTACCTCCGTATTCACCCCATCTATTCTATAAATATTTCCTTTTTCATCCTTAACGGGAACTGCCCTAGATTGAAATACATGAATAGATCCATCCGACTTACGATGACGGAATTCACCTACTGCAGGAAGTCCACTCATCAAATTCGCACTAAATTGATCCGCTTTAGCTATGTCTTCAGGTACTATACTTTCTCTCCAACCATCTAAACGAATCCCATCGACGTTAAAGCTCCCGAAATCCCTAATATAGGCTTCCGAAGTAAAGATAAACTTTTCTTCTATGATATCAACCGAATATATTGAAGCATCTATTGAATTTACAATGTTATCTAGCAGGCTTGAGGCGGTTGCAAGCTTCTTGTTTGTTTTATTCCGCTCGCTAACATCTCTTGCTATTATCAATATGGCCTTCTCCCCATTAAAGTTTACAATAATTTTCACATATTCAACTTCCAAGCTACTACCATCAAGAAGTACAAATGTTTGTTCCTCAATGCCATTACTTGGGGTAAATAATAATTCGTCATTAGTAAATTTAGTATCGCCACTTCGGTTTTTGTAAAGTATCTGGTAAGGATCAGCGCCTATTAATGACTTCTTGTCGGGGACACCCATCATCTGTACACATACATTATTGACAAATGTAATCTCATCCTTAGAATAAATCATTACGGCATCTGGAAGAGATTCCATCAAGTAGCGGTATTGCGCATCCTTATTATCCAATTCTTTCTCATAGGTCTCAATTTTATCGATATCTCGTCTGTACTTGGAAACGTACAGAAAGATGAAAGGGCTTGCAAGAATCAGCTGCAAACCAATTTCGACGAATTTACCTATCAACCACATATTGTCGTCATGAAAGGCGAGATGCAAGAAAGTGTTATGTAGATAAATTACAATCAAGGACGATAGTAAATAGACGAATAATATTCGAACAATAATTCGGCTCAACTGCTTTTCTCTTTTTTTCCTGATGATATTCATAGAAGCACCTCCACAATTGGGAAAAAAAAGACCACTCAATGAGTGGCCGAATGGACTGGTCAACTAGCTTCCACTATTCGGTAACCCGGCTACCATTGGAATAAATTCCTTTAGGCCCGAAGCTTTGCGTCCATGTCTTTCGACAAGTTTGCCTTTATCATTACTTACAGTATAATTCTTTAGACTCAAGAGATCAACATGTTTCAACATAGCACATAGGTATAAAGTCCTCACTCCCACTTAAACGTAAAGCTGGCAATAATAAAGGCAACAATCATCCATCCGGATAGCAACAATGCATCAAACCAGAGAACAGACAGATCAGCACCAACGTTCATAACCTGCCTCATTGCGGTTGAGAGATGTGAGATTGGTAATAGCTTCACATAAGGCTGTATCACCTCGGGCATATTACTAATCGGGAAGAATATACCACCAAGGAACAATAAAGGGAACGAGATGAATCCCGCTATCGGACCTGCACTTTCCGGAGATTTAGCAACCCCAGCAACAATAAAGCCAATAGCCATAAAGGTCAGCGTACCGAGTATAACGAACATCATGAGCACAGCCCACGAGCCATTCACCTGTGTACCGAATATTAAGCTAGCTATCAGGAGCACAATGGTCGCTTGTAAGCCGTTCAATACTAGCCTTGCGGTAATCTGTCCTGCTATAAAGGTCGAGGCCCTGAGCGGTGTGCTCTGCATTCGTCGGAGGATACCACGTTCGCGCCATGAGGCAATCTGTCCCGCTACACCATTCAAGTTGTTAGACATGATCATCATCGCTACGATACCCGGAACAAGGAAGTCCATATATTCAAGCTGGAGAGATTGTACTCCCTCTGATTTCACAACAACAACGGGCTCATAGTCAACGATTGCTTTACTTAAGCTATCTATCGTCTGCGATAAGGCTAGAAGAGCAATTTCCGATTGCATCGTCTTCGTCTGATCATAAACAGCCTTAATTTCTGCTGGAGAGCTTCCATTCAGGATAGAGTCTCCGTACCCATCTGGAATAACTACGACTAACTCGAGGTCCCCATTCTTCAAGGATTCCAATGCTTCCCCTTCATTCATATCCGTAACAAATTTAACCGTCTCCAGCTTTAATAGTGCCTTTGTAAGCTCAGTCGATTGCACACTCTTATCGTGGCTGACCAATGCACCAGAGTAACTCACCTCACCACCACCACCGACAAAGGAGCCCAGCATGACCATCAGGAATATTGGAAACATTAAGGTCCAGAATAGCACCTGCCGATTCCGCCCGAATACGCGAAGCTGGCTTACCGTAAGCTGTATGTATGCTTTCATCATTCTTCTCTCAAGCTCCTTCCCGTCATATGGATGAACACATCTTCCAATGTGGCAGTTCGCGTTGCCAGGTCAGTGAAATTAATCCCATATTCTGCAGCTTTACGTATTAAATCGATTAATGATGGCTGTAATAAATCGGTATAGAGAATGATTGTATCCTTCCGTTCATCAACACTTTTCACACCATCAACTGACTGCAGCATCGTTAGAATACGTGATTTCTCCGACTCCGCTAACAATTCGAGCTCAGGTAATCTAAATTCGATTGCACTATCAGATTGAAGGCTCTGGACTAGCTTACGTGGTGTATCGAGAGCGATAATCTCACCCCGATCCATCAGACATATCCGATCACACAATATATGTGCTTCATCCATGTAATGGGTAGAGAGTACCACGGTCTTCCCCTGCTCCTTCAAGCCCAGAATTATGTCCCACAACGTTCGACGTGCTTGAGGATCTAATCCCGTCGTAGGCTCATCAAGGAATACAACCTGTGGATCATTAACAAGTGCCATAGCGATCGCTAGTCGTTGCTTCTGACCACCTGATAGATGCTTCACCCGATCATTCATCTTCTCCTCTAATAATACTCGCTTGAGCAGTGGCTCAACGGGAACGGAGTTCGTATAGAAGCTCGCATACATCGCAAGTATTTCCTTAACCTTCAGCAGATCGAATAATGAGGTCGATTGGAGCAGTACGCCAATAACCTCCTTTACCCTTCGCAAATCCGTCTTCGTGTCAAAGCCTGCAACCTTGGCCTGACCACCATCTGGCTGACGCAATCCTTCGATCATCTCCATCGTAGTCGTCTTACCAGCACCATTAGGACCTAATAAACCGAATACCTCACCCTTCATAACCTGAAAATGTATAGCATTCACTGCCGTGTATGTACCGTATTTTTTGATAAGTCCCTTCACTTCTATGATTGTTTCACCTGCTGATATTTGCTCCGATTGCCTAGCTTGCACCTTCATGAACAGCCTCTTTTCTCTATTCTATTTATAAGTACATCAGACATAAAAGAATATACCTTTGCAGCAAAGAGGAGCAACTAGCCCTCCCTACCCATAAGGGAATGGTATGGCTGCCTGCTCCTGATGTCTTCGCTTACCTACTTAACTCTTAATAAGGGTACAATCAAACCATCTTAACCATTGAATGATTACTCGACCTTGCGGAATTCATGAACCCAAACCTTCATGTGCGGTAACCAAGGCATTCCTGGATGCATCGCAAGGATATTCTGCTTATAATCCTCAACAGTATCGAAGCCTTCCTGCTTCGCATGGTCATCGGTTAATTCTCCCAAGGATTGTTGATACACTTGGTGCACCTCAAATTGTTGATCATTCAACATCATAATTTCACCTATATCTGCATAACGACCATTACGACGTGTAGCGGTCTTCTCACCGTTGATAACACGATCCACATCCTCTTGCTTGGTCACAAGTCGTTCAATCGAGCAGGTCTTTGCTGGCATCTCTTGGTTCTGATTCTGATTCATGGTAAACCTCCTGAAATTTTTTGATGAGCACGCGAGTGGTCGATAAAACTACCTCGTAATCATAAGCTAAATTTTTATGTAGCGTATTCATCAGTAATTTAACGTGGTCTGTGTTATTGTAAACTTCAATAGTATGAATTACAAATGACTGGAGAGGGTATCCGATGGCTGAGCTATTAAAATTTATTTACAACGATGTTTATATATCAAAATTAACTGAAGCTATTCATAGCCAATATGACCCTTTTCCCCGCAAGGATTTTATCCAATCCGTTTTCTCCTCAGAATGGGACAGACTAGAGCTAAAGCAGCGGATGAGACATATTACTCAATGCTTAGGACATGCTCTTCCTCCAGAATACGACATAACGATTCGTATTCTCCAGAATTCTATACCATCATTGACAGGCCATGGTTTAGAGAACATCATCTTCCCTGACTTTGTAGAGGTTTTTGGTTTGAATGATTGGTCAATTTCATTACCCGCACTTGAGCTATTCACCATATATAGCACGTCTGAATTTGCAGTTCGTCCATTCATTATGCACGACAGCGAACGGATGATGTCTCAGATGAAGGATTGGGCAAAGCATGAGAACCATCATGTACGTCGCCTCGCTAGTGAGGGCTGTCGTCCTAGACTGCCATGGGCAGTGGCATTGCCTGAGTTTAAGCATGATCCTATGCCTATTCTACCTATCCTGGACATACTCAAATCAGACGAATCCGAATATGTTCGTAAGAGCGTTGCTAACAATCTGAATGATATGGCTAAGGATCATCCTGATCTCGTCTTAGAGCTTGCAAATCGTTGGTATGGCAAACAACCGAATACGGATTGGATCATTAAGCATGGATGCCGAACCTTGCTGAAGAAAGGTCATCCGTTGGCACTTCAGTTGTTCGGCTTCCATCAGGATATTAGAATAGAAATTAGTGAATTGAAGCTTTCTAGGCAGCTTTTAACGATTGGCGAATCCTTCTCCTTCTCCTTCAAGCTGAATGCTACACAAGAAACGAATAAACTGCGCTTAGAGTATGCAGTCGATTATGTGAAGGCCAATGGGAAACGATCTCGAAAGATATTCCAGATTGTTGAGAAGCTCTTCACAGCTAACGAGGCTACCCCATTTACTCGAAACCATAGCTTTCACGAGATGACCACAAGGAAACATTACGCGGGTGTTCATCTGTTAACAATACTCGTTAATGGACTAGAGCAAGCTTCTATAGAGTTCGAGCTTACCTTATAGCTTGTTTCACTCTTCTCCTCTATCGGGGGATTTATAAGGGCGTAGTTAAGCACCTATATACGGGGTGGATGGGAACCTATCATAGTAGGGTACTCCATAGCTCCAGCGATTATAGGTGCTGCTTTATTCATCGAGATTCTTGGATTGTTAGATAAACAGCTACATTGTTCTTCGTCTATGATCAGGAATTTTCCAATAGAGACAATAGCTGCTCCTGGCTAACATCAGCTTGGAGTAATAAGGATACAGGTATATCCTCATGATCTGGTTTCACGAGCATTTTTCCTTTAAGGTTATAGCCCTTCTCTCGAGCTAATCCATACATGCTGCAGAAGTGCTCTGCTTTTACAATCGCTTTTTCCTCGGTCGCATAAGTACTTAAACGCGTTCCACTGCTCAGAGGATTAGAAGCATCCTTCATACAAAGATCGAAACCATCATCCTCTGACTCTTTTACAATAATCAGACTGTTAAAGCAAGGTATGCTATACTGATCTGCCATTATGGATCACCACCTTATCTTGTGTGAAAGTACTGTGATGTTCCCTATTAACGCAATCCCTGTGAATTGAATCAGTTGATATCCTTATCTTTATCTTGAACCCCCATTATCCGTTGTAACTTGGTTATGGCTCTTTGCTGAATGCGTGATACACTCATCTGGGAAATACCGAGCTCGTCCGCAATCGTTCTTTGGGCATAACCGACCTCGAATGCTAGCTCCAGTACTCTTCGTTCTTCTTCCTTTAGATGAGACATGGCTTCCTTTAAATCCATACGATTAATGGCATCTTCATAATCATTTGTCGAGCTACCAATTAGCTCTCCTATGGTTGCCGAGCTGTCCTCAGATGTTAAAGGTGTATCCAATGAAACATAATGGTAATAATCTCTACTTGAGAGAATTTCTATCGTTTCTTCAACAGAAAGTTCGATATGATCTGCAATTTCTTGAATATTAGGAGACCTTTCAAGCTGAATGATGAGGTCATCGATGGCTTTCTGAACCATCGCACCCTTCTCTTTAATTCGTCTAGGCACTTGAACGTACCATGATTTATCTCGGAGATAATTCTTCATATGTCCTATTAAACTTTTCATGGCGTAGGGTTCAAATTGTATGCCTAACATCGAATCAAATTGCTCGAATAAACGAAGCATTGCCATCTGACCAACCTGATACAAATCCTCGAATAGATCTGGGCGATTTCTGGAAATTTTGCCGGCTGCCATCTTAACCATGGGTTGATAATGCAATAATAAACTGGTAGCAGTTTCCTGGCACTTGGTCTTCTGATATTCTAATATCTGATCGATATGGTTATATTGTCCATGAGAAGCTACATTAGGATTCATGTCATTGCTTCACCTCTATTAAGATGCTTGGTCAGTATCACTTCAGTTCCTAAGTCATTCCTCACCTGCACGTTATCCATCAAAGCTTGCATCATGAAGATCCCCAGACCTCCAACTTGGATGTCCTTAAGGGGCTGTTCGACTGTAGGAACAGTCGAGTGTTCAATCTTAGTAAGATCGAAGCTCTTGCCATCATCCTTTACGGCAATGCTAAGCTCCAATTCGCTAATGTCAAACTTGACCTCAACTTTGCCTTCTGCTCCTTCATATGCATGCAGCACTACATTATTACAAGCCTCGGAGACAGCTACCTTCATATCTTCAATATCCTCGTAGGTGTAGCCCATTCGTGTAGCTATACCATATAGAGTTAATCGAACAATATCAATGTATTCAGCACGAGCGGGTATGACCAAGCTAATCTCTTCCCTGTTATCCTTCATGAACAAATCGACCCTTCTCTCTTTTTATTGTGATTGCGTTAAGTATGGTGTTACCCCAGTCATATCTAACAATCGTTTAATCTTATCTGGTATCTCTTCAACAACAAGCTCCGCACCTGTTTCATTCCGCGATTTTAGCACGGATACGATGAATCCAATTCCTGAGCTATCTAAATATTTTAATTTTCTAAGATTGAGCACTAGCACACGGTCTTTCCTATGCAGCCAAGGCTCTATAAGCGTTCTAAATTCCGATGCTGCCGACAAATCAAAGTCACCTTCAAGAAAAACGGTTATTCGGCCATCTGTCATTGTAGTATATCCATGAAATTTACTTTGGAAATTCACTATTCTATTCACTCCTATCAGTTCATTCGAATTGTCTTACCCATTAAGAGACCACCTTGAAACATGTATACGAAAAAATAATCAATTAAGGCTTTCGTGTAGCGTGAATTAATAACATACATATATCATCTTCCTGGAATTCATTCGTTTCGATAAGCATACATTTGTCATATAAAATATCTGCTTCTCGTTCATCACAATCGACCCATACATCAATAATCCGTTTCATTCCAATCTCATCTTCAACGTTCATATGCTCTAATAACCCATCGGTGTATAGGAAGATCTCCATCTTGGTATCGTACTGGATTAAGCCCTTCTTCATGCTCATCTCTGGGAATAAACCGACCGCACAGCACCCTTCCGTTAGCTCGTAGAGCTGTTCATTCGCTTGTACAAATCCTCGCGGGTGTCCCGCGTTGATATATTCGATCTCCCCCTTCTGTGTATCAATCATTAAGTATATCGCTGTAAAATAATATTGAATGAAAGGATCCTTGATGTCTAATTGGTTCATTCGTTTGTTTAATTCAGTTATAACCTCAATAGGATCGACAAAATTGATAATCGTATCTTTTAGAACAGAAGAAATATACATACCCACCAGAGAAGAAGAAATCCCATGACCCATAACATCCAGTAGAATAATTCCATAGCGATGCTCATCAATTTGGTTCCATGCATACAAATCTCCCGCTAGCTCCGACGACGGTCGATAGGTTGCACTAATTTTAATTTGCGGATCGTTAAGCGGCTCAGAAAGTATACTCGTCTGAACCTGCTTGGCTAGGTTGAGCTCCGTACGAATTCGATCCTCCTGTTCTTTATGCCAATCCTTCTCAAATTTCAATCTTAAGGCCACTCGAATACGTGCTAATAATTCAATCTTATTCAAGGGCTTCATCACATAGTCAATTGCCCCCGCATCAAGAGCTTCAGCTAATTTCTCAGAATCACCAAGCGCGGTAACAATAATAATGGGGATATCCCGTAGACTTTCCACCTGTTGAATACGACGTGTTGCTGCTATTCCATCAACCTCATACATCATCAGGTCCATAAGAATGAGATCTACATTATTGGCAGATGGAACCTCTTCGTTCAAGTGCAAATAATCGAACAATTCCATCACCGCGGTTGTCTTTAATATGTCATGATAACCTGCCTTCCGAAGCATTTGCTCTATAATAGTAAGATTAATTGGATTGTCATCAACGATATATATGCTCATAGCTCCCTGGGTCTCCTTAACATTGTCTTTGTCCTTATTGTATTTAATAATTCGACATAATAAAAGAAAAATTATTTATTGAGCACAAAAGCCCAATTTCTCCGCACTAGACCATAACCCAAGCACCTTCCGACATTTCGCGTACACTATATTTGCAAGGGTACAGTCACCATCCCGATGTGAAGGGGGGTTATGCACAATGGGAGCAGTAGCAGGCGGAGCTTTTACTTCAACAGGGTCAATTCTTGTTCTATTTATTCTACTCGTTATTATTTCTAGAACTTTAGTCCTCTAATCTAATACAAGATGCTTTACAAAAAAATCAAGCCACCCCGACGGAGTTGGCTTGATTTTTTTGTTCGTTGGAATTATCTCGAGCCATCCCATTCACCATAGAACTGCTCTAAATACTGTTCCATGTAGATATGTCGTTGCTCTGCCAATTGTTTACCGTACTCCGTGTTCATTAGCTGCTTGAGCTTAAGTAGCTTCTCATAGAAGTGATTGATCGCCGTATCTTGACCACTGCGATACTCTTCCTTTGTCATGGTTTCCCGAGGCTTCAAGTTAGGATCATGAACAGGTCGTCCGTTAGCTCCAGCGTATGCGAATACTCTGGAGATCCCTACCGCACCAATAGCATCTAACCGATCAGCATCCTGCACAATTCGGCCTTCTAGTGTAGACATTGGAGGTCGCGAGCCACCCTTAAACGACATCGTCGATATGATTTCTAGCACCTGTTCAATAATCGATGGCGGCAGCTGCTGGTCATCCAGCCATTCCTTCAGTTGCTGCTCAGCTAATTCTACGTTAGCGCATAACTTCTCATCCGTAACATCATGTAGCAGCGCAGTCAATTCGCATAAGAATACATTCCCATTCTCTTTACGAGCAATAGTTACTGCATTATTACGGACACGATCGATATGCCACCAATCATGGCCACTAAAATCCAAAGCAAGCTTATTACGAACGAACAGCTCCGCTGTCGAAATGATGTCCTCAGTATTCATCACTTACTATCTTTTGCTTTCAATATTTCGGCCATGGCACCCAAGCTCCCAAGCGTATCGAGTACACTTGAAGGAATGAATACCTTGTTCGCTGGCCCATTAGAGATATCCTTCAGAGCTTCAAATGATTTGTATGCTAAGAAATTCTCATCAAGACCAGCAGCCTTCAGCTGTTCAATCCGATTTCGTTCCGCCTCTGCTACAAGTTCAATCGCTTTCGCCTCACCAGTTGCCTCAAGCTCCTGCGCTTGACGCAAGCCTTCTGCTTCACGAATACGCGCTTCCTTGTCACCCTCTGCTTTGAGTATAACACTCTGACGCTGGCCTTCCGCACGCAGAATCAAATCCTGCTTAGCAGCTTCAGCCTCAAGAATAACCGCTCGTCGGGTACGCTCAGCCTTCATCTGCTTGTTCATTGCTTCCTGAATATCTAGAGGTGGGTTTATGTCTACAACCTCGACCCGTTCGATACGTACGCCCCACTTCTCCGTTGCTTCATCAAGCGCTATTCGGATATCCGTCGAAATTTTCTCCCGACCAGATAGGGTTTCATCCAGCTCCAGCTTCCCTATAACCTGCCTTAAGGTTGCCGTAGTAATATTGCGCACACCCATCCCATAATCGGTTATTCCATATGTTGCTTGCTCAGCATTAATCACTTGAAAGAAGATAATCGTATCAATCTGAACCTGTACATTATCCTTGGTGATTACCGTCTGAGGAGGCACATTGGCCTGTTGAATACGGAGATCATGATACTTGCGAACCTGATCAATAACTGGAATAACAATGTTAAGACCTGGCGTTAGTAGCTTATGGAATTTGCCAAGTCGCTCCATAACAAATTCCATAAGCTACTAACGCCNNAATTTGCCAAGTCGCTCCATAACACCTATTTCTTGCTGTGGAATAATCTTAACCGACAATGAGACGATAACTACAACTAATCCAATTAATACAATTAACAGCACTATACCAACATCCATTGAATATTCTCCTCTCAGATCTTAATAAAGTGTTACCCGTTCCTTGAAAATCATTAGCCAATCCTTACATGTACAATCGTTGTTCCTCGACGCTCCACAATCACATGCTCGCCTGTAGCAATCGGTATATCCGCAGTCGCACTCCATGTTTCAGTACCTATTCGAACAATACCCATTGAGCCGAACTCAATAGCTTCAACAACCTCTCCTGTTTTACCAACAAGATCCTCGATCGCGTCTTGAAATCCTTTTTTGCCATGCATGCGCTTTGTTAATGGTCTCGTTAGATAGGTTAGTCCTATTGCAACTATACTTAAAGCCAATATTTGTAGCAGCAAGTTATCGGGGATTAGAATAGCCACCACTGCTGCAACAAGTGCACCTATTCCCAGCCATAAGAGGTAGAACGTAAACGTCGTCATTTCTGCAATGATTAGTACAATACCAATGATTACCCAAATCATCCATACTGACATCTTGAGCGTCCCTCCTTCAGAAAAAAATGATAAAGAATACCACTCTCCTTAATACGATTCCCTGATCAAAAGGATTCATCCCATTAAGCATATGCTTCTTTTACGTTCCCATTGTTATATATATCCACATCATACCGAATAATAGGACACCAAAGTTGACTATGACGAATAAGTAACGGAGCAGTGGTGAACGATGAAATTCGAACGGGGTTCTAAATGCACCACCACCTTGGATAATAAACATGATTAACAAAGTATGAACAATGGTATGACCTACAATCTCGGTATAACCAAATACCGTAGTTGTTGTTATGAACACCAATGTCACAAGAATGGATACAAATCGATTTAGAATACCTGTTATAAAAGTCCATGCCAACCCAAGCTCAATAAAAGCACTGATAAGCACAAAATTCTCTAGACTGAATCCAAATGTAGGTACGTCAAACTCTTTTATAATGTCGTAAGCAAGAATTGGCATTGTCATCTTCTCTATACCAACCCAAGCGAGCGATAAGCCCGTGAGTGCATATAGAACAGGGATAGCTGTTTCCTTCCACCGAGTTGCATATACAATTAAGTAATAAATAATACCTGCGTAGAATAAATAATCGAGTGTATGGAAGAAACCATATTCATAAGTAGCTTTTATATACAACGCGAGCAAGGCTAGTCCACTAACGAATAACGTTCTCTTAAGAATCAGACCTAGTAAGGCTATGATCAATATGACAAAAATCCAGTTGCTCCCTGACTCAAATTCAGGTGCTAAATATGAGCCTTCAATCAACTGAAGCAGGATACCGACTCCTAGACCTACTCGAAGTATATGTATCGTATATGGCTTTAATCCCGAAAGAGAGCGATCTATACTCTGGACAAAGCCTACTCTGAGTATATGTGTATTAAAGATGGCAGATACCAGCAAGCCAACTAATGTGATTGCAAGCCAGAATAGAAAAGCTGGATTTAATACTTCAGACATAGGTAATGGTTCAGTCATTCGTTCAGTAAACCACTTTACATGCATTAGATGCGAATCCCAGTTCATACTTATATTCACTCCTCATTCGAATTGAATTCCTGTCTTATTCAATCTGGTGCGTTCGATATTCAACTCCGCCTTGCTGAATTGTACATTGCCCTTGTGTAATATCTGTTAGCCTGGCAACGAACTGCTCCGCTTCTGAATGCAGGGGTAAACATATTACAACAACCTGCTCAGTGAATCGTGTTTCTTTCATTAAAGTTCCCGACTGCCTTAGCTCGTGCTCAATCTTGCCATGCCATGTATAGTCGGCTTCGATTCGCACCTCCTGATGGAGCTTTCTCCATATTGGAACAGCTGCATCAATACCTGCCACTGCACCGTCAGTGTACGCTCGGACTAATCCCCCCGCTCCTAACATTATACCACCATAATATCGAGTGACTACGACTACAATATTCTTCATATGACGATTTTTTATCACTTCTAAGATAGGCTTTCCCGCGGTTCCACTAGGTTCACCAGCATCGGACTGCTTCTGATACTGGTCTCGTTCTCCAATTATATAAGCATAACAATTATGAGTCGCATCGCTATGCTGCTTGCGAACGTCTTCAATGAAGGCGATAGCTTCTTCCTCTGTATCGACCGACTTAGCATGCCCAATAAACCTAGAACGCTTAATAACGATTTCGGCAGGCTTCATATGCTGGACGGTATTAAAGCTCTGTAGCATCACGGCTCACTTCCGATCTCAGTCAAGAGTAAAAAAAGCAGCCCACCCTAAAGTGAACCGCCTCTTGTTAAGACGACATTCTACAATCGCTGCTCTAGCTCAGCCTTTTCTTTCTCAAATCCTGGCTTGCCAAGTAAGGCGAACATGTTAGTCTTATACGCTTCTACGCCAGGCTGATCGAATGGATTCACTCCTAATAAGTAGCCGCTGATCCCACACGCTTTCTCAAAGAAGTATACAAGATATCCGAACCAATAAGGACTAATCTCCGGTATGGTTACAATCAGGTTGGGCACTCCACCATCGGTATGCGCTAAGAGCGTTCCCTGAAAAGCCTTTTTGTTCACAAAATCCATAGTCTTGCCTGTTAAGAAATTCAGACCATCCAGATCATCAGCATTCGAATCAATGGAGATCTGTTCCTTCGGTTGTCCAACTTGGATAACCGTTTCGAAGATGTTACGGTTACCTTCTTGAATAAATTGACCCATTGAATGAAGGTCTGTAGAAAAATCTACAGCAGCTGGGAATATCCCTTTGTGATCTTTGCCTTCGCTCTCTCCGTATAGCTGCTTCCACCATTCAGAGACAAAGTGCAGGCTTGGCTCGTAGTTTACGAGAATTTCTGTGACCTTGCCCTTGCGATATAGTGCATTACGTGCCGCAGCATACTGATAGCTGGCATTATTGCTTAGATCCGGATTGGCATATTCCTTCGATGCATCAGCTGCACCTTGCATGATCGCTTCAATATCAATACCAGCAACTGCGATCGGCAGTAAGCCTACTGCCGTCAGGACTGAATAACGTCCACCTACATCATCGGGAATAACGAAGGATTCGTACCCTTCTTCAGTTGCCAGCTTTTTCAAAGCACCCTTGGATTTATCTGTCGTTGCATAAATTCTCTTCTGGGCTTCGTCTTTACCATATTTGCTCTCTAGCGCTTCACGTAGAACACGGAATGCAATCGCAGGCTCAGTCGTTGTTCCTGATTTAGAGATAACATTCAATGAGAAGTCTCTACCTTCTAATAATTCAAGAAGATGGGTTAAGTAAGTCGAGCTAATGTTGTTACCTGCGAAGTAAATTTCCGGCGTATTGCGCTTTTCCTTCGGTAGCATGTTATAAAAGGAATGGGATAGCATCTCAATCGCTGCTCTAGCTCCTAAGTAAGAACCCCCAATACCGATGACGACGAGTACATCAGTATCCGCTTTAATCTTATTAGCCGCTTGCTGAATACGGGCGAATTCTTCACGATCATAATTCGTTGGCAGATCAATCCAACCGAGATACTCTGATCCTACCCCCGTCTGCTTATGAAGCTGCTCATGAGCAGTTCGAATTTGTTCGGACTGGTATTCAACCTCATGCTTACCTAAGAAAGGTAGTGCTTTACTGTAATCGAATTTTAGCTGTTCGGGCATGATTTATCTCCTCCATTAATAATCTAAATTTATCTACTTTAAAATTTACCATATTAAGTGAACATGCTACAATAGAAACAAGAGGTGAGGCTACGATGAAATCCATCGGATTTATCGGATTAGGCATTATGGGAGCGCCAATGGCGACCAATCTGCTGAAAAAAGGTTATTCTGTGACTATTTATAATCGAACTAGTTCCAAGTCGGCTGATTTCCAAAGGTTAGGTGCGGATATTGTGACTACCCCTGCGGATGTTGCCCGATCCGTTGATGTTCTATTCACCATGGTGGGTAATAATCAGGCCATTGAGGAAATTTTCTTCGGTGATGAAGGGATTATGAACGGAATTCGCCCAGGACTGGTTATATTCGATTGTAGTACAGTATCTCCCGAATTGAGCATTCGTTTGCACGCAGAGCTAAGCGAGCATTATGTAGATTTCTTCGATGCTCCGGTTACAGGTAGCAAGGCAAGTGCCATTGATGGTTCATTAGTCTTTATGGTTGGCGGTAATCAAAACCTTCTAGAGGAGCACAAGAGTATTCTGCTAGAGATGGGTAAATCAGTCCATTCCATGGGTGCCTCTGGTACCGGCTCAAGAACCAAGCTTGCATTGAATACCATTGTTGGCATCAATATGGCTGGTTTTATCGAAGGACTATCTATTGCATCTAAGAGTGACATTGACCTAGAAGCTTTCGTCGAGCTTGTGCAATCTGGTGGTGCCGCTAGTAAAATCGCTGATATGAAGAAGGATAAGCTTCTTGATCGTGATTTCAGTCCTCATTTTCCATTAAAGCATATGCTTAAGGATTTACAGCTCGCGAATGTTCAAGCCGCTTCACTCCAGCTCCCCACACCTTTATTACAAACGGTTGAAAACCTATATAGAATTGCTGCAAGCAAGGACCTGGGCGATTTAGATATGTCTGCTCTCGTTCACTCCTACGAGGAATGGATGCACCACCAGCTCTCACGTAAGAAGCCTGAAACAAAAGACACCCCACCAGCCGATAATCGTCGTAGGAGTGTCCGTGTTCCGCTAGATATTAAGCTGCAAATTTCGATTTATCAATGGGAGCATGAAGGCTCCTTCTCCGGGCAATCCTTGGAGGCTTCCCTCTACGATTTATCGGAAAGCGGCTTGCAGATTACATGTAGTACACCGCTCGCTAAAGAGATGTTCATTGTGATTCACTTTCCGAAGGAAGCCGAATTACCGCCAATAACCGGTAAGATCATACGGATCGAGCGTAAAGAAAATAGGTTTAACTATGGATGTTTAATCTCTGGAATGGCTCCGCCTACTAAGAAAAGACTTGATGTATACATACAGAGCAAGATTGATCTGCTAAGTGCCGAATAAACATGCGAAATAATTCTAAAGGTATGAACAACAATAGTCAGTAACCTTACGAATATCCAGCTTAAATTTTGCATTGGCGGGTACTGTAAATTCCCCAGTTCCTTCAATCGTTATCCATTGATCAGAGTCTGGTAGCTGTACACTTAAATCACCTGCTAGAATTTCCATGATTTCTACCACATCCGTACCAAATTCGTACTGTCCCGGAAGCATGATGCCTAATGTTTTCTTAGTGCCATCGGCGAATACGACCGTCCGACTTGTAACTTTACCGTCAAAGTATACATTAGCTTTCTTCACTACGGTTACTTGCTCAAATTGACTCATAACTCAAACTCCCTTTTTTGTATAAGATTCATTGGATAGACCCGAAGCTCAGTATGAGCTCGGGTCTTCTCTTTTTATATAGTGATCAGGTGCAGCCACTACAATAAAGCTTTTGTTTTGGCTACCACGTTATCCACGGTGAAGCCATATTCCTCGATAATACGATCGCCTGGTGCAGATGCGCCGAACATACTTATTCCTAATATCGCACCTTTATCACCAACATAACGCTCCCAGCCAAGAGGATAGGCCATCTCAATAGCTAGGCGAGCCGTAATCGCTGATGGCAATACGGATTCCTTGTATGCTTGTGATTGCTTCTCGAACAATTCCCAGCTTGGCATACTGACTACACGAACATGAATGCCTTGCTCAGCGAGTGCCTTCTGTGATCTCACAGCTAGCTGTACCTCGGAGCCTGTAGCAATTAGAATCGCTTGTGGTTGATTATTCACTGCTTCCGAGATAATATACGCACCCATTGGTAAGCTATCTAGTGCTTTCTCTCTTGAGCCTTCAAGAATAGGTAAGGCTTGTCTCGTTAGTATCAATGCAACTGGACCTTGCTTGTTAGCCATTGCATATCTCCATGCTGCAGTTGTTTCATTACCATCTGCTGGACGAATAACAGTTACACCTGGAATAATACGTAATGCAGGCAATTGCTCGATTGGCTCATGTGTCGGACCATCTTCACCAACGCCGATGCTATCGTGGGTTAATACATAGATAACAGGCAGGCTCATAATTGCAGCAAGACGTACAGCTGGACGAAGGTAGTCGGAGAATACGAAGAATGTACCTACATATGGACGAACTGCACCATGAAGCATCATACCATTAGCAGCAGCTGCCATTCCGAATTCACGAACACCGAAGTACACATTACGACCACCATAGTTCTGAGCGTTATAAATCGACATGCCCTTCAGATGTGTAGTTGTGGAGGACTCCAAATCCGCGGATCCACCTACAAGATAAGGAACCGCTTGAGCTATTGCATTCAGTGCACTACCAGATGCAGCTCTAGTAGCCATACCCTTGTCCTCTGGTGTGTACCAAGGTAATGCAGAGTCCCAACCCTCAGGCAATGTATCCTCAGACGCTGCAGTGAATTTACCTGCTAGCTCTGGATACGTCTTCCGATAGTCTTCGAACATATTCACCCATTGCTGCTCTTGCTTAGCACCCTGCTCACTCAGCTGAGTGAAATGTGCATATACTTCATCGGGAACCTGAAATTCCTCATGTGCCCACTCATAATATTGTTTCGTTAAGACCGTTTCATCCTTACCTAGTGGGGAACCATGTGGACCGACATGGCCACCTTTACCCTGCTTATTCGGACTACCATAGCCAATAACAGTCTTAACCTCGATCAGAGTCGGGCGAGTTAAATCGCTCTTCGCTTCAGCGATAGCTTTATGTATGGCTTGAAGATCATTACCGTTCTCTACATATAACGTCTGCCAGCCGTAACCCTGGAATCTTGTCTGTACATTCTCAGAGAACGATAAATTTAATTCTCCATCAAGAGAAATATCGTTAGAATCATAAAGCACAATCATCTTACCCAGCTTTAAGTGTCCTGCTAACGAAGCAGACTCGCTCGACAGTCCTTCCATCAAATCTCCATCACCACAGATTGCATAGGAGAAATGATCAATCACAGGAAAGCTTGCTTGATTGTAGGTTGCTGCTAAATGCGCTTCAGCTATTGCCATACCGACTGCCATACCAATCCCTTGTCCTAGTGGTCCTGTGGTTGCATCTACACCACTCGTATGCCCGAATTCAGGATGTCCAGGCGTCTTACTTCCCCATTGACGAAACTTCTTGATCTCATCCATAGTCAAATCCTCATACCCGTACAAATGAAGCAAGCTGTATAAGAGCATTGAGCCGTGACCAGCTGATAATACAAATCGATCTCGGTTAATCCACTTTGGATTAGCGGGATTATGGTTCATGAAATTTGACCACAGCTCATATGCCATTGGTGCTGCTCCCATTGGCATACCAGGGTGACCGGAGTTCGCTTTCTCAATAGCATCGATAGCAAGTGTCCGAATTGTATCAATCGACAGCTGCTCAATCGATTTCTGTTTGACGTTCATGTGAAACCTCCTATAAATTTTGTTTAGGCGTAATCGTTTTATTGTACCACTAGACGGTATGCAATTCCAGATGACGATTTTGAGCTTTATGTGCATTTTTTCTAGAGTGTTAGGTTTGTAAGATATTCCAAAAACAGGAAGGATATTATGTTCATGTGTTGAATACATATCAGTGTTGTTATTATAGAGATCAGGGAGTGAGTAAATTGAAAAGTTTTATGAAGAAGAAGGCCATACCACTTTTACTATTGTTCGTGCTAATTATCCTTACAGGCTGTCAATCCATTGGTGGAGTAGATCTGAATAAGATGTTAGTCAATCAGATGATCTCCGAATCATTGGAAGGAACTATGAGCTTAAAGCTTACTCTGACACCCGATGAATCGGCTGAAGCTAATCCAGAAACCTTGGACATGATCAAAGCGATTAATGGTTTGCAAATTGTGGTGGAAAGCTACAAGCAGCAGGATTTGGAAACCATGTCTGCAAAGGGTAAGCTGGTCATCCATCGTGGAGAAATCCCTTTCCAGCTCTCAGTAAGCCAAACAGATATGGTAATGCAAATTGAGGGTGCTGATGTACCTATTATCATTCCCATGGACTCAGCAGTCGACCCGCTATCCGAATTGTCAGGCATGGATGGATCGAGCGATTTAGCTATGGATTCCCTTCAGGAAAAGGCGATTACACAATCGTTAGTAACTTTAATTGTTAAGCATTTGGAGAATCCTAAGGATTTAACCGTAGAGCGAGTAACGGAAAGTGTTTATGGTGAATCCTTATCCTTATTCAAAATCCATTCCGAGATTAAAGGTCCTGAGATGCTCACCTTATTCAAAAAATCCCTACGCAATCTTGTCATGGATGACCAGGGAATGAAGCAGTTCATAGCTCAGCTATACGATGTAATGGAAGCAAGCGCATCAGAGGAGGACGATAATCTCTTCGGACTGGGATTAGGCTTCGGTAATCCTGGATCCACTGATCGAGAATTAGAAATTGAATTTATTCATACGTTCATCAAGCAGGGTTTGTTGACATTCCTCATGATGCTAGAAGACGAATCCATGCTAAGCGGATTGGATCCTGTCTTGAATGATAACACTTATTTCAGAAGTGATTTGTATGTCGATTCATCTCTGAATGTCCGCAAATCGGATTTCGAGCTTTCCATTACTCCCGAGGTCGCTCAGCAAGAAGAGCTTGAAGGAATTTCCTCCGTTCAGATTGAAGGCCACGGAGAATTCTGGAATCATAACAAAACAGTAATCGCAGACTTGCTTACTTATGATGCAGAGGATGTATTGCACATGAAAGATACGTCCTCTTTAGATGACGATTTCATATCCGGATTGGATAGGGAGTCCGTGTTATACAAGTTACTAAAAGAGGACCTGCATGCTACTAAAAAAACTGCAGTTTTCTACACGGATTA
This sequence comes from Caryophanales bacterium UBA4045, assembly GCA_002383695.1. GTDB lineage: Bacteria > Bacillota > Bacilli > Paenibacillales > UBA4045 > UBA4045. The sequence continues at coordinate 91,051 of DFZX01000059.1, forward strand.
CGATTATGATTATGAGTCTTACCTGCCTTACGAGCTAGCTATCATCAAGAATGGTGTCATGGCTGTACCAGCCAGAAGTTTAGCAGATGGGCTTGGTTTGCAGCTAGATTGGAATGGTGTTACTCGTGAAATAACGTTAACCAGTCCATACGATGGAACAACCATCGCACTCAAGGTTGATAGTAACGAAGCTACTATCGACGGTGCTACTCAGACTATGCCTCTTGCCACCTTCATTAGCAATGGTCAAACCTATGTTCCACTACGCTTTATAACAGATGCGCTCGGTGCAGAGCTTGAATGGATCGCAGAGACCAGTTCGGCAGTCGTGACGATGGAGTAGATTTCCTCATTAACTCAGCACAAATAAACCGCGGAACTCTGATATGCTTCCCCTGTAATCAACAGTTGAAATAATAAAACTGTTTATGACAGGGGAGCATCCTTCATCCGCGGTTTATATTCTTCCAAACTACTTTCCATCTGCATTTTGTTAAAGTAGTGGAGAATAGTTCCGTTTGGGGACAGCAATCATAGCCCTAGATAGAAGCTCCTGAGTCAAGTGTATATTCAATATGCTTTCTGAACCTCGATCTTGCGAGTAAGTCCTTGGTCTGTCAAATAAATGTGTACACCATGATCCTGATCATCTAAGAAATAGGAGACATATTTACTCTCCCCTTTCTTCATCGGAACTAATAAAGTGACTAGCCGATGGCTTCTTGCAGACTTCGTAGTAGCATGTAAATGCCATTGATTCGCCAGTCCATGTATCTCCTCAGGGTCAACATCTATAAATTGATCATGCTGTGATAAGGTTACATCCCCCGATGAGCTATACACAAAGCGCCCCAACATATCAGCCTTCTCACCGTCAACATAGAATGCTTGATTCGATAGTTTCATTGGATGTAGTGTATGGAAGAGCCAATCCACCTTGCCAGGCTGTGTCAAATCAATATAATCCACGATCACAAAGTAGGAATGATTACAGAAGTAAATTTCTCGCACATACCGCTCTAGATAGGGAACATTCTCTTGATAGGCTGCTGTGGCATTCGAGCGCACATAGCTATATGCTGCGTCCGATATTACCTCCTCTACCGTTCCCGATGCGGCCATGTTCAGTACTTTATGATTACCAGCATACTGGCCCTGACCATCCACTAATATGCTGTTGGTTGATATCGTTTGTCTGCGCCAATTCCTGTGCATGGTAGAGCCAAAGGCCACATAATAACCGGATTCAATGGCAAGCGGTTCACCAAAAGCATGGAGCAAGAAGGCATTCTGATCTCCGTGACTGTGGCTAATTGAACCATAGCGACTGCTCTTCGTTAGCAGCATAATGTGCTCATCTGGACGATCCATACGATGATGCATCGCCACCCACCCAATATCGCGAAACCAGCGAATCTCAGGGATTTCCACAGGGGCTACCACACTAACCTGGGGGTAGTCGTATCGGTATAGCATCTCGTCGAAACGAAAGTCCCACCATCCGTAGTTATAAAATTTCGAATCGGCATCAATATCCGTCTTCTTCACCTGCTCATAATACCATTGGTACAGACCGCTTCCCGTCACACCAGCAAATTGTCGAATATTAAAAGCTGTTTTTAGGCTAGTAGGGTCCCCTAGTGTCGATTGGTCACCAAAGCTCGTTCGAATGGTATCAGGGCTGTTACAATAAAGCGGAAAGTCACCTGTTCTCTGAAAAAAAGGGCGTTTATATAAATCGATATTCACATATTTTCTAAGCAAATTCATCGCATCCGTAACAAAAGCCATTCCCGTTGTCCAGTATAAAGGCCCTTCTGCCCAGCCCCCATCCTCTCCACCCCAAGGCGAATAAATCCCAGCATAATACTCGATTGTATAGTCCAACCAACCTGTTGCCTCGCGCTCCTCATGGAGCATAGCGATACAGCATGGAACGAGTACAGACGATAAAGAGCGAACAGCATGACTATCGTAAGGGACCTGATGAATCATCGACCGTTCGATCACATGAGAGGCGATCTGCTCCGTTCGACGATATAGATTACGCCGTACAAGCTCTCTCTCCGCATCATTCAGATCATTATACAGCCAGTCGTATCCCCAGGCTAACGCGCCAGCAATTCGAAAGGATGCCTCATCGTTATAATCCCGCGAGGTGGTTCCCTCGACATCCCAGCCATTCACATGGAGCAACCAAAGCTTGGCCTTCTCAAGAATAGTGCTGTCTTGTAAGATAACACCAGCTACACTCAGATGACGAATTGCATATAAAGATTCTTGGCAATCCATATACATTTGACGCCAGAGTCTAGCCACACGCTTGTTCTCAGGATAACGGGCAGGCTCGGGGACCAGCTCTCTGTGCAGCCAAGGCACAACGGATTTCTCATAGAATTCATCCCAACCACATTCAATCGAATCCTCTTGAACACGAAGCCGGAAGTCCACAAGCTCCTGCGAGTTCAACCAAAGCCGTGGATGGCTAGGATTCGTCTTCGCATATCTTCCCTTTCTTCCTGGTAGGGGGGTCTCAGGTAAATGCTCAGGCACGGTAAAACTCCTCACCTGACTCCACTCTGTCTGTTCCATATAATCAGATAATGAATCGTTCTGCACCAATAACGCATAGCGCCAATAGTATATACCCGGTATAAGAGCATAGTCGGGTGTGTATAAGTTATAAGGAATAGGCTGAATCGATACTGTTTGGTCGATCGTAAAATCTGCTGAGGACGCGATTTGCAGAACATATTGATCATCCTCTTGCTGTGCTGCCATCCATGTGAATCGAGGTGGATTCTCGATCAGCTGTGAGCTTTCATTCGGTGCATATTGAACGGTAAGTATACCGCTCTCAGGCTGGAATAATGTCCGCATTACTCTCCCTCCAAGTTCTAGATGATCTGTAAACCAACCGTGGTCTTGATGATTGTCCATTGCTGCTGTCCGATACCTATCCGAATCCCTTCACCTTCTTGCTGTGCAACAAGACTGGACAAATTTACAAACTCACTGCCATCCCGGAATACAGTAATAAACCTTGCTGAATGTGATGTTTGACGATGCATAAACCCGTCGATAAGCCGACTTGGATCCATTGCCATTCCTGGTGTTCGGACTCGATATATAGACGAGAGTGGACTCAATAAAGTGGACATGGTTACTTGAGCATTGTTATCTTCAACCGAATCATGGGTTTCCACCTGTAGCAGCAGATCACACTGTCCTCTTGAAATACCATCTGCCCTCGAAATTGGTCGAATATGATTGTATCCACCCTCCGTGCCTAATGGCGTGCTGTCATCATACCAATCATTCGTCTTCTGTACCTTGAGCTCTTGGGCCGTATGAAGCCACCAATCTATATGCCGGTCCTCTCCGCCCTCAGCTATTGAAACCTCAAACCAATCTAATAGCCAGTCCTCTGTTAGCAGTAGGTGGCGATTCATCACACAGCCCTCATAGGCTTGATCAGTGCTAGTCCAAATATAGCTGTATGCTGGGGTATTCTCATACTTCTTACATTCTCCTACATGAGGCTGCTGTGATTGACCACCAACCGAAACCGTATTATGACTCGCTGTCTCCGCATACCAGCCCTTCCGTAAATCCGAGCCATAGGGAACCATGCCTAATTCAGGTGCAATTGCACCTAGCTTATGATTGAGTATGATATTACATTTGTCATAATGACCATGTGAGCCACCATGCGGACCGAAGTCGACGATAAGGCAAAGCGCATTATTGGGATGCCTTAGGACGGCAAAGCCCGAGTCGGGTAAGAGCACGGAATTACGGTTATTATATTTACTTTCATTTACGCCATCGCTTTTGTCATCGTCATTATTATCGTTATTCGCATCCAGCTTATATTCCCCTGTACCGAACACTAATGCTTCTAACCCATTACGCAATGGCCTACCTTGGTTCAGCTGGCGGTAAGCTTCCGCCAGTATGGGTGTATATGAAGCATCTTGATATTGGCTCAGCCCAATTTCGAAAATCTCGGATATTTCTCTTGCATAGGGTAGCCGTTTGAAAGGCCCGTCATGGAGTGCAGGTAATTGTCCATTAGGATCAGCTAATTTCACTAGCACATCTAACATACCTTTGAAGGATTGACCTTGTTCACCTTCTAGATGATACAGATCTATTCCAAACCGCTCTGCCATCTCCGCGGTAATTAGATAAGCTCGAAGCACGAATATATGATAGTAAACACTACCCTCGAATTCAAATTGATCTGGCTTCACACCGATTGTGATGTGGTGTAATAAACCACCCTCACCGCTAATTAGCTGCTCCAGCTTAGCCTTGTCACCACGAACAACATGCACACATGATAATGCCGCATTCAACCAGGCTGTATAATTATTCTCCGGATTTTTCTTCTCATGAACGAGAATATGATGATATTCTGACATACTTCCCTCAAGTAAATCTAAGAATGGTTCGAGCGCTGCATGGTCAGCGGACAGATCTACACCCTCATCACGGAGGAGCAAATATCCACGTAGCAATGTTGTTGCCCAGATAGCTTCCGTTAATGCTTGATGAAACGCTCTCCCTTTTAACATCCAAGGCTGGGCGTCTGGGTGAACAGGATATAGCGGGAATTGCACAGCATATCTGATTAATAGGTTGCGACTTAACCTAGCGTATTGTTCGTCATGTGTAGCTGCATAAATTGCTGCAGCTTGCAGCATATATCGGGCTAATGATTGATGCTTATATACAAGCCAAGCTCCACGATAAGGTTCCCCCATTAGCTCACATCCATAAGGACATCGGAACACATTGGCATCCTCTTCCATAGGGTCGAATAGGAGCTCCGTATGGTGACTAGGACAGACGTATTGGTGCCACCATCCACCAGGTTCAACCGGAATAACAAATCCAGCTTCCAGGAAAGGCCGAAGCTCTAGCTGAAGCTGATTAACAGCTTCAATGCTCCATGAATAACGTCCAAGCTTATCCTGTATCCTCATCGCATGAACATCCCGCCATTAACCTCTATGGACTCACCCGTCAGATAATCCGACATAGATGAGGCCAAGAATAATACAGCGTTAGCCACATCCTCCGGTGTACCCTCACGTCCAAGAGGTATCCCACTTACAGCCGCTTTCCTAGCAGCATCTGCTGTGAATGTGTCATGAAACGCAGTTTGCCCTATAAATCCTGGGGATACCGCATTCACAAGAATCTGACTTCCGGCAAGCTCTTTAGCCAGTCCCTTGGTATAAGTAAGCATTGCTGCTTTTCCTGCTGCGTAAATCGATGAGCCTGGCCCACCGCCATTATGAGCAGCAACGGAGGTTACATTGACGATTTTCCCTTTACCTTGTGCTTTCATGCTTGCCGCTACAGCCTTACACATAAACACACAGGATTTAAAATTCACATCCATTACCTTGTTGTAATGCTCTTCTGTCATCTCCATATTAGGCACACGTTTAACCAAGTGACCTGCATTATTAACAAGAATATCCACGGTACCACCTAAAACCTTGTTGATGCTCAACATCAAATCCTCAATCTGCCGAATATCCGTCAAATCTGCTTGGAATAGAGCCGCTCGACCGCCGGCAGCCTGAATAAGGGCGAGTGTTTCTTCGCCTTGCTCTTTATTGGAGTTATAATGAACAGCCACTACCGCGCCACTTGCCGCCAATCTATCTGCTATTGCCCGCCCAATTCCTCCATTAGAACCCGTTACCAATGCGATCTGACCTGTTAAATTTATATGCATATATATACACACGCTCCCATTTTTTATAATTTCTTCTTCCATTCAAGAGGCATCGACATGATCATTGTGGTCCCTAGACCTAGCTTGCTTTCGATGGACAAGCCGTATTCCTCACCATAGACCATCTGAATTCTCCGATGCACATTCATCAGACCAATACCACCACCATGAACGACGGTTGAGCGCGGTGTCTCCGCAAGCCGATTTAACTTCAATTGATCATTCAAATCTAATAATTTCTGCTGTTCTATACCTACACCGTTATCCTCCACAATGACCTGGAACAGGTCATCTTGCTTCCTTGCATTAATCCTTATAAAGTGATCACTATCAATACCCTCTGGAAAAGCATGCTGGAATATATTCTCGATTAGTGGTTGAAGGGTTAGTCTGACCATCTTCTCTAGCAAGAGAGAAGGAGGCACAATGACATCAATTTCAAATTCCCAGCCAATGCGATGCTTAAGAATAATCAAGTAATTCCTCACATGATTAAGCTCATTCGCAACGGTAATTTCCTCGATATTCGTCTGAGTCGAATATCGAAGCATATAAGCCATCGCTTCTACCATTTCATTAATTTCCTCTGAATCCTGTACAATCGCATAACAATTTATAGTTTCTAACGTGTTATATAGAAAGTGTGGGTTGATCTGTAGCTGCAGCGCTTGGAACTCCGCTCTTTGCCTCTCCAATTCAATATCCTGCAGCTCCAGCACAGTTTTCTGATTCTTTAGTTCGCCTTCATACACCTGTTCAATCATCTCAGATAATCTACTTACCATCAGATTATAGCTATGAATTAATCCACCAATTTCATCATGTCTCTCTTTCACGACTACGCTCTTCCAATTTCCCTTCTCGGTTTCACGCATACCATCCTTCAGTCTACGAATCGGAGTAACGATTGACTTCCCGAATCGGTAGGCAAGCCACAATGCTGCAATTAGAGTAAGTAATCCTACCATTAATGTTGTTGTCCGAATCGTCGATATCGGCGCTCTCAGCTCATCTAAGGACATGGATACAACGAGCTTCCAGCCCGAATAATCCGATGTGCGCGTAACGAACATGCGCTTCTCACCATTCACTTCAGAAGCAAAGCTGTGATTATCTGAATGAACAATCCTCTCGGTATCACCCTCTGATAAGCTACTCTTTAATTGTACGTCTTCGGGATAATAGATGACTTCCCTGGACTCATCGAGAACGAAGAAAAACCCGCTTGATCCCAAATCTACACGATCCCATAATTGGGCCAGCTCTTGAGATCTAATTTCTATAGCAAGCACACCGTTAGGCTCATGAGAAGAGGCACCACGAATCTTTCGGGCTATCGTAATCGTATCCTCTACACCGTCTACGCCTACACTCTGATTTAATATTGCCATTGACCCATTATCCGGAGTCAGGCGATTCATCAATGCTAGCCGTTCTAATGGTTCGAATTGATTGACGATGGAGAGTCCCTGATTATTATGAACAATCGCCTTTCCATGATCTCCAATAATATAAATGAGATTAATCTGCGGGTATGTTATAAAAGTGGGCGCAAGAATACCGTCTCGAATTTTACTGTGAAAAAGATAATGCTGGTAGAAATCCTCGGGCTCCATATCTAGAAATCGCTTAATATCGGCATTGTAGAGAATAGAGCTACTTACTCGTTCGTAGGTTTGTAGATATAGATCCGATTGGTAGGAAGCATTATCAATAATTTGTGCGATGTATTTCTCCGCTTGCTTATCTAGCGCTACCGAGGATTGCCTATAAATAAATATACCTACCGTAAGCAAGGATAAGGTAATGACGATGAGAAAATACAAGAATAACTTCTGCGAAAGGCTTCTGAACATTAGTCTATACCGAGCTTTCTACGATATTCTGAAGGCGATATACCCGTATATTTCTTAAAGGTTTTAGTGAAATGAGGATGATCCCCATAACCAATCTCGTAGGAAATATCAGTAATCCGATAGTGGGAAATTTCCAGCAGCTTCTTGGCTTTCTCCATACGCCGCTTTATTCGATACTGAACAAAGGTCTCTCCCGTGACTTGCTTGAATAACTGGCTGAAGTAAGAGGCGTTCAATCCAAGAACGTCGGCTACCTCTTCGAGTGAAACCTCCTTGGCTAAGTGATTCTCTATATAATTTTTCGCCTCTTCAATAGGATCTTTGGTTTTTCCCTTTCGCTTCACCCTAAGATCATCAATCAGATGCTTAATATTACCTTCAAAGCGTTCGAACGCTACGGTTACATCTATAGCATCATGCAAATCCAGATCACTGTTAAAAGGAAACACATCGCGCATATTCAGCTTCTTAATCAGAATGCTATAATACTCATTCAGAAGCTCGTTTTGCTGATGATACTCAAGCTTGTAGGTTTGAAATTCTGTCTTTAACAGCTCCATGAGCTCTTCCAAATGTCTGCTCTGCAAGGACCATATCGCATCCTCCATTCGTTCAACCCAATCCTCTAATTTAACCATGGACAGGTAAACGGACGGATTGCTTTTCTTCGAGAGGTTTGCAATAAGCTTCTGCAGCACACCTTGTACCTGTTTCTTGGTAATTGGTTTGAGCAGGTATTCCTTCACGCCATACATAAGTGACTTTTGTGCATATTGAAAATCACTATAACCAGAAATAACTACCATTTGTATATCGGGGTAGGCCTTCGAAACCTCTTCACATAATGAAAGGCCATCCATTCTAGGCATACGAATATCAGTGAAGAGAAAATCAGGCTGTTCCTCCTTAATCATCTCTAAAGCTTGAATCCCGTTTTCCGAAGAACGGATACTTGTCATTGTTGCATCGAATTGTTCAATGATTTTACTCAACCCTTTACGAATGACTGGTTCATCATCAACAATTAGCACACGATACATGAATGTTAAGCCCCCTCTACTTGTTTGAGCACAAATCAGCTTGGAGTCGTTACGCTCTTTAGCAAGAGATGCTCCCCGCGATACACGCAGGGAGCTCTCCATAAGCTTCTAGCTATTATAACTTATCTAAGCGGCATACCTACACCCTGGCCTTTATTAAATTTCTCAGTTGCTTCCTTAATTACTGCATTCCCACCCTTAGATTTCCACTCTTCAATAACTTGTGGCCAATTAGAAATGGGTTCCTTGCCATAAATCATCTTGATAATATGATCGAGGATTAATGGTGCCGGCTGATCAGAGATAGGACTAATATCCGGATTCTCTTGCAAGGAATCGAGTCGTGGTTCGAATGTAATACCATCCCGTCCTTCATTAGCCAGCAATGTATCATAAGTGTTGATCAAATCTTTGCCTTCCTCAGTTAAACCCAGAATCCCTTCATTGTAGGTTGTATCCTGTACCAACCATAGGAACGTTGTACGGTATCTTTCCTCATCCACTGCTTGAGTTTCTGTAGGTTGAACATACGTGACCACACCACCGGCTTCTGTATAGGTTTCTCCCTCTACACCGAATGTAAAGAATTTCTTAGCTTCATCACTAACCATCCAGTTAAAGAACTTTACAATCTCTACTGCTCGTTCTTGCTCTACCTCGTTATTAATGAAGAATGCTCTTGTAACTGGACCATATAGGTAATGTCCACCTTTACCATCTGGACCTATTGGTGATGGGATAATCGCCACATCCGCCTCAGGTACATTCACCTTGAGCTGAGCCTCCCACTGTAATAATTCATTCGCATTCATATTCCATATGCCCACATCACCAGCAAGAATGGCATTCTTGAAGGTTGTTGAATTCACGGTTGCGAATTCTTGACTAATTAATTTCTCATCATACATCGTCTTGTAGGCTTGGATAGCTAGCTGCATATTCTCTGCATCGAAGAATTTTGGTACAATTTGATCTCCTTGCTGCTCGAACATCGATAGATAAGGGAAAGCATCATATGCACCAAAGAACATATCCGCATATTTCAGATTCTCACGTGCTGCGAATGGTTGCTTTACACCCAGATCCTTGAACGCTCTTAGTACATTTAAATATTCATCAACGGTCTTCGGAACTTCTAGACCTGTCTTCTCTAACAAATCCATACGGATCCAAGTTGCTCTTCTTGCAGGGTTTCCTAACCATTCTGGGATCGCCATGATTTTGCCATCATACATTTGCTGCTTCCAGGCGGCTTCTGGTATAACCTTTAGAAGATCCTGACCATGCTCCTTCAGTAATTCATCAAGAGGCATGAAGACACCAGCTTGAACTGAACCCGCTAGCTCCTTACCAGCTACACCACCACTACCCTGTACAACATCTGGAATATCATTAATGGCGAACAGCTGCGCCATCTTCTGTTCAAATTCCGCATGGGGTGCCAGCTTAATATCCATATCAGTATTCGTTAATTCCTCAACACGCTTAACCCATTTATCATCATTGATGTTCAAATGGTTTTCCACATAACCGAACTTTAACGTCCGAAGAGAGATCGAGAATTTAGTAGGATCCTTCTTCTCTTCAACTGCAGGTGTATCCGTTGTATTCTCTTCTGCAGCTGGCTTCTCGGTGTTGGCGTTATTGTTCGCCTCATTGTTGTTTGCACAGCCTACAATCGTACTAATCGCAAGCACGAACACCAGTAATAACATGATCCACTTCTTCATACTACCCCTCATTTCATAATGTTATATCCTATCAAACGCTTACATGTTCATTGTAGAGTGCTACATATGTCTCAACAATGGACTGATTTTATGTCGATTTGTCTTTTTTCAAGATTTGATTGAGCCAAGAAGCATTCCTTTAATGAAAAACCGCTGTAGGAATGGATAAACCATAATAATCGGAATCATAGCAACCACTACAGTTGCCATCTGTATGCCTTCAGGTGAGCCAATCAGGTCACTGAAGGGTGTATTCTGTGCATCAACTTGAATATCATCGGTAATTAATAGCTGCCTCAATTTGACCTGTAATGGGAACAGCCTTGGGTCATTGATAAAGTATAGGGCATGCATATAGGTGTTCCAATGAATAATTCCGTAGAACAATCCAATCGTGGCCATAACAGGCTTTGATAAAGGTAGAATGATATTCCATAGCATTCGGAGCTCACCACAGCCATCCATTCTAGCTGAGTCGATCAGCTCACTTGGAATTTGCTGAAAGAACGACCTCATCACGAAGAAATTAAAGGCACTGATTGCTCCTGGCAACATTAATACCCACAAGGTATCCATTAAGTTTAATGTTGAAATCCAAATGAACAGTGGAATCAGCGGAGCTGGGAAGATCATCGTAATTAAGATCATAATCAGAAAAAACTTACGTCCTTTATATTCTTGTCTGGATAACGAATAAGCAAGCGTAGACGTTAATATCAGATTGATTAATGTTCCAACGACTGTAATGTATATAGTAACACCCATGGAACGAATAATCGAAATATCGCTAAATACATACCGGTAATTAATCCATGTGAAATCAACAGGCAGCAATGAAACCTTTCCCGTAGTCAATGCGCCAACGTCGCTTAAGGATTTAGCAATAACATTCGCGATAGGGAGGAACATACTCAATGCGAGTAAGCCTAAGAATGTTATATTAAAAATATTGAACACGTTACTGCCCAAGCTCTTTTTTCTCAATGTCGTCACCCTCCTTCCCTAGCTTAATTAGAACAAGCTCTCTCCTGTTGCTTTCTTACTTAGGACATTACCAATTAACAATAAGAGTAGACCTACCACCGATTTGAACAATCCAATCGCTGTCGTGTAGCTGTACTGCTGACTCTGAATACCAAGACGATAAATATAAGTATCAAGAATTTCACCATTCGTATTGTTGAGCGAATTCAGGAATACCCACACTCTCTCAAAGCCAAAATCAAGAAAATGACCAATATTTAATAGGAAAAGAATAACGATAGTCGGCATAATGGAAGGTATGGTGATCGAGATCGTCTGTCGAAAGCGGTTGGCCCCGTCAATCTCAGCAGCCTCATACAAGTCTGGATTCACACCAGCTAATGCCGCCAGATATATAATTGTGGCATAACCAACATCTCTCCACATACCTGCTCCAACAAGGAATGATCGTATGTAGCTCTCTTCACCCAGAATGTACATCGATTCAAATCCCAGCCAATTTATAAATTGATTAAATATCCCAGCTGATGGGGAGAACACACTCGCAGCAATACCACTGATAATGACCCACGACAAGAAATGCGGCATATAAATGACGGTCTGAATAAGTCTTTTATAAACGACATGTCGCAGCTCATTAAGTAGAAGTGCAATAATAATTGCTGCAGGGAAAGAGAAGAAGATGTCGTATAAACCTAAGAGTACCGTATTTTTTAGTATTCTCAGAAAATCATAATGCTCAAACATGCGGGTAAATTGATCAAAACCAACCCACGGACTACCTGTAAATCCGCTGAAAATGTTGTATTTTTGAAAAGCAATAACCGATCCTAAGAGTGGCACATATTTAAAAATAATAAAGTACAATATGCCCGGCAAGGAAATTAGGTAGAGTACTCTATATTTCCACAAATATGACCATATACTTTTCTTCCGACGATAATGAACATCCAACGAGCTTACTGTTCGTACCGCACTTGTCATCGTCTTTCCTCTCCCTTGCTTCTGTTGATTTTTATAATTTAATCCTAACTCGTATACACAATACCCACAATGGAATCGCTTTAATTGCGCTTGTGTTTTTTTTAGGTATAAATTAACCCTACATGACCTTAACAATCCCACTAGGAAGCATCCATCCATTATAGTAATGTAATGATATTAAGTGAGCATGTAACCATATATTGAAGGAGTTGGAGTACAATGAATACGGTATACAAGCCTGACCCCACTGTCTTAGAGAGATGGGCATGTTTGCAGGAAAAAGTCGATCGTATGATTCCACAGCTTAAGGGAAAGTCACCGCATAAAGCTGGTGTAGATGGTGTTTATGACCATATGAATGATGACTGGTGGACATCCGGCTTCTGGCCGGGAATTCTCTGGATTATGTATGACCTGACAGGCTTGGAGTATTATAAGGAAGAAGCTTGGGAATGGGATGCTAGATTCGAGCAATGTATCGTGAGGGAGTCCAATCTACACCACGATGTGGGATTTCAATTTTTACCAAGCGCGGTTATTAAACATACGATTACTGGGGACTTAGATGGAAGCCGTAGGGGTATACTCGCAGCGACTTTATTGGCAGGGCGATATAATATTGCAGGAGATTTTATTAGAGCTTGGAATCCAGTGAAGAATATGGCAGCGTGGAATAGCCATAATGTCGGCTGGGCTATTATTGATTCCATGATGAACTTATCCTTGTTATTCTGGGCTTCAGAGGAAATCGGCGACCCAAGATTTAGCCATATCGCTAAGGCTCATGCAGACACTGTGCTTCAGCACTTTATAAGAGAGGATGGCTCTGTGTGTCACATTGGAAGCTTTGATCCGCAGACTGGCGCGTTTATCGAGAGTGTCGGTGGACAAGGTTACGGCCCTGATTCAGCCTGGAGCCGAGGTGCAGCTTGGGCCTTATATGGAATGGCTAATACGTATCGGTTTACGCAGGAAGAACGTTATCTAGAGGCTGCGAGGCGTGTCGCCGATTTCTTCTTGGCTTCACTAGAGGAGGATGCTGTTCCTTTGTGGGATTTCCGAGTGGACAACCCGGAGAACGAGCCGAGAGATACATCTGCTGCCTCCTGTGCAGCTTCTGGTTTATTAGAGATTGCAAAGCTTGTTCCCGCAGACGAATCCAAACGCTATGAGCTTGCAGCCAGACGAATATTAGAATCGTTGACGGTGAATTATGGAACATGGAATGATCCTCAGCACCAAGGAATCCTCCGCGAGGGTACTGGCAATAAGCCAGCCGGACAGAATATGAATGTTTCGTTAATTTACGGGGATTACTTCTATATTGAGGCGTATGCGAAGTTAATGGGCTGGGAGCATCGTATATTCTAAGAGGCTTATTACCTGTTCCACCCCAGTTGATACCCAAATAACGCTAGAATGGGCTGTCCCACACAGTAAATAATCTACTAGAGGGACAGCCCATTTCATGTGAGCCCTCTTTTGTCTAAGGCTCTATTCCCTATCCTAATACACGGTTAGATACAGTGTAATCTTGTGTTATGATTAACTTATATGGATTCCGGTACTAGATGGAACTGACCATAAACATATACCAGTCCATAATTCTCACCTGTTGGTGATGTTACAGGAATAGCAACAAAGATATCTCCATCCGGAGTTCTTACTACCTCTGCCTTACTAACGCCGGTCCATTTAAATCCTTGCTCAGTAATAGCCTTCTTCTCCGCTTTAAACGCGTCATTCTTCAATAAATCTGAAACTATCTTATGCTTCTCAGCACCCTGTACTTCAACTAGTCCACAGCCACACTCCTCAGCCAAAGCACCCACAGGAAGGGCAAACACCATTATAATTAACACAATCAGCAATGCCAATACCTTACGATTCATCCTCAATCCATTCAGCTCCTCTTGTATTTAAAATATCCTACACCTTGAACATTTTCTACATACAAGAGGTAACTCCTGCCAAATTCTATACAACGAGTCAAATATTTCTTTTTATTCTACTTAATAAGATGCTCTTTTTCTTTAATCAAAACCGCGATCTCACCTGATCTGGCATCCACCTCAACATCAAAGGTATGCACACACCCTTCGTCTGGTGCCTGTGCTTGACCATCATTCACATTGATTTTCCAATCGTGCAATGGACAGAATACGTGATTGTCACAAACGATGCCTTCTGAGAGCTTTCCTTGCTTGTGAGGGCAGCTATTCTCTATTGCCTTGATATCCCCGTTCGATAACCGGAATAAAGCAATTTCTATACCACCTGCCATTACACTACGCCCTCTAAGCAAAGGTATATCATCTACTCTAGCTACTACGAATCGCTCCATGCTCCCTCCACACCTCTCCGATATGCTCTTCTAAAGCATATTTATATATTTGATTAACCTTGTACGGGTACTGGAATAGCTTCATATAAGGATCGTACTGATTTCTCTTCAATTGCTTCCTTCCAAGGATCAACCAGTAAACTCAGCGCATGATCGATTCTTTCAACAAGCGCTTTTCGCTGTTCAGGCGTTTCCAGTGCAGCCTTGATCGTATCCAATCCAACTCGCTCTACCCACGGTGCAGTCCGTTCATTATAGTTGGCATTTTCTCTGTAATACTGAATATACGCTGCAGAATATTCCATGACTTCTTCATCTGTCTTGACCTTCACTAACAACTCAGACTCGCGAACCTTCGCTCCACCATTACCCGCGACGAATATTTCCCAACCATTATCAACCGCTACGACACCAACATCCTTAATCGTTGCTTCAGCACAGTTACGTGGGCATCCCGAGACGGCCATCTTCACCTTCGCTGGTGTATTCAACCGCTCGAATTTCTTCTCTAGCTCAATACCCATTCCCATTGCATCCTGTGTACCAAATCGACAGAAGGTTGATCCTACACACGTTTTCACTGTTCGTAATGCTTTGCCATATGCATATCCCGAAGGCATATCAAGATCCTCCCACATACTAGGCAAATCTTCTTTTTTAACCCCGAATAAATCTAAACGTTGACCACCCGTAATCTTCACCAATGGCACATCATACTTCTCCGCTACCTCAGCAATTCGCTTTAATTCCTTCGGACTCGTCACTCCACCATAAATCCGCGGTACTACAGAATAGGTTCCGTCCTTCTGAATATTCGCATGATTGCGTTCATTCACGAATCGTGACTCCCGCTCATCTGTATGCTCCTCTGGCCAAACCATCCCTAGATAGTAATTCAAAGCAGGTCGGCACTTGGAGCAGCCCTCTGGATTTTTCCATTCCAAGACGTTTCTTACTTCCTTACTCGTGCTAAGCTCCATCGTACGTATTGCCGCAACGATCTCATCACGACCAAGCTCTGTACATGTACAAATCCCTGATTTATCCTCCGTTGCTTCATCTCCAAGCACATATTTCAATATATCTTGCACAAGTGGCTTGCAGCTACCACATCCACCGGATGCTTTCGTACATGCCCGCACACCCTCTACACTGTTCAAGCCTTGCTCCTTGATTGCATGCACAATCGTACCCTTAGAAACTCCATTACAACCACAGATTTGCTCATCATCAGGCATATCCGCTATAGATAATCCGCCTGCCTTCGCATCACCAGATTCTCCAAGGACAATCGATTTTTCTCTGCCTGTAATATCCTCACCTGTACGAATAAGCTTGAAAAGATGTGAGCTATCTGTGATATCCCCGAATAATACAGCACCGATAATCTTACCGTCTCTGATAAGCACTTTCTTATATATACCTGTAAAATCATCCTGCACACGAATCGAACGTGTGCTTGGGTCGTCCGTGAATTGTCCCGCCGAGAATACATCAACACCGGAAACCTTCAGCTTTGTTGAGAGGATCGAGCCTTGGTAGGTATCACCATCAACATCGCATAGATTTCGAGCAAGAACAGCTCCTTGATCCCACAGTGGGGCAACTAATCCATAAGCAACACCGCGATGCTCCGCACATTCTCCTACCGCGTACACATGTGGGATATCCGTCTCGAGCACATCATTTACGACGATACCACGATTAATACCTACACCTGCTAGCTTAGCCACCTCAATGTTAGGCTTAATTCCAACAGCCATGACGATTAAATCAGCTGGCTCTTCTGTTCCATCCTTAAAGCGAAGACCTGAAACTCGTTTGCGTCCAATCACAGATTCAGAATTTTTCTCTAATAGGAACCGCATGCCTTGACTTTCCAATTCCCTCTGCAGCATGCGAGCTGCTGTCTCATCAAGCTGACGCTCCATCAGAAAATTAGAGATGTGAACAACACTGACATCCATCTTCAGGTTTAATAGTCCTCGTGCAGCTTCAAGACCCAGCAATCCTCCACCAATGACGATGGCTTTCTTATATTTCTTCGATGCATCTACCATTGCTTCACAATCCTTGATATCTCGGAAAGCGATGACACCTTCCTTGTCAGCTCCAGGAATCGGTAGCATGAAGGGAAGGGAACCTGTTGCAATAATAAGCTCATCGTAGCTTACGGTGCGCCCTTTATCTGAGCTGATTGTTTGTTTTGCTGTATCCATGGAGACAACCGTCTCTCCAGGGTAGAACGAGATATTGTTATCCTTATACCAATCCCAATCATTAAGAACGATATCCTTCATCTCTGCATCCCCAGCTAGCACCGAGGAGAGCATGATCCGATTATAATTCGGATGCGGCTCACTACCGAAAATCGTAATTTCAAATTTATTCGGATTCAACTTTATTACGTTTTCGATACATCGCACTCCTGCCATACCATTACCGATTAAAACCAGCTTCTTCTTCATATTAGTTTCCTCCCGAAAGCTTTATTGAATAACATGACCTGCTCAGAAATAGGAATTGTTACTAACAATCCAATTTATAAGCACAAGCTAACTTCGTTGTTCTCCATGTTAGGTTGCAAGCAATGAACTTAGTCCATGTCATGTAATATGACGTGTATTTATTATTCTCTTACTATATCCGAAATTTTCGGTTATTTCAATAGTTTTATGTGAGGAATATTAACATTTTATAATTATTTTTATTAAAAACACGAACTATAAGTGTAAAATCTCACATCATCATTCGTCTTTTATAATTTTTTTTGTTTCTTTCTATCCGAGGGATATCCTGACACTCGAGCGAAAAGCCCTCTGCAATAAGGATAACCTGACATCTGGTGTAATTCTGTTGCTGAAAACTCGGTAAATGCCGGAAAAGTGCAGGAGGCAGTAGAAGGTAGCATCTCGTGTTCAGAATTCGAGAAATAGAGCAGATTATCCGATTTAAAATGTGATTATGGCGTAGAATTCGGCGCAGGAATGGAGCTGTAGAGTAGAAAATCGACCATAGAGTGTGACTTGAACGCAGGAATGGAGCTGTAGAGTAGAAAATCGACCTTAGAGTGTGACTTGAACGCAGGAATGGAGCTGTAGAGTAGAAAATCGACCATAGAGTGTGACTTGAACGCAGGAATGGAGCTGTAGAGTAGAAAATCGACCTTGGAGCGTGACTTGAACGCAGGAATGGAGCTGTAGAGTAGAAAATCGACCTTGGAACGTGACTTGAACGCAGGAATGGAGCTGTAAAAAGAAAGAGAACCTCTGGGGTTCTCCACCAAATCCTCACCGCTGTCAGCTTACTTTAAATTATCGCAGTGTATATTCAATTGTTTGTGTGTATATTCAAATGTTTGTGTGTATATTCAATTGTTTGTGTGTATATTCAAATGTTTGTGGCGTATCCTCAGTTATTGTATTTTAAAATTAGCTTTTCAATTGGCAGCCCCAACATCAATTAAACACAACCGTCTTGTTCTGATGAACCAGCATACGATCCTCAACATACCAGTTCACAGCTCTCGCTAATACTGTACGTTCAATATGCCGACCAATTCGCTTGAGATCATCAACGTTATCGCGATGACTTACTCGTTGTACGTCCTGCTCGATGATTGGACCGCCATCTAGCTCCTCCGTTACGAAGTGAGCGGTTGCCCCGATAATCTTCACACCGCGATTGTAGGCTTGCGTATACGGCTTACCCCCAACAAAGGCTGGTAAGAATGAGTGATGTATATTAATGATCGCATTCGGGAAGCAGTCAAGAAGCTTAGGTGAGACGATCTGCATATATCGAGCCAGTATGACAGCATCAACCTGACCTAACATCAGCTCGATCTGCTGGCGTTCGGCCTCCAGCTTCGTATCAGGTGTAACTGGAATATGATAATATGGGATACCGAACGACTCTGTTAGCTCTCGCAAATCATCATGATTACTAATGACCATCGCAATGTTGGCGGTAAGATCCCCAGCCTGCCATTGCCATAATAGCTCTCGGAGGCAGTGATCCTCCTTCGAGACGAGGATTGCCAGCTTCTTCTTAACTCGAGCACTGTGAACCGTACATTCCATCTCAAAACGTTCGATTATCGGTTGGAAATCCTGCAGTAACGCTTCCTGTCGCTGAACTAGGTCATCCAAATCAAACTCAATTCGTATAAAGAACATACCACCCTCAGGATCCATGGTATATTGATCAGATTGCACGATATTAGCACCATGCTCGAATAAAAATTGGGAGACTGTGGCTACTATCCCAGGCTTGTCCGGACAGGATATGAGCATTCTCGCTCGGTTCTGATATTGATAATTCATTCAAATGCCTCCTGAATTCAATTGCCAGCCAACCAGGCAAGAAGCCGTTGGTTGATTTGTTCCTCAGTTACTTCACCAGGTACAATTCGATGCTCGATCAATAAATCGTATAGGCGCTCCATCGGCTCGCGCGGATCCGCTTTTCTCGATTTAGCATCGCCGCCCTTAAATGCTTCCCAGGCCTCTAATATATATCCGCGATGATCGATATCCTGCTTCTTCATAAAGTGACCAATACGCTCTACGTCTTCCATAAATACGTCACCAAATCGTGGGACGAGTCCGTTACGCAGCATAGCAATCTCCACTTCGTACATCGGGCGTTCCGTCTTATCATCCTTGCCTATCCAAGGTGTCTCAAGAATGAAAGGCAGATGTGTTAGCGACGGATGTGCGACCATATCCTTGAACGTTTGGTAGCCAATCCAACCAGATCCTAGCGGTGTGTGGCGATCCTTGCCCGCTCCACGCGGATTCTTACTATCGTTCATATGAATGACAGCCAGCTTCTTAAGACCGACAATACGGTCGAACTCCTGTAGAACCCCATCCAGATCATTAACAATATCATACCCAGCATCATGAATGTGACAAGTATCGAGACAGACGGTTAGTCTGCTATTATCCGCTACCTTGTCCATAATCATGGCGATCTCTTCAAAGCTCCGACCAATCTCTGTACCCTTACCAGCCATCGTCTCAAGCGCAATATTCACATTCGTATCCTTAGTGCCAATAAGCACCTCATTCAAACCCTCGGCAATTCGCTCAATCCCATACTCAGCATCCTTATCGGTGTATGCACCTGGATGTAATACAATATTATTCACACCTATATAGGATGTACGATGCATCTCTTGTTGTAGGAAGTCAACAGCAAGCTCAAAGGTATTCCGCTTATAGGATCCTAGATTAATGATATAAGGTGCATGTACAACGATTTCATCAACACCATTGGCCGTCATAATGGCCTTGCCCTCTTCGATAAATTGATCCTCGATTGGCTTGCGCTTCGTATTCTGGGGCGCGCCTGTATAAATCATAAAGCTCGTTGAGCCGTAATCAGCGGCTTCCTCTGCTGCTCTACGTAAACCCGTTTCAGAGAATGAGACATGTGAACCTATTTTCAATGGAAACCACTCCTTTCAACTGCCTCTTATTTTAACGTTAAAGTCGAAATAAATCTAGGAATACTGTATAATAACGGAGGGGTGAACAAGTTCATGGAATCTTTTTTTGGTTATTTCATCTTCTTCTGGGTTTTTCTCATGGTTGCCTTTATGTTCATAGGCGGATTCTTCATGTTCCGCAAGTTCCTTAAGGTGCTGCCCAAGGCTGATGGTAAATCCAAGCTTGACTGGCAAAATCATTATGTAGATACGAGCCGCCATCTCTGGACGGACGACGCTAAATCATTCCTCGATCAACTGGTAGCTCCCGTGCCTACACCATTCCGTGATATTGCAAAGCATACGATATCCGCCAGAATCGGTCAGGTGGCATTGGAAGCGAATGCCCCCGAGGTCACGCGCGACCACTGCATTGAAGGTTATATTCTAGCTACACCACCACGTGATTATAAGAGCCTCATTTCCTTCCTTGAGAAGGAGAATATTGACTATAGTGCTCACAAGCATTTGTTGTAAAACCTCATATAGAAAAACTGAGGCCGCGCATACTTATATGCGTGGCCTAACGCTTTTGCTTTAAATGAAAAAACCTGCAGATAAAATAATTACTAATAAAATATAAAGCACTAGAATGGCTTCTGTCGAAGTGCCCAGACCCGCAACCGCACTCATAGTAGTCACCTCCTCTGTTACTGTTATACCAATATATGCACTCCCTTTTTTTCCGTTTGGACACATTATCTATTTGCACGCCCAAGCCCCACATCCTCTCCTCGCATCTATTAATAAATGAAGGAGAGGATTAAATTGAATTATCTGAATATGTTAACCCAGCTTGGAATCAGCAGCGCTCATCCGGGCGGTTATTCATCCACACTTAAGCTGCTGGATTCAATCTCACTGAAACCCGGCTGCTCCATCTTAGAGGTTGGTTGCGGAACAGGCCGTACAGCTTGCTTACTGGCGCAAAAAGGTTATCAGGTAACTGCAATTGACCTAAGTTCTGAGATGATTGACAAAGCTCTTCATCGCAATAAGATGCAACAGCTGAATATTACATTCCAAGTAGGCGATATAAAAGCAATCCCTTTCGCAGACAACCAATTCGATGTGGTGCTAATCGAATCGGTAACAAACTTTGTGAACGCAAAGCTAGCTGTATCCGAATATTATCGAGTGCTAAAACCTAGAGGCACATTGTATGATCGTGAAATGATTTGTTTGAAACCATTGACTCCGGACAATTTAGACGACTTACTATCATTCTTGGGCATTACTCAGCTATTCTCTGCAGAAGAATGGTTAGCTGTATTGAGATCCCAGCAGTTTACTAACATCCGATTGTCTGATGTTAAACTTATGGATGAAAGGGCTGATAACGACGAGCATAATTTCCCAGATGAATATCATTTGGTAAGTGAAGGTGCCTACTCCAACGCACTACTCTGGCAAACCTCCTTACAATATTCAGAGATCATTAATCGGAATAAGGGCTCATTAGGCTCAGCTGTCATGGTGGGAGAGAAACCGCAAAGCTTCTCGTGACAAGATGTCACTAGAAGTACTACATAGTTCTATGTGTTCCTTATATCATGTATATCTTATCGTAAATACACCCTATACATCCTGATGATGAATTATCTTCGAATCTCGCTTGGCGCTACTCCCCAATACTTGCGGAATACCTTGGCAAAATAACTGATGTCCCGATATCCAACAGCATACCCTGCATCATATACTTTGGCGTCACCTTGTAACAGCTCCTTAGCCCGCTCCATTCTCCGCTCCATCACGTAACCTGAGAACGATTTTCCCGTCTCCTTCCTGAAGAGCCGACTCAAGTATGATGAGTTTATATACAAACGCTCCGCCAAAGAGTGGAGACTGAGATCCTCCCCTAGCATCTGGTCCACGGTTTCCAATATTCTCTTTATCATCTGATGACTAGTGCTCCTTCTCTCACTCTCCACGTATGTTGTAATGTGCCCAGCAACCCGTTTGGCCCATTCCAAAATCTGACTCTTAGAAAGCAGTGAGTTCAGCGACAGAAAATGTGCATAATCGCTCCCAAGCACCTTCTGCATGGACCAACCCTTGGACTGAATAATTCGGGTAAAGACGTTGCTTAAGTAGAGTAAATGCTCATACACTAGCTCGGATGAATCGGTATGCGTAAAGGCGTTCTCGAAGTAATCATCGATCAGAGACGGTATTCGTATAGCTTCATCTGTATAAATAGCGATCTCCAGCTGTTTGTCGAATGCCGAGTTAAAGTGAATGGGTTGTTCGTTTCGATTTACTTCCAAAAAAGGGATCACAATTTCATTCCCGTATATCGCCCTCTCCTGCAAGGCCCGGCCTGCCTGCTGATAAGACTTTGGGACTTCCTCCAAGCTACATACCGTTCCTAGCCCCGCACTCGCTGTCAACTTCAGACAATCCTTAACTACGTTTAGCAAGCGAGATATAAGCACATTGATCCGCTTAGTCAGATCCGAATCTGATTCTTCTGACTGACTCAGGAACAACAAAACGGTCGAGCCATTCACGTCGTTGAAGACCCGGCATTCCTCTGGTTGAACAAATTCCTTAGCAATGCTTTCGAGTGAAAACTGCAAGAGCGGAATATCCGCTGCTGAAAAACGGGACTCTACTTCCGTCAGCGGATCGATCTCGCATACGGATATCACAAATCGTCGTTCGCTTGACAGCTCTAGATTCAGCTCCTTGGAATGCTTATGTAATTCCCACTCCGCATAACGGTTCATGATCCAATTACGAAGAAAATCCTCCTGCAGCTGTGGAAGCCTACTCTGCCACATCCGCTGAAGCTCTGTTATATTATGCTTCTCCGTCAGCTCTAACCGAATTTCTTCTGCAGCAGTGAGTACGGTGTGTAAAATCTCTTCTTCACCCGCTGGCTTCAACAAATACTTCATAACACCAAGTCCGATCGCTTGCTGAGCATATTGAAAATCATCATGTCCACTTAATATGATGATCTTCATCTGTGGCTCCTTCTCTAAGACGATCTTCGCAAGTGATAGACCGTCCATCTCCGGCATCTCGATATCAAGTAGAACGATGTCCGGCTTACGCCGCTCCATGAGGGTAAGTGCCTCCTTGCCATTCTCGGCAAGCCCCACCACATCAATGGCGTGTTGATCCCAAGGAATACTGTTAGCAAGGCTGTTAAGAATGCGGATCTCATCCTCTACGATCATGAGGTTCATATTTCTTCTCCCTCCCATTGATTCATGCAACGCTCAATCGGAAGATTAATCGTTGCTCTCGTCCCTTTGCCACTCTCACTTTCAATAAAAAACTCGGCCGTATCTCCATAATAAATCTTAATTCTAGCTTTTATATTAAGCACTCCGAAAAACTCGGCATTCCGGTCCGATATGGTATTCGAATCATTGTCGCTTGAATGGTTCAACGCATTGCTGATCTGAGCCATATCTTCCTCACAGATCCCCTTGCCATTGTCCGACACCTGTAATATAAGGAGTTCTCCTCGCACCTCCGCGGTTACGACCAGCTCTCCGCCACCCTTCTTCTTCTCTAATCCGTGAAGGATAGCGTTCTCCACTAATGGCTGCAGAATCAGCTTCAAGACGTACAAACCGCGACTCTCCTCCGAAGAACGGAAGTCTACGGTAAACTGATCGACAAACCGCAGCTGCTGAATGTGAATGTAATACTGTAGATGGGTAAATGTTTCTTCAATCGTAAAGGACTCTCGTCCCTTGCTTAGACTAAGACGGAAGAAACGGGACAGGTTCAGCACCATTTCGCTAATTTCGTCTGCATCGTAATTTTTGGCTGACCAATAAATAGAATCAAGCGTGTTGTACAAAAAATGAGGGTTGATCTGCGACTGCAGAAATTTAAGCTCGGTTTTCGTCAGCCTGAGCTGCTGCTCATAAATATCACGGATCAAATGACGCTGCTGCTCGACAGTTTGATTGAATGCATCGGTCAAATACCCTAGCTCATCCTGTCGATTGTTCTCAAGCCTTGTATTCAAATTTCCCAAACGGAGCTGCCTCATGCCCGTTACTAAAGATAAGATAGGAGAAGCAATACCACTGTATATAATCCACGAGATCCATACCGCCAACAAACAACTGATTAGAATGATCCAATAGGAGAATATTTGCAGTGGCTTTGACTTCTTGTAAATTTCACTCTCCGGTTGGACTAGGAGCAGCAACCAACTGCTCTTTGGAGACACAACTCGAAGTATCATATTCTTGTCAGAGATACCCTGCACCTCCTGCACTGAAACGTGCTGAGCAGGAATATCCGCTGCGTTAATCCGATAATCCTCAGGCGCATTAGTTACGATCAGGCGCCCTCTATCGTCGAACAAGTAGACTTGCGAGTTCTCGCTCGGAGCTAGGTTTACAAGATAGCTGAGAAGCTTACTTTTTGGAATGGACAGCATCAGCACATTGTTGTACTTAGCCCGACTATACAAGTCCATTAGCCGCATCAGAACGATCTGTTCCTTGTTATTAATCGGATCCTCCCATCCGACCAAGGATACTTCATTCCGTTCAGGCAAATAGAAAACATTCGCTCCGTTCGCCTGCACAACCTCCGTGTACCATGGCTCGGTGTCTGCTTGTTGCCTATGAAGCGCTCCGACCTTACTTGAAACTAGCATTTTGGAACCACCATGAAAGATCGCCATCTCTGATAGGAATGGATTGACAGCAGTAATGTTCGTAATTTGTGCCATCACCTGAGTGAAATCGATAATGGCTTCCGGTGACAGTGTTTCCTCATTATGCTTCAATCGTGATGTTAGATTACCATCGGTCGACACTAAGGTAGACAGGCCTTTCAACCCTTCTAGTGTTAAATCGACATATTCTAATGCTGAGCTCATCGCACTCATGGTCCTCTCGCTTAGCTCCTGCTCGAGGATGCGCTGAGAACGAACATTAGCATACAAGCTAAATAGGATAAGCGGGAGCAGAATACATATAAAATAACATGTCAATCTCACCTGAATCGATCGGCTTAAGTTCTCCTGCCATCTCCTGAGCCACTTCACGTCTATACCCCCATGCTAAGCTGATAGTTTCCATTATACATAATTCTAGCCGATGCATAACGGAAATGACGCTCCTAGGGAGCGTCACTATCGGCCTTAAGTTATGGGAACATTAATTATTAGCAGCAAACCATTCGTTTACTTCTTTGGTGATCTCGTCCCCACCTTTTTTCTTCCACTCTTCTACGAAATCATCGAAAGCGTCGATCGGTAGATTCCCAACGATAATCTTCGTGAAGTATTCGATTTCCAATTTATTCAGATCTGCCTTATACTTGCCCATCCCAGGCGTCGGTACTCCGAAATATTGATCACGTATAGCAACTTCACCAATCATGTCAAGATTAGAGTTGAGGTCAAATTCAATACCTAGCGAATCTAGACGGTCCCGATCCTCCTTCGCACCATATGGTTTTATAGATTCACCGAGCGTTTGACGGTATATGTGCTCATTGTGTTTATCAAAGTCCGTTACGATCTTCCCATCCTTCATGGACCATACATCATTCTCAAATCCAAGAAGTAGCGTCTTGTAACCTTCGCCAATCATAAAATTTAACATTCTAATAACTGCATCAGGATTTTCACTTGTAACTGGAACTACGTTATAGCCTGAAACATATCCGGTTCCGAATGTTCCTTGTTTCCCTTCCGGACCGACCGGGTATTCAAGAGCAAGCCACTCCGCTTTCGGATCATTATTCTTGTTTGTTAATATAGGACCGCGCGTATCGTACCACATGGCTGAGAACAACCCAACCTTACCGCTTGCAACCTTCTCATCCAGGATAGGTCCCTTATTCAGCGGCCATTCGGTATCCAGTATCTTATCTTTATGCAAGCCAGCTAAGTATTCCAATGATTGTTTCATTTCGGGCTGAATGCTCGCATTCACCAGCTGACCGTCTCGTTCCATCCACATCTGACGTTGTACGCCATATGCGCCAGTAATTGGTGCTATTCTTGCTAGATTCTCAGCTAAGATGAAGCCGAATGTATCATCCTTGCCACTGCTATTCGGATCATCAAAGGCAAATGCTCTCATGACTTCGCGGTATTCCTCTAGCGTCTTAGGCACCTGAAGACCAAGATTATCAAGCCAATCCTTACGAATATACATAATCTCATTACCAGGAACCACATTCATCGATGGAATTGCATATATATTCCCATCTATCGTTACTGTTTTCCATGCGTCTTCCGGAATATTCTTCACCAAATCCTGACCGTATTTATCGATCCATTCATTAAGTGGCTGCAATGCTTTCTGTTTAACATAGTTTTCGAACCAACTAGCATCCTGAGAATAAATCATGTCGGGTAGATCACCAGAGGCCATAATGATGTTTAACGCATCTTGGTATCCGTCGGCTGAAGGAATCTGTACCTTAATATCCAAGTTGGTATTCTCTCGAATGTAATCGATGTACGGATTTTTGTTCTCATCCATCCCATCGGGGTATTTCCTTCCTCCATTAAACAAGGCAATTCTGATTGATTTTTTCTCTCCTAATTCCGGTTCGTTATCGGAATTAGCTGGAGTTGCTTTCACATTTGTTGGAGCATTGTTCGGGTCATTCGCCACATTGTCCGAGTTCGAGGAACATGCTGTTATCAGAATCATTGTTAGGATCAATAGAATAGACATGGATTGTTTGATCATTTTCAATTAAATCATACCCCTTTTCATCATCTCAAAATTTAACCTTTCACAGAACCTAGCATAATACCCTTTGTAAAATACTTCTGCAAGAACGGATACACGATTAGAATAGGAACCGTGCTAGCGATTAGTGCCGCAGCCTTCAACGATTCAAGCGCCAGCAGCGTGCTGTCCATATTCAATGAATTGCTGGCATTCATATTAATATCAGTATTATTAAAGACAATCAGCTCCCGCAAGTATACCTGTAGCGGGAATAAATCCCTGTTACTAATATAAAGCACTGTATCGAAGAACGCATTCCAATGGGCAACCCCATGGAATAGTATAATCGTAGCAATCGCTGGCATGGATAGCGGTACGACTATACGGAACAGAATACCCATGTTAGAGGCACCGTCTATCTTTGCTGACTCCTCTAACTCTGCGGGCACGCTCTGAAAGAAGTTTTTCATAATAATAACATTAAATGCGCTTACTGCCCCTGGTATAATGAAAGCCCAGAATGAGTTCAGCAGCCCCGTCGCCTTCACAATTAAGAAGGTTGGAATCATACCTCCACCGAACATCATGGAGAAGACAATCAAGAACATAATAACGGACCTGCCCTTGATATACGACTTGGATAGCGGATATGCTAAGAGACATGTTATCAATACGTTAACTACTGTCCCAACAACCGTCCGCAGCACACTAACCGCGAATGAGTTCAAGAACGCTCTCTCACTCAACACTCTGATGTAAGCCTGAATTGTAAAATCTACAGGCCACAACGATACTTTCCCGGACGTTATGGCATGATGACTGCTGAGCGATTGAGCCAGCACATGCACGAACGGCGCCAGCGCCAGCAAGGCGAAAAGCCCTAGGAAAATGTAATTAATCGAAGATGCAAATTGCTCTCCTCTGGACAGTCTCATAGATTCGCCTCCTCCTTCACCATAAGCCTTCTTGTCCGAGCTTCTTGGCACCTTTATTGGCAAGAATAACTAGAATCAAGCCGATTACCGCTTTGAACAGCCCGACCGCTGTTGTAAAGCTAAACTTCGCCTGTTGGATTCCGACACGGTATACATAAGTCTCAATGACGTCTGCTACCTCGTAAACAAGCGGATTATAAAGTACGAAGATTTGTTCAAAGCCTACATCGAGTACATGACCAAGGCGAAGCAAGAACAGGATCACGATAACACCTAACATCGATGGAAGTGTTATATGAATCAACTGCTTCCACTTGTTCGCACCATCCATAACCGCTGCTTCATAGAGCTGCGAGTCAATACCCGCGAGTGCTGCCAAATAGATGATCGCCCCCCAACCAATTTCCTTCCAGATATCACTTGCAACTATGATTGTTCTGAACCACTCCGGGCTAGCTAGGAAGAAGATCGGCTCAAAACCAAACATCTCAATGATCTTGTTCACGATTCCAGAGGAGGGTGAAAGAACATTAATCACAATTCCTCCTACGATGATCCACGATAGGAAGTGAGGCAAGTAGACCAATGTTTGAATGGATCGTTTGTACAGCATGTGCCGTATTTCGTTCAACATAATCGCAAGGATGATCGGACCGGGGAAGCCCCACGCTAGCTTGTAAATACTGATTAGAAGTGTATTTCTGAAAATTTCGTAAAAATCGTTAGCCATGAACATGTTCCTGAAGTGCTCCAACCCGACCCACTCACTGCCCCTTATCCCAGAAAAAACGCTGTAATCCTGGAAGGCAATCACGATACCCCACATGGGTAAATATTTGTATATGACGAAATATAAGATCCCCGGCAGCATGATCAAATATAAGTCCCAGTATGATCGGATTGATTGATAACGTTTTTTTCCCGACGTCGCGATCATTCCGGACACATGTTGCTTTTCGATCGCATTCACTGTCATCTTTGTATCACCCCTTGCTGTTAGTATCATCATGCTTGTTCCGGATAATTTAATTGTATAGGATGCTCTTCGCTTCCGTTAGAGGTCTTCGATGACCTTTTCCGGTAATTTGATGACATCTGGGCAATCCATACAGGGAGAAAAAAGCTGCCGATGGGCTCATCGACAGCTTAATTACAGTTCTATTTTTTATGATGCTACTCTAGCTTTAAACCACTCTAGATCCTCTAGTACAATGCTAGCAAACAATTCGTTGATATGTTTACCTTTTTGTGCTTTTAGGGCGTTCTCCATAGCTTTGATACTGTTATGAACCTTCTTAACGTTTCCCTTATCTCGCTGAATGTTCTTTACGTGGGCCATCATACTGTTTGCGATTCCAGCATTACTAATCCACCCTTGATCGGCGCCATAGTTAATTAATTCATCCAAATGATCGATATCCATAATAACTCTAAGAGTGAACTCCATCTGACTCTGATGTCCGGCATTGTCGATGGCCGTAACCAGAATAGGATATTCTCCAACGCTCAAGGAGAAAGCTTCAGATGTAATCGGATTAACCGCCGATTGTCCGTTGAAGCTGACAGCAAGTGATTGTAGCCCACTTACATGGTCAGTTGCAGCGAATGTCATAACAATGGATTCGGTTTGCAGGAATGAGAGCTGTTCCGGCGTTTCGATGACCGGTGGTTCTGTATCGATATTAATTGGATCGATAGCCTCCTGCTCCTGAGTCCAAACTTCGATCTCAAATAATCTTGCAGTGTTATCATTGATACTGCCTTTAGTAATATACAATCTCAGCTTATTGGTCGTAACGGCAGGAAAGTCCAGATCATTATAATCTCCATAATAATTATCCATTGTGTTACCAGTAATTGATGCCACCGTCTGCCAATCACTCCCGTCCCAGTATTGGATCTCGAAGTCGGCTAATTGTGATCCCATCCAGCTTCTAAAACCGCTCCATAGCTTGACGTTATTGATCACATAATGGTTATCCCATTCCATCTGGAACCAATGCGGTCCCGGCGCATTAGGATCGGAAATCCACCTGCTTGCATTCTGATTGTTAATACCATTTACCGCCTTGTCCTTCGTGAAAGCTCCATTGGTCGAATCCACCGTGAGCTCAGCTAATGGAGCAATATTCTGCACCACTGGTTCAGGTTGAGAAATGATAGTTACTACGCTTTCCCCATTCACTCCGGATCCATCATTTGCTGTAGCTACAGCCTTCACGATTCCTTCCATATGTGCAGTTAGCAAACCGTTTTGATCAATGGATGCTTTATCGGTTGCTCCTCCGCTCTCGCCAACAATAGACCAAGCAACTGATTTGTCAGTAGCGTTCTCCGGTTCGACAACAGCGATCATTTGTAATGTTTCGTTGAGTAGGATAGAGGAAGCGCCATTCTCGCTAGTAACCGATATGGAGCTAACCGGAGCATGAGTAACTTCTGTCTCAAGCCCCCAAACCTCTATCTCAAATAACCTTGCAATTTGATCATAGGCACTGCCTTTGGTAATATGCATTCTCAGCTTATTAGTCGTAACAGCTGGGAACACCAAATCATTAAATTGATCAATTCTGCCATCTTGAGGGTTATTCGTGACTGTCACCGCCGTATTCCAACCATTTCCGTCCCAGTACTGAATTTGGAAATCGGCTATTTGTCTGCCAGTCAACCCCTTGAAGCCGCTCCATATCTTCACATTCTCGATCTCATAATATTGATCCCAATCCATCTGAAACCAGTGTGAACCAGCAAGAGTTGTGTTGGTTATCCACCTACTTGCGTCCTGGTTCTTGATCCCATTCACCGCTTTATTCGGTGGGAAATTCTCATTCTCATGGCTCGAGCTCACAGTAAGCTCAGCAATTGGTGCAATATTCCCTGCCACTGGATCCGCTGGCGGCAGAACTTGAACGGAACTGATGGCCGTTTTGGCTCCATCTACAGTTGTCACAGTAATCGTAGCCGCTCCAATACCTAGAGTGGTTACGACTCCATTGCCATTCACCTGCACCACAGTTTGGTTGTCCGAGCTCCATGTTACCACTTTATTGGTCGCATTGGATGGCATAACGGAAGCCGTCAGTGTGGCGGATTCGCCCATGTGTAAACTCAATGCCGTAGGATTGAGCGACACCCCAGTAACCGAGACTGGAATCGGTTCGGACGGCGGTGGATTCGTACCTCCCTCAGTAATATGGAAATAGTCGAAATCCGCTACAAGTCCCGTTCCAGCACAAACAATTAACCCGATTTTCAGATCTGTGAGGTCAGCAATCTGCGTTGTCCATACTTGGGTGTACTCGACACCGTCTGCCGAATAATAGCCACCAAACGTGTTGCCTTGCTTCACAATTCGAAGGTAAGATACTGTTGACTCGATCGTATCGGGAACCTCCACATGCTCACGGATACCGTCAATCTGCTTGGTGAATTGGAGCTGGTTTCCACTTCCGAACAGCCGGGTTAATCTGAAATAAGTTTGATCACTTTCATAGACGATTAAACCACCCTGCGACCATTGTGAGGTCGGCTTACCATCCATCCTCGTCTCGATCGTCCAGTCCCCTTCCGGCGCACCAGTCAGCAGAATATTCCTCGCGGTAGTTTGGCCATTCACAATATCGCCCGCTTCGCTGATAATCCGAATATGACCTAGATTGGCGCTCAAGGACCAATTCTGGCTCTTCTCTCTGATCCAATTCCACTGAGGATCAAGAGTAGTAGCATTAAATTCATCACTTACTCCGACCGTGAAAACCGGGTCTGGCGGCAGCTCCGAAGATGCACTACCCGGTACCTGCCCGTACTCGATCAGCAGCAGATCATCGACATATACCTCTCCAGTTCCGCTGCTCTTGTACAAATATATCGTTGCACTTGTATCCGTGCTTCCCGTTGTGAACGTAAGCTCACTCCACGCATAATCTGTACTGTTCATACGTACGTCCTTATAACCTACTCCGTAGTTTTTGGCACCTAGTACCGCAGAACCGCCATTAGCGCCAGTGCCATATCCCGATAATCTGTACATTGTATTCGGCTTAAGACCGGTTACAATCTGTTCTATTCCGGAGACTGCATTGGTCATCTGAGCCGCATAATCACCGGTATGCACAGGGTTGTCCACAATCGCTGCACCATTATAGTGATATCCCCATGCAGTGAATTCCCCTGCTTCGAATCCCTGATTCATGAGTAGATTCACCTCTTCAGGCGGTGATGGAAGTGGTGGAAGGTTGTTGGGATCCAATCCAGCACCTTCGTATGCGCCAATATTCGGGGGTGTATCCGTTGGTACCGGATTGCCCCAGAAGTCCAAGCTACCATTATTCGGAATGATTGCTCCCGCACCGATGGCTGGCGAGCCTTGAAGCAGTTGATATCCGATGACCGTATCCCTTCCGATCGTTGCCGATCCTGGAGACGCGAGCATCGGGTCGGCCGTAACCTTGTTAGCATCCATGGCTAGAACATCTACAGGATGATTACCATAGAAAAGGTTGCTATCGAATACATTGTTCGTGCTCTGGCCGAACGTGTAGCCACCTGACCCATGATTAACTAGGATATTGTTATAAAAGTAAGTATCCTTGGCATACCCGCCCCAGCTACCACTTGCAACAACCCTTGCATCGGAGTGCTCCGGAATATATATCGTGTTGTTATGGACCAGCGTGTTCTCAATGGGTCCAGCGAGGGTGAATATGGTGTGTTGATCATTCTGGCTGATGTTGTAACGGATAATTGTGTCACGATTGATGTTGGTCGAATTCGTACCATCATTGATCGCAAGCACGAATCCACCAGCATTATTATGACTGTAATTATATTGAATCTTAGTCCCCATGCTCCTGAAATCCGAATCATATGCCATGGCATCACCGCCCGGATACGTATTGAACACTTCGTTGTATTGGATCACGGCATCCTCGGTACCCCACGTCCATAGTGGAACATGATATCCGCCTGCCCTCTTATGCGTGTCGAAGACGACATTGTTCTCGATCAATCCATTCGTTGTATTAAGAAGAACAGCCCCGTCCGCCGAGATATCATAAATCATATTGTTCTGTATCCTATTGCCGGAAGAGAAGAGCCGGCTCGCCCCGTTCAGATAAACACCGACACTATCCAGTGAGTAAATCTTGTTATTCTTCACAATTACATCCGATACGGCATAGTTATAGGTCGGGCTCCAGACGATAATGCCGCCGCTAAACCACCCTCCCCCCTGTTCCCCTTTTACACTATGAATATCCAGGTTCTCAAAGACATAATGCTTATACTCCCTCAGGTTGCTCCAATCATCACCGCTATTACCCGATACATGAATCCCTCGGCGTTGTCCTGGGTCGGCCGCATTATTGGTGATCTCCAGATTTCTTACTTCCCAGTACTCCTGATTATAAAAATAAATAGCCGCATCAACGCCATTCCCAGCAATCAGTGGCTTAGGCCCTTCCCCATATTGGTCAATCTGAATCGGAAAACCATCGCTTCCTGATCCTTTCGGATGCAGCATTCCCGACCATGCTCCTCCTGCTTGGAATAGAATGGCATCCCCCGGCTGAAACTCGGTATCGTTCACCTTGTATAAAGTTTGCCATGCGGTTTCAGGTGTTGTTCCTGCATTCATGTCGTTACCGTCTATGGCGTTTACATAATAAACCGTTCCAGTTGCAGCAAATTCTAATGTCTCTGCATTAGCGGTCATTGTAGTAGATATCGGCGCCATTCCTGCCGCTATGATAATCATAGCTAGAAGCAGGCTAACAATCCTTGACCTTCTTAATCTCATCACAATAAAGCCTCCCATTATCATATGTTATGTTCACGATGCAGTGAAATAAACGGTTTCCTACAAGATGTTCAACTCAGCTTCGTTGATCAGCTTGGACACATAAGCTTCGAACAAGGCATTATTGAAATGCTCACGGATATTACCCTTCTGATCCTCAAAGCGCTTGTAACCATTCGGCTCTCTCGCGATAATTCTGGCTAAGACATACTGTCCTTCCATGTAATCGTTAATGACAGTACTGACAGGATCAGCTTCCGTATGCTCAGTTAACACCGCATATAACTCAGGTTGCGATTTGAAATACATCCGCGCGGTTTCGTTATTAAATAGCTCTTCGGATATTTGAATTTCATGTGCCGCATTCGCAGCCTGATGTTCTTTTATTGCTCCATATGCTTCCTTGCCCTGTTCCAAATCAAGTTTGATGGCATTCAGTAAATCCATCGCTTTTTGTTGCTGTTCGCTTCCACCTCGAAGCTCACCCTCCATATAGGACACCGAGATTCTGTAGAATCGAACGTTGTCTTCTAACCTATATAGAGCATCCTTAACCTTCTCGTAATGCTGCTTTAACTGCTCATCCGTTGTTATCAGCGTTTTCTCTGACAGCCTTTCCTTCAACTTAATCAACAAGCGACTCATATAAAATTCCACAAAGGTGCTTTCATCGAATTTGGTCGGACCATAAACCGCCTCTCCAGCCTGTAGGGCCATTCTTCTTCGTTCGTTCTCCTTCGCCATTTCCGTTAGGAGATCAGTGTATGAAGTCCCTTGTATGATCCCGTTGGATTTGGCAAGATTCAATTGAATCTTGATTTTTACCGCTTCCTCAAGGGCCCAATTCCTTGCAGTATCCACAGGCACTTCTCCGTTGTAATCGGTATGCCAGAAATCCTCATCGAAATTGGCCCCATATGTTCGTTTGAAGTAATCGATGACAGAGGCCCTCTGCTGTCCGAGCACTCGATTGAACTCCGCTGCAGTTATGGGGTCACCATTGACTTCTGCAACAATCTCATCTGCTGTAGTCCCTGCTGATGAGTATTCGAAGGCAGCTCCGATTAATAAAGCAGCTATACATGCAACAGCCACTATTCCTATGATAATTTTTAGTGACTTTGATAGATTTATTACAATCACCTCCTTTACTACTAATTGTTAACGCTTTCATTTATCTTCGGTAGAGGAGAGCGATGACCTTAAACGGTAATTTCATGACTTTAAGAGAAGGTCATATTAGGTATGACCTCGTCATTGTTGATCGTGCATTTATTAATTATTATCTCACTCTGCGTATTGTACGTCCCTCAAGGAACGGACCTCTAAGCCGTACATGCTCATACGGCAGCCTCGGATTCGCGATTCTACGCAGCATTAGCTCTGCTGCCCGCTCTCCCGCTTCACGCACAAGTAATACCGGCCGCGACATGTCAGAATAATATGGATTTTCTTCATGCTCCATCCCGACCAAGGATAGAGCGGCCGGAATCTCCAGGCTGAGAGAACCGACAGCTGCGTATACCCATTCAGCCGTGTCCGGAATCGCACTAAGTACAGCGGTGAACTGGCCGGAGCTCAACCTCTCCCGCAGCTTCTCCATCCACCTGGCACGGTCGGCCGCATTGCCAGTCACATGCTCATCTGGATCGGCAATATTCACTAAGCCAAGCCGCTCAGCTGCAGTTAGGAATGCCTGCCATCTCAGACGAAAACCGCGAAGCGGCTCATTATTCCCGACATACAATATATGGCGATGCCCGTAATTATACAGCGACTCCATAGAACGATGAACTGCATACTCCACATCCCAAATAACACTGTCCACCTCCGCTAAATCGGGCGGATAGTTAATAAGCACCTTAGGTATAGGTAGCTTTAACAGGTCAGACTCCATCCACTCAGGTAAAGCTGCGGTCAGGAACAAGCCGTCCATATAATATACGCTGTTCCTCTCTAACCACTCTTCAAGATCCACCTTCATAGCTAGTGTGCTAGGAACCAGCAATGGTATCAGTATATGCCCCAATTCGTTCATGCGGATTTGCAAGCCCTCCAGCTGCTGATGATGGAATCGCATATCGCCTCTCATCAATATTACGAACCTTCGAGGCTTGGCGTTCACCAATAGAATTCGTTCCGCGGACATCCCCGCTTGCTGTTCCTTAGTCTGATATCCAAGCTCACGCGCTCGTTCGGCAACTAGCCTACGCGTCGTTTCTGACATACCCGGAAGACCCCGCAGCGCCTTAGATACCGTATGAATCGTCAAGCCCAATTCAGCCGCAATCGTACTCAAGGTAACTGTTTTCTTGCGTGACATGATGATTCCCCCTGTAAGTGATTTGTAATTAGTGTAACAAAAATGAAACTATTATGTAACTTTCACTTTACCTATAATTAATAAGAAGAAATAGAATTACCTAAGCGAGAGGAGAGTTCTAACAATGTCTAATCAAGAGGTTGCTTTACAGCGAACCGTATCGGTTTACGACACTGCAGAGGTCGTTGTTATTGGAGGTGGACCTGCCGGGACGGCAGCTGCTATCAGTGCAGCCCGTTGCGGGAGGAAGACGATATTACTGGAGCATTCTGGTCAATTGGGAGGTATGGGGACACTTGGCAATGTGAGTGTCTTCATGGGTGTAGGAAACGTAACAGGCGTTTATCGAGAATTCATCTCGGAATTTCTCCCCGCCGCGCTACCAGATTCACACCACGTCTCCATCTGGCCGCAATATTCACCTTTCGAGCTTCGCCATTATTTGAATCAGAAGCTTGAGAAAGAAGGGGTTAAGGTTTATTATCACACCAGCTTTGTCTCCTCAATCAAGCAGAACAACCGGGTGACAAGCGTAATAGCCAATACAAGGGAAGGCTTGAAAGCTTTCGAGGGTAAGGTTTTCATCGATTGCACAGGGGATGCTCGAGTGGCATCTGATGCAGGTGTGCCCGTTCACTCAGGCCGCGACGAGGACGGATTGACTCAGCCAATGACACTCATGTTTATGATGCAGGATACAGGAAAACCGGCACGCCAATATTTGCCCGAGGATTGTTATCGGTACGAATCCCTAGCCGATCTTCCACAGGGTCGCCAGCTAGTCTGGGGGGGAACCGGTGACGGCATGCTACTCGTCAATATGACGCGTGTTAAGGGGAATGGAGCCAATATTGAAGACATTAATTACGCGGAGAAGGAAGCGCTACGCCAGGTGTTCTCCGTTGCCAACTATCTGCAGCGCAACGGCCACGAGAATTATATTCTGTCTCACGTACCTGGGCAGGTCGGCGTTCGGGAAACGAACCAGATCGTAGGCCTTTATACGTTAACGGAGGATGATCTAACAAACGGCCAACGGTTCGATGATGTTGTAGCACAAACCAATTATGAGATCGACATCCACAATCCTACTGGAGGGGTAAGTACTGACGAACGTAAGCTAGACGGCTACGACATTCCTTACCGATGCATGATCCCCGTAAACGTTGAAGGACTGATCGTCGCCGGTCGTAGCATCTCCGCCACTCATGTCGCTATGTCCTCGATGCGTGTACAAGCGACCTGCTACGCACTTGGCCAGTCGGCCGGCAATGCAGCCTCTCTGGCGATTGAAGCAGGCACCTCCGTTGCAGCTATCCCCATCCAACAGCTACATGAGCAGCTCGCCGCTCAAGGTGTAGATTTTGTAAAGTAGCATAGGAAAGAGGACGGCAAACAATCAACCCCGTCCTCTTTCTTTGTTATTCAGCGTCAATCAAATCCCGACTCTCCTGAATGCACCATGGTTCGTAGGCCCAATACCACCACCAATAGCCAAGGAATTAGTTATGGCTGCTGTGATGAATGGTTTGGCAGTTGCTACCGCTTCCCTCACACTATATCCTTTGGCCAATCCTGCTGTAATCGCCGCTGCTAATGTGCAGCCAGTACCATGAGTATGTCGGGTTATGATTCTAGGTGTTCGTAAGTATGTCGATTCGTTCCTGTCCATCAATAAATCTACGGATTCCCCGCCTGATAAGTGTCCACCCTTAAGCAGCACATATTCCGCTCCACAATCAAGTAACCTCTCAGCTACTCCTGCCATCTCCCCTTCAGTTGTGATCTCCTGAATACCCAGAATACCACATGCCTCCGGGATGTTCGGAGTAATAACCGTCGCTAGAGGAAGCAACTCGTTTTTAAGCGCATCCA
Source organism: Caryophanales bacterium UBA4045 (assembly GCA_002383695.1). GTDB lineage: Bacteria > Bacillota > Bacilli > Paenibacillales > UBA4045 > UBA4045. The sequence goes on from DFZX01000059.1 coordinate 128,842, forward strand.
TCGCTTCAGGCTGGAGCAACGGGGCCCCGCCCTTCGCATACATAACTGGGTCTACCACAAGGTTACGCACCTTATAGTGACGGAGTTTCTGAGCCACTAAGGAGATAATCTCCGTTGAATACAGCATCCCGGTCTTCGTCGCATCGGAGCCAATGTCTGATAGCACGGAATCTATCTGTGCTTCGATCGCCTCTAAACTCTGTGGATATACACCTTGGACGCCTAATGTGTTCTGTGCAGTCAGTACAGTAATTACACTCATTCCATACACATCAAGCTCTTGAAATGTCTTAAGATCAGCCTGAATTCCAGCTCCACCTCCGGAATCTGAACCAGCAATCGTTACTGCTTTATATAGGGTCACACTCATAATCTCCCTTCACTGAAGAACTCCTATCAAGCTAATTATTCGTTGTTCCTAGCTTCGAATCAGTTGTTCAGTTAAACCGATCTGGCTTGAAAGCTTCGATGTGAGCAGCAGTACCCGGCTTATTCTCAACCAGATCAGCTACAATCTTCGCGGTTACCGGACTGAGCAGAATACCGTTACGATAATGCCCCACAGCCAATATTACATGCTTCGCATGCTGCAATGGACCCATTAGCGGAAGTCCATCCTGTGTTGCCGGACGTAGCCCCGCCCACCGATGAATCGGTGTCTGTCCATCAAGATGAGGAACAATTTTCTTATTCCAATACCTCAATCTCTCGATGCCTCTATCCGTTGTAGTTACATCGAAGCCAGCAACATCCTCTGATGCACCACATACCAAAGTTCCATTATCCTTCGATACGAGATATCCCTGACTACCGAATATCATATGACGGATTGGTTTGCCATTCGATTCATAGGCACAAATCTGACCACGAATCGGATAGACTGGGATATGGATACCGAAGCTATTCTCCATCTCTTGTGCCCACGCGCCTACGCATACTATCATTTTGTCGCCAATGAATGTCCTGTTATCCTTGGTTCGAATGTTAACCCCGTTCCGCCAATCCATAACATCTAATCGCTCCAGGTCCTCCTGGATCGTCACGCCAGCTAATCGGCAAGCTTGCTCTAGCGCTAACATGTAATGCGGTGTGTACACGTGACTTTCTTCTGGTATGTGTAAAGCAGCGATAATTTCCTTGGATAATTGCGGCTCTCGACGCAACAGCTCCCCACGATCTAACAGCTGAGCTGACGCCCCGAATTCCCGTTGCCACAATATCCGACCCTGCATAGCCAGTAAATCGGCCTCATGAAAGGCGACATATAAGCTACCCGAATTCTCATAAGCAAAAGGAAGCTTCGATATCTCTCTTATTGTTTTTTGCCACTCTGGATATAGCCGTAAGCTTTGTAAGCATAAGCGGAAGAAATCATCAGGCCCTTCAGCATTCTCCGAGTACGGAGCTAGCATGCCCGCAGCAGCCCCAGAGGCTTGCCCCCCGCAACGCTTCAGCTCCAGCACAATAACCTCGTGCCCCCGAGTCTGCAGCTCGAATGCACACGATAGACCGACAATGCCTCCTCCTAGAACAACGATCCGTTCTCCCATTATGCTAGCTCCCTTTAATCGTATTGGTGATCACACAATTGGAACAAACTTCACTCCTGATCTGACTTTGCTGACTTTGCAGATCAGCCTAACCAAGAATAAACACTTTTGCTTACCTCAATATATACGCCTCATGTCCGCTGCTCGCTGTTCCATAACGTTTCTTCGCAATTCGGCCTGCCAGATAGGATAGGCGCCCCGCTTCTATAGCCAGCTTCATCGCCCGAGCCATTAATACAGGGTCCTTCGCCTTCGCGACCGGAGTATTCATCAATACACCTGAAGCACCAAGCTCCATGGCTTGCGCAACATCCTGAGCAGATCCAAGTCCCGCATCAACGATGATCGGAACACGCGCTTCTTCTATAATAAGTCCCAGATTATATGGGTTGAGAATGCCTAGTCCCGTGCCTATCGGCGACCCCCCTGGCATAACAGCAGCCGCACCCGCTTCCTCTAGACGCCTACAAATAACCGGATCGTCAGACGTATAAGGCAGCACCACAAATCCTTCCTTAACTAGGATTTCTGTGGCCTTCAAGGTCTCGATTGGATCAGGCAGAAGTGTGCGTTCGCTGGAGCTAATTTCTACCTTGATCCAGTCGCTTAACCCGGAAGCGCGCGCGAGCCTAGCTATACGCACAGCTTCCTCCGCTGTCCTCGCGCCCGAGGTATTCGGAAGATAGGCATACACTTCTCCTTGCAAATGCTGTAGTATCGAATCATCCTCAGGTGATTCTAAGTTCACGCGACGTATTGCGAAGGTCAATACCTCAGCGCCGGATGCTCGAATGGCTTCTTGCTGCACATAGGGATTGGGGAACAGTCCAGTACCTAGGAAAAACCGTGATGACAGCTCTTTGCCGTGAATACACCATACATCCTTCATCTTCCACTCATCCTCCTCCTACAAAATGAACGAACTCTATCACCATACCCTGTCTCACTTCTGCATCCTTCCACAGCTCACGCGATATAATTGCGCCGTCCACCTCTACAACAACGGGCTTATTCAATAGGTCATAATGAACGATAATGTCATGAATTGTAGCAACAGCAAGCTCCTTGTTTTCTCCATTAATTCTTAATTCCATCACAAGGTCCCTGCCTTTGTTGCACGCTCTATTTTTCCCACAAAAGATTCACAGGTTCCGCGAACATCCCGACTTCCGACAATTTCACTGATTGCACAAATCCGGCTTGCTCCAGCCTCGAGCACCTGATCCACGTTATGAAGCTTAATGCCACCAATGGCTACGAATGGAATTCGAATTTCGCGTGCCACCTCTCTTACATACGAGGTACTGACAGGACTCACAACATCCTCCTTACTCTTCGTAGCAAATACTGGCCCAACACCAATATAGTCTGCACCCTCTTGCTCCGCGAGTCGAGCTTCTTCAATCGAATGCGTGGAGATACCAATGATCATCATATCCCCAACAATCTTACGCGCTATGAGTAAAGGCAGATCATCCTGCCCCAGATGAATACCATCTGCCTCTACAGCTAATGCCACATCTATGTGATCATTTACGATAAATGTAACATTATGCTTACGGGTTAATTCGCGAAGAGCCACAGCCTTCTGTAAAACCTCTCGCTTGGCGCTCTTCTTGTCCCTGAGCTGAATCATATCCACTCCACCGAGAATGGCTTCTTCCATAACCGTAATCATATCCCGACCAGGATGGAATTGTTCTCCTGTAATCGCATATAAGCGAAAATCCTTCATACGTGACCCCTCCTCTACTCGTGATCCCTTTTTTCGAGTTCAAACTAGTTAATTAGAAACTCATCACTTAACGAACCAATCTGAACACCAAGTTACTTCCAGTGCGGGCTGTAGAGGCTCTTCGGGACTCTATAGCTCTATAGCTCTATAGCTCTATAGCTCTATAGCTCTATAGCCCGCGAGCTGCTGCTACAGCCCAATATATCGAGCATATAACGTCTTGGCTCTAACGATATCATCTGTTCCCTGCACAAGTACACGTCCGTCGGGGAACATCACGAGCCGCTCCCCCTCCGGAAGCTCTGCCTTCAGCAGGAACGGATTTATACTCACTGCTGCAACCCGCTCCAGCCGCTCACGCCAGAGCTCCAGGTCTAGCCGACCCCTCCCCGTAAACTGGATCGTTTCCCGTCCGCAGAGTGAGGTGAATGTCTCCGACTCTCCAGGCCGTAAGGCAGGATATTGCTTCAGCTGACAGGTGGGACATGCCTTAACCGGATCTCCGAGCTTCATCTCATGCTGTTGATTACACCACACATCGAAGGAAATTAGACTATTCCGTCTATGCTCTGATGCGCCCACGAGAAATTTCAAAGCCTCCACAGCTTGATAAGAGGCTACAATATCAACAACAGGCGCAATAACACCAATCGTATCGCAGGTTTGCCCACTACCGTCCGCCTCTTGAATGAAGCATCGCAGACAAGGTGTAATCCCCGGCACGAAGATCGCACTCATCCCACTAGAGCTCACTGCGCCACCATAGATGAATGGAATACCTTGCTTGAAGCAAGCATCATTGAGCAGAAATCGCGTTTGGAAATTATCAGTTCCATCTAATACAAGCTGTACGCCATCCATAAGCTCTTCCACATTCGCAGCAGTCACATCAGCAACGATGGCCTCCAAACGGATGTCCGAATTGATGATACGTAGCTTCTTCTCAGCTGCCACCACCTTCGGATAAGACTGGCGAACATCCTCCTCGTCGTATAGCATCTGTCGCTGTAGATTACTCTTCTCCACGTAGTCCCGATCAACAAAACGAACGACACCAACACCAGCCCGCACCATATGATTAGCTAATACTGTACCTAATGCACCCATTCCTACGATGAACACCGTCTGCTCGGCTAGCTTCTTCTGTCCCGCTTCACCTATGGGTGAGAATAGCATTTGTCTCGAATACCGTTTCCATCGTTCGTCCATACCAGATACATCCTCTCTATTGCCACCACATCACATTCACCGAAACATCAAGATAGAAGCTACGATCACTAACAACAGCACCCCATACCTGACATCGTAACGCGTCCATGAAATCTGGCGATAATAGCTCCGCTCCCTGCTACCATCAAAGCCCTTGGATTCCATCGCAATGGCGACTCGTTCCGCCTTGCGTATTGCGCCTGCAAGCAACGGAATCGCGTACCGCTTTAGCTGCTCCCATCGCCCCCGCAAACTCTTCGCCTCTCCCATTCCACGAAGCTGATGGGCAGCACGGATCTGGTTCAACTCCTGGCGGAATAGTGGGATAAACCGATATGCGGCCATCATCCCATACCCAAATCGCGGAGGAAGCTTGCAATGCTGTACCAAACCAAGCATCAATTTCGTCGGCTCCGTCGTTAATACGAACAACAGCGACCATAGAGCAAAGACGAGCGATCTTAATCCCAAAGCTAAACCTGTTAAGACATTCTCCATTGCCACAGGAACAAACCATAGTTGAAAGAGGATATCCGTTCCACGCTCTCGTGGAAACAACACACTAATCCAAACAAAGCTGAGTGCAAAAAAACTGAATGGTAAGAGGAATAAACCTATCACCTTTAGCGGTATTCCACCTAACCAGCGTAATAATATGATCGTCAACACAATGATAGCAAACGGTATCCATGGATCGAATACATTTACCATTACTGCAATGACCATTAGCAAGCTCAATAATTTTAATATCGGATTAACCTGCTGTAGGAAACCATTATGCCTCTGCCAAAAATCCAGCATCAGGAACCCCCTCCATGGTTGTATTGAAGGCTTTTTTCCAATGCTCCAGCATATCCGATACAGGACGCCTCAGCGCCGTCTGTCTAAGTAAATCCTCTTCCTCGAAAAATAATTCTGGAGCTCCCTGATATAGCAGCTTTCGTTTCTGGAGTACAAGCACCTTGCTCGCATACTGCTTCACCAATTCCATATCGTGGGTTACGATAATAATCGACTTTCCTTCTTGATTCAGCTCCTGGAGCAGCGCCATCAATGCAATCGTATTCTGATAATCCTGCCCGAAGGTCGGTTCATCGAGAATCAGCAGCTGCTGCTCACCTGTAAGTGTAGCGGCTACAGATAGACGTCTTTTCTGCCCTTGGCTTAAGCTGAATGGATTCTGATTCCGATAAGGCTCAAGCTTAAAACGATGAAGCAATTCATCCACACGAATCCGAAGCTGATCTTCGTTGTACCCAAGAATTCGCAGCCCATAAGCCAGCTCATCCTCTACCGTATCCCGTACAAATTGATGCTCCGGATTCTGACATACAAAACCGACCTGACGCATCAGCTCCTTGGTGCTCAGCCTGTCGATCTGCTTACCACCAAGAAGAATTGCTCCCTTAGCGGGTAACAGAAGCTTGACGAGCATCTGCACCAATGTACTCTTACCCGAACCATTAGCTCCTAGTAATGCGACAAACTCACCCGCCGCAATTGTAAAGCTAAGATCCTCCAGCACATGGTTATCCTTATAGTTGAACCAAACTCGTTCTATCTCCAGCAATGGAGGCTCAACCGAAGCTATTGGTCTTGCAACCGGCAGCAATGGAGGCTCAACCGAAGCTATCGGTCTTGTTACCGACAAAGATGCCCCAGTTCGATCAATCAAACCATTCAGGCTGATTCCTCGCGAGCCCAGCCCCACTTCCCATTCCACCATTGTCAGCGGAAACGTTGGCCATACCATTCCCTGCTGCTCCAACTCCCGAGCTGCCATACACAGACGCGGAACCCAAACCCCAAGCTCCAAAAGCATTTCTAACTCATATTGAAAAATATTCCTCGGCCCGCCGTCAGCGACAACCCGCCCACCTTCATCCAGAACGATGACTCGGTCAATGTAAGCTAGTAGATCATCTAGCTTATGCTCGATAAACAGCAGTGTTTTGTCGGATTGCGTTGCCAGTCGTGCGAGAAGCGAGAACATCTCCTCGGTGGCCGCTGGATCCAAATTCGCGGTCGGCTCATCGAGAATGAGCATCTCCTGATCCATCGCTAGCAGGCAGGCTAGCCCTAGCTTCTGCTTGAGGCCACCGGAAAGCTGCTGTGAATTGGCATGGCGTCGGTCGCTAATTCCCGTCAGCGCCATGCTACTGTTTATCCTGCTCTCCATCTCTGTCCGCGACAACCCCATATTCTCCAATCCAAAGGAAATTTCATCCTCAACGGTTGTCATGCACAGCTGAGTATCTGGGTCCTGGAATAGCATACCTATCCTGCTGCATATCCCAGCGATCCCAGTTACTTGTGGGCTTATGCCATCCACCAATACCTCCCCGATTAGCTCCGCCTCTACAGATCGAGGAATGATACCAGCGATTGCAAGGGCTAATGTGCTTTTCCCTCCGCCGCTAGGGCCTAGCAGCAGCACTTTCTCTCCTTGGGCGATATCCAAGCTCACGTTGCGCAGCACTTCATTCTGCTCGAAGGGATAACGCACTGACAGCTGATTAATGATGATCGACGGCATGATCTTGAACCTTCTGTCGAGTTATTCTACCTAATGCAAAATTATTCAAAACCCCCGTGCGATTTAACGCGTCCGCAATTCCCTTGCTACCCCAGCCCGCGAACAGAGCTCCACTAAGGAGCAGAGCCACTAGCATCAATATCACAATTACCGTACTGTACTGACTATAGCCATATATCACATAAATCGTCATGAAGTTAGCCAGCATGCCCATCATCCCTGCGAGCATCAGTGTTGGTAGGCGATAGCTGCGCCAGAGGAACAGAGCAAAGACCAATTCAACACCAAGTCCTTGAGTTAAACCGAGTACAAGTACAACACCTGCACTCACTGAGCCGACCATAATCTCCGTTCCGGCCGCTATCATTTCTGCGATTAATGCCACCCCAGGCTTGCGGATAATATACGCGCATACGATTGGTGCCATGACCCACATACCTGCTACCAATTTCCACACAACAGGACCAAGCAACCCATTTACGATTTGCCCGAAGAAAATCCACACCAGATAAAGCACACCGAACACCACAGATATGGAAGCCATCACAATAATTTCACGTAGCTGCAGCCCTTTTTTCTCACTATTCACGGTCTGGATTGCCCCTTTATACATAAGCCAGCGTCTGATCGACGGGCCAATGCTCCAATTTATATGCCATATCAAAGAACATGTATTCAAGCTGGCAGCTGATCATGTAATGCTCACGCATCCGCTCCTTCTCATGCTCTGGAGCTGTCAGCGCCCATTCGTCCATGCGATCACAAAGCTGCTGTATTCTCGGTTTGATCTGTTGATTCCCATAGAACATAATCCAATTATAGAAAGGATGATCTACGCCAGGGTTCGTTTCCCGAATGATTCGCTCGGCGGTATCCATATACGTCCATGGGCAAGGCAGCAGCACGGCAAAGATTTCCCCAAGCGTCCCCTGAGAGGCCACGGTTAGCATATGGCGTGTATAATGCAATGCTGTCGGCGCCAGCGGGTAGCCTTGAAGCTCCTCATAAGTGACTCCTGCCACCTGACAGAAGTTGTGATGCGGATGAATCTCACTATTCAAGATAAATCCGAGCTTTTCGGTGAACATGTTGATGTCACGACGATCCGTACACTTGGAAATCGCCAACCCATACACACGCATATATGCATTCAAGTATTCGAAATCCTGCTTCACATAATGAACGAGCTGTTCTGCCCCCAAGCTCCCCTTGGTAATCCCGTCAATGAACGGATGGTGGTAAATCGCCTCGAAGATCGGCTCTGCTTCCTTGCGCAATTGTTGACTAAAGCTCATTCATAGTTCCCCCTAAAAGTTTTTGATGAGCACGTGAGTGCTCGATAAACCGACTTCATCTCAAATAAAATCCACTATAGAGCGCGCAAAAAGGCCGCTCCACGATGGAGCGGCCTATCATATTCCCATTAATAATCCACGGTAGCACGAAATGTCCGACTCCACTTTCCTACGCTGGTATGATCCAGATCAGGTTCAAGGGTCCGAGGATAACGCTCCTCATCTCAGCCAATATTCGGCTCCCCTAGTGGGTTCTTAGGCATCGCGGGGGAATAACTTCCACTAAATTCCCCGCGAGTCCTTATTCAATTACTTAATAAGTTACCTGTAACTACGGACGATTGTCAATAGGTAATCGCGATTCTGCTTGTACAGAGGGATGACTTTCCCGAAGCTCTCGAGGAGAATCATTCATCAGAATGTCCAATGCCAGCTCAACCTCTGCCTTCACCACACTCCATAGCATCATGAATGAGTGCTGGTAGCCTCTACACAGATACTCAGCCTCTAGCCCTTGCTTCGCCCGCTCCTGGCGGAATACCTTAATCCCTTGCTGACGTAGCTGTCGACGTAGGTGAAATAGCTCCAAGGATGCTTTGTCCTGAAGCGTGTTCAGATACTTGACGTATAACCCATTCATCTTAGCAGCCGAGCCCTGTAGCACACGGATATCGTGTGCCAGCACATCAAGCACAATCGGCAGGATCAGCGACTGCTTCACCATACGCATTTCCTCTTCGGTTTTCTCCATCGGCGCTCGCGCCACATTCATCGCCTCGCATCACATTGAATAGAACATTTGTTCTTATTATATCGCGCGAATGATCTATTATGCAACTGGTAACAAAGTGGAAATTTTCATAGCCAATTTGTAGTGCAAGGAATATACTAAGCTTTACTAAGCACTATAGAAATAGTTATTTTTTATTGCTATTAGAAACGAGGTATATATGTTTTATTCTATTGTTGGTGTGGGTGGATTGTTGATTCTGATCGTGTCGTTCATCTATAGGATGGGTGTGAAGAGCCAGAAGCCTAGGCGTAAGGCTGTTGATCAATTCCCTTTGGCTCCTTATCAGGAGGTCCAGTGGCTTAGCCATGGTGATGAGATTAGAGGTTGGTTTATTCCCGCCGAGCAGAAGTGGCAAAATCAGCGCGTACCTCTCATTATTATCGTACATGGGTGGGGGTCGAGTCGCGTAAGTATGCTGCGTTATATCGACAAGCTTCTCAATGAGGGTTATGCCCTGCTCGTATATGATGCACGTAGTCATGGGGATAGCGCCGGAATTCCTGCACCATCCGGTGTGTCCATGCGCGATGATCTTCTGGCTGCTCTCAACTACGGAGCCGCTTGCCCGGACATAGATCCTGAGCGCATCGGCGTGTTAAGCCATTCATTAGGTGCTTACGGTAGCGCTCTCGCTCTTGCTCATACAGACAATCGCGTTCGCGCTTTGGTCACGGATGCGATGCCCGCACGCACACAAACGATGATGGAATCGGAGCTTCGTAGACATCGAATCCCTCTATTCCCGCTTGTTCATATTCTTCCATGGATTTGGTATTTACGCAGCCATGCAACCCCAAGAGATACCAATGTGGTAGCAGCGATCAACACCTCCCATATCCCCATGCTAATGATACACTCTCGTCAAGATGATGTTGTTCCTGTCGAGGAGATGGATTACATTCGATCTAACAGTCACCGCCAAGCCATACAATACGTATATCTCAATTGCGAAGGGCACAGCTCATCTGCGGCAGAGCCTTTATTCTGGGAGCATGCGCTTCCTTTTCTACGAGAGCATTTGCAGTCAAGTCCGACCTCTTGAGTTGAGGATACCCGCACTTTTATAGTTAAGTGCTGTCCTCGTTCACCCCTTGCTACCAAGCTACACCTTCTTATTCACTTTACTGCTTTCTCTAATCACTAATTGAGTCCCAATAATCGAATGAATTCTTGCTTCTCGACCGTTCAGTTTTTCAAAAAGAAGCTGAGCGGCTGTTTTGCCAATTTGCTCTTGGAATATGTTCACCGTTGATAATGGGGGATTCATATAAGCGGTAATTTCAATATTATCAAAACCGACCAGAGCCATTTCTTCAGGAACCTGAACGCCTTCCTCTTGAAGAGCTTTCAAAGCACCAATAGCCATTGGATCATTAGCTATAAAACAAGCGGTTGGTCTAATCGGATTAGCTAGGATTTCTTTCATTGCTTCATAGCCTGTAGCAGGATCCCAATAGGCTCTCTTAACAAATTCAGGTCTAAACAATTCAAGCTCTGTCATAACTTCTTCAAAATAAACAGTAAATGGGTCCTTAATCATCTCCGCGGGTTCAGAACGATTAAGTCTTTCGAAGAGATGTGTGCCACCAATAAATCCAATAGTAGAGTGACCAGATGAAGTAAGGTGATCGATGATGGTCTCTACGGTTTGTTTGAAGCCTATGCTAACCAGATCATATTTACTATGCTCAATCGTATTGTTGATAAACACGACCTTAGTATGCTCAGAGACGCTAGCCTCGATGTCTTCGGTCGAAATTGTCCCTAGAACAATAAGTCCATCTAGATTTTTCAACGCATTAGGATCGACGGAATTATTGCGAATGATCTTGCCAACTTTAATTCCAAGCTGTTCACAATGTGATTCAACCCAGGTTCTAATAAACGCTAACGTCGGATCGCCTTTTTCATCCTCTTCAGAGGACATCGTCAGAAACCCTACTTTCTTGCTAGACATCTCATTCTCTATTTTCATACGCTTCAATCGAGATGGTTTATATTGCAGTTCTTTAGCAATCATGAATATTCGATTTCGAGTTTCATCACTCACAGCTAGTGTGAGATCATTATTAATGACGCGAGAAACCGTCGCAGTGGATACCTTTGCACGTTCAGCTATATCTTTTATCGTTGTCATCTCATCACCCCTGCAAATAGTTACTTTATTAACTAAAGCTTTGTAATGAAATTATATCACAAAAAACGGAAACGCTATTCTTATTTCACAGCACCACGTGTAACGCCGCTAATAATCCATTTTTGCGCAAAGAGATATACAATTAGCATTGGAGCCATAGCCATCAAATATGAAGCAAACGCATAGTTAGTATCTTGACCAAATTTCGATTGGAAAATAAATTGTGCGAGTGGCAGAGTAGTTTGAGACTCTTGAGCCAACATAATGAGCGGTAGCAAAAAGTCGTTCCAAGCCCAAACCGTTGTAATAATGGCAACCGTAGCGTTAATTGGCGCAAGCAGTGGAAAAATAACCTTCCAAAACGTTTGCCATATGGAAGCACCGTCTACAAGCGCCGCTTCTTCTAGCTCCTGTGGCAGACTTCGCAAATAACCGACATACAGTAACACGTTGAAGGATAATCCATACACAATATACAGCACAATGAGCCCATACAAATTATCCATATTAAATTGGGCTGTCAGCTTAACAACCGGCAGCATGATAATGGGGAACGGAACAAACATAGCGCTTACGAAGTAAAAATAAAGACCCTTGAAAAATTTATGATCAAAGTTTTTCTTAATTGCATACGCAACAAAAGAGTTTGTTAGTATTGTAAAGAAGACTGTAATCACTGTAATTAACGCACTGTTGCGAAACTTTTCCCAATAGCCTACTTTCTCGGCAGCAATTCGGAAGTTTTCAAAGCTCCACATCTCTGGGAAGGCGAGAACACTTCTTGCGATTTCTTCCGAATTTTTGACTGCTAGCATGACCGTCATATACAAAGGGAACAAGAGAAATAAGGATCCTATAGCAAGGAAGATGGTTGCAAACCAATTCGTTCGATTTAATTGCATTATAAGTTCATCTCCCTCTTCTGAAGGTATCTAAGCTGGATAAACGAAATGACCACAATGACGATAAAATATACAACAGCATTCGCCGACTGGAAGGCAAATTCACTACCTGAGAAGCCATTCTTATAAATGAGCAGCGCGATCGAACGAGTTACCCCGAACGGGCCACCACCTGTGAGTGCAAGAACTTGATCGAAAACTTGTAAAAACCCCTTAAGTGACAGGACCATATTTATGGTGAAGAATGGAGCTATCAGAGGGAATGTTATGCTCCAAAATTCTCTCCACTTGTTAGCTCCATCCAGTGCAGAGGCTTCATATAAATCTTCTGATATGGTTTGCAGCCCTGCCAAGTATAATACAGTGTTAAATGCGAAGGACTGCCATACGGTAACGAAGACAATAGCTAGCCATGCACCTTTTTCATTCCCTAATGGATTAACCATCCATCTCTCAATACCTAAGAAGCTCATAATATCAATCCAAAAATGCGCGAAGAAATAGTTGAAAATATAGGCAACAATCAACATGCTTAATATATACGGCATAAAGTAAAGACCTTTAAAAAAGCTTTTGAACTTAATTCTGCTATTCAAAGCAAGAGCTACGGACAAGCTTATGATATTCACAAGGACCGTCGTTACAATTGCAAATTTGAACGTGAACAAATAAGCATCCAGCACATTCTGATCTTTAAAAACGTTCATAAAGTTCTTAAGCCCTATCATTTCATACGTAGGTCGGAGACCGTTCCAATCTGTAAAGCTGTAGAATATACCCATTAATGCTGGTGTTGTATGAAATAGAAAGAACAGTAAAGTAGCAGGTATGACCATCATCATGTAAGTTAACTTATGTTTTCTCACCATGCATCCTCCTTCTCCAGATTAATTAACAAAGGGATGAAAAGCGATTGAATTGCTTTTCATCCCTTCATCACCATAATTTCCTGCGAATTAACGATTCGCTAATTTGTCGTACTCTACATCCATCTTATCCAAAGCTGCATCAACATCTTTTCTAGCCATCAATTCTTGAACAATGATTCCTAGATCCATACCGTTAATATAGTGATCTGGAAAGTCAGCTATACGGCCCTCTTCAAATATCGGTTTAAGGTCACTATAAAATTCTTCGTTTTGAAAAACGCCATGAATAGCGGAGAAAGATTTTTGCTCATCTGTATATTGTTGAGCGTTCTCAGGTTGAATCAAGAAATCAATGAATCGTTTAGCCTCATCGGGATATTTGGTAGTTGCAGATAATGCGAACAATGAGTCAACTCCGGATACAAGAAGATTTTTGGATTTTTCGTTAGAGACTGGATATGGGAATACACCAAGCTTGATATCCGGGTTAGCTTTCAGAATTTCTGGGATTGCCCACACGCCTTGGAGATACATAACGGAAGCACCTTGAGCGAATGCGGCATTACCTTCGTTGTATCCATCTTTGAAACGATCGCCAGGCTGACCGTTCTGCATAAATTCAAGGTATTGCGTCATTAGATCCTTATGAGCTGCCGCGAAGGTTGTAGTACCTGCTATTCTATCAGCGTAGAAGGTAGCTGGCTGCAAGGAAGCTGTGAATACATTCCATGCGGGAAGCGCTGTCCAAGCATCTTTAAAGGTTAGATGGAAGGGCACTTTACCTGCTGCTTTAACTACAGCTAGAACATTGTCCATCTCGTCCTTTGTAGTTGGAACAGTCAACCCTAGCGCTTCAAATTCACCTTTGTTGTAGATGATGCCGTTTGCATTCGCAGCGAATGGAACAGCGTAAATCTCTTCCGTGCCTGTAATCAATTTCAAAGTTGTTTTATAACCTTCGATTACAGAAGCTAGAGCCGAATAATCAGTCAAATCCGCAAGGACTTCATTCTTGGCTAAGCTAGCAAATTGAGCGTCGCCTCCTACCGAAATAATGTCAGGCACTTCACCCTTTGCTACACGTACTTTAAGAACAGTTTCCGATTCAGGAACGTTGATTTGGACAATGTCGATACCGGGGTTAGCCGTTTCGAATTTCGCAATCAATGCATCATAAGTTGCAACCGCTTCTGATTTATATTGGAAAAACTCAACCTTTACGTTTTCTTTGTCAGTGGTTGTTTTGTCATTTGTTACTTTGTCATTTGTCCCTGTATCCTTGTTATTTGAACCTTCATTATTACTACATGCAGCTACAATGGATATTACTAAAGTTAATAATAGAATAAGATATAGTGCCCTTTTCATTGAATAGTCCCCCTTAAGTTAATGTTGGTGTTCGTGTTGAATAACAAGCATTTTTCTGATACAATTACGTTGATATTTTTACCAATATCGCCTAGTCATTGCCGTGGCTAGGTTTTTTTCGCCCCTTCCATAGACCACCTCCTTAACAGAATACAACTTATGTTAACCCTTCCTATTCACTTTGGATCGGCCAGAATGATCCTTTACTGCTTTCTCTAATTACTAATTCAGTTCCAATAATCGAATGAATCCGTGCTTTCCGACCGTTCAATCTTTCAAAAAGCAGCTGAGCGGCTGTTTTGCCAATTTGCTCTTGGAATATGTTCACCGTGGATAACGGAGGATTCATATAAGCGGTAATTTCAATATTATCAAAACCAATTAGAGCCATTTCTGCCGGCACATGAACGCCTTCCTCTTGAAGTGCTTTCAAAGCACCAATTGCCATTGGATCATTAGCTATAAAACAAGCTGTTGGTCGAATCGGATTAGCTAAGAGCTCTTTCATTGCTTCATAGCCTGTAGCAGGATCCCAATAAGCTTTCTTAACAAATTGAGGTTCAAACAATTTTAGCTCTGTCATAATTTCTTCAAAATATAAGGTTAATGGATCCTCAATGACTTTGGGTGGTTCAGAGTGATTAAGTCTTTCAAAGTGATGTGGTCCACCAATAAATCCAATAACGGAGTGACCATAAGAAGTAAGGTGATCAATAACAGCCTCCACTGTATGTTTGAAACCAATGCTCACCAAATCATACTTCTTATTCTCTATTGTGTTATTAATAAAAACGACCTTAGTATGTTCAGATACACCAGCTTCGATATCCTCCACTGCAATTGTCCCTAGAACAATAAGCCCATCTAGATTTTTCAGCGCATCTTGATCAACGGAAGTATTGCGAATGAGCTTGCCGACTTTTATACCAAGCTGTTCACAGTGGGATTCAACCCAAGTTCTAATGTACGCAAACGTTGGATCGTCCTTTTCACCTTCTTCTGAGGATATAGTCAGAAACCCGACTTTCTTGCTCAGCATCTCCTTCTCGATCTTCATGCGTTTCAATCGAGATGGCTTATACTGCATTTCTTTAGCAATCATGAATATTCGATTGCGGGTTTCATCACTCACAGCTAGAGTAAGGTCATTATTAATGACGCGAGATACCGTCGCAGTAGATACCTTTGCGCGATCAGCTATATCTTTTATTGTTGCCATATCATCACCCCGATATTTAGTTAATTTATTAACTAAACTTCTGTAATGAGATTGTAACACACCTACGAAAGCGCTATCAAGTATTTTTTTCGTATTAAAGCGAGCATTAAAAAAGCCACCCCTTACCGAGATGGCATTTGCTCCGATATTATATGTCTTTGAAAAATCTTGATATTCAGGGAGACCTCTTATTGAATTCAACCTCCAAAGCTCTCCAGCGCAACTATCTCAGTATTGATCCTGCTACCATCCTTCGCGCTATACTCGAAAATTTCTATTGTAAGTGTACCATTAACGGGTAGCTGATCCTGTGGGATTTCGATATCCAGTGTGAATGCGGACCAAGCAGGCGCTCCCTCATCCAAGGTATGAAAGCCTTCAAGCAGATAAGAGTGACCATCACTAACTGCATAACTCATCGTCGCTTCGAACACTCTAGCCTGACCCTTGATCGTATAATCCCCATCTCTTCCTGCAGCTACAATATTGCGAAATGCTACATTCTCAGTCCGAATTTCTACCTGATGGCGCTCATCATTCCACGTAGCCGGCACGCCAAGAACGTCACCCATAGCTCGCATCGGCAAATACGTATGGCCATCATAATTCAGAATTGGATATTGTTCACTTTCATACACCGTGCCGTTCACATAAACCGGATAAGTTGGCTCCGTCAAGATATACTGCTTTACTACGGCTGCAAAAGTCGGCACTGCAACCATCAATAAAGCCCCTACCAATAAGCCTGCTGCAAAACCTCTGAATGCCCTCATTAAAATCCACTCCCTTTAATTGATGAATTATTCCTTAATAATTTCAATCCGTTCAGCTGAGCCTTGCTCCGGGAATGATTCCGCAACAGGTCCATCGACCCAATACCGAACCTTCTGACCAGCCTCAAATTCAGAAGCATCTGATGTCTTAAGCCAGATCGCTCTCCCTTGGTAATCGTCGAAGATCTCATTCCACGTCTTTCCAATGTCTTCCGACTTCACATTATCTAATACTAATACCCTATTCTCATCTATTTGAAAAATAAAACCTTCTGCAGCCGTAATTAACTCATTATTCCCCCCCACATTCATCTCGTTATTCGAAGCACAACTGGTCAGCCCCATGATGATGATTACATTGAGAAAGACTGTTATGATAGGTTTCATTTCTATATACCCCCTTAGATTTATGAATCCTACATAAGGACGATAATGGTCTCACATATGTTCCATTTTCCTCGAGATGATTAATCAAGAAAATAAATGGTTGAATACAGTTATTATTAATATTCTCTAATGAGAAGTAACACTGATAAATGGACCCATCGGTCTACCTCGAAAACTTATAAATTCTGAATCGAAAAAAGGCCGAATCCACGTATTCCAACGCTCATTCGACCCGAAGAACCTAACTTCTACTTCTACTTCTTACTCCGAACTCTTACTTTCTCTCGTCAAATCCAACCAATCAAGCTCATCTCGCGTCAATTCAATCTGCGCTCCTGTATGGCATGATAGAAGCTCCTGCAGATTCTGCGCTCCTATCAATGCACAGGTCGGGAATGGCTGGTTGATCACATAGGCTAATGCGATTTGAATCGCAGTTACCTGCTTCTCAGCAGCTAATTGCTCAGCGCGTCGCAGGCGCTCCCAGTTCGCATCGTTATAGAATACCCGCACAATATCTGCAGGCTCTCGCACCTCGGGACTGAATCTCCCAGTGAAGAAGCCACGTGCTTGTGAGGACCAAGACAGGAGCGGCATCTGCTCCTGCTCATGCCATTCACAGGTGTCCGTATCCGCAGATACACAGCCTGACCAGAAAGGCTCGTTCACCTTCGCCAGGCTTAGGTTCGGGCTATTGAAGGTGAAGCCAGCCAACCCATTCGTTGCGGCATAGGCATTGGCTTCCTGCAGACGTTGCCAAGTCCAATTGGACCCTCCTATCGCTCCGATCCGGCCTGCAGCTATGTGTTCGTTCAGAGCATCGATGATAACACGAACCGGCACATCCGGATCATCCCGATGCAGTCCATAAAGCTCAATATGATCGGTCTGCAATCTCTCTAAGCTAGTATTGATATCATCCGCGATCGCGGCTTTATTCACTCGAGGACCCTCCGCATTATGGTGTGCACCCTTGGTCAGAATCACGATCTGGTCCCGATTTCCCCGCAGCCTCATGTATCTTCCGATGACCTCTTCACTCTCACCACCACAATACACATTAGCCGAATCGAGTGTATTCCCTCCAATTTCCAGAAATGCATCTAAATTCTCACATACGGTTTCAATGTTGTTATGGCGGAAGTAATCCGTTCCTTTAATTAATCGTGATACCGGTCGATCTGTACCTTTAATAGAAATGTACTCCATTGTACGCTTCACCTTCCTAATCCTATAGTCACCCGACTACGTTCATTAGCAGATTGTAGACAAGCGTCAATCACGCGCATTTATAATTCACACTATATTGCTATTATAAAACTCTTCTAATAAAATAAAAATAATAATATATTGCAATCACTAACACAATATTGTCATCAGAGGAGATAGCTACACTATGCAACAATCCCATCACTTCCCTACATTCACAGATCAACCCTACTTCTGTTTTCCTGAATCTGCAGGTCATTATAAGGACTATTCGGCGCATTACGTCCGACGCGAGGCAGGGGCCCTGAACAATTTTAATATTCACCTCATTGTCGGGGGTACTGGGTATGTCGAGGTTGATGGCCAAATTCACACCTTACAAAGGGGTGATGCCATTCTCTATTTTCCATTACAGGAGCAAATTTACTACTCTAGCCAAGACGACCCTTGGGATGTCATATGGGTGCATTATTATGGTGATAATCTTCGAGAATATCTGATTCAACACGGCTTCCACCGTTCTCCACTATGGACGCTAAGGCAGACCGCAGGATGGGAGCAAGCACATACCCGACTTCTAGAAGAGGCCGAAGCTTATAAGCTGCTCCACCTTGCAACATTATCAACGTTAACCTATGCATTAATTGCCGAATTTGTTAGCCAGGCAGTCCCTCAATCTACGGGGATTATCAGTAATACCCCTCGACGAATTGAAGCCCTCCTACCGCTCATGCAAAAAGAAGCCTGCCAGCCCTTCTCCCTAGAGGAGTGGGCCGCGCGGGCTGGAGTGAGCACATATTACTTCTGTAAATTATTCCGTAAATCCGTACTGATGTCGCCATTGGATTTTATTACATTGTGCCGTCTGCAGGTTTCTAAGCAATGGCTGCTCGAGCGCAAGCAAACAACAATTCGAGAGATTGCTATGGATGCGGGATACCCAAGTGTGAGCTACTTTAATCGTCGCTTTCTTCAGCAGGAGGGGATAACGCCAACTGAGTATCGCAAGCTCTATGAAAGAGGTAACTAAATGGATTGTCGCGCATTCCATTCCAGCATCATTCGAGCATATTCAGCGCTGCCGATCACACCTGCTTGATCGTGCAGAGCAGGTGTGACAATTCGGACTCGCTCGCGATAGAACGGATGCACATGGGTCAGCAAGGTATCTCGAAGCGGCTGAAGAATCCGCTCTCCAGCTAAGGCGACGCCCCCGCCAACAATAATGACATCCGGGCTATATAACACTACGGCATAAGCAAGAGCTTTACCTAGCATAGTTCCCGTATGTTTCATAATGTCTATTGCTACAGGATCACCCGCATCATAGGCCTTTGTCACGTCCATAGCAGTAAGCGCGGTGCGCTTGCTGAGTGGGAACCATTCAGCGAGCAAACTCGGGCGACCTTCTTCTAGTGCATCGATAGCTTGACGAACAATACCCGTAGCTGAGGCAATGGTTTCAAGACAGCCCTGCAGCCCACATCCACAGGTATACGGAATTCCCTCCATGCGGACGTGCCCGATCTCCCCAGCTAGATCACCACCACCGACAAGCAGCCTCCCATGATCCACGAATGCAGATGCGAGCCCAGTTCCCAATGTGATACCGAAGACATGATCATAGCCACGCCCAGCGCCTTGGATCGCCTCACCATAGACGATCATCTTCACATCGTTGTGGATGTAAACGGGCACACCGATTCGATTTCGAATCTCGTCCGCAACACGGATATTCGTGAGGGGTAAATTAGTAGCCAGCTTCACAAGACCTTCTGCAGGATGAATAAAACCTGGGATACCGATGCCAACAGCTATTAGCTCTGCTCGGTCTCCGATTTCAAGTTCCCCAAACAAACGTTCAATTAGCTCCGCCATACGATCCAAGACATATTCAGTACCTTTAGCAGCCTCCGTATGAATCTTTACAGTATGCAGCAAAGACCCATCCTCACCCAATATTCCGCCCACCATGTTCGTTCCGCCAATATCTAACCCTACATAGAATCCCATTATACCGTCCTCAACTTTCCGAAAAATTTAGATGGTAACCGATACTCACAATAACGCGTCTAAGACGTCTTAGAGCGTAACTTCCCAGTAAAAAAACCACAATAGAACGTCTAAAACACCTTAGAGATCAGCGCTTCTTGACTATGTGCCCTTAGCCGAAGCTGAGCTAGCAAATTTGCCAATGGTTACAGGCAGCTTGCCCTGAGGGGGGATGATACCCATTAACACTTTGGCAAGTGAGCGCATCGCCAGCGGCTTGTTCTCATAGCTGCACAGGTAGGTTGGCACTTCGGAAAAGTCCATCAAGTCGAATGGATTTCGTACCGCTACAATAAGCAGTTGTTTCCCCTTCATGCTTGTTAGCTGCTTCACTATATGTATCTGACCGGGAGAGAACCCCGCGTTATAGGTAGCAACCACAACCTGTTCGATCGAACCCGCTGCTGCCAACACTAGCTTTATCTCTTCTTCAGTTGGATCAATACCAACACTTATTTCCTGTAGGTCACCTATATACGCTCCAAGGGCTAGTCCCAAGGTATCTTCTTGCTCGATGACCTCGACAACCTCTGTGTTGATCCGCACTTGCGGCCAAACCACGAGTGTCTTCAAGCTAGGGATCAACGGAAAATTACCTTCACTCTTAACTAATGTTATACTTTTCTCGCTCAGTCGACGGGCCAGCTCCCAGGAGCTTTGCAAACCTAAGTGCTGTGCGATTGTATCCGTTTGTTGCTCTGAGGTAGCTTCAATGATTCTACGTCGTTTTTTCAATTGTAGAATACGCACCACGGAAGCATCAATTCGCGCCTCGGAAATCTCACCAGATTCGACTGCTCGGATAACCGCCTCTATACCTTCAATTTGACGGTCAACTCGATGGCTGATGAGCACGAGGTCAGCGCCTGCCTTCACCGTCATTACTGCGCCCGGACCAACTCCGAAGGATTCCGATATCGCATTCATCTCCAAGCAGTCCGTCACGATAACACCGTCGAACAATAATTGTTCGCGTAATAATCCCTGTAAGATATTGTGCGATAAGGTACAAGGAAGGTTAGCTTCTTCATAAGCTGGGAATATCACATGAGCGGACATTACGGCATCCACACCCGCAGTGATCGCCTCACGGAATGGCGCTAGCTCCACGGCATCCAATCGAGCACGATCATGAGCAACTAGTGGCAATGCATAATGGGAATCCAGATCCGTATCACCATGTCCAGGAAAGTGCTTCACCGTTGCCGCTACATTGGCATGCTGGTAGCCTTGCGTAGCAGCTACACCAAGACGCCCAACTAGCATAGGATCCTCTCCATAGGAGCGCACACCAATAACCGGATTTAGTGGGTTATTGTTCACATCCAGACAGGGGGCGAAGTTCATATTAATGCCCATCATTCTTAGCTCTTCACCACAGATTCGAGCAGCATCATATGTGCCTTGGACATCGCCAGTGGCACCTAGCGCCATATTACCTGGCATCACGGTGATATCACGCTCCATTCGGACAACCATCCCGCCCTCCTGATCTATAGCAATAAGCAACGGAACCTCAGATAATCGTTGCAGCTCTGCGGATAAATCAGACACCTGCTTAGCATCGCTCAAATTGCGACGAAAGTAAATAATACCCCCCATCTGATAATCCTCAATTAATGCTTGTATATGCGACGGTACCTCATATCCATCAAAGCCGAACATGAACAACTGCCCAACCTTCTTCTTCAAGCTCCATCCCGATACATCCAACCTGTACCCCTCCTGATATGGCCAGGTTGAATAACCTGAACCATTTTCTCTTATCCGCAGCCATCTTCTTTACCCTGAACCATCTTCTCTTATCGGCAACCGTCTTCACTCATGCCATATTCGTCTTGCCCTTCTGCTTCTCTCTGAATTCTGAAGGAATATCACCGGTGTACTTCTGGAACACCTTGCTGAAGTACCTTCGCTCCCAATATCCGACCGCTTTACCGATCTCTGTTACACTCTTGTCTGAGAGTAATAGCAATGATTTGGCAAGCTCCATCCGTTGCCTAGTGACATACTCGACGAAGGTCTCGTTAAAATTCTGTTTGAATAACAGGCTGAAGTAGCTTGAGCTAATATTCAGATAATCTGCAAGCTCATCAATGCCCAGATCCTTGGATAGATGATGATGAATATAATCCTTCGCAGACAGCATAAGAATATCACTGGTTTTCTTATTCATCGCTGCATTGAGGCTAACGTCCACTTGCTGACGGATCACAGCGAGCATATCCTTCGCCCGATGACTCTGCTCCATGCGTGCCCAGATGACAAGCTCGTCGCTCGCGGAGAGCACCTCCATCTCTCGCATCTCGCGCATAAGATGAAGTACGACGAAGTGAGCGATGTACGCCACTCTCCCTGGGGATTGCCTAGATAAAGCATATAAATGTAAGGTAAGTCCCTCAATCGCCGAGTCCGTCTTCTGACGATTGCACTGCTTCAAGCCAGATACGAGCAGCTCAATCCATTCCCATAACGAATCCCCGTTACTGTCATGATGCTCCTCAGAGTCACCACAGACAATAATTGAACGGTCTTTCTCTGCAGTTAAATGAACAGCTCTCTGTAGCTTCTTATATACATCAGATAGCTTCTGAATGGTTACTTGCTCCGGGTAAATCCCCATCGACAAATTAATCTTCACATTGGAGGCTACTGCCTCCTGCAGGGTCTCCGTCCACATCCTGACATCCTCTACAGCAAATTCCGATTCTAACTGGGAATGCTCGATCAGAATACACCATTCGCCTTCACGCATTTGCAAGACAGCATACTGAACACAATAGGGAAGTAATGCTTCCTGTAGCACATTCCGTGTGGCGAAATTCCACAGCTTACGTTCCATCTCGTTGGTTGAACGGCACTTCTGTGAATAATCGTCAAAATCTGCAAGGATGACCGTGTAACATAACTGCTCCACATTCATGTGTTCATCATCTTGAAGCAAGTACTGGGAATGAACCGATGAATAATTCATCAGGATATCGTATAACATTTTCTCATAAGCCATGTACATCGCTCTACTCAGCTTCTGTTCATCTAGCAGCTTACCTTGCTTGCGTTCACTGATCTTCCCAGCCAGACGCGCTACGGTTTGCGCTAGCTCTTCATAATTAATCGGCTTCAGAATGAAGTCCCGCACCCCTAGCTTGATCGCCGAGCGAGCGTATTCGAAATCCTGATAGCCGGTCACCATGATAACCTCCGCGACTTCATCCACCAAGCGTAGCTGCTCTAGAAACTGAAAGCCGTCCATAACAGGCATCCGAATATCACATAGAATGATTTCCGGTCTATACTCCTTCACAAGCTCCAATGCAACAACACCATTCTTGGCCAAACCAATAATATCGATATCTAGCTGCTCCCACGGAACAACCAGCTGCAAATTTTTGAGAATATTCACCTCATCGTCCACTAACAGAGCCTTCAGCCTCATCACTCTGCACCTCCCATGTATTTCGGAACGACAAATTTGATCGTAGTCCCTATGCCGACCTCACTACATATGAATAACCCATAACGGCTTCCATATTGGATACGAATGCGATCAGCTACATTACATACACCAAGACCACGTCGCTCACCTAACTCAGGTGAGTCACTGTGAATCGTTTCGTCATCGTCATCCCTGCGATAATCAAATGCCGCTAGACGGGCAGGCGATATACCAATCCCATTATCTTCAATATAGAATGCAATATGATTGTCTTCCTCACAAGCTCGAATACGAATATGACCTGTATATTCTATGCCCTCGAAGCCATGCTGAATGCTGTTCTCAACAAGCGGCTGAAGCGTTAATTTCAACATGGAGTAACCGACCAAGCTCTGCGGGATGTCGATATCAAATTCAAACAATTCCTCAAATCGGAATTTCTGAATTTCTAAGTAGCTGATCAGATGATTCATTTCCTGTTCGATCGTGATTTCTTCCTTCTGTTGAATGCTAATCCGCAGCAAACTCCCTAAGCGTGTCACCATCTGGCTAACTTTCTTCCCTTGATTTTGTATAGCTAATATATTGATAGATTCCAAAGCGTTAAATAGAAAATGTGGTTTAATCTGTGCTTGTAAGGCAATCAGCTCAGCACGTGTCTTGCGCTCCTGCTGCAGCTTCACTTCATACAGCAATTCGGAAATCCGATGAACAAGACTGTTAAAGCCCCTTGCAAGAAAGGATGTTTCATCTTCGCCATTGATCGGAATGCGCGTAGTAAGGTCCCCACGCTCTACTCGGCGCATGAAATGTACGGTAGTTACAATCGATTTAACAATACGGTTAACGAAGAACAAGATGAACATAATCGCAGACAATAAGCACAAAACTGTAATCGACGCTACCCATTTGGCATACAAGGTAATTTCCTTGGATAAGGAGCTCCAGGATACTACCGATACAAGATGCCAGTTTTCTGTACCTAGCCCGATCTCCGATACAATGCTGTCCTGATTTGCGAATAATTGTCTATTACTGTGGTATTTGCCATCCATCTGAATGGAGCCATCTAAATATGACTTGAGATGTACGCCATCCATTTCATCTAAGCTATCGAACAGAATTTGCCCTTGAGCATTAACGATGAAAAACTGGGTTTCATAAATATTCTGATTGTAGCTATAATATCTGAATATTCCATCAAGACCTGAATTTTTAATCTGAACGAACAATATACCCTTATCATTCAAGCTTGCAATGTCCTTGACGACACGAATTTGAGTGAAAACCGAATCGGAGCCAGTCAATTCCGGGTGTTCATTCGGCCCTACCCAAGTAGGGACACCTTGGCGATCCAACACCTCTTGGAAAACTTTGTGCTCTCTGAATTTCTCGGATGGCATCGCTTGGTAATTCTGTCTGGAGAACAAAGCGTTGATTCGTTCATCTAATAAGGTATATAAGAAGGCATGGCTAACTGAAGGGTGATTGACAAGTAATTCTCGAAAATTCTGCTGAACCTCATTGAGGGACAAATAATCGATCTGAGTTACATCCTGGGAATTATAGCTACGATTGTTGAGTACTTCCTGAATGGCTTTGCTGGCAATCGTGCTATCTGTCACCTTATCCATCTCGCGAAAAATGAAATCAACATTCTGGCTGAGTGCTCTTAATGTTAATTCGGCTTGCTCGGAATACTTCTTCTCGATCATGTCAGATACAAAGTAATAAGCAATAAACCCAAACAAGAGCAACGGAATCAGGATAAAAGCGAAAAAAGCGGTAAACACCTTCATCCTTAATGACATCCGCATTCACTGCTCCTTTACATTTAGCCTTTGACTCCTCCAGCTGTGAGTCCTGCGATGATCTTCTCTTGTAGAAAAGCGTAAAGAATGAGCACTGGAACAACGCTATATACGATCCCTGCACATATAAGCGCATAATTCGTTTGGAAGGAATCCCGGAAGCCTACCATTCCCGTAGGGAGTGTTCGTAAGGCATCCTTACTGATGAAGAAATTAGCAAGCAAATACTCGTTCCATACACCCAGAAAATTAATGATAAAAACCGTAACAAGCGCAGGTATCGTAATCGGCAAAATAATCTTGAAGAACAGTCCTACAGAGCTCAATCCATCCACAATGGCTGCTTCTTCAAGCTCACCAGGAATAGCCTTCATAAATGCTGCAATCAGGAGCACACTAATCGGTAATGCGCCAGCCGTATAAGGTAGGAATAAAGCCCAATGTGTGTTCAATATACCCAGCTTGTTAACAAGCAAATATTGTGCGATGAACAATACATTACCTGGGATCAGCATACCAACTAAAACGAATTGATAAATCCACTTACTAGCGCTAATAAATCTCATGCGTGTTAACGCGAACGCTGTTCCTGCTGAGAGAAGGACCCCAACAATGGCCGAAGAGAACGATAAGTACAAGCTGTTAAAAAAATATACACTGATCTTAGCTTTAACCCATGCTTCGACATAGTTCTCATAAACAAACTCAACAGGAAATCCAAAGGGGTTTTCTGCTATCTCTATATTACTCTCTTTCAGCGAAGAAAAGATAATAAAAACAAACGGCAATAGAATAACGCCCACATAGACCAGTAGTATAAAGTGAGGAAAGCCTTTCTTGATTGCTGTAGGCATTAGTATTCAATCCTTTCCTGGTTTCTGACAAATACGAGCTGATAAATGGCTGTCAATACCAACGCGAAGGCAAAGATGATAATAGACAACGAAGTCCCATATCCATATTCACTATATCTAATTGCCTTGGACACCATATATGAAGCCATAACCTCAGTAGACCCGATCGGACCGCCTTTCGTCATAACGAGTACGATATCTATGACCTTCATCGCGCCAGCTATCGACAGCATGACGACAACGGAGATAATCGGCTTGATCAAGGGCACAGTAATATAGATCGCACGCTGGAAGCCCGTCGTACCGTCTATCTCAGAGGCCTCATTCATTTCCTTAGGAATAGCCAGAATAGCGGCCAATATGAGAATAATGAAGAATCCCATCCACTGCCACGCATTCGTAATGAGTACCGCCAGCATCGCCCAGTTCGGATCAGCCAACCAATAAATCGTCTCAATCCCGAACAAATTCAAGAAATTATTCAGCAAGCCAACCTCTGGCTCGTAGATGAATCCCCATAGAATACCGATAATCGAAGTGGATATGAGAGAGGGCATGAATACCGTTGTTTTGTAAAGCCCTTGAAACCTCTTCACCCCACCGATTAGGATGGCAAAGAAGATAATAAGCGGAACCTGGATGAACACCGAGAAGAGAATAAAAATCATGTTGTTCTTTATGGAATTAATGAATAGAGGATCCGAAAAAGCTTTAATGAAATTATCAAAACCAACAAAATGGGTATCGTCCAATCCATTCCAATCTGTGAAGCCATAATAGACGGAGGAAAGCATGGGATATATGAAGAACAAGCTATACATGACAATCGTTGGTACAATAAACACGAGGTAAACAGCAGGATTTCTAAGTGTGCTTCTCATCAATTTCTCCCCCTTGATAGAGAGAAGGCATCACCCCCACTGGGCGGGTGATGCCTCCAGTTTAAATCTGGATAGTCTAAACGCTAAAGCTTACTTATTGTTTGGCATTCGCTGCATCTTGAACCTTCTGTAAAGCATCTCCCACTTCTTGCGCAGTTGCTCTACCAGCGATCAATAATTGTATTTGTTCCTCTGTTACCTTGTAAACATCGGATTGAACCGTTGAGTCAAAGTGCGAGAAGGCTCCTCCAGCATTCTTCATGATATCCATAACAACCTTTACAATCGGATCCTCCACCTTTGCCAATGCATCATCAGAAAGCTTCATAGCAGGTAATACGCCATCCTCAAGTAATCCACGCAGCTGCATCTCGTCACTGTATAGGTTTTTGATGAATGCTTTTACCGCTACTAATTCATTCTCAGTAAGGTCAGAAGAGAAACCATAGCCGTTACCATAGTTACCATTCACATAAGACTGATCACCCTTACCACCTGGTACACCAGGCATGTTGAAGTAGCCAACCTTACCTGTTAGATCCTTAGCTTGCTCAACATCCTTGAATACAGAAGAACGCCAGCTGCCATCAAACATCATACCCGCTTTACCTGTTAGTAATTGATTCAGCATGTCACCATATTCTAAGCCTAGCTCACCTTTAGTAAAGTAACCATTTTTCTCCCATTCCTCATACTTTGCGAATGCTGCAACCACTTCTGGCGAATTCCATTTGGCCACCCCAGAAGTAAATTCATTAACAACATCCGGCCCTGCATAACGACCAATCAGTGTGTTAGCAAGCATCAACGGAACCCAAGCACCCTTGGAGCCCATTGCTATCGGAGTAATATCATTCTTCTTCAACGTTTCTGCAGCAGCCTCAAGCTCTTCCCACGTTGTTGGAGCTGGGATGCCCAGTTTGGCGAACATCTCTTGATTGTAGAAAAAACCTTCTGTGCTTCCACCGATTGGTAGTCCATATACTTTGCCATCTAGAGTAAATTGACCTAAGTTTAAGAACTTTCCATCCATACCAAGCTCTGTAATAATTGGAGTTAGATCCAGCAAACGTCCTGCTTTGGCATATTTGAATGCATCACCGGTACCGCCGAATAAATCGAAGATTTTGGGAGGATTAGCAGCGGCCATCTCTGCAGGTAATTTAGTAAAGCGTTGTACTTGGTCTTCGACGCCATCTAGTTCAAATTTCAAACCAGGAACCTCAGCTTCTGTTTTCGCAACGACATCATCTAGGATCGCTTTACGAAATTTCTGAGCATCCCCAATTTGAATATGACGAAGGGATACGGTAAACGGTTCAACCTTTGCTGGTTCTTCAACCTTCGGCTCTTCTGTCTTCGGTTCTTCCTTTGGAGTATTAGCTGGCGTATTGTTGTTTGATGCATCGTTATTGCCACATCCAGCTATCACGGTTGATACAACGAGCATGAGCATGATGATAAGAAGTAAAGACTTTTTCATTGTTTTTCTTCCCCCTATACGTTTTTTAAATGGTCATGCTTACTTATTGTTAAACCTACCTTGAAGCATAATCAGCTTTCTTCTTACTCTTCAAATTATAGAGGGCATCTTCCTATTACATAAGATTAACAATTCTATTATTAGGGGGTAAAATTCTCTACTGATACCAATCTTAGTATGTTTTCGTTACAATACAAGATAAGAGGTGACTGGTTTGAAAATTATTCATCAGCAGCAAAGCCTGACCGTCTATCAAAGTGCTTTATATATGACGAATTCCATTGTAATAGAAACACCAGAGCTTGTACTTATCGTTGATCCCAACTGGCTGCCTCAAGAGGTTGAGAAGCTCCGCCATCATGCTGATTGGGTATTAGGGGATCGTGAGCTTTATGTATTATTTACCCATTCGGATTATGATCACATTATTGGCTATGGTGCTTTTCCTACAGCAAAGGTGATTGCTAGCCGTCAGCTGCATAATCAACCCGAGCAAGTTAAACAAGCCATTCTAGAAGAAATCCGCCAATTTGATGATGATTATTATGTTGTTCGACCTTACCCAATCGTTTATCCCCAAGTTGATATTATGATTGAGGAGGATGGTCATGTACTAGAGGTTGGATCAACTAG
This sequence comes from Caryophanales bacterium UBA4045, assembly GCA_002383695.1. Classification (GTDB taxonomy): domain Bacteria; phylum Bacillota; class Bacilli; order Paenibacillales; family UBA4045; genus UBA4045. The sequence goes on from DFZX01000059.1 coordinate 157,974, forward strand.
GCTAACCTTTTATCTTGCACCCGGACATACGAATGATGGACTCATTACGGTTGTCGATCCCCTTGGAATCGTAATTGCAGGGGATTATTTGTCAGATATTGAGTTTCCTTATATGTATCATAGCAGCACGGAGTATATGAGAACACTGTTGAAGGCTGATCAAATAATTAAAGCTCACAATCCCCAACTTCTAATCCCAGGTCATGGTAATGTCACAGCAGATCAGCTGGAGATGGAACAACGTCGGCTGACTGCAGAGGACTACATCGTACGAATGCGTCAAGCCGTTAGCAATAATGATCAAATCGTTATGTATTCACTCATTGCTGACTGTCCATTCCCTCGTAATATGCGACGATATCATGAGCACAATAAGAGATTACTTGAAGAAGAAATAACTTTCACAAAAATACATGATTCAACTCTCCCTTTATAGGTTAAACATGATATAAGAGTTATTACGATACAATATATTAGAGGAGTCGATTTATAATGAGAGCGTCCATCCAAGCAGAAAAAAGAACAGAGGATAATAAATCCAGTCTTAGAAAATTACGCGCAGAAGGAAGACTTCCTGCAGTGGTGTATGGCAGCAAATCAGATAGCCTAGTCGTACATGTATCTACCAAGGATGTTAGAAAGCAGATGCAAATAGGTAGAACAGAGCTTATCGATCTAAATATCAAAGGCGTTGGCACATACCCCGTCATGCTTGGTGAAATTCAAAATGATGGTTTAACGAGCGAATTGCTCCATATTGATTTCCGCCGTATTGAGATGAATACCATGATCAAAATGAAAATCCAGATTAGCTTTCATGGCGACCCTGTAGGTGTTAAGGAGGGTGGCATTATACAAACGATTGAAAATCATGTTGAGGTTGAAGGACTTCCAGCCAACATGCCATCCGTGATCGACGCTGATGTTAGCGGTCTTGGTATTGGTGACAGATTATCTGCAAGTGATCTTACGCTTCCTGATAATCTTACACTTACATCTGAGCCTGACATGCTGATTGCTTCTGTTATTGTCCCTAGAGCACTTAAAGCAGAAACCGATGATGAGGAAGCTACTACTGAAGCTCCTGTTGCAGAAGAAACCACTGAGCCTGTAGCCTAATTAATAATTTGTAGTTTCAATCTATATGAAAGAAGAGAACAATCCGAAACTTAGGACTGTTCTCTTCTTTATGTTTTTTTGAAGTCGCGAGTCGCAAAGTAAACAGCCCAATTATGTCTCTTCTTGGGTACCTGCCTTATGCGGATAGACATCTACCGCATAGTATACAGCGTATGTGATGACAAATGCTAAGGAGTGATTGGAAGATGGGAAATATGGGAAGTATGGGGAATCCAGGACATTACGGAATGAACATGGGTATGGGAAAGGGTGGAGTCGGAGGTATGCAAGCTGGACCTAATGTTAGTGCAGCTGGTATGATGCCAGGACCAAATAGTTATCCCGCTGCTTACGCGAACATGGGTTATCCAGCCTATCCTGCACCGGCAAAACCTGCTTATGTAGCAGGGGTGGCGGCTGCAGCACCTGTATGGAATACCACAGGAACGATCCTCGTGCTCTATATTCTATTAGTTATCATTACTCGTTGTGTATTCATCTGATGTGTACCTCGAATTGTAGGAGGGATGGTTTTGGCAAGATCGTTGCTAAGCCCACTCCCTCCGGGAGGTCAAAATAACTATTTGCTACTCTTCTCCAAGACGATTTCCTCAATTTCCTTCTTAAGCAGCAGGTATCTGAATGCACTTCTCATTACCTTTACCTTGGTCAATCCTTTTTTGTCAACGTATGCTTTCATTTCGTCCTTAGACAAGCCTAATAATTTACCAGCCTCAGTCACAGTCAGAATTTCTTCATTACTCGTTGCGCTAAAAGTCTTCTTAATTTTCTGATCCCAATCTTGAAACAAGCTGACTCATCCTTTCAATCTACATTACTATCTCTATTAACAGTCTAACATATACTTTCATATAAACAAGGTTGAAAGCGGGTCAACTTAAATTTATACTTCGATTATCAACAAAAATGACCGAAAGAGGTCACTTTTTCCAAAGCGACCTCTCTCAGCTTAAAGTACCACCCTCACAGTTTGTCTGGTAATCTATACTGTAATCTAAATACCGAATCGATAGATCTGATCCCACAGCTGCTCCTTGTACAGGATCTCCTTCTGCTTAGAACCGATAAGGTCAAAATGCGGATAATCATTACGCTGATGAATATATTGTGGACTTAGTCCGTAATTCTCGCACCAGCTCGTAAGCTTCTTCAGATCAGAGCACCCGACCTTGGTCACGGTTGTGATCGTTGGAAACCTAGGCTCCACCCAATAATGTGTCAGGTACGCGATGGTGCCATTCGAAACCAGCGCTTTCCACTGCTGCATCTCCTGTCGTTTCACTCCAAAAGCCATTATACCTTATGCTCCCAACATGAATAGACTATTAGTACACTTATCATATCATAATGGACACTAGCTGCCTTCTTCAGGAATAATAATGATATTGTTATCATCATGACGCTTGCTCATGATTTTCCGCTTCTTACGCACTTCCTTGGATTCGAAGACGATGTCCATATCGTAATCACCCTCAGGATATAGCTGCTTCCTCTCGATGTACATCGAGATCCTCTTATGATTAATCGTTATTCTTTCATCCTGAACAAGTACAGTCAAATTCCCTCGATGATCCGGCAAACTCCTGACAATGCCAGTCCGCTTAAGCGTATGGATCCAAACACAATCACCAATCTCGAAGCTACGACCCCGCTTAGGAGGCTCCACTATAGAAGACGAAGCAAGTAAGGATTTCGGATCTTCTGACGGGATTGTTAACACTTTAGACGCTGGTGTAAGGATCGACTTCATTGGCGCATCTGTTGGGTTCGCTGGAATTGTCTCATTCATCGTCCTCGGCGGTAATGGTATAGGAGAAGCTGGATACGCAATTTCTTTGGAGCGTTCAATAATTGCTGGAGACATACCAAGCTTCAGAGCGATATAGAAGGCATAGCTATGGCCCGCTTCCCCGATGGTAAGCTGATATAACGGCTCAAGTGTTTCCAAATCAAACTCCATACGAGCGTTACAAAAACCATCTGCTGCTTCGGCATAATTCTTAATCTCATTAAAATGCGTAGAAGCGATGACTGTTGCACCTTTACGGTAGAGTTCCTCTAATACCGCTATCGACAATCCAACTCCTTCACCGGGATCGGTACCTGTTGCCAATTCGTCTAACAAGATTAACGTAGAAGGACCCGCAGTTTGGAGAATACCTATTATATTCTTGACGTGAGAGGAGAATGTACTAAGCGACTGCTCTAGATTCTGTCCATCACCAATATCAGCGAGGATTGCAGTGAATACATGGAAGCTACTCCCCTCACTAACGGGAACGAGCAAGCCAGATTGGATCATCATCGTTAATAGACCAACCGTCTTAAGCGCAACGGTTTTCCCCCCTGTGTTGGGACCTGTAATGATTAGTGTTCTATAGGATTCACCTAAAGTTATATCCAATGGAATGGCTGACTTGCCGAGCAATGGATGGCGGCCCTCCACGATCCTGATGAGCCCATTCTTGTTCAGTAATGCCTCACGCCCATCAATGAGCTGTGCATACTTCGCCTTAGCGAATAGAAAATCATAATGTCCAATGATCTCTAGATTGATATTGAGCTCGTGAAGGTGTGCCGCTATGACCTCTGTCAGCTGGCCTAGCACCTTCGACACCTCCCTCGCTTCCTCAGAACGATATTCACTGAGCTCATAAGTGAGTGACACGATATCTGCTGGTTCTATGAATACGGTCTGTCCGCTCGCAGATTCACCATGGACGCTGCCTGCAACCATTTTCCTATACTCCTTCTTGACAGACAGCACAAACCGATCACCTCTCAGACCTATGACATGCTCCTGTAAGTAACTGCTATATCTTTGCGCGCTGGTTTCTAGCTTCTTCTTCATCCGCTCTTCCGTGATGTGCATCTTCTTACGAACTCTCGAAAGCTCCGTACTCGCGTCGTCGACAACCTGACCGTGACGAATGCAACGCTCTATCTCATCTCGAACTTCCCGCAGCTCGAATAAGGAATCCGAATAGGAGGTGACGTGTGGGGCGATGGATTCTTTTTTCACCATAAAACGTTTCAGTTGATCTGTGCTATCCAGCAATTGTCGAATCAGCATCAGCTCCGCCTCCGTTAGCAGTAGGCCCTTGCCGATCCCACTAATGACTTGCCCCATTCCCTCGAGGGACGGAATAGGCACGCTAGCTCCATGCTGGATGACCGTTCTAGCCTCCTCTGTTTCTCTAAGAAGACCTTCAATGATCTTTTGCTCAGTTAATGGCTGCATGCGCTCAATGTGCTGTTGACCTAGATAGGTTTTGCTTAAATCCATCACGTGCTGCTTCACTTTCTCGTACTCCAAACGATTGTTCATATCAAAGTTTTTCATGTGTTAACCTCCTAATAATGATGCCCACCCTATCGGGCCCAAATCTCCACCGTTCGATTTCTACCAAACTTACGCTGTAGAACGTTTTGGACGTACATAAAAGCACAAAAAAGACAGAGCATGAACATTCGTCCACACGCTGCCTATACATCTGAAATATCCAACCTAGAAAAAAGACTCGGGAGTCTCCTATTCTGAGCGCAAAAAACCGTGCTGCTAGAGCACGGTATATTACGCCTGTTGCCCACATTCCGCACTTCATATATGAAGTCTGGGCTGTAGGTTGATATTCAGGTGGCGTCATGATTCCGCTGTTCTTAACAATCATTCCAAGTGATAACACGAACAAACTGAAATAAGCTTCGTTTCTAAGTGTGTTATCGCTTTATGAAATTGATTTAGTTAAGAACTCTCGCAGACATAAACACATCTCCTGAACTTTTATTACCATCATCATAAGTTTTCTTGTGCATTCCGTCAAGCCTGAAGAAACACTCCTGAAGAAACACTCCCTATAGCTTTAACATGAACTGAAGTATTTTGTCGTGAAGGCCTGGTAAGCCCTCGTGTCCAAAGTCCGGGAAAATCTCGAGTCGTTTAGGCGCCGTGATTTTGTTATAAGCAGCAAATTGTGTGGAAGGTGGGCAGACGGTATCCATTAGTCCAACACCCATGAGCACTTCGCCTTGAATACGCGGGGCCAAATATTGAATATCTATGTATCCGAGTCTGGTGAACATTTCCGTTTCTCTCTGATGCTGCGGGTCAAAGTTCCTAAAGTAGGCTTTTAGCTCCTCGTATGCTCGCTCCGCCTGGTCCATCTCCCATACGCGCTGGTAATCGCTAAGGAATGGATACACAGGAGCCAGCTGTTTCACTCGAGGTTCAAGTGCTGCGCAAGCAATCGTAAGCCCGCCACCTTGTGACCAGCCGAATACACCGACACGCGTTGCATCAACATCTGGTAAGTCCATTACGATGGAAGCCAATTGAGCGGTATCGAGATAAATATGTCTGAAGAGTAAATTGTCCTCATGATCATCTAATCCACGGATAATATGTCCGCGTAGTGTGTTACCTTTTACCCCACCGGTATCCTCGGATTGACCGCCTTGTCCACGAGCATCCATAGCAATAATGGCGTATCCCAATGAGACATAAGCTAGCTTGTCTGTCCAATCTCCAGCGCTCCCGGAATATCCATGGAACTGAATGATCGCTGGATGCGGTGTGGCGGTAGGGGTTTTGGGCTTCAGATATTTGGCATGAATTCGCGCGCCCCGAACGCCTGTAAAGTACAAGTCATAACACTCCGCATAGGGTGTCTGAAAATCCGATTTGATCAGTTGTATGTCAGGATCCACAGCACGCATTTCCTGCAACGCTCTATCCCAGTATGTATCGAAATCAGCGGGCTTTGGATTACGACCTTGGTAATCCTTTAATTTGTCTAATGGCATGTCTATAAGTGGCATGGTGAATCCTCCTAAAAGTTTTTGATGAACACGCTAGTGGGTCGTGCCCAGAGGTCTTTGGGTACTCTATTTGCGACTTATTGTGCTTGTTCCACGCTGTAGAGGTCTTTGGGTACTCTATTTGCGACTTGTTCTGCGTTTTCCGTGCTGTAGAGGTCTTTGGGTACTCTATTTGCGACTTATTGTGCTTGTTCCACGCTGTAGAGGTCTTTGGGTACTCTATTTGAGACTTGTTCTGCGTTTTCCGTGCTGTAGAGGTCTTTGGGTACTCTATTTGCGACTTATTGTG
>DFZX01000084.1 GCA_002383695.1 Caryophanales bacterium UBA4045
ACAGCGAGTTCTTCAGTGGCCTCGTGATAGGCGGCTCAATCTATTTGGTGGATATGTACACTTCATTTAGGAAGCGAATCACAGGCATTCGGATCAGAGCTTTCGTTCCGCTCTCTTCTCTAGCAGAATAAACAAGACCATAATCTTGGCCAAAGCGCAGCTGTATCCGCTTATGTACATTGCGAATGCCAAAGCCGCCGTCCACATTTGATTGTCCTGTTAGGAGCTGTCTAATCTTCTCTAGGTCAACTGGACGAAATCCATTATCCTCAACGGTAATCCATATATCTGTGTCCAGCTTGCGGATATCAATCCACACCTCGCCCTCGCCTTCCATCTTCCCAATCCCATGAATAATGGCATTCTCTACCAATGGTTGAATAATCACCTTCGGAAGTAAATAGTCCTCCACACCTTCTTCTACTCTGAAATGAGAATGAAAGGAATAATTATAACGCTTCTCTTGCAGGCTTAAGTAAGCCTCGACATGCTTTAATTCTTCGCTGATCGTAATCATTTCCTTACCACGGCTAAGTCCGATCCTCAGAATAGTCGATAAGTCGCGCACCATGTCCGCAACCTCAGGAACGCCACCGCGAATGCCATACCAGTAAATCGAATCCAAGGTATTGTACAGGAGGTGAGGAGTGATTTGGGAGTGAAGTAAGATCAGCTCGGACTCCTTCTGCTTGAGCTCCATTTCATACTTTTCGTTCACTAGCAGGTTTAGTCGTTCAATCATATTATAGAAGGATCGGTATAATAGACCAATCTCGTCATTTCGTTCCAGCTCTAGCGACTTAGTTGGTTGAGCTCCCGGCTCATAGGTCCTCGTCAAGCTTGCCAGCCGCACCATAGGTCGAAGCACGGATTTGCCGAAGTAGATCATAATAATAAGGATAATGATAATATAGCAGATTGCGGTAATTTGGATAATAATCTGAATATCGCTAAATGGCCCGACGAGCGAGTCTAGCGGAATTTCATAGATGAGCCGATTCGTGTAAGATTTGCTGTCATTGTAGATATACATTTTGTCATCAACAACACGTACATTCGGCCACAGCTCCTTCCCATTCCTGGGCATGATGTACTCCGATGCTACCGTCCTAGAACCAGCCAGCACTTTCCCACTTCCATTGGTTAACATGGTCTGAGTGCGTTCGGGAAGTGTGATCGGATTCATCTCCGATTGAAGTACAAGGTCGATATCCGTAGCCACAAGGATGCCGAACGTCTGTCCTCCGTCCATTAATGCAGTGACAGCTCTTAAGTAAGCAACCGTCTGCTGTGGCTTCGGAGAATAACCGAATTGATCAATTAATTGTACCGAACCGCCCCCAGCATCATCTAGCGCTGATTGCAGCCATGGCCTCCCCTCCAATTCGTTGATGAAGAAGACACCGGATACAGATATATCCGTCGAGGGAGCAAAGGAATATTCAGATGCTTGGTCTGTGAGCACAAACAGTGAATATTTCACTTGTGATGAGGAGGAGTCAAGTAACAATTTCTCTGTTAAGACATACCGATTGACTCGTTGCCTCAACGTAAGCCCCTCATCCGCTCTCCAATCTTGTACAAGATCAGTTCGTAGGATAGAAACCATGGTTTGATCAATGGAATCCATCACCCGGTCCATAGTGATCTGATTCTGCTTGTTCAATTCAAGCAGAGCTTTACCGGACTCCTGCTGAATGGCAAACGATGCTTGATCAGAAGCAAACCAGAAGATGAGCAGTGCAGGAATAATGAGGAATGCTACGAGAAATAAGATTGCTTTGTTTACCAATCTTTGCGGCTTCATCTTTCCCATCAAATTTACCACCCTGCATCAGACATTTTTATTTACCAGATCAACCTCGAACCATATTTGGGCTTTCACCATAATACCGCTTAAACACTCGCGTGAAATGCTCCGGCGATTCATAACCGACCTCGTCTGCAATCTCATAACGCTTCTTAGTAGTATGCATGAGCAAATGCTTAGCCTCTTCCATTCTTAGTCTTGTGACGAATTCCCAGACGGTCTCACCTACAATGAGTTTAAATAAGTAACTCAGGTAGTTGGGGCTTAAATGTACATGATCAGCGACATTCTGAATTTTTAAGCCCTTATGGTGATAATGGTTGCGTATATAATAAATCGCTTGCTGAACCATGGCCTGGTCATGATCGATCAGCGATTTGTGTATAACTTCAGCTGCCTCAAGAAGGTAGCGGCTCATTCGTTTTTTTAGCTCTAACGTGCTCATTGGAAACTGAAAGAACACAAGTGGGTCCAACTCTCTATAACGTTCACCTACGGTTTCCTTCATATTGAGTAGCATGGCATACACACGGTATGCAATGCTGAGCGGAATGCCTGCTGTCGAATCCCCACTGTCAAAGATGGTTGTGATTTCCTCAATAAACTGATCGATCAATTGTTGTACGTCTTGGTTCGTCTTCCCCATCTTAATCCTTTCAATGATGCGCTCTGTTTTGCCTGACCAATCCACTTCAATCTGATCTTGCTTAATCGAGAAGTCCTCTGCGTAGAAGACGTTGTGATTCTGGTAAACACCATGCCACTTAATCGCGTCGGAAGCCTCTCTATGACATAATGGCAGCTCATCTAGCCCTAGACGTAATGGACTTATTCCGACTACTGAATCCTTATGCAGATATTGCTTAATACTATCGATAATCTTTCTGCCTAGTAGATTGAGCCTAGTCATCGCTTCCATTCGGCTGTTAACTTCTTCTTTATCACTAAACTGAAGAATTGTAACAATACGGTTACCTTGGCCGCAGAATGCCAATGCGCTCCAATCTCGTAGCAACTCTTCGATTATATTAACCGTAGCATACTTGAATAAATTTCGATCACGTAGTGAATAATTTTCCTTCCATAACAGGTCGATCACGAAAACAGAATAATAAGGTCCCATAAGCGCGAGATCAATTTGTTCGAAAATATAAGGATAATCGGTGGCCTCAAAAGAAACGGTAATCATCTCATTGAGGATATAGGTGCGCAGGGAGGTCATTCCCATCATGGAGAACTTAGCTTTAAGTGAGTCCTCCATCAAAAGCTTAAATTTCTTATCCCGTTCGGAAAGCTCTCGGCCAACTACCTCTGTCAGCTGCTGCAGCTGGACTGGCTTAATCAGGTAATCTCTCGCACCTAGCCGGATACACCTCTGGGCGTATTCGAAGGCATCATATGCCGAGATAACCACTACAGGAATCTCTGGCTTTTCAGACAGAATAGATTCCATAAGCTCGATTCCATTCATCCCATCCATTTGGATATCAGTAAGGACAAGATCAACAGCTTCCATTCTCAAGTAATCCAATGCCTCGTACCCATTCCAAGCCGTCAATACTTGTGAGATATTTAAATCCGATGATTCGAGAAACTCTTTGATCCCTTGGCACACTATCGCTTCATCGTCTACAACCAATACGGTATACATTAGGAGCCAACTTCAATCTTGCCTTGTTCAATCAACCAGTCGACTGACTCTCTTACAGCGGCAAGGGATGTATAACGCGGCTCGAAATTGATCAATCTTCTAGCCTTCTCTATGCTCGCGTTGGGACTGTGGGCAATATGATCCCATATGATGCTTGCCTCTTCCTCGGAGACATGAGCTCGAATCGATTCGAACGGCACAAATTTCAGATTGGCTTCTTTCCCAAACCAAGCGGCAACCGATTCTGCGTAACCTCTCAGTGTAATCGCTGCGGAAGACACGACATGGAAGCTGTTCCCGACAGCCCCACTCCAGCACTGTGAAGCCTTAATGAATGCATTCGCTACATCCTCTGCGTGAACATGATGAACCGTTTCCATCCCAAGGTTAGGAATGACAACCTCCTCTCCATTGGCGAGCCGAGAGAAAATCTGCGGGTCGAAATGACCTGCAGGATTGAGCGGCTCCCATCCGGGGCCTACGATATGACCCGGATGAAGCACCGTAGCTGGGAATCCAGTTCTTCTAGCTTGATCAAGCAAATATGCTTCAATTTGTGCCTTTAATATCCCATATTCTCCAAAAGGCTTACGGAGCTGCTCCTCTGTCGTGGGTACAGTTACGCTTGGGCCATGAACCCAGAGTGTACCGCAGCTGATAAAATGCTGGATATTACCTCGTAAGGCTTCTACCAGCTGCTTAAGTCCTTGTGGTTTGAAGCAAATCATATCGATCACTACATCAGGCTGTAATTCTAAGATGCTTCGCCCGAAGGTCCCATCAGCCTCCTTCGTTGCTCGATCTATAGATACAGATTGAACTTGATTCCAAGCAGGATCCACGCGGTAGGGCTTATTCATACCACGACTGACTTGAATAACCTCATGACCCATACGAACTAACTGAGGAATCATGTAAGTCCCAACATGACCACTACCCCCGATGACAACATACCTCATGATAACCACTCCTTCGTAGCTCACTCTATTTAACATAATAATAAATGAACCCGTATAATTTGTCTGCAATTCCAGCTCATCATTATTAAAGCCATCTTTGTTGCCCATCCTTCGAGAGCCCAACGACGATTCTCCACTACACTATCCCTGTTCAAAAAAAACCTATTGAATAATTGTATCTATTCCCCGATCATATGCCTATGACGACTTCTCCGAACATGATGACGAATCCTCATGAATCTATGGTTCACATCATAGAAAAACCGCCAATGCTGGCGGTCACAACTTTGGACCTTAGATTAGTCCTGATCGTTTAATATCTTCATGGAAACGATTAAATTCTTCAATATTCATCTGTTGTGCCGCATCAGACAACGCTGTGGCCGGATTAGGGTGCACCTCTATCATAATACCGTCAGCACCTGCTGCTAGAGCAGCTTTAGCACAGGGTGCCATAATATCCTTACGACCGGTTGAGTGGGTTACGTCTACCAACACGGGAAGATGGGTTTCCTGCTTCAGAATGGGGACAGCAGAGATATCGAGTGTGTTTCGTGTCGCTTTCTCGTATGTGCGAATCCCTCTTTCAATGAGCATTACCTGTGTGTTCCCCCGCGAGACGATATATTCCGCTGCATGGACAAACTCATCTAATGTTGCGGCAAGCCCTCGTTTGAGCAGGATCGGTGTTCTAACTTCTCCTGCTGCTTTAAGAAGCTCGAAGTTGTGCATATTTCTTGCCCCGATTTGAATGACATCCAAATATTCGGAAGCAATCTCCATGTGGGCGAGATCTACAATTTCACTAATCGTCTTAAGTCCGAATTCTGCAGCGACCTCCTTTAGAATTTTCAGACCCTCTAAACCTAATCCTTGAAAGTCATAAGGAGAGGTTCGCGGCTTGAACGCTCCCCCACGAATCACCTTGATACCCGCGGCTTTTAGTGCGGCAGCTACCTCACGTACTTGCTCGTAGCTCTCAACTGAGCATGGACCAGCAATGAGTAACGGCTTGCCACCACCGACTGTCACATCACCAAGGTGAATCACTGTGTCCTCTTGTTTCTTCTTACGACTAACGAGCAAATGTTTCTTATGCTCCGTCTGTTGAAGATTTAGAGATGCTTGGAAAATTTGCTTGAATAAGTGACGAACCGTCTCGTGATCGAAGGGCCCCTGATTTTGAGAAATGAGTTCATCTAACATTTGCTTTTCCCTTAAAGGGTCAAATTTAGGCACACCCTGCTTTTCTTTTTCTTGCCCGATTAATTGGGAGATTCGCGCCCGTTCGGACAACATCTCAAGGATTTGCCGATTCATCTGGTCCAACCGACCTCTCAATTGATTTAAGCTTTCGTTTACCATCCTACATTCACTCCTTCTATGGTTGTTAGAAAAAACAAAGACCCCCCGTCGCAAGGGACGAGGAGTCGTGGTACCACCCTTATTAGAAATGTTCTCCACTGTATCATAGAGCACATCTCTCACTTCAGCTCCTGTAACGTAGGAAATTCGGGTGTTCCTAGGTGTACTATAAGCACACATTCAGAAGCCAGCTCGGGAGTGAACTTCAGCAAAGCATTCAATAGGGTGCTCGCAGTCTATGGCACACCATCCCTGTTAATGAACGACCTTAGCTTACTCTCTCCGTCAAAGCCATTAAATGGATTCAACTTTTGTTAAGATGCAGTATATAACAATACGGATTCTATTAACAAGCACATGAATTAACTCACAACTGCTTTATAGCGGTAAAGAGTCACTTGAATCGGGAGTGCCTTGTGATATACATCCGCACGCCAGAGATGGATTTCCAGAAGAAATTATAATATGATCTATTCTACTAGTGCCATCATATTCACTTAAAATTGGAGGTTTGATATGGATCACTACAGACTAAATAATTATGCACTTAATAAGCCTGGTACCTCACGAAGATATCCATTCGATCCGCAGCTCCCTGTTCTCTTTGTTGGTGAGAAGATGTTCGCATTATTAGGTCATACCGATGGCATACAGAGTGTCAACTTAAAGGGTGACCCTGAACAGAATTGGTTACTTCGCGAACAATATCCAGGGAATATCTTTCCCGGCTATCATATGAACAAAAGGCACTGGAACACCGTCATCTTAAACGGGTCAGTGCCTGATCATATTTTGCTACAGCTAATTGATGATTCATACCTACTCGTATGGCGAGGCTTGCCGAAGTCTGAGCGAGAACAGATTAAACCTCTGTAAGTCAGAGCAGACTATCTATTTGTTTCCATTGCCCTCAATTAACTCTACTGCCTCTTGCAGAATAATTTCGATATTCGATGCGGTGGCTCGTAAGTCTACTTCTTCACCTGAACGTAATGCCGCATCTACTTGCTCCATGATTGGATCAGTTCGTCTTAAAATTATTAATGGATGGTCACTTTCAAACTTCAATTGTTCAAGCTCTATTCGTTCTGCCAGCTGCTGCTCTTGCTTCTGCAGACGAGTGCGAATTTGATCCATGATTGATATATTCTTTTGCAGTACTTCTATTCTTATCTGTAATGTATCTATAAGTCGTCCAAGCTTCGTTGACTCTGGCTTAGCTTGGACAGCATCGAATGCCGCTAATTGATCTAACTCCTCGAATTTTATCTCCACTTGCTTCGATTGACGCCTTAACGCATCGAGTGAATAACCACTGTCTTTCCCAAGCTGCTCTATCTGCGTTATGACCGATTCCAATCTTTCCTTTAGTTGACGAATATGCTGATCTGTCCGCCTCGCAGATTGCTCAATACCGGATAGATCGTTCAAATACCGTTCAACTCGTTCATGTAATTCCTCCGCCTCTAGCTCCAATTCCTCAGCAAGATGTAGCGACTCGAATGGTGAGAAGAACTCTGAACGATGTCCCTTCAGCTTCAGGCCTAACTCCTCCGACTGCTTGTGTAGTCCGAAGGCGGCTTTCTGCATACGCTGTAAACTAAGCTGTGTATCACCTTGAGCCAGACCAAGCTCTAGTTCCTTGAACGTATCTGTAACTAATACAGTACTCAACCTAGAGAAAGTATCCTGCTGAAGCAGGGCTGCTCTCTTCAACAGTATTGATGTTTGCTTACTCTTCGAATTAAGCGTATAGAGCGCAATCAAACAAGCGATGACAACGATAATAAGGAATACGACTAGCAAATTTGCGAATACAAAAGATATAAAAGCAGCAATGATTTCTGACACTGCAGAATCCACCTGTGAATCAATGATATTATTCATTTAGCAATTCCTCCAATTTCATCAAAAGAGCATACGCTTTATATTAACATATTGAGAGCAATTGTTGGATTTCTTATGCAATATCAATTTGAACAAACAATCCGTTTGCCTGCACTATGCGTGAATGTTAAAGTTATTGTATAACTACAATCTTAACATGAAAAGGATCGGTGAATATGGTATATCAAGCTGCACAATCACGTTATGATCAGATGAAATATAATCGTACCGGCAGATCAGGTCTGTTACTCCCTGCAATTTCTCTGGGACTCTGGCACAATTTCGGTGGTGTTGACACGTATGATAACGGACGAGCTATGGTACGAAGAGCATTTGACCTAGGTATTACTCACTTCGACCTGGCGAATAATTATGGACCTCCTGCTGGATCCGCAGAGGAGACCTTCGGGCTCATGCTGAAGGCCGACTTGGCACCTTATCGCGATGAGATGATCATCTCCACCAAAGCTGGGTATCATATGTGGGCTGGTCCTTACGGTGAGTGGGGTTCGAGAAAATATCTTGTAGCCAGCTTGAATCAAAGCCTGAAGCGTATGGGGCTAGACTATGTGGACATATTCTACCACCACCGTCCAGATCCGAACACACCAATGGAAGAAACAATCGGTGCATTGGATTCCATTGTGCGTCAAGGCAAAGCAATATACGTTGGTATATCTAACTATTCTGCGGATCAGACTGCGGAAGCGGTTAAGATCGCCAATCGCCTTGGGACCCCACTCCTTATTCACCAGCCCTCTTACAGCATGCTTAACCGTTGGATAGAAGGTGGCTTACAGGATGTGCTTGATGAGAACGGTGTAGGAAGTATCGTATTCAGTCCACTTGCCCAAGGCTTATTATCGGATAAGTATCTTAAGGGAATCCCTAGTGACTCGCGCGCTTCCAAACCAACAGGCTTCCTCCAGGAAAGCTCAGTGACCCCTGAGGTTGTAGCTAAGCTACAGAAGCTTAACACCATTGCATCTGAACGTGGCCAATCCTTAGCACAGCTAGCCCTTGCATGGGTATTACGGGGTGGTCGAGTTACCTCCGCGCTTATCGGAGCAAGTCGTGTAAGTCAGATCGATGATAGTGTTGCTGCATTAGACAATCTCGAATTCTCTTCCGAGGAGCTAGCAAACATTGAGCTTATTCTTAATGGGTAGCTTGCATGTGTGTGCTTCGAGTTTATTCTGAATCGTAGAGAACTAAGCGCTTATTCTGCAGCTTCGAACATTGTTAAATTTGAATTGGCTTGAATTCGGTTGGTGTGGGGGGATTCCCCCCGATCCTTAAAAGTAATTTATCTTGCCTGCCTCCACCGTTCTCCTACTACCTCGCCTTTCAATTTCATCAACTCAGTTAAGTCCCTGCTACTTTCCGACCCCATTAGTCGATTATATCGACTATCACCCTCGATTCCTGCTACTTTC
>DFZX01000081.1 GCA_002383695.1 Caryophanales bacterium UBA4045
AATCTTGCTGTCGTAGTTTTTTTTTTGCGGTAATTGCTAACGTCTAAACTTGATTATTCCACACTGTTCCAGTTTCCTATTAAGTTAGCGTTGACTATTGATGTATAATATGTTGGAGGGTTTGCATAAAGGTTTGCTCGACATGATTATCATCCAGAGAATAAAAAACAGTTTTTCCGCTTTTCCTTCGCTTGACGATACGAAAGTTTAGTAGGTACCTGAGCTGATGAGACACCGCCGATTGTTCCATGTCTAGAACCTCGGTAATATCATGTACACACAGTTCATTCTGCAATAAGGTATAAATGATTTTTACCCGAGTTGGATCTCCGAGTGCTTTAAATATGTCGGCTAGTTTAATTGCTGTATGTTGAGGAATCCTATTCTCTTTAAGGTTGGTTACACTCACAGATTCCGGTCTTGAGCATGATTCATCACAAAACTCTTCAATCTTGCTTGCCATTGTATTCACCCACTATTTATAAAATTGATTAATTGAGGATACATCCACAATATTCACTCAATTATAGCAAAGTTTTATCGAATATAAGTAAATTATCTTCACAAAGACAAACAGTTTACACATAATCAATTGACAACGGTTGGAAAATGTCATAACATATGAGTAAGTATTCATATATTATTTATTGACGAGATGAGGATTAGCACATGAATGAATATCGGGTTAAAGGTCTCTCCTGTGGCAATTGCGCACATATGCTTGAACAGCAAATTAAACAATTAGAGTATGGAGAAAGTGCAAAGCTAAGCTTTAATTCAGGTAGATTAACTATGGACTCGAAGGTGCAGTTATTCAAGGTCGAACAGATTTTAAAATCAGACGGTGCTTATATTGAACAAACAGCACACCAAATTGAGCAAAACGATGACGGTCATGGTGATGATCATGTACATGGGCATAATACGAATAAACGTATGTTGAGCTTTCTGATTTTTTCGACTATTATCTTTGCTCTTGCTATGTACTTAGATAGTCAGCACAATCATTTACTTATCATTAGTATGTATCTTGTTGCTATTGTTATAAGTGGATATACGACTTACATACGTGGATTTAAAAACCTATTCTCACTCAAATTTAATATCGACACCTTAATGTCGATTGCCTTGATAGGTGCAGTGTCCATCGGTGAATGGAAGGAAGCTACCCTTGTAGCTATCCTCTTCGGCTTAAACGAGCTTTTGGAAGGAATGGGCATGGAGAAAGCACGTCGTTCCATGGAAACACTCCTTCGAGTAGCCCCTAAAGTGGCGACACGAATAGATAATGGGGATGAGATTGTTGTTCCCATCGCATCGCTACAGGTCGGCGATATCGTTCGAGTTAAATCTGGTGAGAAAATTCCTTCTGATGGTATTGTAATCGATGGAAAAAGCTCAGTTAATGAATCAGCGATTACTGGAGAGTCTATGCCCATCGAGAAATCCGTTGGTGAACCGGTATTCGGGGGTGGCATTAACAATGAAGGTATTCTACAAATTAGAATTGACAAAGCTTATGAGGACTCTTCATTAGCAAGGATTCTCCATCTTGTGCAAGAGGCTCAAGATACGAAAACACCTACCGAGCTTTTCATCAACAAGTTTGCCCGCTATTATACACCTCTAATCATGGCTATTGCCGCACTTGTCATGCTGGTCCCCCCTCTCCTATTAGATGGAGACTGGAAAACCTGGCTGTATCAAGGATTAGCAGTCCTAATTGTAGGGTGTCCTTGCTCTCTAATCTTGTCTTCCCCAATTGCTATCGTAGCCGGAATTACTCGTAACGCACGGAATGGCATACTAATCAAAGGCGGCGTATTCCTAGAACAGCTGGGTAAGATTGATACACTTGCATTTGATAAGACAGGTACACTAACCAAGGGAGAGCCTTATGTTGAGCAGGTTGTCGTTTATGATAAACAATTACTTTACACGGTTACCGCAGGCATAGAGAGAACATCATCACACCCATTGGCCAAAGCAATTATGAAGAAGATGGAACATAGTGGTATCATCGCAGCTGAACCGGACGAGATTCAAACGGTTTCTGGTCAGGGAATTGTTGCAGTGATCAAGGGAGAGAAGTATTGGCTAGGTAATGAACGAAGCATGGAACATATTAATATTACTAAAGAGATTCAAGCTCAAATTGATTCGCTTAAGGAACAAGGCTTAACCCTTGTGCTTGTAGCCAATACACATCAAATTCTAGGGATGTTTGGAATTGCCGATGAGATAAGAGAAGAAAGTAAAGGTGTGATTACCGCCATTCACCGTAGTGGCATACGCCGTACGATCATGCTTACCGGCGATCATCAGAAAACTGCGGAGAAGGTTGCACATGCGGTAGGCGTTACTGCATACTACGGAAATCTGCTTCCCGAGGACAAGGTTCATATCATTAAAGAATTAAGCAAACAGGGTCATGTTGCCATGATTGGAGATGGTATTAATGATGCACCTGCACTTGCTACAGCGCAGATCGGAATTGCTATGGGAAAAGGCACTGATAGCGCTATAGAAACAGCAGATATCGTGCTGATGCAAGACCATTTAGGTAAATTACCAGAGGCAATATCCATCGCAAAGCGAGTTAATCGTATCATCCGCTTTAATATCATTGTATCTATCGGTTTGAAGCTGGTAGCCTTATTGCTTACGATCCCTGGTCTCTTAACCTTATGGATCGCTATCCTCTCTGATATGGGAGCCACGATCTTCGTAACTCTTGTCAGCTTAACGATATTAATTCAGAAAAAAGCACCTTCTTCTTCAATCACAAAAAGACCCTAGAGGATAAACCTCTAAGGTCTTTTTGTGTAGTGTTCGATTAATTATTATTTTTTCACTTCAACTACGCCAGTCACAACGCCTGCATCTGAACCGTCATAGGTTGCTTTAACCTCTTCACTTGCGAAGTATAGATTACCTTCAACTGTTGCTTTAACTAACTTAAAACCATTACTTTCAACGTATACATCACCAACGAATGTTCCACCTTGAATTCTTGCATTTTCACTTTTAACAGTTAGCTTTGGAGCTGTAAGTTTAAAGGAAGCTGTAATATTACGTTCTTCATCTTGGGTATAAAGTGCAATTTTACGTGCAACAACATCCTTGTTTTTAAATTCGCCTTCTAACACAAGCTCTTGATCAATCTTCATATCACCCAATGTTGCAATGATCCATGTTCCATCTTTACTGATTGCATTTAAGAATGCCTCTTCTGTGTTAACGATTGAAGCAGTTGTCACAGCATCTACTTCACTTGCAGCAGGCGCATTTGCAGCCTTATCGTTTGCAGCTGGTTCATTATTGTTACCACATGCAGCAAGTACGAATACTAACGCCAATACCAATCCTAAGCTTAATAATTTTTTCATCTCGTTCGTCTCCCCCTAAGTTATGTTCTATGTTCTTGTCATTCATCTTATCATTTTTTCGTAAAAATACTGTGATTTATTTCACATTAAATAATAATTCTACAGCTCATCCTTAACATTTAACTATAGGTTCCATGTTTGATTTTGGTTCAAATCTTAACAATAACTGCTCAATTTCGTGAACAGCGTCCACAATTGAATCAACTTTAACAACGGATCTATTCTCTATGTTGCTTAATGATGAATGAGCGTACCGTTGATCGTAATAGTGAATGAGCAGTAACTCAATAGCAGAATCAAATCTTTCCGTTTTTAAACACTGCTCGATCTCAGCAGCAATAGGGGTATGAATACGGGATTTAATCTGTATAAATGCTCTCATACACTCCTCTTGATGATCCGATGGATGGTATTCTTCTAATATATGTTGGACGCGAGCTTCAATGGGTAAATCCAACCAAATCTGATGCCCTTCTTCTTTTTTGTAAATTAATTGATCCGGGAGAACAATCTTACCTATACGTTTACTCTCCGCCTCCAGAAGTAAATACGGTGAGTGTTGATTGGACGCAAGTGAATCGATAAGTAAAGCATCGAATTTTTTCTGATTATGCGCTGTAAGACCAATGCTTCCGAATACGGAGCCACGGTGTCCTGCCATTGCTTCTAAATCTAATACTGGATAACCCTTATCACTTAGTTGATGTAGGATTGCCGTCTTACCGCTACCTGTATTTCCATGAAGTACAATAGCAGGTGGTGTAATGGTTAGCTCGTCCAGGGCTTTCATGACTCCCTGACGATGAGCACGAAAACCTCCTTCTAATCGATAAACATGAATTCCCATTAGAGAAAGTACAGTAGCGGTTGTTCTGCTACGCATACCCCCTCTCCAGCAGAAAACCACCTTATTCCCAGGTATCTGTGAAAATTGTTTGATAAAGGCCGGCAGCTTCGCTGACACGATCTCAAGACCCCGATCCTTAGCAGCTTGTACATTGACCTGTGTATATAGGGTACCAACCTCCGCACGTTCCTCATCATCGAATAAAGGAATATTCAAACTCCCTGGTATAGTAGCATCTTCAAATTCAGAGGGTGATCTCACATCGATGGTTATAAGTTCTTTCTTCTGTCGCATCTCCGACAGCTCTTCCAGTGTTAAGTCCTGAAACATATCTAGTACCCCTTCAATCTTCTTCGGATGTGTAATCGCAATTAGTGTTAATCAACAATGATATGTCCGGGTTTTTCCATAACAATCTCACCAATCAAACCAGCTTCTACTCCTGCTTGCTTCAGTTCCTCCAACATAGATTCTGCATCTTCTTCAGAAACCGATATTAACAGACCGCCCGATGTAACTGCATCGCAGAGAATCCACCGATCAATCTGATCCATCTCTTCCGGAAAGGTAACATGATTCTCAACGTGGTTGAAATTGTTCTTAGAACCACCTGGAACAAATCCCTTCTCAGCCAATTCTCTAACTCTCGGTAGTAAAGGTACATCCTTCTTATGAATCCTTACCCCGACATTACTACCCTTGGCCATCTCTAAAGCATGTCCAATCAATCCAAAGCCTGTTACATCCGTGCAAGCGTGTACTTGGTATGATTCCATAGTTTCCGCTGCGGTTTTGTTTAATGTTGCCATGACCTTGGTCAGGTGCTTCATCTCATCTAATGATAGCTGTTCCTTCTTAATCGAAGTCGTCAGTATGCCTACACCAATCGGTTTGGTCAGAATGAGACGATCGCCAGGTTTTGCAGCTGCATTGGTACGTATTCTCTCAGGGTGAATGAGACCGGTAACTGCCAGACCAAACTTTGGTTCTTTGTCATCAATGGAATGGCCACCGACAAGTGTTGCTCCTGCCTCTTGAACCTTATCCGCTGCTCCACGTAAAATTTCGGATAGAATTCGTTTATCTAAAGTAGATATTGGAAATGCGACAATATTTAATACCGTTAAAGGCTTTCCACCCATTGCATATATATCGCTGATGGCATTCGCTGCTGCAATCTGCCCGAAATCATAAGGATCATCAACAATCGGAGTGAAAAAATCTACAGTTTGAACGAGTGCTATTTCATCCGTTAAACGGTAAACACCTGCATCATCACTGGTGTCAAGTCCAACAAGTAAATCACGATTCGGCATTGCTGCTGGTAGATTGCGCAGAACCTCCATCAAATCTGCTGGACCAATCTTACATCCACATCCACCTTTACTTGATAATGAAGTTAATTTAACTTGTTCGAAGGTTTCCATATCATTAACACGATCCTTTCTTCTTATATTTAAATGGTACACGATCTTGGATGCTTAACGCAATGTTTTCAACTTTGCACTTATCTTGTATAATTCATATTTATGAGATAAATCATTTGGAGGAGAACATCTTGTCCCAGACTAAGGTATTACGATCTAACCATTTAGAATTAAAAACCGTTATTATGATTATCATTTTTGTGTCCATTACGATTGTAGGATTAACTTATGTAAAATGGTGGCCTTATTACCATAAGGCGATTGTGGCTATAGACCAACATTCTATCGGATCCTCTATCCTTTCCGAATCCAATGTCTTCACATGGTCAACTACTCTGGATTATGCGGCGGTTTATTTCAAATCCATCTGGAAAGCTGCAGTGTTAGGTATCCTTCTTGGTTCCCTTATTCAAGTCTTATTACCTTCTCAGTGGCTACAGCGTGTACTTGGAAAGGCAACATTCAGAAGTACAGCTTATGGAGGTCTTGCTTCCATACCAGGCATGATGTGTTCATGCTGTGCCGCTCCGATTGCAGCAAGCCTTAGGAGAAGAAATGTATCTGTAGGAGCAAGCTTGGCTTTCTGGATTGGTAATCCTGTTCTAAATCCTGCTACACTTATCTTTATGACATTCGTTTTGTCTTGGAAATTCACACTTATTCGTGTAGTTTTTGGTATTCTCCTTACATTCGGGGTCAGCTACTTGGCTAATCGAGTGGATCGAAGACAGCTACCCGAGGAAATGGTCCCTGAAGTAATGAATTCTGCGCATGAGGAAGGCTCTTTTCTTCATCGATGGATACAAAGCTTAGGTATATTAACAATTCAAATCATACCCGCATACATCGTCACCGTGCTCGTTCTCAGTGCTATACAAGGATGGATGTTTCCTACATCTTTGAGTAATGGTATTCTAGCCATATTCATTTTCTCCTTATTAGGTATGTTGTTCGTCATTCCAACTGCTGCAGAAATACCGATTATCGCCTCTTTTCTAGCTTTAGGTTTAGGCAATGGACCTGCTGCAGCATTATTAATTACATTACCTGCTATAAGTTTACCTTCACTTACTATGATTTATAGCTCTTTCTCGCGGAAAGTCATCCTATTCGTTACACTATCAGTTGTTCTTGTTGGCATATTAAGTGGATTTGTTGGTTCCATTCTATTATAGAATTGGATTGGCTCATTCAGAGATTGTTCAAGAAAAAAACCGTTCACTGGTGAACGGTTTTTTTCTTGAACATATTCTACTTAATAGGTTACATTTCACCATAATTATTATTGATAATATCAACAATTGCATTGTAATCCTCTTCTTCAACTTTCGTCGATAGGACATATGACATATGACTGTCTGAGCTTTCATCGCCCGATCGTTCAACAATAAATCCTCCATTAACACCCATCCCAGTAGCAGGTATTCCAGTCAAGGCGCCTGCGAAGGGTACTGCAACTGGAGCCTCCCTTTCTTCATCAGTATTCGCTAATTTACTTACCTCGACTAATTCAGTTTTATAACGTACCATTAGTGTTTTCGCGGCTTCTGCTTTGTCCTCTGATGGAAAATATGCTTGAATTGACTTTAACATCTTCATCACGCTCTTTCCTAAGTGGATTTTGTTCAAGGATCTAGCATCCCTTATCTTCAATTACCCACTTTCACAAAAAACTAATCTTAATCAGTGAATACCACCTGAGCTTTGAATCGTTAAGGATACTTTCACTTTGAATTCAGCGTCTGGATATATAGCAAGCCACTGTTCCCACTCATCATCAGCTGAATGTCGGGCTCGGTACTGAAGACCCAAACCTAACGGGTCCAGATTTTTCTTTTGGAGCGTCTCTAACACCTTTTTGACCTTCTTGGTAATATCCTTTTCAGCTATCTTCGTATTTGATTCAACCATATCTGTTGTAAACTCGAACGACGATTCTTCAACTATTCCCTCTAGTTTAACATTTACCTCAATATAAGGTTTCTTTCCTTCTGGTGATTGTATACTATAGGTTGCTTTCGCTTCATCTGCGGCTATATAGAATGATTTCTCCCTACCTTTAGACATGCTTTTTACTTTAATATTTGCCTTTGAAAATCGATTGGATAATATACTGAACAATTTTGTATCCTCTTCCGATAAGATTAATTTCATGTTCTTTTTATTAAATATCGAGACTTGATTTATGATCAATAGCTTATTTTTTTCATCAACTCTAATTATGGGTAATACGGGATCCAATCCTTTCTCATAGAGACGTTTGCGAAAATCAAATAATTGTTCGGTAACAATATAGGGTGTTTCTGTGCCCAATTTACCAAAGGCTAAGAATAGCGAGTTAGAAGGCAATCTCTCCGATTCCGGCTTTAAGGCCAACACCGCATTGGCGGTAGGCTTCCCAATGGCCATATAAGCAATTTTCTGGATGTCACGTCTCCGAATAAACCAGTCCATTACCTTCTTCATGTCTTCCTTCTTTGCGATGGTTTCTTCTATAATTATTGCTTTTGTATGGCTGAAATCTAGTTCTTTATCTACCTTAGATTTTATTAATCTTAATGCTTCAGTTATTGAGTCCGTCTCTTCCTCAATAAGTACAAATTTCTCTTGCCCAGCTTTTATTTCAGCAGCTGGAATCGCTAGTTTAAGTGTGACTTTATAAGTTTTCTCTTCATTATCTGGTTTACCAACACCAATGGTGACTACGAAAAATCTCTTGTCGATATCTTTATAACCACAGGCGCTTACTAAGATTAAGCATATAATAATTACTAAAGTAAAACACTTTTTTAATATCAAGTCTTTATCCTCCTCGCCAATATCCACATGATGAATACAGTAAAAGTCTCAGTTAAAAAGCGAATATTTAACCATGTTTCTCCGAAATGGAATATTTGCTCTTCAATCAATATGTTCTCGGCGACCAATACGAACACTCCGAATATACCTAGAATAATCCATGTGAATATCTTCGTTTTCTTCTCGCCTAATCTTCGGGTATTCATCAATCCTAATATAAGCTGGGATGATACATGCCATTGTACAATTACACTTAATACCGAGATACTAA
>DFZX01000107.1 GCA_002383695.1 Caryophanales bacterium UBA4045
AAAAGGGAAATTTTCTGACAAAAATTCATCTTAATCGACATAATTGTTTGAGAGGAGTTGTTGAGAAAAGTATTATTCCTATCACACATCCCCATCGTTATGAATTATTGACGTTATGAACATACTAATCCTATACGTATTCATAACGATGGGGATGTCTGATAGGAATAATACTTTTCTCAACAACTCCTCTCAAACAATTATGTCGATTAAGATGAATTTTTGTCAGAAAATTTCCCTTTTCGCAAAAGTTTCTGCTATAATAACTGTGGCTTTAAGAATGGCGAATGATGGTATAGGGAGAGAGTGTGGATCATCCGATTAGGTTAGGGATGGGAAAGCACCGCCGAAGGAGTAAGCGTAATCGTGAATCTCTCAGGCACAATGGACCTGTATCGGACGCATCTCTGGAGAGTGTTAGCATTAGGAGAACAACAATGCGTTGTTTCATAGTGACGAACCACCCAAGGGGAAACTTCTCAGTGAATGACGGCAGCGTAAAGCTGACCACACTGTTTAGGTAACTCTCAGGTAAATGGACAGAGCAGAAGGATGAATGTTGGGTGTGAACCCGTCATCTTTGTGCTGTGTCCTTTTTTATGTTTTTTGGGAAAACTAACAATGACAGACTAATATGGACGAGGTGAAGCAATGGGGCAGTTGAGAAGAACACCACTATATCCACTGTATGAGAAACAGGGTGCGAAGACGATTGATTTTGGCGGATGGGATTTACCTGTACAGTTCTCCAGTATTCTGAAGGAGCATGAGGCCGTTCGTACACAGGCTGGATTGTTCGATGTGTCACACATGGGAGAATTTACGGTTAAGGGTGAGGGCTCGCTAGCCTTCCTGCAGCAGCTACTGACGAATGATATCTCGAAGCTTGAGGATGGTCAGGCGTTGTATGCATTGATGTGTTATACCGACGGTGGCGTTGTTGACGATCTATTGGTGTATAGGCTAGCTGAACATGATTATATGCTCGTTGTGAATGCATCGAACATCGATAAGGATTTCGAATGGCTGCAGAAGCATGTTGAGGATGGTGTTGATTTAGTGAACGTATCCGAAGAGATGTCGCTAATTGCCCTACAGGGTCCATTAGCAGCACGGATTATAAGCAAGGTCTGTGATGCACCTGTCGGAGCGCTTGGCAGCTATCGGTTTATGCAGGATGTACCCATCGGTGAATCGGTCGCTCTGGTATCAAGAACGGGCTATACCGGTGAAGACGGCTTTGAGATATATACCGATAATGAATCGGTATTGAAGATATGGGAGCAGCTGCTGATTACGGGAGCAGAGGATGGCTTAGTCGCTGCGGGATTGGGAGCACGCGATACATTACGCTTCGAGGCTAGATTGCCATTGTATGGACAAGAGCTTTCGTCAACAATCACACCAATCGAAGCGGGCTTGGGCTTCTTCGTGAAGCTCGACAAAGGAGACTTCATTGGGCGTGAGGTGCTGCAGGAGCAGAAGCTGAACGGTGCCCCACGCAAGCTCGTAGGCATTGAGATGATCGACCGTGGGATTCCTCGCTCGCATTATCCGGTGTACGACAAGGATGATCGCCATATCGGCGAGGTTACAACGGGGACGCAGTCACCGACATTGAAAACCAATATTGGCTTGGCGTTGGTCGAAACCGCGTACTCACCACTAGGTAGCGAAGTATATGTGGAAATTCGTGGCAAGAGATTGAAGGCCGTTGTGATTAAAGCACCTTTCTATGTTAGGGAGAAGAAGTAGTTGGCAGGGGAAAAAGTTGAGAATAAGAGAAAGTATTAGGGGAAAATAGTTACTTGTAGGCAAAAATTGGTGTATTTTGATGCTAAGTATATGTCTTGAAATTTCCTTTTGGGTTCTATCCCTTTCACTCAGCTTTAAGGCTAGGAAAGAAAGAAGAGGAACCCGGAGTGATCATGCTCTAATGCTGCTGAATTGTCGTGTTGTGGAGTGATTTCATAGGATTAGCGCATTAGTTAGCGCTATAGTGCCTTGTAAATGTATGAATCCTAAGAAAAGTTAGACAATAATTATGATTAACGCTACTTTCAGCGCTATAGCTCCTACTGGACAGCACTATAGCGCTGAAACTAGCGCTGTTGGAGCAAATAGTCGATTTAAGCGATGATTAGCGAAATTCGACTACTTTATAGCGCTAGTTGTAGCGCTAATCCATAGTAGCTAGATATTTAAGTTCTAATCGTGCTGAGTGTAGCAGATAGGATGCTGAGAGCGGCTGAATGAGTTGCTTTGGAGTATATAGGATGCTGAGAGCGGCTGAATGAGTTGCTTTGGAGTAGATAGGATGCTGTTGAGTAAGTTTGCCATTTGGGGAGTAATCCTTGTAATTTTATAGATAAGGGAGAGGGAAGCATGTCAACACAGGATCGATATTTGCCAATGACGGAGCGGGATAGGGAAGAGATGCTAGCAGAGATAGGTGTTGCTAGTACGGAGGAATTGTTCGCGGATATTCCAGAGAGTGTGCGGTTTCAAGGAACATTGAATATATCGGAGAAGATGAGTGAGCCCGCATTACTGAAGTATATGCGCGGATTAGCAGGCAAGAATGCAGACTTCGATCGCTATGTCAGCTTTCTTGGTGCAGGAATCTACGATCATCACTTACCTGTATTGATCAATCATGTGATCTCGCGGTCGGAGTTCTACACCGCGTACACTCCTTATCAGCCTGAGATCAGTCAGGGTGAATTACAGGCGATATTCGAGTTCCAATCGTATATCTGTGAGCTGACAGGCATGGCGGTTGCCAATGCCTCGATGTATGACGGCGCTACTGCGCTAGCGGAAGCGGGTGCACTGGCTGCTGGCGCGACAAAGCGTGGCCAGCTGTTAGTGTCACGTGCGGTTCATCCGGAGGCGCGCCATATTATTCGTACGACAGCAAAGGGACTTAACCTTGATGTCGTAGAAATTGGCTGCGTGGACGGAGTCACCGATTTGGAGGAGCTAGCCTCCAAGGTGTCCGCGGATACGGCAGCTGTGCTGATCCAATCGCCGAATTTCTTCGGCTGTATCGAGGACCTGGCAGCGATCGGGCCGATCGCCCATGCTGTTGGTGGATTGTTCGTGGTGAACAGCAATCCAATGTCCCTTGGCCTGCTCGAAGCGCCAGGCCGCTTCGGTGCAGACATCGTCTGCGGCGATGCTCAGCCGTTCGGGATCGCGGCTTCGCTTGGCGGCCCAACGTGCGGCTACTTCGCCGTCTCCGACAAGTGGATGCGGCGCATGCCCGGCCGCATCGTCGGCCAAACCGTCGACCGCGACGGCAAGCGCGGCTTCGTGCTGACGCTGCAGGCGCGTGAGCAGCACATTCGACGTGAGAAAGCGACGTCGAATATCTGCTCCAATCAGGCGCTGCTAGCGCTGTGCGCATCCGTGTACTTGTCCACGATGGGCAAGCAGGGCGTTCAGGATGTTGCCAGCCTGAACATCCAGAAGTCACACTATGCATCGCAAGTGTTAAGCCAAGTGCCAGGTGCATCGCTCCTCTACGCTGCACCATTCTTCAACGAGTTCGTGCTACGCTTACCAGCTGGCACGAACATCGCTGAGCTCAACAGCCGATTGCTTACGCAAGGCTTCATCGGCGGTTTCGACCTAGGTCGTGACTACCCGGAACTAGCAGGCTGTATGCTTATTGCTGTTACTGAGCAACGGTCACGTGAAGATATCGAACAATTCGCAACAGTATTGGAGGGTGCGCTATGAGCCAGTCGACAACGGGGAACAATGGAGTAACAGAAAATTCAACAGTCGCAAGTAACGCATCAGAACCTGTGAATGTTGCAGTGGCAGGAAATAAAGGAGAACCTATGAATACTACAGTCGCAGCAAATAAAGGTGTTACTGGAGCAGGAACCGGAGCAGGAACCGGAACTGATACTGGTACCGGAACTGATACCGGAACCGGAACTGATATCGGTACCGGAACTAATACTGGAACCGGCACCGGTACTCTTGGTGGAGGTGCTAGCGTTGACGGCAGTGGTTCTGCGGTAGTCAAGCACGATAAAGCACTTATCTTCGAATTAAGCCAAGAAGGTCGTCGTGGTTATGAGATTGATCCGTGTGATGTTCCTGAAGTGGATATTACCGCGCTCATCCCAACGAAGTTCCTGCGGACGAAGCCTGCTGAGCTTCCTGAGGTTTACGAGGTTGATGTCATTCGCCATTATACAGCCCTATCTCGCCGTAACTTCGGTATCGATAATGGCTTCTATCCACTAGGCTCCTGCACGATGAAATACAATCCGAAGATCAACGAGGACGTCGCTCGTTTTGCCGGATTTGCCAAGATCCATCCTTATCAGCCAGAAGAGTCCATCCAAGGGGCACTAGAATTACTTTACAATCTGCAAAATGATTTAGCCGAAATCACCGGCATGGATCGCGTCACTCTTCAACCAGCCGCTGGTGCACATGGTGAGTGGACGGGTCTTATGATGATCCGTGCTTATCATGAGAGTCGTGGCGAGGTTCGGACGAAGGTCATTATTCCTGACACCTCACATGGTACTAATCCTGCGAGTGCAACGGTTGCGGGGTTCGACTCCATCACTATTCCATCCAATGAGCATGGACTCGTTGATCTCGATGCACTCCGTGCAGCAGTTGGCCCAGATACCGCTGCATTGATGCTGACAAACCCAAGCACGCTTGGTTTGTTCGAGGAAGACATTGTCCAGATCGCGGAAATCGTTCACGAAGCAGGCGGTCTTATTTACTACGATGGTGCTAACGCTAATGCTATTCTCGGCTACGCTCGTCCAGGAGATATGGGCTTTGACGTCGTTCACTTGAACTTACACAAAACCTTCAGCACCCCTCACGGCGGCGGTGGTCCAGGCGCTGGTCCAGTTGGCGTGAAGGCGAAGCTGATACCATTCCTGCCGAAGCCGAATGTGGCGAAACGGGAAGATGGCACATTTTATTTTGACCATGATTACCCGAATTCGATCGGACGCGTTAAAGCCTTCTACGGCAACTTTGGTATCCTAGTCCGTGCTTACACCTACATCCGTACTTATGGTGGCGAAGGCTTGAAGCGCGTATCGGAGTATGCGGTGCTCAATGCCAACTACATGATGCGCAAGCTCGCACCTCATTACGATCTGCCGTTCGATCGTCACTGCAAGCATGAATTTGTCCTATCTGGCCGTCGTCAGAAAAAGCTCGGTGTCCGCACCCTCGACATCGCTAAGCGCTTATTGGATTTCGGCTATCATCCGCCTACGATTTATTTTCCGAATATTGTGGAAGAAGCTTTAATGATCGAACCGACCGAGACCGAGAGCAAGGAAACACTCGACGCCTTCATCGAAGTCATGATCCAGATCGCACGTGAGTCGGAGGAAACACCGGATCTCGTTCACAATGCACCGTACACAACAGTCGTGAAGCGCATGGATGAGACACAGGCAGCACGCAAGCCGATTCTGAATTGCAACTGCGGATAAGTTATTCTAGCTCTAACAAAATCGCAATAACCACCTTAGCAGTGAACGATGACCTTATGTGAGGACGTCGTTCAACTGCTAAGGTGGTTTTTCTTATGTAATTGACCTTTGTTAAAATTGATCTGTATCAATGCTTCCATTACATCCCTCCCGTATGATGAAGATAAGATAAACGAAGGAGAGGATATGTAATGAAAAAAGTAAAATTTCAATTAGAGGAACTGACCTGTCCGTCCTGTATTAACAAAATTGAGGGTATCTTAAGCAAACAGACAGGAGTTATTGAATCAAAGGTCTTATTCCATAGCAATAAAGTTAAGGTCGATTATGATGAAATGACTGCTTCGCCGGATACACTTAGAGAAGTCATCGAGAAGTTAGGCTATCCTGTACTTAGGAGTGAGTAATCATGGGTATCCAGGTTAAGAAAATTCATATCGTCGTTATTACAGGCTTACTCATAGCATTGGCATTCGTGTTCGATCGGTTCGGATTCGGATTTGGATTCGGATTTGGATTCGGATTTGGATTTGGATTTGGATGGCTCCCTGATTATCTCCTTATTGCTTCAACCTTGATCGCGGGATTTCCCATTACCAAGAAGGCCATACAAGCGAGTCGGATGAAAGCATTCAGCATTGAGCTTCTAGTGACGATTGCCGTAGTGGGCGCCTTAATCATTGGTGAATATGTGGAATCCGCTGCAGTAACCTTCTTGTTCTTATTCGGTGCCTTTCTAGAAGCTCGAACATTGGAGAAAACCAGATCATCCTTAAAATCATTAATGGACATGACTCCACTCCAAGCTACAGTGATCAAGGATGGCACAACCTTGATCTTACCCATTGATGAGGTGAAGCTTGGGGATCGTGTCCGCATTCAATCTGGTGAGAAGGTGTCGGTCGATGGAAGGGTTATATCGGGAGAAGCTTACATTAATGAAGCAGCCATAACAGGGGAATCTAGACCTGTTATGAAGAAAAGGAAGGATAAGGTTTATAGTGGCACCCTCATTGATAACGGTTATATTGAAGTAGAGGTGGAGAAGGTTGGTCATGATACTGCCTTTGCGAAGATTATTGAATTAGTTGAAGAAGCACAAGAGTCCAAAGCGAGTACGCAGAAATTTCTGGAGAAATTCGCAAACCTGTATACACCTTCCATTCTCATTCTATGTATTATTGTATTCATCGTTACTAGGAATATTGGGCTTGCCTTAACCTTTCTTGTGATTGCTTGCCCTGGAGCATTGGTCATCTCTGCACCTGTTTCACTCGTTGCTGGAATAGGGAATGGAGCTAAGAATGGTACGCTAATTAAAGGTGGAGAGATCATGGAGAAGCTTGCGAAGATCGACATTGTCGTCTTTGATAAGACAGGAACCTTGACGATCGGTAAGCCAGAGGTAACCAGAATTCATTCGATAAACGTGGATGAGGATGTGTTATTGAAATTAGCTGCAGAGGCTGAGTTGGTTTCGGAGCATCACCTGGGACGGACGATTGTAAGAGAAGCTGACAAACGAGGCATTCACTTAGCGCACAAGCCGGAATTATTCTCGATCGAAAAAGGTTATGGCGTATCCGCAACGATACAGGGTTCAGCCATTCTCATTGGAAATATGAAATTAATGGTTAGAGGTCTTATCAACATCGATTCGAGCATAAAGGAATATGCCATTCAAGAAGAAAAGCTGGGGAATACTGCGGTATTCATCGCGGTGAACGAACAGGTTGCAGGGGTAATCTCCATTGCTGACGAAATTCGCAAAGAGGCTTTTGAAACGATTCAGATATTAAAATCTAGTGGTATCAAACAAACCTATATGATGACAGGAGATAATCGATACAATGCGAAGAAAGTGGCCGAGCAATTAGGTATTGATCATATATTCTCGGAGATGCTACCTGAGGACAAATTAAAGCAGATAAAGCTGCTACAGCAGCAGGGACATCGGGTAGCGATGGTTGGTGATGGAATTAACGATACTCCAGCGATTGCACTAGCAGATATCGGGATAGCCATGGGTGCCGCAGGAACAGATATAGCGATGGAGACCTCAGATGTCGTCTTGATGGCGGACAATCTTCATCACATTCCGTACGCGTTCAGGCTTGCCAGAGCGACGATCCGCAACATGAAACAGAATATGCTTTTTGCAGTAGGTATTGTTATTCTGCTTCTGGCTGGTGTACTCTTCGGCAGAATATTCATGGCTTCGGGCATGTTAATCCACGAAATTAGTGTTCTGGTTGTTATTCTAAATGCGATACGACTTGTTTACTATAAGAGAACTGGAGGTGAGAGAAGATGGATGCTCACACAGAAGAAAAAAACTTCAACCATAGCTGTGTCTCCATAGTACCGATTTTTAATAAGCTTGAGCATGAAGAACTGACGTGGATTACAGAATTAAGTCATAGTAAGAGGTTTAAGAAGAATGAGTTTATTCTCCAACCCTTAGATTCATATAATCATCTGTATATTATCCATACTGGTAAGGTAAAAGTGTTCCGAATGACGGAATCGGGCAATGAACAGTTAACACGTTTATTGGTTCCTGGTGATTTCATGGGAGAGCTTGCACTCTTCTCTGAGATAACAAATGATAGCTTTGCTGAAGCACTTTCAGATACAGAGGTATGTATGATTCAAAGAAGTGATTTTCAGAAGATTCTGCTCAAGCATCCCTCTACTTATATGAAGGTTATTGAAGAGCTCAGCAGGCGCTTGGATCGTGCAGAGAAGCAAGTGATCCAATTAAACACACAGGATGTGGAAATACGCTTGGCATCCTTCATCATTGAGTTATCGAAGGTTCAGGAGACGTTGAGAATCATATTGCCGACAAGTAAAAAAGATTTAGCCTCTTATCTAGGAACGACACAGGAAACGATGAGTCGCAAGCTTTCGACATTGGAAAGCAAAAAAATCATTAAACGGAGTGGTCAACGGAATATTCATATTCTTGATCTTCAAGCGCTTCAACAGATCGTTGATGCGTCCTAGTATATTGGGATGGTTATGGGGACTGGAGTGGAAAAGGCAAGTGTGTAGTTAACTGGTATGGAGAAGGGGAGTGTATGGGAACTGGTATAGGCATTTACACAATAAAAGGGATGGCATAATTGCCATCCCTTTTATTGTGTATGCCTATTGAGAAATCATCTAAGAAATTATTTTTTTGAATCCTCATAGGAGGTTCCACGAGCTAAGCCAATGACGAACCAGCCAATGCCGACCGCCCCGAGTGCGAATAGGGTGTCACCAGGCACACGCAGCCAGACCAAATTCTGCATGAGACCCGTGTGTAGGAATTCAGCAGATCTGGCGTACCACATGCCGTGCTCCATACTAGCCAGCGTCTGTAGTATACCAACCGGCAATAAGCTCGCTAAGCCCATGACCATAAGTCCGATATTCAATGACCAGAAGGAGAATTTCAGCAGCTTAGACTTCCAAGGCCGATCTCCTGTTAAACCGCGTAAGCAGAATAACATCAGACCAATACCGAGCATACCATATACGCCGAATAATGCTGTATGTGCATGCAGTGGAGTTGTATTCAAGCCTTGCATGTAGAACAGAGCGATCGGTGGATTGATCAGGAATCCGAACAATCCAGCTCCAACTAGGTTCCAGAATGATACAGCAACGAAGAAGTAAATGGGCCACTTATACCTAGCTACCCAAGGTCTAGCTCTCTCGTGCCGTAAATTCTCATAAGCCTCAAAGCCGATGAGGAGCAGGGGTACAACCTCCAGCGCGCTGAATGCCGCCCCGAACGCTAATACCCCAATCGGTGTTCCGGCAAAATATAAATGATGGAATGTACCTATTATTCCACCCGCGAGAAATATAACGGTTGCGAACAAGACAGTAGCTGTAGCTGTGACTGTCCGAATTAATCCCATTCTTGAGAAAAGGAAGGCAAGCACGACAGCTGCGAATACCTCGAAGAATCCCTCAACCCACAGATGGATGACCCACCAACGCCAGTAGGTGATGATGGTTAGGTGGGTTTCTTGACCCCACATTAACCCTGGCACGTAGAAGATTGGAATAGCTGCAGACGCAATTAAGAATAGAATCAGTAAATGGCGATTTTCACTTTTCTTTCGAATAGCTGGCAAGATTGCTCTTGTCATAAGGAAGAACCATAGGAACAAACCAACGGTTAAGAAAATTTGCCAAGCTCGACCTAAATCCACATATTCATAGCCTTGATGACCGAAGTAGAAGTTGTAGGATAGATCAGTAATATAGCCATTGATAGCCAACCACTGACCCGCCATGGAACCCACAACGATGATTAAGAGGCAAACGAATAGAAAATTAACGCCTAGGCGTTGATATTTGGGCTCACGACCGGATATTGCAGGTCCAATATAAAGACCGGTCGCTAACCATGCGGTGGCTATCCAGAATATCGCCAGCTGTTGATGCCATGTTCGGGTTACCGAGTAGGGGAACCAATCAGCTAGAGGAATGCCGTAGAAGCCATTTCCTTCCACTGCATAATGTGCGGTAAGTACGCCAAAACCAATTTGTACAACAATTAATACCGTAACAACCCAGAAGTATTTCAAGGTCGCTTTCATTGAAGGTGTTGGTTTCACCTGCAGTAGTGGATCTGCTTGTGGTATTAGCGAGCTTTCGTCCTCTTCCTTAGCTCGCATCACCGCGTAGTACCAAGCCAATGCTCCAACTCCAGCAAGAAGTAAAATAACGCTTACAATGGACCACATCAATGTATCACGTGTAGGCTCATTATCAATTAATGGTTCGCCTGGCCAGTTGTTCGTGTACGTAATATCGGAGTCTATACGTTCAGTTGCTGTCGCCCAGGTTGCCCACCAGAAGAATGCATTCATCTTATCTCTATCTTCAGGGAGTACTACCGAATTGGCGGGCACTGCGATTTGTTCGCGATATTCATCCAGCTCGGGATCATCCCCGAACACCTTGGAATAATATTGTCCGATTTCTCGGAATGCTTCTGCACGAATGTCTGCTATAACAATTTCGCCAGTATCCGAATTGTAGGTATTTGTCCTGATTATATTTTTTAATGTGGCTTTTAATTCGGCCTGTCTCTCGTCTGTGAGCTGTTCATATGTTGTTTGATATTTATCCTGTGACCATGTATCCAGAATCCAAACCAGTTCTCGATGAAGCCAATCGGCTGTCCAATCGGGCGCAACATAGGAGCCGTGACCCCATATACTTCCTACCTCGTGCCCACCCATCCGTTGCCAGATGTTCTGACCCTCGATGATATCCGCCTTGGTCATAATGACGGTGCCCGATTCAGTAACCACCTGTGTAGGCATAGGTGGCTTCTCTTGAATAATTTCCCCCCCATAATATAGAAGTACGGAGAATGAAGCTACGAATACAAACACCAATGAAATCCATAACTTTTTATACTGCATCAAAAAACCTCCTTTTCTGTAGTATAGTTAGTCATTTTATCCAAAAGTGATGGGTATAGTCAAGAGATTGAAAAGCGTGTGCTTTACATCTTAGCTGATATTTGGTATTCTTGATTAATTAATTGAACAGTGGTTAGTAATTGAGGAGGAGCATCTATTGGCACCCAGAAGAGTCGTGCATGAAGAGCTTACGCAAGAGAAGATTCTGTTCACAGCAGCGGAGATGTTCGTCGAGGAAGGCTACAAGGCAGTCTCGATGCGCAGGATTGCTCAAGCGCTTGGTTATAGTCACGGAGCGATATACTACCACTTTAAGGATAAGGCTGAGTTATTCGGTGCGATTGTCGTTCGCGATTTCGCAAGACTAATGTCCGTTTTCGATCAGACGTTGCTAGTTGCTCCTAATCCGGACTTGTCCACGGTAGAGAATGTATTCGTAGAATTTATCCGATTTGGATTTGAGAACAAACCGCAGTATGAATTAATGTTCCTTATTGAGGACCCAGTCCATTGTGCAATTACTGAGAAAAACCTCAGCTACGCCAAATTTGCCGAGACCGTTATGCAGCTTGTAGGCACTGAACGAGGTCTGATAGCCAATTCAAATTCAATGATGCTTCCATATTCGGCGTTCTTATCGTTGCATGGATTTGTAGCCTACTACTTACATACGGATCAATCCTTCGAAGACATTCGACCACTTGCACATGCACATGCTAGGCAGAGTTATCATGGATTACTGTCGATGTTAAAGCTGCAGGCCTGACATTAATTTTAAGATCAACGTGCAGGTTTTGTTCTAGTAACTTCAACTTCGGAGTGGAAAATCTGCTGAAACGCTAAGGAAACAGTCGATTATTTCAACCATCTCCCTTTGCTGCAATCTGGAGCAAGATTGGCGTAAGAAACGGGAAAATTCCCGCATAATCGTGAGTCTGGAGCAAGATTGGCGTAATAAACGGGAAAATTCCCGCATAATCGTGAGTCTGGAGCAAGATTGGCTTAATAAATGGGAACATTCCCGCATA
>DFZX01000030.1 GCA_002383695.1 Caryophanales bacterium UBA4045
CATTCAGTGTAGCGATGAAGCTGATTTGTAAGTACCTCATTGTTACTGACGAAAAAGCCCGAGCCATGATTCAGGTTATTAGAAGTGATCTTAACCGTCGATTGAATGGCTTGATTCGCAGCCTTGGCCGTTGTTGCATCTACCATGTACAGCTCCGTTTCATCTGCAAGTAGCGCTGAGCTTAAGCCAATTAGAATGACAGCGATTAGGACATAGTGTCTCATCATTGTATAACTCCTATCAGATTCCTTAGTTCTACTATATATATATATATCTATGCACGATAGTATGAATGTATACCGAGTTTCATAGATTCATAGATTTACGGGGCGATTTATGGAACATGAAAAAAGTCGCCTTCCGAGGAAAGTGACTTTATGCTAAGTCCTTTTGATTTTTTATAATATGATTTTGTTTATAGTGAGATTTTATAATTTGCTTTACCTTGATTCTTCACTTCATACATGGCATGATCCGCCTTCCGAACAAGCTGACTAATGGATAATACCTCATCCGTCTCCGTGCTGATCCCAATGCTTATGGATAATCGAATCGTAAAGTCCCCTATATGTATGGGCTCCTTCATGATCGACAGTATATTCTCTGCTAGAAGTCGAATCTCCTCCTCCAGCGTACTCTCGGTGATAACAACAAATTCGTCACCACCCATTCTAATAATCGTATCCGAATTTCCGGATTGTTTCTTCAAGCGTGCAGCAACGATCTTAAGGACTGAATCACCTGCTTCGTGACCATAGGTGTCATTGATATTCTTGAAATCATCAATATCGATAAATAGCAGTGCTATGTGATGACCCATTCCATTTCTTCGAGCAGCATTGTATTGCTCCAAATATTTGCGATTGAACAATTTCGTTAAACCGTCTCGAATGGCCATGTCCTCCAGCTCCGCAACATAACCAAGCAACCCTCCCATAGCTTCTAACAGTTTGATTTCCTTCTCACTATAATTTTGTTTATTCCGATCCATTGCGCAAATCGTTCCATAGCTCTCATTATTTTGCGTGGCAATAGGAACACCGATGAAAGAGCATGGACCGAGCACTCTTGTAATATTCATATGAGAAGTTAACGAATTTGTTGAAGTATCAGGAATAATAATAACGGATGATGCTCCACTAAAAACCAAATTACAATACGACTGAAGCAGAGGAATTATGCTACCCTCTTCTACCAATACCTCGTCTCGGTTATATGACCTTAATATCGTGTTACTTCCACCTTCATTTGTAGCGATGAAAATCGTATTAACAGCTATAAATTCTCGAATAACGCTTATAATATGATCTGCTGCTTCCCCTAGTGACCGATAGTGGTCCATTCTATTCCCTCCCCCAACTGTAGAATAAGAAAGCATTCAAACCTTGCTTAGTTTTCTTGTAGAAGTAATAATTCGCTAACCGTCACAAATCTAAATCCTTGAGCTGTATATTCGGAGAGCAGAATACGTACAGCCTCCATCGACTGCGAACGATCTCCAAAACCATCGTGAAATAACAGTATACTACCAGGAGCAACATACGCTCGAGTAAAGTTCAGAATCTGATCAACTCCTGGCTCTCTCCAATCCTCAGTTTTTAGATTAAGTGCAGATATGATTTGATAATCAAGGCTTTTGATCAGCGCAATCACGGTTTCATTAAATTCAAGATAGGGAGGTCGGAATGTCGTTGGTTTACGACCCGTAATGTCTATAAGTAATCTCTCTGTCTGCATAATCTCAGCCAATTGCTGCTCATAAGCTAGCTCCGGTAGATGCGGATGACTATATGTATGATTTCCCAGCTCATGACCTGCTTCATGAGCTGCGATCGCAACCTCACGATGCTCCTCCAATTGTTGGCCAATCGTGTAGAATGTGGCTTTAGCATCGTACTCCTCGAAGAGCTTAATAAGTATACGTGTATAATGCGGATTTGGACCATCATCGAATGTTATAGCAACAACCTTCTGTTTGGTCTTGACTTGGGCGATAAGAGCTGGGTGCTCATACATAGATATTCAGACTCCTTTAGGATTGAATTGTACTTAATCGTGGGCTGTGGATGGCAAGTCGTAGGTTGATTGAGTAACAATTCAGGTATCTCTAGCTTTTCATATATTGATTTTATCACAGCATGTGAATGTATGGCGGATAAGAGTAAAGACTGGAATAACCACATGGTTATAAACCCGGATATCACTTGCCTACCTAGCGTGATGATTAGTAATGAGGCAATGAGTTCAGCGCAAAACGCTCCAGAAGGAATAGAATTTCCCTCTGGAGCGTTTACGATTACTGCTTCGGAGCTTTCTACAATTTAGCCCGATGAACAGGCAGGCCTTTTACGTCAAGCTTCACCTTGAACAGACCGCCAGCAAGAGGCTGCTCACTCATGTCCATACCGTCATTACCAGTGGTTGTTGTAGTAATGTATAGCTCATCTAGTTGTTCGCCACCGAATGCGCACGAGGTCACATTGTGAACGGGAATTTCTACCATTGCAAGCTTTTCCCCGGTATGCGGATTCCAGCGACCTACTTGCCAGCCACCCCAATGCCCAATCCAGAGCATTCCTTCGGAGTCGATGCTCATCCCATCCGGACCACCCTGCTCATTCTCAGAGAAAATGATTGCAGCACGCTGATTCGTGATGTTACCAGTCGTGCTATCATAGTCGAATGCATGTACAATTCGCTCATAAGAGTCAATATAGTACATCATTGTAGCTTCAGCATTCCACGCAAGTCCGTTGGAACATACAACACCGGGTAATCTAACTGACAACTCCGTACCAGTTTCCAATGTATATAGATTACCATCCCGCTGCCACTTGCTGCTCATCGTTCCAGCCCAAATCCGACCCGTGGGATCACATTTGCCATCATTCAATCGGTTACTGGGATTCTCATCCTTTGTGTGAACCATTAATGTTGCACAACCACTCTTGGGATCGAATCGATAGAATCCATCAGCTAGCCCTAGTACCCATGATCCGTCCTCCGCGGGTAATGCACAACCAATTTTCTGTTCGAAGCTATATTCAGCAGTCTTGCCATCACTAGGTCTGTATCTATGTAACTTTCGTCCTTCAATATCGACCCAGAATACTTCTTTCAGCAGCTCGTCCCATACAGGACCTTCACCAAGTACGTTTTTCCCCTCAAATACACATTCCGCTTGTAATGTAAGCAATATAGCCGCAACCCCCATATCATGATTGATACGTACAGCTATTAAGGGTACCAAATTTCTCGGGAAAAATAAACAACACCCGAATAACACTTGCACCTTATTGGTTCCTATTCGTGCTTACTATTATCCTTTTTCTTATTGCAATTAGGCATAAATCCATTCTGTTCAAGCTTCTTATATCGCTCTTCAAAGCGATTTATCATCATCTTTCCTTTATCCTCTGTTATTACACCGTACTCTACGTATTTGGATATTAACTCTTTTTTCTTGTCCATAATACCTTTGTGTAAACTCGCTAATTCATTCTTCTGAACATCTGTGAGTTCAATTTTACTGGCCGGCGTCTGAGGCTCATCAGTAACAGCCAATGATGTACTCATTCCCAACACAAGCATAACCACCAGCATAGTACCTATCAGGCTTAATCTCAATTTATACATACCTAAACAACTCCTTCAATAATTTTTCACACCCTATCTTTTGTAAGTTTGGCAGTTTTTATGCACACACAGAGGGCTACCTTATGTGGTTATATGTTTGTTAGTCCTGTGTGTCTTAGAACAATAGAGGGCTACCCTTTTTAGGGTAGCCCTCTATTGTTCTAAGCGTAAACAGCAATCCCAACTAATCCTGACAGCACGATTACATACGCTGGATGAATTCGGAAGAGGATGAGTGCGGCTAGCGAGCCTAAGTATATACCGATCAAGCTTACACTGTGCCACGAAATCGATGAGATCAGATCATTATTCCAAGCGAAGATATATGCAGCATATATGATTAAACCTGTGATGATTGGGCGTAAGCCATAGAATGCTGATTTCACAAGCTTGCTATTCTGAATTTTATAATAAATGGTCCCCACCATCAGGATAATCAATAAGGAAGGAAAAACCATTCCCGTTGCAGAGACGATAGCTCCCAAAATCCCAGCCTCACTATATCCAATGAATATAGAGCTATTGGTTGCAATCGGACCTGGAGACATCCCAGCTACAGCGATTACATCCGAGAATTCCTGCGCGGTCATCCAGGCATGTCGATTAACAACCTCCTCTTGAATTAGAGGAATCATCGCATATCCGCCACCGAATGAAACAAAACCAATCAAGAGGAACGTGATGAATAATTCCAATAGCAGCTGCATCAAATCCCCCCACCGATATAATAATCTGCATATTTATACTTGGGCTCTTGATTTTCATGTTCTAAGGTAGTAATTATACCTAATTTACCCTTTATGAATACAATCCCAATACCAACAGTAGCTCCACTGATAATAAGCAGCACAGGATGAACATGGAAGAATACCATCACGACAAATGTCAGCACGATAAGACCTATCGTTGACTTATCAACGACCGCAGTCCGTCCAATCTTATATGCCGCATAGGTGATAAGAGCAACAATGGTAGCACGTATCGATACGAATGCAGCCTCTACCTTCGGATGATCTTGGACTTGCAGGAAGAACAGACTAAGTAATACCACAATGCAGAATGTGGGAAGCAGCACACCTATCATGGCGACGATTGCACCTCTAACACCTGCTAATCGATACCCAATGAAGGTGGCAGAATTGATCGCAATCGCACCCGGTATGGATTCGGCTACTGCGAAGATATCAGCAATATCTCTTGTATTGATCCAGCCTCGTCGATCTACGACCTCTCTTTCAATTAAGGGTATCATCGCATACCCACCACCGAAGGTCATCGGTCCAATTTTGAAAAAGGTTATGAATATTTGTAACAAAAGCTTCAGATCTACTTTCCCATGCTTCATTGTGGACACTTCCCAAGTTTGTCTTGATCTTATCATATCACCCTTTATTCCAAATTGGAATAATCAATTTAATGATTAGAGAAAAATAGTGAAATAACATCAATCAAACCCTAGTAATCAGGTAGGTTTATTTTATTTTAGAATAATGTTTAAAATTCTTTAGGGTTAACTGCCGCGTCTATCTCTTCCTCTAATTCACTTGCATAGGCTTTTCGTTGCTCAACAGACCAATTCAGCTTATCCGCCATATAGTTGGTTATAGGTGTCTTCCATTTCTCAACGAATGGCATGTCAAAGTACAATGCTCCCGTACGTCGAACTAGAAAATCAGAAGGACTCATAGCCATCTCATGTTCAATAGAATAAACAATGGTTAGTATAACGGATAGAGGCAATCCATATTCATTCGCATCGTGCTTGTAGGTCTCAATGCCTCTGAAGAGTAGATCAATGTTAGATCCATAGCGGCATACAAGCAGTCTAGCATCCGCGGCTGATAGTCCCCTTCGATGACCCTCTTGTACCTTAACCTCGACAAAAGCTTGATATTGATCAGAACCACCAACGCTTCCACCGGAAATTGGCATATGCTTGGTCTGGCTTTCGGGGTAAGGTCCATATCCCATCGTCGACCATTGTTTCACAATGGTATTAACTATCGTCTCAGCCATCTTGCGATACCCTGTTAATTTCCCGCCTGCTATTGTGATCAGTCCGGAAGAGGAATGAAACGTCTCATCCCTGCGTGATATCTCTGAAGGGTCCTTCCCCTCCTGATGAATTAATGGGCGTAATCCCGTCCAGCTTGATTCCACATCTTCCGCTACGAGATTCACAGTTGGGAACATGCTATTCACAGCCAGAAGGATATAATCCCGATCCTCATTCGTCATTCGTGGATGTGCAAGATCCCCTTTATAATTCGTATCCGTTGTACCCACATAAATTTTCCCGTCTCTTGGGATTGCGAATATCATACGACCATCCGTAGTATCGAAGTATGCAGCCTGCTGTAACGGAAACCGTTTCTCATCGATAACGAGATGAATGCCCTTTGTCAGGTGTAAGGTCTTCCCTACCTTGGACGCATCCTTCTCACGTAACGTATCTACCCATGGACCCGTTGCATTGATTACTTTTTTAGCATGAATTTTATAACGTTTACCTGTTAGCTGATCGGTAGCTTCCACACCAATAATCTGATCGTCGCGATATATGAAGCGGTCTACCTTCGTGTAATTAACAGCCTTTGTCCCATAATGAACAGCCTGCTTGAGTACCTCTAGCGTTAATCTAGCATCATCTGTACGATATTCAACATAGTACCCAGCACCCTTCAGCCCTTCTCGCTTCAGGATCGGCAGCTTGGACAAGGTTTCTTGGGCACTTAGCATTCGTCTACGTTCCTTCTTCTTAACCCCAGCTAGAAAATCATAAACTCTAAGTCCTATTGAAGTTGTAAATCTGCCAAAAGTACCACCAGCATAAATCGGCAGTAACATCCACTCAGGTGTAGTGACATGTGGACCATTCTCATAGACAATCGCACGCTCCTTACCTACCTCGGCAACCATGGCTACCTCGAATTGCTTCAGATAACGTAATCCACCATGAACCAATTTTGTTGAACGACTTGATGTACCTGCTGCATAATCTTGCATTTCAATAAGCACGGTTTGGATCCCTCGGCTTTGCGCATCTAGTGCAATGCCCGCTCCAGTAATCCCACCACCAATAATCAGAAGATCATATTGTACGTACTCCATATCATATAAGTGCTTACTGCGATCTAAACTCGATAATGTATGTTGCATATTACTTCCTCCTCCTAAATCTAGCTTTGTGTTTTTTTACGATAGTACCTACTCTATTCTAAGAATAAAAATAAAAAAACCACCAACATACCTATACGCTCCTATGAAAGGGCATGCAGGGTGCTGTGGTTTCTCCGATTCTCCAAACCGTTATTAACTTATCACTAGCATAGCATAAATCTCGATTATTTAAAAGCCTGTGCGGCCCGAACTGCTTTCTTCCAGCCCCCATATCGTTCAGCTCTCAAGCTTTCCTCCATGCTGCTATTAAACGTTCGATCTACTTGCCATAATGCAGAGATTTCCTCTTGGTCTGCCCAGAATCCAACCGCCAATCCTGCCAAATAGGCTGCACCTAACGCCGTTGTCTCATGAACGACAGGCCGCTCAACACATACACCTAGGATGTCACTCTGAAACTGCATCAGAAGCTGATTATCTACTGCTCCTCCGTCTACCCGCAATGTTAGGAGGGGAATGCCTGAATCCTCCTCCATCGCTTGGATGACATCCTTGGTCTGGTAAGCTAATGACTCTAATGTCGCTCGAATCAAGTGCGCTTTGCTCGTTCCTCTCGTTAGTCCGAATACGGCTCCTCTGACATCACTATCCCAGTACGGCGTCCCTAAGCCAACAAATGCTGGTACCATATATACGCCATCAGTTGATTCCACTTGTTCAGCATAGCCTTCGCTATCACTAGCTGAATCAATTAAACCTAATCCATCCCTTAGCCATTGCACAGCTGAGCCTGCAACAAAGATGCTACCTTCTAGCGCATAATAAACCTTCCCACCGATTCCCCAGGCAATCGTTGTTAACAGTCCATGACTGGAGGCAACCGCCTGCTCCCCCGTATTCTTAAGCATGAAGCAACCCGTACCATAGGTATTCTTCGCCATACCAGATTCGAAGCAGGCTTGCCCGAAGAGGGCTGCCTGTTGATCTCCCGCTGCCCCTGCAATAGGGATTGTGCGACCAAGAAACTCACTGGCTGCGTACCCATAAATCTCAGAGGATGAGCAGACCTCCGGCAGCATCGACTTAGGAACGTCTAATAGTTCTAAGAGCGTATCATCCCAACGTACTTCATGAATATTGAACATGAGCGTTCTTGAAGCATTGGACACATCCGTCACATGCACCTGACCGCCTGTCAATTTCCATATCAGCCAGCTATCGATCGTACCGAATAATAATTGTCCCTGCTCCGCCTTCTCTCTTGCCCCCTCAACATGCTCAAGTATCCACTTTACCTTGGTCCCAGAGAAATAAGGATCAATAAGTAAGCCTGTTCTCTCGCGAAACAGGTCCGAATGGCCCTGCAGCTTCAGCTGCTCACAGATATCAGCGGTTTGTCGTGATTGCCATACAATTGCATGATAGATCGGTTCACCGGTTTTCTTGTCCCAGACCACTGCGGTTTCCCGCTGATTCGTAATACCAATCGCGGTAATCTGCTCCGACAGAATATGATGGTCCTCGCATACACTCTTCATAACCCTAACAATCGAGTCCCATATCTCATTTGCATCCTGCTCAACCCAGCCTGGGTGGGGAAAGTAGTGTTTAATCTCGAGCTGGGCTGTATGGGCTGGTTCACCTTGCTTGTTTATTAATATTGCCCGTGAGCTTGTTGTCCCTTGATCTAATGAAAGAATGAATGATGTTCTGGATTGTTCCATGATTACTTGCACCCGCCCTTAAGAAGAATAATGCTTCCATAATTCTATTCGTGATGTTGTTACTGCCGTGGCTCCCGCTGCAAGTGCATGCTCTACATCTTCAACAGAGCGGATCAGCCCTCCAGCAAAGATAGGAATACCTACCTTCTCATGAACCTCTTTAATAATATCAGGCATGATCCCCGGCAGCACTTCGATATAATCCGGCTTTGTCCGTTCAAGAATCGTGTAGCTCTTCTCTAGCGCGTTGGAATCTAGTAAGAATAATCGTTGTATGGCAAGCATCCTGTTCTGTTTGGCCTTTAAGATTACACTCGCACGAGTAGAGATTAATCCCGCAGGTCGGATGTTCTGACAGAGAAATTCTGCAGCGTATTCATCGTTCTTCAAGCCCTCAATCAGATCCGCGT
The DNA here is from genome assembly GCA_002383695.1 of Caryophanales bacterium UBA4045. Classification (GTDB taxonomy): domain Bacteria; phylum Bacillota; class Bacilli; order Paenibacillales; family UBA4045; genus UBA4045. The sequence continues at coordinate 8,891 of DFZX01000030.1, forward strand.
GAAGCAATAATTTCTTGCCATGAGCATTAGCTAGATCTACTAGATTCTTGAGCTCACCAATGTGACTATCCAACAGAACAATGTATTCAAAAGAAGTCTTCAGCAGCTTTTCCAAATTTTTGATTTTCCGTGCGGCTGGCAGTATCGTCTGATTGTTAAAGGGCATCGTGTTCAATACCTCCAGAATCTATAGGAAAGCAAAAAAACACATAGTTGCCTAACAGCACGTTATTGAACATGTGTACAGCAAATTATGTGAGTCTCCATTTCTCCATCACAATTATTAACTTGGTTTTATTCTAATCAAAGGATTTTTATATGTCAACCTTCTTGTATGCGGTTACATAAATGCCCCCATTGAGAACATCTTCTTGAAAGATGTTCTCGATGGCGATATTTTTCATTTACCTTTTTAAAGATTATAATTTGCTCAATATCACTCCATTTGTAAGCTTCTCTATTTACTTTTCCAGTATAAGCGTCCCTTCTTCTTCGATCAGCTTCAGGAATATGGGCCGTTCGTTAGGCGTTTTGTTCGGTGTGTGTAGAGCAAGCATTATCTGTTGATCAAATGTAGTGAAGATCATGCCATGACCGCCATCGCTCTCATAGAGCGGATCGGACTTCTGGACCCACGGTCCTAGAATATCACCACTAATCGATCTAGCAATCGCTTGAGCATACTGACGATTCCTGAAGCTAGACCACAGCATGAGTAAGGAACCATCTAAGCACCGATGCAAGAATGGGCCATCCGTTACATAGCCTGTCTTTGGGGTTCCACCTAAGCCTCCGGTTCCACCCGATACCGGCTCAACCCAATGAGCTTCCGTTGCCGAGAATAATACAATGGGTTCACCAATTGCTCGATCTAATCGATCAGATAGAGGAATAGCGCACACCGTTCCGTCTAGGATCTGTACCCATTCGTGACAGAACACCATCCAAGGCTTCCCATGACAATCCACATAGAATGTGCCATCCAAGCACTCCCAATCACGCGGAGTAACAGGTCCATCACTAAACACGGTGAACGGACCCAATGGATGAGCGGAGCGCAGAATTTGAGTGCCGCGACAGACTCCATCCGCTTTAAAGGTAGCGAACATGTAGTATTCACCTTGATATGCATGAACCTCTGGTGCCCAATAATTCGTATCAGACCAGAAATCTGGCTCTGGTCGAAATGCTGGGAATGGGCCCTCCCATTGAATTAGATCTGAGCTTCGATATACATCAAAGCCCGTAGCAGGACCCTTCCATATATTCTTATCGGTAGAGCCGTATAAGTAATAACATTCATGCACATCATGTCTCATCACAAATGGGTCTCTTAATTGAATTTCATTACTAGATAGCATAGATTTCACAATCCCTTCCCAATCCTAAAATAGGCAAAGATTCATACCTGTAATTAATAGCTTGGAGCTATCACACCGGGATTTGAGATGGAGCGGAATACTCCACCCAATTTCCCTTCCTCGAACATCAACACTTCGTTCCCTGCAGCACGAATAGCGTATTCGACTCCCTTGTATATCAAGATACCTTCCACTACACGCACACTCATCCCGACAACCGCCTTCATACCACCATTGCGATCCGTAATGATTCTTAATCCCGAAGGGAATCGGCATATACACTGACTCAACCGATTACTCTGCGTTCCCTGGTCTGCTTGAGTTGCTTGAGTTGCTTGAGTTGATTGAGTTGCTTGAGTTGTACAATAGATTTCAGCATAATGCTCGGTATTCAAAAATTCGAATAGCTGACCATCCACGATTCGACTATAGGCCGTTTGACTAGCTAGCTCCTGCCCATGATCCATAGGATAAGGTAACAGTCCTGTAAACCATAGCTCTTCATCAGGAGTAGGAAGTATCCCACACAGCCGTTCGATGAAATCCATCGCACATAGGATGGCTGGGGAATACGATTCAGTGTAGCCTTCTTCGCCCGTCCACGGACTTAGACATTGACCAAACCTAGTTAATCTGGATATTGCAGAAATAATAGGCTGTAGAATCCACGTTAATTCTACATAACGATGATGATATTCGAAGGCATGAGCTGTACGTATCAGAGATAGAAAATTCGTAGCACCCGACCAGCTATTATAATTCGAATGCGGGTCGAAGCGTGGATCATCCATCGCCACCGATGTGTACGGATACTTGGCGAAAAATTTACGTGTATTCAACAGATATTGCTCTAATGCCACTGCAAAAAAATCATCATCCCCAACCTCACACGCTAATACACGCAATAAGACATCAGACTGAACTCGAACAAATTTACCATTACGATCCACATCATAGAAGAAGTTATCTTCGGCATCATAACAATGTAACCATAGACTTTGGAGCGACCGATCAGCTTTTTCCGACCAATGGGTTCCGCCACGCTCAGAATCCACTAATGCTCCTAAAGTTTCTGCCATCTGCCGGTAATACTTGCGAGAGCAGTACACATTTGCTGTTAAATCAGGTGCTAGGTATGGAAGAATCGGTGAATTCGGATCATACCGCTTCGGATCGTTCAGATGTGGTGTATCCGCTACATGCCAGAATCGGGCTGAGAGATCATGACCCGTATCGAATGTACAGAATGCCTCCACACAACCGGACCCTCTTGTGTTCCGGTAAGTTTCTAACCATTGATCGAATTGGATGAGGGCGTGGTACATTTTGCTCAGAAATCTATCGTCTCTACCGTTCAACTTATAATGATTCCATACACTTCTGGCTAGTGGGGTAACTAATTGAATTTGTTTGAATACGGGTCCGTCTGCGGTGATTTTATAGGGAATAAGCCCATCCGCACGCTGGTGATCAGCGAATTGTTCGAATGTGGCTTGGGCGACAGAGGGAATGAAGCGTGATAATAACTCAGCATTGATCGTCCCCGTACTTTCCAGCCAGCAGCCATGATAAACTCCGCCCTCTTGTAAGATCGGAACACCATCCTGATTCGGAATCATGCAGTCTAACAGCTTATGAATCGCATTGTAGTATACGTCCTCTAATCGCTCAGAAGATGACGACTGCACCACAAATTTTACACCAGATTGCTCGAATTCATTGATGAGTCCCTGATCCGTTTCTTTCTTCAATGGCCCAATTCGACGCTTTACATCGATAGCTCGTAGCTTGCTTAGTATCGGCTCCACACTGACATCCCCCCAGTTACATTTCCGTGTAAACTCTATATATACTCCTTGTTGCAGTCACTTTGGCGCCTCGTTAGTCGATTTTTTCGACTATCTCCCTCTGTTGCAGTCACTTTTGAGTGCCGTTAGTCGATTTTTTCGACTATCTCCCTCTGTTGCAGTCACTTTTGAGTGCCGTTAGTCGATTTTTCCGACTATCTCCCTCTGTAGCAGTCACTTTGGCGCCTCGTTAG
>DFZX01000068.1 GCA_002383695.1 Caryophanales bacterium UBA4045
AATGGGTAGCCTCCTACCCGATTTGCCCAAATACAGTTAAGGAGATGGAAAGAGATGTTGATTCAAATTACATTACCAGATGGCGCTGTTAGAGAGTATGCATCAGGAACTACAATTGAGGCAATAGCCGAATCCATAAGCCCCGGCTTAAGGAAGAATGCCATCGCTGGGAAGCTGAATGGTAAGGTAGTAGATGTGTACCATCCGATTGAAGAAAGTGCAGCAGTTGAAATTGTAACCTTAGATAGTAAGGATGGATTAGAGGTTTATCGCCACAGTACAGCACATTTAATGGCCCAAGCCATTAAACGAATATATGGGAATAAAGAAGTGAAGCTCGGAATTGGTCCTGTCATTGAAGATGGTTTTTATTATGATATTGATATCGTCAACCCACTTACACCCGAGGATCTAAAAAAGATTGAGAAGGAAATGGAGCGGATTATTCAAGAGAACTTACCGATCTCTCGTCGTGTTATTAGTCGTGAGAAAGCTTTGCAAATATTTGGTGATTTGGAGGATCCATTAAAGCTCGAGCTTATCAACGATCTTCCAGAGGGCGTAGAGCTAACTATTTATGATCAAGGTGAATTTTTCGATTTATGTCGAGGGCCCCACTTGCCTTCAACAGGTAGGATAAAAGCCTTTAAGCTACTTAGTGTGGCCGGAGCTTATTGGCGTGGGAATTCGGATAATAAGATGCTGCAACGTATTTATGGAACCGCATTTCCGAAGAAGGCTCAATTGGATGAGCATTTGCATTTTTTGGAGGAAGCAAAGAAACGCGATCATCGAAAATTAGGCAAGGAGCTTAAGCTTTTCATGTTCTCTGATGAAGCACCTGGAATGCCTTTCTACTTACCGAATGGTACGACACTTCGAAATGAATTAGAGCAATTTGCACGAAGATTACAAATTGAACGTGAGTACAAAGAGGTGCGCACTCCATTTATTATGAATCAAAGACTTTGGGAGCAATCTGGGCATTGGGAGCATTATCATGAGAATATGTACTTTACAGAAGTGGATGACAATAAATTTGCACTTAAACCAATGAATTGCCCAGGTCATATGTTAATTTATAAGAATGATCTTCATTCTTATCGAGAATTGCCTATTCGTATAGCTGAATTTGGTCAAGTACATCGCCATGAGTTTTCTGGAGCGCTTAATGGAATGATGAGGGTAAGAACCTTCTGCCAGGATGATGCACATCTATTCGTGCTTCCTTCACAAATTGAAGAAGAGATTAGCAAGGTCATCTCTTTGATAGATTTGATATATCAAGTATTTGGTTTTAGTTATCGAGTTGAGCTCTCTACTAGGCCTGAGGATTCTATGGGTGATCCAGCATTATGGGATCAAGCGGAGACAGCACTCAAGAATGTACTAGATGCTAAGGGAATAGCATATCGAGTAAATGAAGGTGACGGGGCTTTCTACGGACCTAAGATTGATTTTCATATTCTAGACGCACTGAAGAGAAGCTGGCAATGTGGTACGATTCAACTAGATTTCCAAATGCCGGAGAAATTTGATCTAAACTATGTTGGAGAGGATAATCAGAAGCATCGCCCTGTAGTCATCCATCGAGCTGTATATGGTTCAATAGATCGGTTTATCGGAATTCTTACAGAGCATTATGCAGGAGCATTCCCAGCATGGCTTTCACCTGTACAGGCAAAGGTCATTCCTGTATCAATCGCATTCGAGGGATATGTAACTGAGGTTACAGAGAAGCTGTTAGCTGCTGGAATTCGAGTTGAAGCTGATCAACGTAACGAAAAGCTTGGTTACAAGATTCGAGAAGCACAGCTGGAGAAGATCCCCTTCATGCTAGTCATTGGCGAGAATGAACGGAGCTCGGACACCTTATCCGTTCGTAAAAGGGGAGAAGGCGACATTGGAACACACGATATTGATGCAACAATTCAGATGATTCTACAGGAAATAAGAAATAAAGCTTAATTTCTTAAAAAGTTGGCGCATGAATTATTTGGCGTCAGCTTCTTTTTTTTGAGTAAAATATATGTTAAAATTGTTGACACTAGCAGCAACTTTCAATCAATGTAGTGATTAGGCCTTACCTCATTTCTGTGTCTAAGAAGGAAGAGGAACAATGGAATGGAAGCACTTCATGGAAGTTGAGCAATTTAGTGATAATGACCAGGATGAAATCTTGGAACATTTATATAAACATATGTTTATGGTAGCTTTTGCTAAGATGAAGAATCGTTCTGATGCTCTTGATATTGTTCAGGAATCTTGGGTTAAGATATTAGTTAAATTAGAAACGCTAAAGGATCCGAATAAGCTCATTCAATGGTCTAAAGTTATTGTTGCTAATACCGCAATGAATGCGCTCAAGAAACGAACGGTCCAGGTTGTTTCACTGTATGATGAGCATATGAGTATAGATGATTTGCATATAGATTTATATTTGGAAGAAAAGATACTGAAACAAACGATATACGATAGTCTCTCCATATTAGAGGAAGACACACGGAAGATGATGATTTGTAAATTTTACTATGGTTGGAAGGACCAGCAGATTGCAGAGATTATGGAAATGCCTGTTGGAACAGTTAAAGCAAGAATACATAGAGCAAAGATCCGACTGAAGGAACATCTAATCAAAGAATTTGATGCATTTACCTCAGACCATATTCAACCCTTATAAGCTTTGTATAATTGCCTTCAGGCTGTCGAATAATAGGTATGATTCGACAATGGGGAGGTGAATGAATTGGCCAAGAATAAGAATACTGCTAAGCCTAAAGCTACCCGATTTAATGCAGAGATGGCTGAAGAAGATGGCAATAGGAATACGAACACGAAGAATGCAGCGGGAACTGCTAATGCGAATGAACAAGCGAATAAATAACCTAATTTCTTTATAGAATGAAGAGGTATGTCACAAATTGACATACCTCTTTTCATTTCGACATTCAACACGTATAATTGCTGTTATATAAGTTTACATAGAGATAGATTGGAGAGGAGAGATGATGATGCTTCTTATTGTATTACTAACTATTATTGCTATCTTAGGGGTAATGGTAATCGCATTACTTATTAATCGAGGGAAATTCGTCAGAAGGATAGGGATGAATTCGGTATCGAATGATGTTGTTACTCTATTCGTGAATGAATCACAGGTCGCCGCAGATCGGCTCATAGCAGTTGTTGAGGAAGTAAATGAATCCATTAAACGATTAACTGATATTGCAGACCTCTCAACTAGGCAAGAAGAGGACCTCAAGGAACGAAGTAGGGATACACGTAACCGAATTGAAGAAGCCTTCTCCGCTATGCAAGAGGTGGCTTCGAGTGCTGATCACATTCGTAACTCCTCGAGTGATATGGCAGTTGAAAGTGAACTGACACGTGATTTGGTTTTGGATGTATGTCGTTCTCTTACTGTAACAGATAATATGATGTCAGATCTGCAGAATGAACACACACAAATGGAGGAACAAATTAGCAATCTGATTTCCCACACTGACAATATTGGAGAAATTAATAATTTTATTACTGAAGTTGTTGCGCAAACCTCCTTATTAGCGTTGAATGCATCGATTGAAGCTGCTCGTGCAGGTGAGCATGGTCGAGGCTTCTCTATTGTTGCTCAAGAAATAAAGAAATTAGCCGAACAAAGTCATAGAGCGGTGCAGAATTCTTCGGGCATTCTAAGCGCTATAGAAGCAGGCGTTCAAGCTGTTGTTCATGCTGTAGAGCATGAGAAGCACGCGGTTATGGAGACGGTGAGAGAAATGGATTATATCAAGGAACGGATTGATACGATCTTCCAACGTATGATGGAGGTTCATCGACTAGTGAGCGTAACGACTGATCTTGGTGCAGGTCAATCTGCAACTATGGGACAAACCATTGGCATGCTCAAGGAGGTTGTAGATACCGTTGATATGACTGTACTCAGTGTAGATATGACTCTTGAACAAATGAATGGGCAGCGTAAACAAATATCGAGCTTACATAAGGTGAGTAGGAATCTAGAATCCGTATCGGGTGAATTAATTAAATCGGTAAGTACACTTGGTCTTGAGACTCAATCGTTTACGGATGAGAAAGTCGTTCATGTTACGTCTACTCTGATCAGTGAGCTTGCCAATAATCAAGAGGTTTCTAGTCTGGATGAAGAAATTCACGCCAAGCTGTTAAGCGCTATTCTGAAGAAAACTCCTGAAATTGAAGCAATCTGGTCAAATCGCTCTGATGGTTCTTTCATCTATTCGCTCCCTGAGGCTGGACTATTGAATGCTAAAGGTCGTGAATGGTGGAAACGAGCAATGGATGGACAATTGTTCTGTTCAGAAATATACATATCTTCTATTACCAAAAAACCTTGTATGACCTTGTCTTCAGCGATATTAGATGTAGAAGGTAATAAAATTGGTGTTATTGGGGTAGATATCGGTATAAAGTAATGTAGCCAAATGAATAAAAATGATGTAAACTGATGGTATGTCATATAATATAACATTAGTGAGTAGGAGAATGTTCCTTGGAGAATGCTAAGCTTGTTGAAGAAGTGCAGTTAAGTAAATCCCATAAGGCTGCCGAGGTCTATCCATTCTTGGAAACGTACATTGCTAAGCGTGAACAACAGATCATAGAGATTGATCTGGTCATAGAACGTTATGAGAAGCGTAGAATGAAGGAAGAACAAGCCTTTCAGTCCATGTCGAGCTTTCGTCGCATGCTCAGTGGTAAGAAGCCTGATCATCATCTAGCCGTTGAATATATTCATTATGTGAAGAAGCCGAAGGAACAGGTTAGGCAACTTAGAGATGAGATTCAAGCAGCCAAATCCATTGTTGAGCAATCATCTTCAGGAGAATCCGTTTATATACCGACACATATGATTGAGGATTAACAAAAACCCGCACTCATTGCCATACTGGCATGACGAGTGCGGGTTTTCTAAATTATTCTGAGATACCTTTTAGCTTCTGCAAATTAATGAAGTCATGCTCCTGACTATAAGCAGGTACGCCGTGTATACCAACATCAAGACCAATGAGCTCTTCATCTCTGGAGACTCGAACGGGTATAATCAGTTTAATGAGGGTGAGAGCTAGCCACGTTAGAGCAAATCCCCATGTGCATACAACAATTAGGCCCAATAGCTGTACCCCTAAGAGATTCCAACCACCACCATAGAATAATCCATAGTTGCCTTGTCCAACAGAGCCTGACAGTTCGGGAAGTGCGAATAATCCGACAGCAATTGTACCAATGCTACCACTAATACCATGAACGGCAAAGGCGCCGACGGGATCATCTATCCGTTTCTTCTCTAATATCTCCGTTGCGAACACCATGGCTATCCCACATATAGAACCAATTATTATAGCAACCCAGTCGCTAACAAATGCACAGCCTGCCGTAATACCAACGAGGCCCGCTAAAGATCCATTAATAACCATGGGTGGATCAGCTTTGCGATAACGGAACATTGTGAATAGGATACATGAGGCACCACCTGCAGCGGCTGATAGCATTGTTGTTACGGCAATGTGGCCGATTGAAATATTCGTTGCGCTTAAAGTACTGCCTGCATTAAATCCGAACCAGCCAAACCAGAGGATGAAGGCACCTACTGAGGCTAGTGGTAAATTAGAGGGCGGGACAATGTTGGCTGTTCCGTTAGCAGCAAACTTACCTATTCTAGGTCCAATGAATATAGCTGCAGCTAGTGCTGAGAAGCCGCCGAGTCCATGTATGACGGCTGATCCAGCAAAATCAATCATACCTAATGCACCAAGCCATCCTCCGGCACTCCAGACCCAATGCCCGGCAATGGGATATATCAGTGCGGTCATTGCAATGGTGAACAGAATATACGCGCGGAAGTTAATACGCTCAGCAACAGCTCCTGATACAATAGAGATAACGGCAATAACGAATGCGCATTGAAAAAACCAATATGTATCATGTGAGATGGTTAAGTCGATATGAGATAAATCTCCACCCATTAAGAAGCCTGAAGTGCCTATTAGTCCAAATACATCCTTCCCATACATAAGTGCAAATCCAACAAAGTAAAATGCTAGTGCGCCAAAAGCAATATCCACGAATACCTTCATAATAATACTTACAGCATTCTTCTGTCGGACAAACCCTGCTTCTAGAAGTGCGAAGCCACCCTCCATGAGTAAGATCATCGCTGCAGTTAACACAACCCATATCGTATCCAGCCCACTAATAATTTGATCTAATTCCATAAAATTCTCTCCATTCATTGACAATAAGTGCTATCTTCGAACATCATTATAGGTTGATGTTAGGTTATATGTCAACGAAGTATATCTTGTGGAATATTAGGAGTCATTGAAACATACTCAGCCTTAAGACTGAGCTTGCTTCCACCCTTGGTCGCTTCCAAGATAGGTGAAAATCAGCTACACTATGAATGTAATTACTTCTCAGTGGATTTGGAGGGATGGTAAGATGAACACATATGTCTTGAAGCGGATCTTCATTGGAATGATCCTTATACTTATAGGAACTCTCTTCTTAGCTTCTCAACTAGGATATATTGTAGTGGACCCAGGAGAAATTGCTTCAACGTATTGGCCAGTTATCATTATATTCTTCGGAATTTCCGGATTGTTGGGTCAGGTTAGTGGACATAAGGGCTCTGGTGGTTCGTACATCTGGAATTTGTTCGTGATTGCCCTTGGTGCAGGCTTTCTCGCTCGGAATTTGAATTTTCTTAATATGCCTATTAGTGAATTAATTAAACTTCTAATACCAGCTTGTATAATATTATTCGGGATTCAGATGATGTTCAGAAAAGATCAACCTGCCCCAGTCAATCAAGATTACAGCAATAAGTATGAGTACAATTATGATCAAGGCTCAGAATCGGGAGAGGTGCCACCTGCTAAAGTTCATGTGCCCTCAATACCCGTTCATAGTCCTAAATTTACTTCGCCAGAAGACAATCAAAGTCAATATCATCGATACGAACATGCTTATTCTAATGATCATGCTCACCAACATTCAACTGAGAACCGGTCTGGGTTTTTCGGGGACCTTTACCTGGGGCAAGATTATTGGGAGTTAAAGCCCATGAATATCTCACATTTTATTGGTGATACGATTATTGATTTGACCAAAGCTCAAATTCCAATCGGAGAGACCAAATTGAATATCTCGGCCTTCATTGGGGATGTAAAGGTATTCGTTCCGAATGATATGGAGGTTGAGGTTAGTGTTACTTCAAGCTCTTTCTTGGGAGATAATACGGTGTTTAATAAAAGGGAGAACGGATTTATGCGTTCAGTCAAACAAGAAACGCAAGAATTTATGATGTCGGACAAAAAAATACGCTTGCAGATTAATTTATTCATCGGAGATATTACCGTTCAGAGAGTAGGATAATCATTGATGGCAAACTTACTTCGCGGTGTAAAGAATATGAAGTGGGAGCTTCTAGTTTACTTTCTAATTGTCTCAGAGCTAACCTTGGTTATTATACTTGTGGGATTATATTATTTACCTGTTTTTATTACTTCATTGTTAACCATATGGATTATTATAGCTCTTATTGTATTGCTCGTAGGATTTTTTATTGGATACTTTATTGCTGTTAGGTTTCAGAGAAAGGTCAATTTACTTCATCTAAGTATGCTGCAGCTAAGCAGAGGCAATTTAACAACTCGTATTCCTCTGACGGGTCATGATACCTTTGATAAAATTTACTATGATTTTAATGATATGGCTGCATCCGTTGAGAAACGTATTCAGCTTCTTCAGGTGTTAGGTGAGGAGAACATCAGACTTCAAGTTACCTCTAATGAAACGGCAGTGCTTGAAGAACGGAAACGATTAGCAAGGGATTTGCATGACACGGTCAGTCAGCAATTATTCGCACTTCATTTATCTGCATCTACTTTATCGAGAATAATTGATGTAGACCCGCCAAAAGCCAAGGCTGTAATAGAGCAGCTCACTCAGGTATCCTCTCATGCTCAGAAGCAAATGCGTGGGCTGATTGCACAGCTTAGACCTGTCGAGCTTGAAGGCAGGTCCCTGGAAGAAGCGATCCAGATATGGTTTCCCGATTATTGTCGGCATAATCATCTTCTAGGTACTATTGATGTAAGATTATCAGATAGTATCTCTGATGCATTAGAGCATCAATTATTCATGATTGTGCAGGAAGCTATGGCTAATGTTGTTAAACACGCTGATGCAAAGCACGTTGAGCTTAATCTTCAGGAGCTTGATCATCTGTATGTGCTTCATATTAGTGATGATGGTCAAGGCTTCTATAAGGGTAAGGTGCAGACGAATTCATATGGTCTTTCTACCATGAGAGAACGTGCTCAGAAGCTCGGTGGGGAGATTGAGATATTCAGTAAAGCAGGCTCTGGTACCCGAATCAAGGTGCAAATACCTAGATTTAAGAAGATGGATAACAATTGATCAGGAAGAAGGTAGTTCAATGAGTATAATAATGAAGGTCATGATCGTAGATGATCATGACATGGTTCGATTGGGATTAAGTACTTATTTATCACTAGAATCAGATATTGAGGTAATTGCTGAAGCCTCGAATGGTAGAGAAGCTCTCGAGGTACTGAAAGAGCTGGAGACGAATAATTTACCATTCCCTGACCTCATTCTGATGGATCTGATGATGCCAGAGATGGATGGAATAACAACAACCCAAGAAGCCATAATTCGTTATCCTGATTTGAAAATTATAATCCTTACAAGCTTTCTCGAGGATGACAAAGTCATGGAGGGCATACAGGCAGGTGCTGTCAGCTATGTGCTCAAGAGTGTTTCTTCGGAAGAGCTCGTCTATGCCATAAAGGGTGCTTTTCGTGGAATGCCCGTCATGAACACGGAAGTGTCACAAGCACTGTCGCGAGGAATTAGGCAGAAAAGTGCGGCTAAGGAGGATGATGGACTTACCGTTCGCGAGCGAGAGGTGCTTATGCTGATTGCCGAAGGTAAATCCAATAAGGATATTGCTGAAGAGCTTTTTATTAGCATTAAGACTGTAAAAACGCACGTAAGCAACCTTCTTATGAAGCTTGATGTTGAAGACCGTACACAGCTTGCGATATATGTTCACCGAAAAGGCTGGGCGGATTGAATAGAATGGAATAATTTGACCATCCTTATGAATAGGCTATCCAATATGGACGGATTGACTATTTACTTAGAATAAAGGGGGATGATCAGCTATGATTTCCATACATTCTAGTATTGAGGGTAAAGTTCAGGATTATATACATACCAAGAATGAGCTGGATAAACTACAATTCTCCCTTGGGGGTAATTGGGATTATGAAGGTGGCTCATTCGATAAATTTATGGATGAGGATCGAACCGTATGGCTCAGAATTCCATTTGTAATAGCCAAGGGTGAGTTCGATGGCGAGGCAACAGATATAGAAGCGCATATTCAGATGGGTAAGCCATATATATTAAGACACCTCTATCAAGAGGGATTGGATAATGCCGCGCAGATCCATACGTATGGAGGACTCATTGATCAATTTCAGAAGCCCGTCGATAAAGATGCTGAGATCAACCTTGAATGGGTTGAGAAAGGCTCCGTTATCATGAAGCAGGTTGAACAACTTCTTCAATAATAATCATATACAATAAGTCGGTGAATTCCGGCTTATTTTGCCTTTTTATTTTCTTTTCATCATTATTTAAGGTGGCTTTAAGGTTCAGTGTGCATGATAGACTCATGAGTAAGAGTAATAACATATTAGGAGGAGATATCGATGGAAGATAACAAGAACAATAACAGCAATGACAAATATCGTGATTTCTTTGAGCGTGAAGAAAAAGGCTCTCACAAGAATAACGAGCAGCAAACACATAAGGAAGAGGAAGCATCGGCATCTTATTTTAGATATGGTCCATATCAATCCTCTGGATCAGACACAGATCATAGTTTAGCATCGACTGAGTATGATGAAAGGACTGATATTACGGCAAGTGCACCTGCACCTGCAGCAGCAGTTACACCAAGCCAGACTAGGATGGCGCCAGTTACCAAATCTACAAAGACCAGATCGCCTATGGTCAGGATGTTCTCTTCTTTTATGGCGGGAGTTATTGTTGTAGGAAGCCTGATGTTCGCTTCAGATCAGATGGACTGGTTCACAACAGATCAAGCCGTGTTCAGTAATGAAGATAGCTCATCGGTTAATAGCAATCCTTCTACATCTGGTGATGGCATACAGAAAGCTGCCCTTGATATGCTTAGACCGAATAACATTTCTCAGATTGTTGCAAACTCACGGGGCTCCGTAGTGAAGATTGAAACCTATTCCAAGGTGAGTCAGAGCAGGGGGACGAATGATATATTCGATTACTTCTTCCCGGGCCAGAACAATGGGGGTGACTCTTCGAATGAAGAGGGTACCTTACGTCAATCTGGTGTAGGGTCTGGGTTCATCTTTGATAGCTCCGGTTATATATTGACGAATCAGCATGTGTTAGAGGGCGCAACGGAAATAAAGGTATATGTTGAGGGCTTTGATGAGCCTTTCGTTGCTGAGAAGCTTGGGGAAAGCTATGAGCTTGACTTAGCTGCCCTGAAGATTAAGGGTGACAAACCCTTCGATTCATTAAAAATTGGCGATGCTAATGCATTGAATGTTGGAGATTGGGTAGTAGCTATCGGTAATCCTTATGGGTTTGACCATACGGTGACAGTTGGCGTATTAAGTGCCAAGGAACGCCCGATTACGATTCCAGATACGAATGGAACGAGGGAATATCAGCATTTATTACAAACGGATGCATCCATTAATCCAGGGAATTCCGGTGGTCCTCTATTAAACCTGAACGGTGAAGTTATTGGTATTAATACAGCAGTGAACGCTCAAGCTCAAGGTATTGGATTCGCGATTCCAACAGGAACCTTCACTGAAGTGTTGGATGATCTGAAGAATAACACACCTATTCCGGTGGAGCCAGCTCCATATATCGGTGTTGCTCTAGAGGATCTTAATGATACTTATTCAAAGCAATTAGGCTTCTCGGGAACGAAGGGTGCGTTGATTACTCAGGTAGAGGTGGGTAGCCCTGCACATCAATCCGGTATCCGAGCTGGTGACATTGTAACAGAGGTATTAGATAAATCGATCGAAAATTCAAGTGATGTGGTATCCATCATTAAAGAACTAAAGGTTGGAACGAAAGTGACGATCAAGGTATTCCGTGAAGGCAAAACCTATGAGGTTATATCCATTATTGGCGATCGTAATGCAGAAGCACAAAGATAAGGAAGCTGATTCACAAGAAAGGGAGCTGTTCGCAGCTTCCTTTTTTTGAAAATTGCCGATTGTGGTAGAATAAGGTTATGTAAGTATGATTAGGAGGATGGCTCTAAATGGCAAGTCTTGTATTGGTCATCGATGATGATGAGAAAATCACCTCACTCATACGCAGGAGCTTAGCCTTCGAGGGTTATTCTGTCATCACTGCAGCTAATGGGAGCGAGGGTCTAAAGCAATTATTAACGCATGAGCCTGAGCTCATTATCCTAGATGTGATGATGCCTGAATTGAATGGGTGGGAAGTCTTACAGAGGCTCCGTGATGGGGGGATAACCATACCGGTTCTAATGCTAACCGCTAAAGATGAGGTCGGTGATAGGGTGAAGGGGCTTGATCTCGGTGCAGACGATTATTTAGTTAAGCCCTTTGCATTAGAGGAGCTATTGGCAAGGATAAGAGCATTGATTCGGAGGAATTTAGAAACCAAGGAGCACATTTCTTCAAAGCTGAAATTCCAGGACATCATTATGGATCTTGATTCTCGTGAGGTTTTTCGAAACGGTCGCCTTATCGAATTAACGACGAAGGAGTTTGAGCTTCTGCATTTATTCATGGATAATCCACGTAGAGTGTTATCTCGGGACACGATAATGGAGAAGGTATGGGGCTACGATTTTAGTGGTGAATCCAATGTGCTTGAGGTGTATGTCGCTATGCTAAGACAGAAAACAGAAGTGGGTGGAGAGCCGCGGATGATTCAAACGCTTCGCGGTATGGGTTATGTGTTGAAAGGAGAATCCTAATGTCTCTTCGACTGCGACTTACTCTCTGGTATACTGGAATATTGACTATTACTCTATTAATATTCGGTATCGCTTTTTATCTATTCATATCGTTGCAAACCGACACGGATAACAAACAGGTGCTAGAAGAACAAGGGAAATCAGCCGTATCACAAATTAGACTTATTCCTCAATGGAACTTATTCACATTACCAGAGCTTAATGATTTTAAATCTGCAGGAGTAGTGCTTCAGGCTAATCTGACGAATGGCAAAATAGAAAAATCGAATAATTTCACAGGTGTGTTATCCTTTGATCAAGAATCCGCTTTTGCGAGAGCAAAGAAGGAAATAAGCTGGTTTAGTACAACTCAACAAGATGATAATAATTTGCTTATTTATCATATTCGTATGGAATCAAACAATCAAATTATTGGCGTATTACAAGTTGCAATGGAGATAACGAGAGATTTACATTTTCTTCATAATATTAGAACTGTGCTTTTGACGCTATCTCTTATAGCTATTCTGATCGCAGCAACACTAGGCTGGTTTCTTGCACGTAAGGCACTAAGACCGATCGAGAATGTCATAATGGCTGCGAATCAGATTGAGCGAGGAACAGACTTGGGTCAACGTATCGAACACATTGGACCTAATGATGAGATCGGACGTTTAACGAATACAATTAATGGCATGCTATCTAGACTCCAATCTACTTATCTTGAGCTTGAGGAGGCTTATCGGGCCCAACGGCGTTTCGTGTCAGACGCATCGCACGAATTACGAACTCCCCTGACAACAATTCGTGGTAATGTAGAATTATTAGCGAAGGTTTGGCGCTCTGAGGCAGGTAAGCAGGATATGCAGATGACGATGGAAGCGATGCAGGATATCTCCCAAGAAGCTGCTCGAATGAGCCGTTTAGTGAACGATTTGTTAGCTTTAGCGAGAGCGGATGCAGGTCATCAAATTGACCATTCTCATATAAAGCTCCTGCCAATAGTGGAAGAGGTTATTCGTAAGGCGAGGTTTTTCCCGCACCAAGTGGAGTGGAAGCATGGAGATCTTCAAGAGCTAGAGAATGTGACAGTTCTAGGAAGTGAAGACTATCTACAACAGCTGTTATTCATCTTTATAGAGAATGCATTCAAATATACCGAGCATGGTTACGTGCAATTAGATATAATGAGAATAGATCATCAAGTGGGTATTCGTATCAGCGACACAGGAATCGGAATGGAGCCTGAGCAGATCCCGCAGATCTTCGAACGATTCTACCGTGCAGATACCTCACGAGGTCAAACCTCTGGAACAGGTCTTGGTTTATCTATTGCTAAGTGGATTATTGACGAGCATCGAGGTTCTATTGAGGTAGTATCGAAGAAAAATCAAGGAAGCATGTTTATCATTTGGCTGCCTGAATCGCAAGAAGACATATTCCAATCAAGCGATTTGCGAATACAAAATGATTACGAATAGGAGGCAACATCATGGAGGTCGTCAAGATATCACCGCGAGGTTATTGTTATGGGGTTGTGGATGCCATGGTACTCGCACTACAAACAGCTAGAAACTTAGATCTTCCAAGACCGATATATATTCTCGGAATGATTGTGCATAACAGTCATGTCACCACTTCCTTTGAGGAAGAGGGTATTATTACACTCGAGGGTGAGAATCGATTAGAAATTCTGGATAAGGTTGAATCAGGCACAGTTATATTCACCGCTCACGGCGTATCACCAGAGGTGCGTAAGCGTGCAAGAGCCAAAGGCCTAACCGTTGTGGATGCGACATGTCCAGATGTAACGAAGACACATGATCTGATTCGTGAGAAGGTAGCTGAGGGGTACGAAATTATATATATCGGTAAGAAAGCTCATCCCGAGCCTGAAGGGGCGATAGGCATTGCTCCTGATCATGTATATTTGATTGAACGGGAAGAGGATATACAATTATTGAACTTAGATACGGAGAATATCGTTATTACAAACCAGACAACAATGAGTCAATGGGATATCAGACATTTAATCAGTAAATTAATTGAGCGATATCCAAAGGCTGAAATTCACAATGAAATTTGTCTGGCTACTCAGGTAAGACAAGAGGCTGTAGCTGAACAAGCCAAACAAACCGACCTAGTCATTGTGGTAGGTGATCCTCGAAGTAACAATTCCAATCGACTAGCACAGGTTTCTGAAGAAATTGCTGGTGTTCAGGCATATCGTGTATCTGATGTAAGTGAAATTAAACAAGAATGGCTAGTGGGTAAGAAGAAGATTGGTGTAACCTCAGGCGCATCTACACCAACGCCATTAACTAGAGAGGTTATTCAATATTTGGAGCAATATGACCCGGAAAATCAGACGACCCATGAGCCTTTACGAACAGTAAATATGAAAAAGCTTCTTCCTACCGTGAAGGTTAAGAGTACTTGATTGTGCCATCATTTGATTAATTTAAAGATTGACGTGGTTTTATAAAATTAGTATAATTACTTTAGCGAGTAGAAGCGTATAAGCGTTGAAGCTTTTAAGTATAGAAGTAATAATTATGAGGAGTGTGGCAAGTATGATAGCAATTGCATCAAATACCGTCTCAGAGGAACGTTTGAACGAAATTGTGCAGCATATCGAACGGCAGGGCGTCAAGGCACATGTATCTAAAGGTATCGATCGTACCGTGATTGGAATAATCGGCAACGCTGAGCCCACATTAGCAGAGCAGCTACGTCAGATGAAAGGCATTGAGAATGTAATCAAGATTTCAAAATCTTACAAGCTGGCAAGCCGTGATTTCCATCCAGATGACACAGTTATTAATATTAAAGGTGTCGAAATTGGTGGTGGCAATCTAACCGTTATGGGTGGACCTTGTGCAGTTGAAACTGCTGAACAGATCGATGAGATTGCTCGCTTAGTAAAGGCTGCCGGTGGACAAGTTTTACGTGGGGGTGCTTTTAAACCGCGTACAGGCCCTTATAGCTTTCAGGGTGTTGGTGTTGAAGGGCTAGAGATGATGGCAGAAGCAGGGAAGAAGCATGGATTACTTACCATTACTGAGATAATGACACCTGAATACGTGGAGATCTGTGCGAAGCATGCTGATATTCTTCAGGTTGGCACAAGAAATATGCAGAACTTCGATTTACTTCGCAAGCTTGGAGAGATTGATACACCTGTATTATTAAAGCGTGGATTCAGCGCTACATATGATGAATTCCTTAATGCGGCTGAGTATATGCTAGCTGGTGGTAATCCTAACGTTATGCTGTGTGAGAGAGGTATACGAACATTCGAGACGTATACGCGCAATACATTGGATTTAACAGCGATTCCCGTTTTGCAGCAGCTTAGTCACTTACCAGTCATATCTGATCCAAGTCATGGAACAGGACGTAGAGAGCTTGTAGAAACGATGTCTAAGGCATCCTTGGCCGCTGGGGCAGATGGTTTAATCATTGAGATGCATACAGATCCTGATAATTCAATGACAGGTGACGGTGTTCAGTCCTTATATCCTGAGCAATTTGCTAACTTATTGAAGGATCTTGAGAAGATGGCACCGCTTGTTGGTAAGCGATTTGATACAGTGAAACAAGCCAACGCAGCTCTGCAATAATCAATAACGACAATTAACTCTAGAGCTCGACAAGGTTCTCACCTTGTTGAGCTTTTCGATTTTATATGATTATTATAATTGACGATTTTGTGAAGTCTAATGATAAGGGTGTAAGTAAATCTAACACCATCGCAAAAAATACCTAACATAGATATTGACGCCTATTAAATGTAGTTTTATAATATCCATAGTGAAGCAAAAAGTTGAACATTCAACGCTGATCAACAGACTAATGTTCGGAAATGGGAGGCTTTCAAATGTCGGTTAAAAAAGTATTGGACCTTATTAAGGAAAAAAACATCGAGTGGGTTGATTTCAGATTTGTTGATCTCTCGGGTAAAGCACATCACATTACGGTTCCTGCTAGTGAAGTTGAAGAAGAAACTTTTGAGAATGGTGTTGCTTTTGACGGTTCTTCCATTCCTGGATTCCGTGGAATTGAAGAATCAGACATGGTTATGATGCCAGATGCTGAAGCTTCATTCTTAGATCCTTTCAATGCACATTCGACAATCAACATTATGTGTAATATTCATACACCTGATGGTGAGAGATATGATCGTGATCCCCGTAGTATAGCTCAGAGAGCTGAGGAATTTCTTCAGAAATCTGGTGTAGGAACTGCTGCTTTCTTCGCACCAGAATCCGAATTTTTCATCTTCGATGATGTTCGTTATGAAACGACAATGAACTCTTCATCCTTCTCAGTAGATTCAGAAGAAGCAGGCTGGAATTCAGCTCGCAAAGAAGATGGCGGAAATCTTGGCTTTAAGGTTCCAGTTAAAGGTGGATATGTTCCTGTTGCACCGATGGACACACAACAAGACATTCGTAGTGAAATTTGTCGTTTGCTTATGGAGGCTGGTCTTCGTATCGAACGTCATCATCACGAGGTTGCAACAGCTGGACAAGGTGAAATAAACTTCCGGTTCGATACATTAACGAAGACTGCTGATAACTTGATGACTTATAAATATATTATTCATAATACGGCTAGACAATATGGCAAAGTAGCAACCTTCATGCCGAAGCCTCTATTCGGTGACAATGGTAGTGGTATGCACGTTCACCAAAGTATCTTCAATGGTGATTCCCCACTATTCTATGAAAAAGGTAGATATGCAAATCTAAGTGACATGGCGATGCACTACCTAGCAGGTATTCTACACCATGCACCAGCACTTATTGCGATAACTAATCCTAGTACAAACTCATTCAAACGATTAGTTCCTGGTTATGAAGCACCAGTAAATCTAGTATTCTCAAAAGGTAACCGTTCTGCAGCAGTTCGTATCCCAGTTGCAGCTGTTACTCCTAAAGGATGCCGCGTTGAATTCCGTACACCGGATTCCACAGCAAATCCATACTTAGCTTTTGCAGCTATGCTATTAGCTGGTCTTGATGGAATTAAGAAGAAGATGGATCCAACTGCTCTAGGCTATGGTCCTTATGACAAGAATATCTATGAAATGTCAGATGAAGAGAAAAAAGAGATTCGTAGTGTTCCTTCCAGCCTGGAAGAGGCATTAGATTCTTTGGAAGCCGATTGTGATTTCTTAACAGCTGATGGCGTATTCTCTAAAGACTTCCTTGCAAACTACATTGAATTTAAACGTTCTGAGGCCAAGGCGGTTAATATCCGTATTCATCCACATGAATATTCATTGTACTTCGGCTGCTAATAGTCAATAACGTATAGCATACAGTAAGAGATCTCCTTGGTAACGAGGAGATCTCTTATTGTATGGAATTAATAGCTGTGTCATTTGTACTTGAACGAGAAGCGGAATGTTGCTATCATTACCATATCTTATAGAAGAGAAGGGTGTTACTTATGGCTAGAGCTTACAATTTTAATGCTGGACCTGCAGCATTGCCTCTTGAGGTGCTGAAGAGAGCTCAAGAAGAGATGGTCGATTATCGTGGTATTGGTATGTCAGTTATGGAAATTTCACATCGGAGTAAAGAATTCGAAGCGATTAACGATGAGGCACAGAGCTTACTTAGGGAATTATTAAATATTCCAAAGGGCTACAAGGTGATGTTCCTACAAGGCGGGGCGAGCACACAGTTTGCAATGGTACCAATGAATTTACTGTCCTCAGGCAAGACTGCTGCTTTCGTACATACAGGTAGCTGGGCTGAGAAAGCATATAAGGAAGCTAAATTGTTCGGTGATCCTGTATTAGCTGCTAGCAGCGAAACCAACCAATTCACAAGCATTCCAGCATTAAGCGAAATTCATATTCCAGACAATGCTGCTTATCTTCACATTACCTCGAATGAAACCATTGGTGGCATTCAATACGGGACCTTTCCTCAAACGGGTAATGTACCATTAATTGCAGATATGTCGAGTGATATCGTTTCTCGTCCAATTGATGTATCTCAGTTCTCACTCATCTATGCTGGAGCACAGAAGAATCTTGGACCATCTGGAGTAACCTTAGTAATTGCTCGTGATAGTTTACTTCAGAATTCTCCGAAAAGTGTTCCAACCATGCTTCGATACGATACACATGTAGAGAATAATTCGCTATACAATACACCTCCAGCTTACTCAGTCTATATGGTGAAATTAGTACTAGAATGGATTAAAGAAAAAGGTGGACTTCAAGCGATTGAACAGATGAATAAGGAGAAGACAAGCCTGATTTATAATACGATTGATCAGAGCAATGGCTTTTACCGAGGTGTTGCAGCTCGTGAAGATCGTTCACTTATGAATATTACATTCCGTATGGCTGACGAGAATCTAGAGAAGGTGTTCATTAAGGAATCAGAGGCACTAGGATTTGTTGGTCTGAAAGGCCATCGTAGTGTAGGTGGATTAAGAGCATCTACGTACAATTCGGTTCCACATGAGAGCTGTAGTGCATTGCAACAATTCATGGTTGACTTTCAGCGTAGAAACGGTTAATTACCAATCAATAGGGAAGAAGATGCTTCGGAGCAATCCGAGGCATCTTCTTTGCAGAGGAGGAAGCTTTGTATGGCATTTCATATTGTACTTGTAGAACCTGAGATTCCAGCGAATACAGGTAATATCGCCCGCACCTGTGCTGCTACTGGTGCAGCATTACATCTTGTTCACCCACTGGGGTTTCATACAGACGACAAATCGTTAAAAAGGGCTGGGCTTGATTATTGGCATGCTGTCCGTATCGAATATCACGATTCCTTCGATCAATTATTGGAAAAATACAAGGATGGACGTTTCTGGTATTCGACAACGAAGGCCAATAAGTCCTATCATGACGTTCAATACATGGATAATGATTTTTTCGTTTTCGGTAAAGAGACAGCGGGTCTTCCAGCCTCCATATTAGAGAGGAATCCAGACCAGCTCATTCGATTACCAATGACGGATACTGTTCGCTCTATGAACCTCTCCAACTGTGCTGCCATCGTTCTGTTCGAGGCTTTGAGGCAATCTGGATTCCCGGGAATTCACTAATGCGAATTTTGTTGGTGATGGGTGACAAAATTATAGGAAATAAAATTTTAAAGTCTTATAGAAGGAATTATGTCGAAGATAGCGAAATAGTTAAATCGACAACAAAATACACCATAGACAGGTAGAATGAGGTGAATCGGATGAAACCAGTAGGAATTGTAAGAAAAGTTGATCAATTAGGTCGCATAGTATTGCCCAAATCCCTTCGCAAGAGATATCTAATGAACGAAGGCGATCCGGTCGAAATATTAGTGCAAGGTGATCATATTATATTAGAGCGCTATAAGCCCAAATGTGTTTTCTGTTCAAATCAAGAAAACGTTATTGAGTATAATACTCGCTACATATGTAATGATTGCTTAATCGATATGAAGCAAGCTTCTCATTAAAGATTGTGACATACTGAATTTCGACAAAAAAACCTTGTCTCGTAATCGAGATAAGGTTTTTTTGCGATATTCAATCCTACAATGATCAACATTGAATTCTAAAGACCACTAGTCTTGTCTTCATTATACGAAGACGTAACTATAAATCCAACCATCATTACAGTGACAGTAACTATCAAGAAGAATGTTGCAGACATTTACCTACACCTCCATTTTCTTTATTATAACGAAATACTTAGCTTAACACAATGATAGCAAGTGAAGACGAGGGTCATGCTATTGGCATGTTCATTAATTACGATTAGGGGGTATCCAGCATGCAGTCAGATGTAATTATTGTTGGTGGGGGTATCGCTGGGTTGCAAGCTGCAATTCAACTAGGGCGATATATGCATAAGGTCATTGTTGTGGATAGTGGTAATGGGCGTTCCGTTCTCTGTAAAAGCTATCAGAATTTAATCGGATGGCCAGATGGTGTATCTGGATCTATGTTAAGAGCGACAGGTCGGCAACAAGCAGAGAAGCTTGGTGTAACATTCATTGAAGATGAGGTTATCAGTGTAAAGCGTCAAGATAATGAATTCCAAGCTACGTTAAGATATCAGCATCAACCTATTCAAGGTTCACTTCTGTTGCTGGCAACTGGTGTAATGGACCGTTATGCACCATTGCCAGGTTTAGTTGAATGCTTTGGTCTCTCTGTGTATGTATGCCCAGACTGTGATGGTTTTGAGGCTCGAGATCGTCATACCATCGTAATCGGATCTGGTGATACAGGTGCGAGTATGGCAATGGCTCTAGCCTATTGGACGGACGAAATAACATTCGTAAATCATGAGCTTAAACCAATAAGTAAGAAATATATGTCACAATTGACTGAATTAAAGATCGACATCATCGATAAAGCGATTAGAAAAGTACTTACAGCTGAGGTTGGGCGGTTTATCGGAGTAGAGCTGATATCAGGAGAACAAATTAGCGGAGAACGAGCGTTTATTGCCTTTGGTGGGAATGAGGTTCGTTCTGATCTAGCTAGTCAATTAGGAGCCGAACGACTTGAAGGTGGTCATATTGTGACTGACCCTAGAACGAAGATGACCTCGGTTCCTCATCTATGGGCAGCTGGAGACATTGGTGTTCATTCAGAAATGCTGTCCGTAGCAATGGCAGAGGGAACTTTATCAGCTGTTTGGATGCATAAAGCACTTGTTCAGCTGGGTCATAAGAGTGCAAGTAGGGTTGCTGGGGTCACTTAATTCAACGATCAATTTATGGCATTTGTACAATATGAGCATATTCGATGAGTGCCTGGACACCTACAGCTGTCAACGTATACCTACCTCTGGATACTCTTTCGAACCACCCATAATAATTATGCTGCAGCATTAAAGCCACCGTAGGATCCTTCAGGTGCTCCCTTAGCTCGCGAACGGTCATACTCTCTTGCTGCGACAGTACAACTACACAACGAAGCGCACGCTCTCTATAGGCTGTTATCAGCTTCCTTCGATTGCTCCCCCCAATATTAAAGTCACCGCTTCTCAGCTCGAATTCGGTTCGTACCTTTTGACTTCTTTTTGATAACTTTGGTCGAGTAGGACTTAGGCCTGGGAGACAGAGAATGTCGACCGCGGGCTTTTTAGTTTTATAAAACTGAACGCCAATTAGACCGATATGAAGCTTAATACATAATTGAACAGCATCTCTCCATGAGAAATAGGAACCGAGCTTTTTTCGTGGATTATATTCAATCGCAACATATACGGATTCAGAGAGCTTCAAACGTTCTATCGCTTGGAATACCAATTGTAGGTTAAACGTTTTCTTTAATTCGACAATCGTATAGGTTAGCTCACCGGGAATCATTGCTACTAGATCACAATTTTTTATCTCGCTCTTCACTTCATAACCTTGACTCTCAAAGTAGGCTTTTACTGGCTGATAGAGCTCTGTCTCGTTCTTGATGGCCAAGGGTATCTCTCCTTAAAGCTGAATTAGGGAATATTATATCATAAGGTTCCCATGATTTATCGGAAACTTATCCCTTATTGGTGCATAGGTATTAGTATATTTGAGTTATTACTTTATAGTGGAATTACACGCTTGTCTATATGCGAGGAAAGCGGGTGAGAAGAACATTATGGATCTATTCAGTCGGATTACGGAACATCGGACAGGAGAAGAAAGCTTAGCCTGGTCGGGATCATTCCGGGAATATATTCAGCTACTGCGAACGAATTCGCATCTAGCCATGACTTCCCATGCAAGGGTGTATGAGATGATTCGTACCGCGGGTGTTGAGGAAAGAAACGGAGTTAAGCATTACCGTTTTTTTGAGAATGATTTATTCGGAATGGATCGCACACTAGAGAAGCTCGTTGAGGAATACTTTCATTCGGCAGCTCGAAGATTAGACGTTCGAAAGCGAATTCTACTACTTATGGGTCCTGTTAGTGGAGGTAAATCAACCATTGTTACATTGATCAAGCGAGGGATGGAACAGTTTTCTCGTTCGAACGAAGGTGCAGTTCATGCGATAAAGGGTTGTCCGATGCATGAGGAACCACTCCATCTCATTCCGAAAGACCTTAGACCTGATTTCGAGAAAGAATTAGGTGTGAAAATTGAAGGTTACTTATGTCCAGCCTGTCAGATGAGGTTAGATACAGAGTTTGATGGAAGAATTGAGGATTTTCCTGTGGAACGTGTTTTTCTATCAGAGGAAAAAAGAGTAGGAATAGGAACCTTTAGTCCCTCAGATCCGAAATCTCAAGACATTGCAGATTTAACTGGAAGCATTGATTTTTCAACCATAACCGAGTTTGGCTCAGAGTCAGACCCTCGTGCTTATCGGTTTGATGGTGAATTGAATAAAGCTAATCGAGGGGTGATGGAATTTCAGGAGCTGCTGAAGTGTGATGAGAAATTCCTGTGGAATTTATTGTCACTGACACAGGAGGGGAATTTCAAAGCGGGTCGCTTCGCTCTAATCTCAGCCGATGAGGTCATCATTGCACATACCAATGAAGCGGAATATCGTTCTTTTATCAGTAACAAGAAGAATGAAGCTTTGCAGTCAAGGATGGTCGTCATGCCGGTTCCTTATAATTTAAAAGTAACTGCGGAAGAGAAAATTTATGGAAAATTGGTCAATCAGAGTGATATGCACCATATTCACAGTGCGCCTCATGCGATGAAAACTGCTGCGATGTTCTCCATTCTGACACGCTTGAAAGAGTCTAAGAAGCAGGGTGTCGACCTCATTAAGAAGATGAGATTGTACGACGGGGAAGAGGTCGAAGGCTTCAAGGAAGCGGATTTAAAGGAGCTTCAGATGGAGTATCTGGAGGAGGGGATGTCAGGTGTCGATCCCCGATACGTAATTAATAGAATTTCAAGCGCTTTAATTCGACATGATCTCCAATGTATAAATGCACTTGATGTCCTAAGAGCGTTAAAGGATGGTCTTGATCAGCATTCATCGATAACGAAGGAGGAGCGGGAGCGTTATCTTAATTTTATCTCCATTGCTCGTAAAGAGTATGACGAGCTCGCGAAAAAGGAGGTGCAGAAGGCGTTCGTCTACTCCTATGAGGAGTCTGCAAGAACGCTGTTCGACAATTACCTCGATAATATTGAGGCCTTCTGTAATTGGGCCAAAATCCGCGATCCATTAACCGGCGAGGAGATGGAGCCAGATGAGCGCTTAATGCGATCGATCGAGGAGCAAATAGGGATATCCGATAATGCGAAGAAAGCATTTCGCGAGGAAATACTCATCCGAATGTCCTCATTCTCGCGCAAGGGGAAGAAATTTAGCTTTGATACACATGATCGTTTGCGTGAAGCTATTGAGAAGAAGCTATTCGCAGATATGAAGGATATTGTGAAAATCACTACATCCACGAAGACGCCAGATGAATTACAGCTGAAACGAATTAATGAGGTTTCAAGGAGATTGATTGATGAGCATCACTATTGCTCGGTATGCGCGAACGAGCTGCTTCGGTACGTAGGCAGCTTGTTGAATCGTTAATCTTCGTCGGTGTAAGGTGAAGGGCTGTTTCTCCCTATAATCAGGAGGAACAGCCCTTGCTTTAAATAAATTACACTAGTGGTTCATCACATCACGCATTTTCTTAGTAAGTGTGATAGTCCAAGCTTCACTTTTTGTCGAAACCTCATGTGCACTTGCTGTAGAAATAGGTATAATGGACAGTAGTAAAGCTAAGCTACAAACGAGGACAAGCATCTTTTTCATTTTTAACATCATCTTTAAATCGCTCCTTTAATCTAATTTTTGTATCTCAACACAAGTAACGTCATCGCTCTATATTTGGATCACATTTTGTGAGAATAATTATTCTTGGAAGTTCTTATCATCCAGTTTTGATTTTTTGTCAGCTGCGATTAGTATTTAGTATCAGGAGAAGGAGAAGCGAGAGACATCATGTTAAAGAACTGGAAAGCTATATTACTTCTAGCAATACCCTCTATCTTCTCATTTGCTACAATGACCGTTACTGGTACGATTAATCTCATCGTTGTTGGTCAATTGGGTGCGACGCTCATAGCTATTGTTGGGGTGTCGAATATCATTATGTATAATGGCTGGGCGTTATTCTCAGGTATTGGACATACGGTGAATTATCTGGTTGCCCAGAGCTATGGCGCAGGTGAATATCGTAAAGCAGTAGAGAGAACATATCTAGCCTTATATGTCTGTCTAGCTGTAGCGCTCATTGTTTGCATTGCGGGAACGATTGGGAGTGGCTTTTTTCTATATGTTATTACTGGAATGAGAGATATCTCAGAAATCGGAGAGAATTATGTCCGGCTGCGATTTTATGCGATGGCATTCGGTATATTCAGCTTTGTATTTCATGGATTTTTCCGAGGTATTGGCGATACTCGAACACCAGCATATCTGACACTCATTACCTGTACCATCATGATTTTCCTAACCTACGTCTTAACATATGGTAAGTATGGATTTCCTGAGCTTGGTCTTGATGGTGCAGGCTGGGCATTCTTAGTTGGTGAAGGGGTTGGATTTCTAGGCTGTGTGTATGTATTCTTCATCCGATTGAATAAGAGCTTCAATACACGCTTAAGGGTGACAATCCGCCGTGAAGAATCCAAGCTAATCCTTCTCGAGAGTGGGAAGCTAGGCATACAGGAATTTGCGCTTAGTATATCGATGTTTATCTTCACTATGTTCGTTGCTCGTTTAGGACAGAATGCATTGGCTGCTAATGAAATAGCGCTTAATGTGATGTCATTCGGCTTCATGCCTGCATTTGCCTTCGGGGCGACAGCAACGATATTGGTAGGACAGCAGGTGGGTAAGGGAAATCCACTTATGGGTCGAAGAATGGGGACGGAAACTGCGATATTAGGTAGTATCATGCTCATTACAATTGGTATTATTGAATTTTTCCTAGCAGAACCGATAGCGAGGTTATTCAGTCCTGATCCCGAAATCTTCCATCTTGTTACTCGCTTAATTATGATATCTGCTTTCTTACAGCTGTTTGATGGCTTTCTCAATTTTTATGCTGGTGGACTCAGAGGTATCGGAGATACGACATTCTTGATGAGAGCCTCTCTCTTCTTTGGTGTAATTATCTTTGTTCCTTTATCTTATGTGCTAATCTTCGTATATGATTTAGGTAGTATTGGTGCTTGGATTTCTTTGTACACATTCCTTACTCTATTCGCACTATCTGTAATGATTCGTTTCTATCGAACGGATTGGATGAGTATAAGGTATAAAGCGTAAAAAGGGGCTGTATGTGAGTGCAATGGAAACCACGAAAATATGTGTTCGAACAGCACTATGAGCTCTCAGTCAGTCAAGTTTGGGACTTATTAAGTCAGACTGATGAATTAAATAGGAATATTGGCTTATCCTCGATCCATACAGGCCCAGCTGAATTTACTCCTCAGGGTATATTCCGGGCTGTTCGGATGAAGGCACTAGGATTAGTGAATGTGGAATGGAGGGAATCACCCTTTGAATGGGAGAAGGAGCAATATTATCATGTGCGAAGAGAGTATTCTACTGGACCCATTCGAAGATTTTTTGGAGGTGTGGAGCTTTCGGTAGCATTCAATTCTCAAGGTCAAGAGGGAACGAATGTCCGTTTATTCGGTGAATTTACGCCATCGAATTTAATAGGACTCATTGTCATACCAACCTATGCAGTTCGCTCCATGCGTCTTACACTTACGTACATTGATAATTATCTGAAGCATCTGGAGAAAACCCACACCATGAACGAGATAGCTTCTAGCTCTAAGCATTTATATTCCAAAGAAGAGCTTGAGGAGTTAAATCAGTTATTTACTCAGCTAAGGCAATTGCCCATCAATGAACAAGCAGCACAACTATTATATGATTACTTATTAGAACGTGGAGATCACGAGGTTGTAGATATGCGACCTTATTCCTTGGCTGATGAGTGGGGAATTGGGCGAGAGGAAGTCTTAAAGCTATTTCTTTATAGCACTAAGATCGGCATTCTTAATCTTAGCTGGAATTTAATATGTCCGAATTGCCGAGTATCTACGGAGCAGACAAGCACATTGATTCAATTAGGCAAACAAATCCATTGCGATTTCTGTGGGGTAGACTATCAAGCTAATTTTGACCGTTATGTAGAGTTAAACTTTACGATACATTCGAGTATCCGCAAAGCTGTGAAGAATGTATATTGCATCGGTGGACCCGCAATAACGCCCCATGTATATGTGCAGAAGAGGATTAGTCCAGGGGAGAGTGAGGTAATCGAATTCACACAGGTTCATGAGCAGATGAGGCTACGTGTGTTAAGGAATAATTCAATTGTGGAGATTAAGCAGCACTTCCCACATGACGTAGATCAAGAGCTAGACGATGATAAGTCACCACAACCTCTTATATTCAGTGATAATTGGAGTCGGAATGAGATCAACTTCAGTGGTGCGCATCTCAAGGTGTTATGCAAGAATGATTCCGAAGTCCAAGTCGTGGTTGTTCTTGAGAAGA
This sequence comes from Caryophanales bacterium UBA4045, assembly GCA_002383695.1. Classification (GTDB taxonomy): domain Bacteria; phylum Bacillota; class Bacilli; order Paenibacillales; family UBA4045; genus UBA4045. The sequence goes on from DFZX01000068.1 coordinate 26,567, forward strand.
GCGGTTGGGACGATGTAACTGTGACAGCAGCAAAGGTGACCTCTATGAATGAATTTCGGCAGCTTTTCTCTTCCGAGGTTCTTGCACCTGGTAACCAGGTTGGCGTTGAGAATGTAGCTTTCTTATTTACTGATTTATTAGGCTCTACCGTATTCTACGAAGAAGTAGGGGATGCTCTGGCCTACGGGCAAGTGAGAAGGCATTTCGAATTTATGCTTCATTGGATCGAGCTAAATAGTGGTGCCCTTGTGAAGACGATTGGTGATGCGGTTATGGCGGTTTTCGAAACCCCAGAGCAAGCAGTAAGTGCAGCCTTCGATATCCAATCTAGGGTTCACGAATTTAATGCAAGCTCTTTACCACTTGAACCCATAGTCATTAAGTCAGGTGTACACTTTGGTCATGCGATTGCAGTAAATTCGAATGGTGTATTAGATTATTTCGGTCGGAATGTCAATATTGCAGCTCGGATTCAAGCTCAGAGTAGTGGTGGGGATATTGTTATTAGTCATGATTGCATAGATCGACCTGCAGTTATCCAATTAGTTGAACGTTATCAAGCGGAATCCGAAATATTAACAGCCACACTCAAAGGTATTCAGGAGTCACATCAGCTTGTACGGATTCGGGTACCCCGAGCACAAACTTTAACCAACCAGCCTGAGTAAGATCACAATTGCAGGATAAACTAAGAGCATCTACTCAAAGAGGGGTGCTTTTTTAATGTATAACTATAAGCTCTATCCATGGTTACAACGATGTATCATTTATTGTGTCGTAGTAACTCTAGTTGTCGTATCACTAATACCCGTTCAATCCAATGCCTTTGGCAGAGGAGCTCGGGGACCGGATGTATTCGCCGTACAAGGTATGATGAAATCACTAGGGTTTTATGCGGGTAGTATTGATGGGGTTTACGGCGCACATTCCGAGCAAGGCGTTAAGGCTTTCCAACGACAATATGGTCTGCCGATTACTGGGGCCGTTGATAGTAAAACCTTAGAATCTATTCTATGGGCTTATGCACAGCTGAAGATAACGAAAGGAAATATTGAACCGGTACCAACAAAGCCTCCTACATCGGCTGAGCTTAATGCTGATGAGCTTCTATTGCTAAAGCTAGTTAATCAAGAGCGAACGAGTCGAAAATTGGCTCCTCTAGCAGCAGATACATCACTATCAAAGGTTGCCGAGGCGAAAAGTCAGGATATGGCGGACAATCAATATTTTTCTCATCAATCACCGACCTATGGCTCTCCCTTCGAGATGATGAAACAATTCGGCATCACTTACAGAACGGCAGGTGAGAATATTGCTTGTAATCAAACCGTGGAAGCAGCACATAAAGCACTAATGGAATCCACGGGACATCGTGAGAATATTCTTAGCACACAATTTACCCACATTGGTATTGGTATAGTAAACGGAGGGCAATGTGGTAAGATGCTCACTCAACAATTTATTGGAAAATAATAACCTGTATGAAATGTACGGAAACCATCAATCCTAATCACGAAGTATAATCTATTTGCGCGAATGGAGGATGGTGTAAAAATGATTAAAATGGGTTTGAGAATCACATTCATCGTTGGCTTGATGATCGCATTAACGGGCTGTATGGCAAATAATACGCAGCAAGGTGCCGACACAGATAATGGTGGCAATGAGGGTAATGGCACATATGGGATGAGGCAGCAGGGTGCAGCCATTAATCGTGGTGGAGTCAGTAGCCAGGGTTGGGATAACTCGAGGAACAACAATTTCGCACCTACACATAATAATACACGGATGGAAGTTAGCAATCAGATTGCTGACAACATAACGGCTATGGATGAGGTAGATTCAGCTACTGTATTACTTACGGATCGGAATGCTTATGTTGCTGTAATGCTTGATAACGGCAAGGGTTATGGCGCATCAAGTATGGGACGGAATGTAGGGAAGAAGAATTCGATTAACTCAGGAGCTAATCGAAGGTCTAACGCCATGGGAAATAATGGGACTACGGATCAAATGGGTCGGCAGGGAGCGGGACAAGGTGAAGAAGGCATCACCGAAGAGCTGAAATCAGATATTGCTCAGAAAGTTAAGTCCGTGCAACCGAATGTGGAGAATGTTTATGTTTCAGCTAATCCTGATTTTGTAGGTAGAATGCGTGGCTATGGCGAGCGATTCCAGAATGGACAGCCGATCCAAGGGATGATTATTGAGTTTAATACGCTAGTTCAACGATTATTCCCAACGGCTGAATAGCCCAATTTACTATTTATCAATAATAAGTAAGCAGTTTGGAACCAACTTTACGTATTATAATAATTAGAGGCGGCCTATATGGTCGCCTTTACTTTTTTTATTTGACTAGCTTAATTCGGTCTTATTTTCGCAGGATTTATTCAACTCAATGATGTCTAAGTTCCAAAATCAGATCCAAAGCAAAATAGTGTCGTAATTACAACTAAATTAGGGAAATCCTCATCCAAATAAGAAACAGTTGCGAAATTACAATTAATTCTAGGTTATTACAACCATTTCAAGGTTTTGGTTTCGAATAAGTGCAAATGGTTTCTATTTGCACGAATCCCCACCTACAAATGGATTTAGTTGCATATACGCACTAATTTCAACTTTTTTATTAGATCGTTGATTCTTCGGTTACCTAGGTGGTTGAAGAGAGTTTATTAACCTTTACACGACTGACCACATATGAGATATTCATTGGTAACATATCCCTTTTATGAAAGGATGGTTATTCATGAGAAATTTACACGTGCAAAGCCCTATTAAGAACCAGGTTGGTGGAGTGTTTATCCCAGTTCGAGACATTAAAAAAGCAAAGGATTGGTACTGCAAGATATTGGGTGTGCCGTCTGATGGCGACATCTTGTTTGAGCATTTGTATTTACTTCCTATGAATGGACCCGACGTTATTCTAGATCAAATGCCAATGTGGGGAGGCAACGAGCCGAGCGGACCACCTACATATAAAACGCCTGCTTTTATGTTTCAAACTGATGATATTTACGCCTCATATCAATTTATGAAAGATAATGAGGTTGAACTTGTAACAGATATTCAGTCTGAGAAATGGTTTGTATTCAGAGATCCAGACGGTAATCTCCTGATGGTATGTAAGTAATTCAACGGAAATAAAATAGGAGCTACTATAAAGTGGTTCATATACTATTAAGGGAGATTTCATGAATGGCTTGCCTATATTCTACGAATAATAAGAACATGAAATCAATGTAAGGAGGTACCATGGAAAGTAATTATGAATTTACAGATTTAAATGGGCACGATGAATTAATAAAGGAGATTCTTAATCTAGAGGAGAAGATTAAGCAAACTATTGGTGATAAGGTGAATTTAATTGCCTATAGCCAGATGGATGATGTAGATGTGAACAAGTATGATTGATTAGTAATGAATATTTGTCGCGGTCGAGAATATCGACGGCTTCGATTAGAAGCTACTGGTAGCATTGATAGCCCATTTTATAACAAACAAC
>DFZX01000092.1 GCA_002383695.1 Caryophanales bacterium UBA4045
CTTCGGGCTTCGGGCTTCGGGCTTTGGGCTTCGGGCTTCGGGCCACGTGCCGCGAGCCACCAGACCGCAGGCCTCGGGCCTCGGGCCGCGAGCGAGCTGCGCACTGCGTCGCTCCGGGCGCCCTCGCCCCTAGGCTAGTGCAAGGCAAAGAAAAAAGCCCCCCTAGCCGAGGGCTTCACACGCTATTCCGCTGATTGATTAATTCGATGTCTAGCAAGCTTCAGGTATCCCTGCACGTTCTGGAATTCACTGTCGTCTACAAAGCGTAGGCGGATTGAGCCTGCTGCAGCGATAATGTATGGCTTGAGTGCTGTGGCTCCACCACCGAGCACATAGAAGCATTGGATGTCGGGGAACTTCTTCCACCGTTTCTTAATGAGGTCGACCATCCGTTGAGCAACACGGGAGAAGTAATGATCAACAATGCTCTTGAAATCAGCTTGCCCTTCGCCTAGACGTTGAATCGTGAAGTCGCGATTCTTAATCTTAGCAACCAGCTTCGCACGACTCGGGAATGAATAACCATACATATCCTCCACATCTCGCATGATCGAATCGAGGTAGGACGCCATTCCAATCTGTTCGCCGTGGCTGAATTGATTGTCAATAGCCATACGCTTAACGATAGGAAAATCCGTTGTTAGCGCACCAATTTCACATATTCCGATGCAGCCATTGTAAAGCTCATCATCCTTCACCTGCAGATTGTCATGTGTCGCCATATTCAGTAATGCCGCAGCACCTTCTATAGAGACAATGGCTTTGCGAATGCTAACCTTCACTCGACGATCTCTAAGTCCAGGAGTCGTTAAGAACGTAACCTCATGCTCACCAACAAGTCGCTCCTCGAATTGTTGGTGAAACCTAGAATAAGTGCGAACTGGTAATCCTGTACCAATAATATATTCCAATTCATTCACACCACTAATGGTATTCGATCCGTATGTATGACTTGTAATTCCAGCAATAGCCAATGCAGTTATGGCGACAACTAAGGATTGATCTGAGATCGCTTTATTGTCTGTTTCTTCAAGCTCCATATTATCTTCATTCTCAACTGCCAGTAACCCCACAAAATAACGCTGATTATTCTTCGATAATGCTGGGCTATGTACAATCACATCTAGGGCTTTCAGTGGTGCATCTTCCTCTTGGAGCACCATACGTTCATAACCGGGTACAATCACATTCGGTACAACAGTGGGTTCTTTGGATCCGTCCAATACAATTTTGATCGTATCATTACCTAAGTCAATACCTGCCAGCTTCATCATTGAGTTGGTTCCCCTTCCTATCACACATGCCATTAAGGCTGTAACTACAAGAAAAATCGCATATACCACTTGATTTCGACTTAATTTTACAAAATCCTCCTTGCTACAACTAAAAAGATGAAAAACATGTTCAACGCATCCAATATTTGTCGATTTTGATTCAATTCCTATTCAATTCATATTTAATTCACAATCCAGTAGGGTTAGGAAGAGGGATTAGATATATTTTTCTAGCTCAAAGCAGGTTTTCTAGAAGATTTGGCGAATATCGAAATATGTCGAATTTCATTCCCCTAGATATCAAAGGAGTATGCATGAAAATTAAACTTGGTAAACGTTCTTTTACATTCCTAATCATACCAGACGCGAATAGTAAGGTGATGCGGTTCCGTTTCCCTGCACTATTGCTCTATTCTTTAACCATAATTGGATTAATTCTGCTTACGATCACGATTATTATGAATATTAATGGGATGAAGAACCTCAATGATAAGAAGATGATGGCAGCCGAGCTAGCGGATCAGACCGTTACATTCGAGCAAACGCTTACAGATAAGGAAGAAACGATTGAGGATTTACAGAATAGTCTAGTTGAGCTTTCGGTGCAGACCGAAGAGATGAAGCTGAAGGTAGAGGAGCTTAAGGTGTTCGAGGAGGAAATTCGTGACATCTCATTGGCTACACCAAACGATCCCAAGACTCGTAAGGTTGGCATTTCTTCCTATAGCCTTGCCGACGATTCCGTAGAGGCTGGTATCGGTGGAGTTGAGATAGAAGTTAGCAATGCGGATATTCAATCATTAATAACCGATACCGAGCAAACCTTACATAGTCTTACTGGAGATATCAGCTCACTTAAGCTGCAGCTTGCAGATACGAAAGATATGATCGAACAGAATATCCAGCTCATGCGGATCACTCCATCAATCTGGCCCACGATATCCACTAAAGTTTCATCACGCTTTGGTTATCGTAAGGATCCCTTCAGTAGACGTGCTTCCTTCCATGCAGGTGTAGATATATCCGGCAAATCATCAGACCCAATATATACAACAGCTGACGGAGTTGTGACTAGTGCTAATTATGACAGGGCCTATGGTTATAATATCATCGTTAAGCATGCAAGTGGTGTCAGTACGCATTATGCTCATTTGAAGAAAATATTAGTAGAAGATGGACAGAATGTAAAACAGGGGGAGACCATTGGACTGCTTGGATCAACAGGCCGAAGCACAGGCCCACATCTCCATTATGAAGTGATCAAAAAAGGAGCAACTATCGATCCGATGCCATACTTAGGATTAGTCGAATAATCATCAGAAAAGGATGTGGAATAATGTTCGGAAAGAAGAAAACGAAGATTAATCCGAATACAACAGATACATTAATTGGAGAAGGCTCTATATTCGAGGGTAGGGTTCGATCAGAAGCATCCTTGCGGGTTGAAGGTAATGTTGTTGGGGATATTGAATGTGTCGGTGATGTTACAATTGGTGAGCACGGTCATGCTAAATCAAACATCATTGCTCGCAACGTTACAATCGCTGGAATGGTACAAGGTAACGTGAATACGAAAGGGTTACTTACAATTACATCTACAGGTCAGCTCTTAGGTAATACATTGTCGAATTCACTTATCATTGCTGAAGGTGGATTATTCCAGGGTCAGAGCAAGATGCAGCAAGAAACCAAAAGTAATTCGCAGGATAAGCCAGATAAAGAGAAGGAAAAGACCGGTCAAGCTTACAATCCATCCTATGGCGGATCAACTACCGCTATATAAGTCACGTATTAGTAGCTAGTGCGCTCCTCAATGGCTACAGCAAATTGATTCAAGGGGTCTATCCTACTTGTTGTTTCTAGAAGTCTTTCTTTACTTTCACATGCTGTACAGATCCCCAATTGCATAGATACCTTATAGAAACCGGTCCGAAATATGATTTCGGCCTTTTCTATGTCTATGACCGATCTACAACCGACGCAATAGATGGTATGCTCTGAGATCATACAAATCAACTCCCTTACAATTAAGATACGTTATGTATCTATTTATCCTAAATTTAATCGAATTTCACCAGATTGTCAATTGTTTTTTGTATATATGTTACTCTATGTATCTTCATGATAGGACCAAAGCAGCTTCCATTCCCCATTCTCTTCTATGGCAAAGATTTCTTGATTCAGCTCTAATTTACCGAAGATAGTCAGCATATGCTGTGTAACTTGAACACGCTGTACATCGCTGAGCACCGGTGTGGTTGCTGACATCCCCCAAGCACCCACATTCTTAACATCATTCACCTCGAATTCAAAGGTGGATGCTCCTAGCTGCTGCATGAACACCAGTGCTCGCTTCTGAATGTAGGTTTCTTTACTAAACTTCTCCTGCATACTGGAATGGAATAGCTCCCACGCACTCCCGAAATTGCCATTCTGCTCATATTCATAGAATTCCACCACCGTCTTCTTAGCTTGATGTCCATCCGTTGACCAGACTACATTATAGTAGAACAGCAGGATGGATAGGATAACTAGCACTACAATAATAAATTGTAGTGAAGTTAGTATGGGCTTCCCTTTACGTCGATTTTGTTGCAAACATACCCTCTCCATTCTTGAACATCTACTCGTCAAGATGGAGCCGAAGCTGCTCGGTAATTCGTAATTTCTCCTCATCACTGACGATATAATAATATATGCCGTCTATGATCTGTCCATGCCCATTCAAATTTTCTGTCTTGATCCGGTCAAGCGCTTCTCGGTAATCTGAGCTCATCGTCTTCCAATCTTCAAAGGTGAGGTTCGTCTTCACATGTTCTTCGATAGCTTTAACAATTTTATTCAGCTTGAACACATTCTGAACGTGTAGAAGATTGTTCATAATCGCTTTGACAACCAGTTTCTGGCGCTCATTGCGTCCTAGGTCTCCTTGTGGATCATCATACCTCATACGAACGTATGCAAGTGCTTCATTACCTTGAAGATCTAGGTCACCAAGCGGAAAATCATACCCTTCATATTGAAAATCAATGGTGTTATTCACTTCGATCCCACCGATCGTATCAATCAGCTGTTGGAACCCCTCCATATCTACCTTTATATAATAATCGATAGGAATCCCAATTAGATGCTCGACGGACGCTATGGTCATTGCTGCTCCTCCATATGCATAGGCATGGTTCACCTTATCCTCGATATCAGCACCCATCATGGTTGTTCGCGTGTCACGTGGAATATTCATCATCCAGGTCGTTTTGGCATTAGGGTTAACCGTAGCCACCATTAATACATCCGAGCGTCCTTTATCATTCCCACGGCGATCGACACCTATGACAAGTATGGTGAAGGACTGTTGGAGATTAACATGCCCCACATCTACTTGCTCAACATTCTCTCCATTCTGGTTCTCTGTGTCACTAGTATTGCTCGGAGATAAATGAACAATGGGTAAAGGATCATATATTTCCTTGGATAATTCACGACTCGTATCATATAGATAATGTACAGCAACCCCGATAATCGCTCCGACAAGTACACTTGCTATGCCTACAAATAAAACTAAACGTCTCATATCCTATCACCATTTCTAAATAATTCGACCTTTTGATACAAAAAGTAACACTATAAAGCTTGTTTTTGTGATACAATTTGTAATATTCACAGTGGTAAGCGCTCTATTATTGTTGTCCCTGATACGTAACGTTTCTACTTCTTCACTTTAGGCAAGACTAAACCCAGTTAGCCAAACCAGACAATAAGGTAAAGGTGGTGCTGATATGAATTATAAGAATCGGATCGCTGCTCTCCGAAAGAACAGAAATTTGACACAGGATGATATGTCCACAACCTTAGGTATCTCACGTGCTGCACTTTCTCACTATGAAAAAGGTCGTAGAGAACCGGATTATGATACACTCATAACCATTGCTGATTTCTTCAAGGTCTCCCTCGACTATATTATGGGAAGAACAGATGACCCTCTTGCTTCACTTGATCCTGATACACGTGCATTCACGGATCGGTTAGAGCTCGCTGACGACCAATTGATGCAGCAATTCGCATTAACCATCGATGGCAAGAAATTAACACCAGAGGAATCGAAGAGATTTATTGCCTTTGTTCGTGCAGAACGTGCGATGCATTAAAAAGCTGTGCAAGCTTACGGAGGCTCGAGGACAAGATTGGTAGTCGGAGCATAACTTTCCCCCAAGCGGTGAATATATATTGATTCGCTAGGATGGTGATGCTCTTACCCTTTCTATTCACACGCCGAATAGTAGCAAGCTTTCCTAACAGGCGATCCCTAGTTACAATTAGATCAGGATATTGGTTCGTATCTCCTTTGCACTCGAAGATCGTTTTATCGTGACTACCTGTTATACGAATCAAACGATGCCCGATCAGCTTTCCTTCCTCATTCAGGAATAAGACAATATCTCCGATTAACAGCTGATCATTATGAATGGGACTAAATTGGCAAACATCCCCTGGTCGAATCGTTGGGAACATGCTGTAGCCACTTGAAGGAATATCAACAAAGCCAAACTCTTCGAGCTGACGAAGTATTAATGCGCGGTATGCGTATTCATGCGACATGTTCAATGAGTCCACAAGCCTTCAGCTGCTCGAGGAACGCCTCAATGTCTATCTCTGCTTGTTCCAAAGTAATCTCATATTGCTCTAGTAGCATTGGGATGAGAGCATCTGTTGATGTCCCATTCTGTAGCTCACCCCAGATCCGCCCCCCTACTTCGTTTAGCTTCGTAATCATATATTTGTTCCCGTCCAAGATCACCCATTCATTATCCATCTCTACGGCTTCCGTATGAGGCACGCTTCTCCACATCATGATATACACTCCCAGAAAAGGTCATTTTTTTGAAAATATAGCTTGTAGCTTGGAACCTGCTCAGCTAGCTGTCTACACATACTTAACACCCTAACCGTTTCGGTTGGATTAACAGCCCAGTAGAATATTTTGTCCATCAGTCGCAGAACTGCTTCTGTCGGCTTGATTCTATCTGTAACGATTTTAAGAGATTGCTCTAGCAGGTAGATTCCCTTTAGTGGTAAGCAAGCTTGTTCGAAGCTAGAACTAGAATCACTGCGAAATGGCGAATCATAAGCGAAGATACCATCTGGACCAATACGGACTAGTGTTGCTTCATCCGATAGAATTGTTCTTGGTAGCGAGAGCTCCACCACCGTAGATTTACCCGCGCCAGATTGACCGGCGAATAGATAAGATTCCCCAGCTTCTGCGACACAGGAGGAATGAATCATTAAGCCCCAATTGTAATGAACGATATATGCGCTATACATAGCCATCAGCGCATGCTTCAATGCAAGCTCATCATGAACTCGAAGCAATCCCCTTCGATAATCATGATCGATTTCCATCAGATAATCCTCACGCTCATATAAAACCTTCGCTTCCTCCTCGTGAATGACAACATCATAATGGACTGCTTTCTGCCCATAGCCATTGCGAATACGTATGTAGATATCAGGTAAACAATCGTCCCATTCGTCTTCTCTAATAACCTTAAAGTGCTTATGAATCCAACCAATACTAGATGGATCCGCAGTAGTAACGAACACGGTATGATCGCCAATCTGAATGTAACATGTGTGCATAAGTTGTATCCTTTCTGTTCCAAGGTTAGCTTGCCATAATGGTAAGGGGCGCTAGGCACCCCTATGTATCCATTCTTTCGTACTTAACGGTTATAGATTATAGACTTTACCAAGGAAATTTGGGCTTTCTAGGCTTTTTTGGCTTTTTGCCGGATGGTCTAGTTTCGAATACAAAAGTGCTATGCTCAACTACCATTGGAGCTGTATAAGCTGTCTTTGTCATTGTCTCTCACCTCCCTTCAAGCCTATGATTCAACATTCAATCTCACCTTTGCTCGTAGAGCTTGGTATAGAGTCCACCTTCGAGAAGTAGCTGCTCATGTGTGCCTTGCTCGATCAGCATTCCCTGGTCTATAACGACAATCCTATCCGCGTGGAGTACAGTAGATAAGCGATGAGCAATAATCAGAGTGGTGCGGCCTTTCATTAATCTGAGCAGAGCATCCTTCACAGCTGCTTCTGTCTCTGTATCTAACGAAGACGTTGCCTCATCCAATAGGAGAATCGGTGCATCCTTGAGGATGGCTCTGGCAATTGTAATTCGTTGCTTCTGACCGCCTGACAATATCGTTCCACGTTCTCCAATCCAAGTATCATAGCCATTCGGCAATTCCATAATGAATGTGTCGGCATTCGCATCACGGGCAGCTTGAATGATTGCACTGTCCGTTGCATCAGGTAGCCCACCAGCGATATTCTCGCGAATCGTACCTGTAAACAGGTATGACTCTTGCGGAACATAGGACATGTAGCTTCTCCACTGACCAATATCGGACGAATCCATAGGTAGATCATCCAGTATGATTGTTCCACTCGTCGGGCGATAGAAGCCCATGATCACTTGGAATAATGTACTCTTACCCGCTCCGCTTGGTCCTACGAAGGCGATCGTAGATCCCGCTGGAATCATGACATTAATATCCTGAAGCACCTTCTTCTTACCGTCGTATGTGAATGTGAGCTGATTCAAACGAATGCCTGTATGTAAGGGAACAGACTGTATGTATTGTGGTAATATATGGCTCTCTGGTTTCTCATCCATCACATTCCAGATTCGTTCAACTGCTGCGAGTGAACGCTGCAAGCCTCCCCACTGTTTGGCAATTCCAGAGAATGGATAAATCAAATGTTGAATGAGCGTAACGAAGGCTAATAGGGAACCTATGGTTATGGAGCCCTGGGCTACGTAATAAGCTCCTATTCCCATGCTGACGAAGAAGGATGTCAGTGATATGGTTCCTGATCCTGCTTGTAGCCAGCCTAATAGCTTAGCTTCCCTCTGTTCCATATTCAGCACCTGATCACAGTCGGTCCGATATCGTTCAACAAGCTTCCTTTCCATTGCAAAGGCTCTCATCACAGTATGGCCAGCGAATACATCTTGCAGTAGGCTGTTCACCTGCCCTAGGTAATCCTGAAGTCTTCGCCCATTGTCCCTGATCATCTTCCCGAAGATCCCACCCACGAGCAATGCCGCTGGCCCAAGGAACAGACACATAAGAGCCAGCTTCCAATGGATCGTTAGCAGATAGATGAATGCAGCCGTAGCCATAAGTGGCATCCGAATGAGACTAAGTAAATTCACACCAATTGCACCATCTACGGCGTTCACATCATTCGTTAATCGTGACACGAGATCACCCGAATGGTGGGCAGCAAAGAACCGAGCTGGTAGACGTAACATATGTTGGAATAAGCTTAATTTCATTTCTCTGCAAACCTTATTCACAGCATCAAGCTCTAATACGGTCTCATAGTAGGAGGTTCCGAAGTTCAATATGACCATCACTGTACCGAAAACTAACAACCAACGAACCTGACTAATATCCCCCGCTATTGCTGCATCTGCAACCCGACTTAAGAACCATGTAAAGAAAAGGGTAATAAGTATATCTAAGAACATGAGGATCAATAATGAGAGATACGTCTTCCAGAACTTTCTAATATAAGGTATTAGCCTTAGAAACGGAATTCTCATATGATCAAAGCCCATGTAATTCCTCATTGAGATTCCCATGGTTGTTGATGTACGGGCTAATGCAGCTATCAGGCGCATAATTCAAACTCCTTCACGAAGGCCTCCCAGCAATTTTACGTAAGCGCTGCTTATAGAGGTTGTAATAGATAACGATCCGTGACTTGCTACGATGGTTCATTCCCAAGCTATATAGAGCTAATGATTGGGAAGGAATGATCATTCTTGCGATATGAACCCATCGGTAACGCCACGAATCTAGCATGGACAAGGTGAATATGAAGCTGTAAAGCCTCGATTTACGATCAGGTATTCGGATACGCACGTATGGAATACGCTCCAGACTACTTAACCTTGGGAAAAGCTTGTCAACAACAGATAATGCCGCTGCCACTCTTCTACTTGTATGATCTTGTTCAGCTTGCTTGAGTAGGCACTCGAAATGAATATGATTCGAATGACATTCTAAGAACTGTAGAATATCGACTACATACTTTAATGAATCCATTCGGTGGCTCGCGCCATGCAAGCATATGGCATAGAATGTATAGCTCGGTGACAATACTCTTACATTCTTGTAGCCTTGGAGTGATTCCGACGTGGCCCATGCTGCTCCCATATTTATCTGTGATGTATCTGACTGGATAAAGCTCCAATGGAGCTCAACGACTAGTGGCTGGGGGAGCCCACCTGCCTCCTTATACCATTCATGATGATAATGCACGGGATTCTCTTGAATGCTCTCGGTAAATCCGAGGTTATACACACACTTGACGGCCGCCTCCATATGCTCTGGATGAATTAACAGATCAATATCGGAGGTGCCTCGCGCAGCATAATGTCCGAAGTAGCGTTCCGCTAGCTTCGTGCCTTTCAAGGGAATAACCGGAACGCCCTGTCGCTCAAATTCCTTGAGTAGCTGTTCGGTTTCTCGCTTAATTAGGAGATTCTGCAGGAAGCAGCTCTCATAGGAGCGATACAGCAAATCGTGGAAGGAGGATGAGACTTTCACTTCACTTCCAGTGGTTGATTTCAGTAAATGAAAAACCTGCGCTCCAATGGAATGCTTACTAATTTCTGCGCACAGCTCTTTCTCATCATACTGGGAATCGAGAGCAGCCTCTCGGGGATAATACAGCGACCTCAAGAAAGGAATGATCATCATGTACTCCTTCTGGTAGAAATCTATCTATCCACACTTTATGATACATACCGTATCGTGTCAAGCATAAATTTAGTATTTTACTACTTCTTGTAACATTTTGGCGTATTGTCCTTACTGAGAGCACATTCTGCACCTCAAGGCTGGTTAATTCTGAGTCACTGCTAAGCTGTTAATCTGCTGAAAGCTGTCCGCCTAAAGGCGGAGGCTCTAGCCTGTCGCATGGAAAATAAACAACACCTTCAAACTGAATGTTCACATAACTGGTTAAGTGCTATCAACAATCTATATTTGAATGCATATTCTATTAAAGCTTTATATACAGATTATGCTTACGATATAGCGTCTAAATACAAAAAAAATAAACCATAAGGAGTCGATACTCAATGGCTATCTCTCTAGTAAATTCAAATCTATCTTTGCAAGCAAAGCAGCTTCTAAGTTATTTATATGGTGTGATGGGTTTACGTGACTACAGGATAAGGGGGGATTTCTTTGCAACAGTTAGTAGTTCACAGTAGTAAACGCTATCTTACCCTTACAGAGGGTACACCGTTCTTTTGGATGGGGGATACTGCCTGGGAAGGATTTCAACGTCTTACTCGCACGGAAATCCAACAGTATTTGAGTAACAGAGCTAGTCTAAGGTTCAATGTTGTTCAAATAACGGCCCTGTCAGGTCTTGGTGCTTTAGATGCAAATGCTCATGGTGATATCCCACTTTGGAACGATAACCCACAGACGCCAGCAACCACACCGGGAAACGATCCGAATAATGGTACAGAGTACGATTTTTGGGATCATGTTGACTATACCGTTCAATTAGCTGAAGCAAATGGTATCTATGTTGCTCTATTGCCAACATGGGGCGAATATTTGTGGTTAAACAGCGGACAACCAGCAGAAGTGATATTCACAAGCAATCAAAAAGCCTACGATTATGGATGGTGGATAGGCAATCGATATAAGGATTCGCCTAACGTGATATGGGTACTCGGTGGAGATCGCGCCCCCGTGGATTCTACTAAAAGAGCACTCATTGATTCAATGGCAGCAGGGATCAATGCTGCCGGCGCAACTCAGCTCATGACCTATCATCCCTGGGGTAATAGCTCTTCCTCTGATTGGTTCCATAGCAGTTCATGGTTAGACTTCAATATGTTGCAGTCGGGTCATAACTCACGAAACCGAGACAATTATAATGACATTTACAAGGACTACACCAGATCAGGGGGAGCAAAGCCGACAATCGATGGGGAACCCCGTTACGAAGATATTCCCATTAATTTTGTTCTATCCAATGGCCGCTTCGATGCATATGATGCTAGACAGGCAGCTTATTGGGCCGTGTTTGCCGGTGCACTTGGGCACACCTACGGTCACAATAACGTTTGGCAAATGTACAAGAGTGGATATTCAGCACAAATCAATGCAAGCGCCTTCTGGGATGCATCGCTAAGTGCTCCGGGTGCTACTCAGATGCAATATCTTCGAAATCTTATGGAATCACGCAGCTTTCTTACGGCCTTTCCAGACACCACGTTTGTTACAAAGGCTCAATCTGGAATGAACGTTATTCGCTGTTTAAGGGGTACAGATTTTGCTTTTGTTTATAGTGCTGGTGGTTTGGCATTCACCGTCAATTTGGGTCGGACTTCTGGATCAACGGTAGATGCTTGGTGGTATAACCCTAAGACGGGTGCTGCCACATATATGGCTAACTATGCAAATAGTGGTCAACGTACCTTTACACCACCAAGTAGCGGTCGAGGAAACGATTGGGTATTAGTGCTGGACGATCCTGCTTCCAATTACCCTGATCCAGGGGATTATGACGCTCAACCAGAAGAACCAGCCGATACAATACCACCGTCAGCTCCAACGGTTAGCCTTCTGTCCAAATCAACTAACTCCGTCACATTTGGTTGGACAGAATCAACAGATAACGTAGCAGTCAATGTGTACGATGTGTTTCTGGACGGAGTTTATTCCAGCTACTTGATGGCTACCGAACCACGCACAATGACCATTACAGGTTTAATAGCGGATACCCGTTACGATATTACAGTTAAGGCGAAGGATTCAGCACAGAATTACTCTGCGGCCAGTAACACCCTAACGGTTACAACAGATGCATCTGACGATGTTACACCACCAACAGCTCCAACGGTTAGCCTTACGTCTAAATCAACTAACTCCGTCACAATTGGTTGGACAGAATCAACAGATAACGTAGCAGTCAATGTGTACGATGTGTTTCTGGACGGAGTTTATTACAGCTACTTGATGGCTACCGAACCACGCACAATGACCATTACAGGTTTAATAGCGGATACCCGTTACGATATTACAGTTAAGGCGAAGGATTCAGCACAGAATTATTCTGCGGCCAGTAACACCCTAACGGTTACAACAGATGCGTCTGACGATGTTACACCACTACCAACAAACATTGAAGGGTTGATTGAGGGCGGAATAGTCGACAACACAACTGCAATCCAAGCAGCCCTTGATGAAGCCTATGAAGGTGGTGGTGGTTTAGTTGTCATGCCAAGCGGGATTTATGCCCATACGGGATTACACATGCGAACAAATGTTACTTTTGTTGGGCAAACAACCATTACAACAATTCTACGCAATACGCACGCTTCTAACTCTTCCATTTCGATTCGTGGTGAAGGAAGCACGTTTATCAATAACTGGTCTATCCGTAATATGACATTAACGGCTGTGAATGTTCAAGCTGCCGATCAACATGGACTTGATCTTCTCCTATGTCATTCATTCTCAATCCGAGATGTGAACGTAGAAAACCATTACTACGGAGTGAAGGAGAACATCGTTTGGTATGGCTACTTTGAAAACCTCAAGATATCGGCGAATGTTACGGGTTGGTATATGCCAGTTTGGGAGAATGCGTCTACACCGAATACCAAAATTAACTGCCACCTGTTGAATAACCGTGATTATGGTTTACACATTACAGATAGTGTCACGCAATGCACGTATACTGGCGGGGGTATTGAGTGGAACGGTTTAGGTGGAATCTTGATTGAAGGGGAAGCCACAAGAGAAGTTCTATTCAATGGATTAAACATAGAGGGTAACGGTGGTTATGCCATTCAAATTGGATCGACAGAAACATTAGCTCCTACTGGTATTTGCTTTAAAAACTGCACAATTCGTAGAGAAGGGGTGCAAACAGGTAGTGTAGGGGTTTATCTCAACAAAGGGGTTAGCATCGAACTACAAAACTGTAAATTCTTCTACTACGATACAGCAATTCAAACAACAAGTGCGGTGAGCTTCATCTTTACCTTCTGCAGCTTCGATTCCATAACAACGGCCTATAATTTTGATGGCACAACGATTGCCGCAGCCGATGCTAGTGGTTACTACGTGATAACAGGGGATTGGAATGGGGTTACGGCTCAAAAATCCACTGGGTTTCTGAAATTAAAAAACAGTGAGACAGATCCCGATGCAGGAGTTCGATTTGAAAACGGTATTTCGTTAGAACATACATTTACTCGTTTAGACAATTGGCAGTATTACCTCTTGGAGAATACGGTGGTTACACCGCTTGTAGTACCAGCCAACAATACGATTGAATGGGAACTTACGGTTACGGATTTGGGAACAACCGATATGGTGAATGTCAACATGCCATTCCTAGAGCATGGTTTAGTGGCACATTGGTATATCCCAAGCGCAAACACGTTGAGAATACGGATTGGGAATATGACAGCATCACCAATTAACTTAACCTCACCGCAAAATTTCCAAGTATATCGTTTCCGATTTAACAGCGTTGTTTAAGATCAGGGGGGTTAATGGCCCTCCTATATTCAATTAAATGGAGGGTTTAGAACATGGAAATTAGTAATCCCCCGGTAGGCGACGGACTTCTAGGCCACTATTACAGTGATAAGAATCTCATTCAATTGAAGCTAACCCGTGTTGACGCTACGATCAACTTTGACTGGAGACGCGGTGCCCCATCGTCTTCCCTGCCAGTTGACTTATTCTCCATCCGTTGGAAGGGTTTTATTGCTCCTCTGTATACCGAGCTGCATACCTTCTATACCATAAGCGACGATGGAGTTCGTCTATGGGTGGATCATAAACAGGTGGTCAATCAATGGGTCGATCAGCCTCGCACAGAAAAGAAGGGAACCATCTCACTTATTGCAGGTCAACGTTATCCCATCCGCATTGATTATTATGAGAATCGAGGAGATGCTGTCATGAGCTTACTCTGGTCAAGTCCAAGTCTAGCGAAGCAGGTCATTCCACAGTCCCAGCTGTTCTCAACCCAATAACTAGTTTCCAGCGGTAGTCTGTAACATTGCTCTCAGCTTCTCAATGGTTAGTACTTTTTCCGTCCCGTACAGCTCTTTAATATGCGAGAGCTTATTGTTCTCCTCCAGCCTATCAGCCCAAGTCATGAACCAGATGTATTGCCTTTGACTGAGGGTTAATATCTCCGGATCGGGAAGTTCACCGTTCTCGCCTATCGCGATCGGCTTGCCCCCGCTTAATAACCACAGCCTATCATGGTGCGACTGCTCGTACTCACCGTGATAGACATCCACTGCGAGGACATCTGCCCGCAGTGGACCTACATAGTAAGGCTCGAAGGGCTCCGCATTAGCATTCGGCGCACCTGGACTCCATACCCATAATAAATTATTCAGCTTGTGGACTTCGGTCAAGTGCACATACATGACTTCCCACAGCTGTGCAAACTCGGCCTGCTTGCCCCACCAGAACCAATAACCATTCATCTCATGATAGGGACGCCAGAGCACGGGAACCTTAGCATCCTGTAGCTGCTTCAGATAAACCGCTACTTCATCTAAGTCGTCTAGCAACTTCTGATGTAGATCTGTTCCCGGTGTAATAATCTCCTTGAATTCAGCTTGCGAAATCCCACCATTATTCACATGCTTCCAACATGCACACTTTCCTGGCAGCTGGGCATGATAAGTGACAGTAACAATTCCACCATCTCGGTTTGTTCCAATTGCACTTTCTACAACTTCCTGCCTCAGCTTCTTTATCTCCTCGTCGCTCTGGTCGAGTATGGCCCCAAACTCATACCCATCAAGAGCTGGGCCTTCACCGATTAAGGTCCGCACTCTTATCGAGTTGTGATCAGGCTCCTCCAAGTAATTGTGCTGCCCCGCAAGTGTATACCGCCCTTTTATGTAATAAAGGAGCTGTAAAAGCTCTTTGGTCTCCTCGGTAGCCTGCGGATTAATAGGAGGAAAAGCCCCCTCTAGGAATGATTTCTCCTTCGAGCGATCAGGCACGATACATGCACTTATCCCTAGGAATAGAACGAGCAATATCATTGATTTTCCTAGATAACTCATTACCCCACCTGTTTGACGGGTCTCTTGCCCATTATTTCATTCCAAGCTTTCCAGGCTAAAGATTCTGGGATTTCTACATCATCAAATTGGACAATCTGACCTTCCTCCACCTCTCTGCGAAGAACTGCACAATTTAATAGACCAATCGGAATATGATTGGGATAATCATCAATGCGAACTGCAGATCCTCTGAATTCGAAACTTCCACTCGCCTTATAAATCCGCTCGCCGGATTGAAGCTTACGCTTGGCAATAGCAGCAACACTGACCGTTGGATTCGTACTGTTATTCAACAATACCCCACCACCATTCAGTACCCGATTGATTGTCTTCATCGCCTCCAGATGACATAGATGGAAGGGTGTAACGATATTGTAGTAGGGACCCTCACCCATCTTAAAGTAGCTCAGATACGGCTGCTGTCTCTGATCGTGCTCGGCTATGATGAATACACCAGGAGGCGCTTGACGAGAAAGGACATAGTCACTGATTGGTGAACCGATTCGTTTAGCCGTCTCTGCTAAAGTACTCGCCACGTCCTCAATCGCATCCGTTGCTAAACCTAACAATCCAGTGGCCGCTATATCCAGACCCAAGCCATTGGCGACCAGAGCTTGCTCCAGCTGCACCTTGGTGCCATCGGTGAATGAGGTTACCATGTCCAGACTGAGACCCTGTTTATTACCCCAATACACCATATCCTCCCTCGTTGGATTCAAGTTCAGAAAGCCTTTGATATTCCCATACACAAGTGGTCGGAAGCCCATCTGGGTCACATTCTCATGCAGGGCAGCTAAGCTCCCTGGCTGATCGCCCTCAGCCTCGGTAATCAGCCCTTTAGTAGCTAGATAAGAGCCTGATGTTAACTGCATATCTGCATTCAACGTAACAACCGGAATACCCGCGCTCATAATCTGATCAACCATCTCCGTTCCATAAAGCACATCTCCACTGCAATCCACAACAATATCGGAAAGCTCTATGAGTTCATTCACGGAATTAGTTAGCAGCTCAGGATAAGGAAACTCCATGCAATGGTACAGGTTTCTCCGAGTAAGCACTTTCGAAAGCTGCAACCCCTTCTGTAATTCAATCGACATGGAAATTCCTTTTCCTAAATAACCCGTTCCTATTACACCTACTCTTCTATTCATCACTTCGATCAGACTCCTCTTATTAGTTTGATATGCAAATCTCCCTTGGAGACCTTATCCCATTGCTTCGTTTCGAAATTATACTTCTTGACCACACGAGCTGGAGCACCTACCGCTATGCTATAGGGGGGGATGTAGCCATTTACTACACTACCCGCACCAATAATTGAACGTTCACCTACGAAGGAACCAGCGAGCACACACACATTCTGCCCTAACCAAACTCCCTTACCAATGACTGTTGGAGCTGATGTCAATGGCTGATCGAGATAACGAGGACCCTCTGGATCAATGGAATGGTTGTTATCACTGACGTAGCTTCCTCCGCCGATTAAGACATCAGCTTCAATCGTCAACCCTACCTGCCCCGAGATATTCACTCCGTGCCCTATTCGTACACGATCACCTATCGTTAGGACTGGTGTTACTAATCGTTTGCCTGGATGTGCAGGATGTGCCTCGATCCTGCAATATGGGCCAATGGACACCCTGTTACCCAGCTGTATATACTCTGGCTTATGTGTGAATAATGGCTGGCTAATGGAGCATCGCGCACCGGTTTTATAGAAGATCAATCTGTACCATAGCAGCATGAGCAGCTTTTTTTTAAAGTCTCCTGTACGTTTATGCAGCTTGAGAGCAAATTTAACCATATTAGCGTTGCTCCTTAAATGACTTCGGCATGTATTTCTTCTACTTATACAAGATCATACGAGCGATTAGGATGTACATAACAAACTTGAAATTCCCGATCATGTATCGCTTCCACATCCTCTTAGGCTCGATGAGCAAACGAAATATCCACTCACTTCTCAAGGTTATTAGCCATTGTGGCGCACGAGGGACCCTGCCTGATTCGAAATCTAGATAAGCTCCTACACCGGCGACAATCTTCGCATTTAACTGCTCCCAATATTCAGAAATCCATTGCTCCTGCAAGGGAACCCCCATGCCTACGATTAAGATATCTGGATTGGAGGCGTTTATTTCTGCGATCTTCGTCTCGGCGTTATCGAAGTAGCCGTCCGAATATCCAGCTATTCTCAAATTCGGCAATCGATCTTGAATGTTATTCGCTGCATTCGCTGCAACTGTGGGTAATCCGCCCAATAAACTTACGCTGTAGCCACGATTCGCTGCGAGCTCAAGAAGCTTGGGAATGAAATCAGTTCCGTTCATGTTCTCCGCAAACTTCAACCCCAACGCTCTAGCTCCCAGCTTCATGCCTATACCATCATTAACGACAAATTCGGCTTCATTAATCCGATCTGCATAGGATTTATTCTTCTGCGCTATGTTGTAGCAATGGGCATTAATAAAGAAAAGTCGCGATCTTTGATTAGTTAAGATTCTTGAATCCAGTATGGGTAATATTTCGTTAGTCGAAGTGGGATTGATATGAATATTGCCCATTCTCACTTTTTCTAGCATCTGCATCATAGCTCTTCACTCCCTTCCAACGGTTTTTTCCTGGATTTTAAAGGCTGCTTCAACCAAACCAAATCGTCCTTCGTGATGAATAGCTCCCTTATTCCAATCTTGAATTTCCGTTGAAATACGATGACGACATATAGCAGCCTAATGACTGCGGGTATGAATAGAGCGATTCCTGCTCCGGTAAGTCCATACCGTGGAACAAGTACGTACATCAGCGGAATAACCAGAACGATACCAATCGCTTGTGATAGAGTGAGTATCAGCGGTTTACCTGCGGCCATAAAGGCTTGACCAAGCACCAAGGCAGCTCCTCCAACGACGACCTCTAATAATAGCAGTCGAAAAACAGGAATAGATTCGAGGAACAAATCGCCATAGAGCAGTCGAATGACCAGCGGTGCTACCAGCATGATCACCGATGCTCCGATAAGAGCAAAGCTGGTACTCAGCTTGAACACTCGCAGAGTAAGCAATGCAGCGTTCTTGTCGCTTAGACCCGATGCCTTCGGGAACAGCACCATGATAATGGACGAGGAGAACACATTAACCATTCTCGAGAGACTAACGGCAACTACATACAATCCCAGGGGACCCGGAGCCAATAAGGAAACCAAGATAATCTGATCCATGTAAAGAATCATGTTGCCCATTAGATCTATCCCATAAGAGCCCAACCCATACTTCGTTATTCGCTTTATGCTTGAACGAAGTTCTATCCAACGTGGACGTTGCAGACTATTTCTTTGGTAGAAAAGCGTCCAGAGGGTTAGAGGGACATAGGGTGCAAAGTAAGCAATCCCTGCTGTGAAGGGAGTTAGTTGCTCCACGAACATAAGCACCAAGAGAATTAACAATGTCGTTAACGGAATAATATAGCGCATACGATTGAACAAATGAAATTGTTCTTGTGCTCGGAAGAATGCCGTATTCAGAAAATACAAATGCATGAATGGTGATACGAGCATAAGGCATTGTGCAACGATCACTGCCGCAGAGGTCTGGTTATGCATCCAGAAGGGGATGAACGTAACACCTATAACTACTGCGAAAAGTCCGGTAAATCCACTGAGGAGCAGAGACGCATAATACAGGTCTCCCTCCTGCTCTGGTGTCTTCTTCACATTGAATAACAAGGCAGAGGACAATCCGAATGTCGTGACAAAGCTTAGAAACTGCGGCCAGAGAATCACTGATGCCAGCACACCACGCCCCTCAGGCCCGAGCATGCGTGCTGTAATCATCCCCGTTGCCATGTTGATCATCATGATTGCCATACTGAACGCCATGGTTTTAACTGTTTCGTTGAATATGCCCTTCCCTTGGAACACTGATAGCAGCGAAGAGGAAGCGTGCTTCAGTGCAACAACGGATCTACTATCAGCCATGCCTACTCATCCTTAACGCCAATCGTTCTCGGCTCATAATTTCTTCAATTGCTGTTAATAGTGGATAGCGTAGCTCATTATTGCGTAAGGCATAATCCAATGTCGTAAGGATGAAACCTAGCTTCTCACCGACATCATATCGTGTTCCTTCAAAGTTATAGGCATACACCTGTCGAAGCTCATTCAGACTCTGAATGGCATCGGTCAATTGAATTTCTCCATTCGTACCTACATCATGTCGCTCTAGAAATTCGAAGATATCTGGGGTAAGGATATAGCGTCCCATAATCGCGATATTAGAAGGAGCGGAGCCAATTAATGGCTTTTCTATCATATTCCTCACGGCAGACAATCGACCGAACTGTTCAGAGGGATCAATGATACCGTAGCGACTCGTATCTTCATCCGATACAGTTTGCACACCGATGATCGGTGATTGAAGTTGTTCATATTGCTCGATCAACTGCTTCAGACAAGGTACCTTTGAGGAAACAATGTCGTCACCGAGCAGGACCGCGAATGGCTCGTTCCCGATAAAGCGTCGAGCACACCACACAGCGTGTCCAAGACCCAACGGTTCTTTCTGACGAATATAATGAATCTCTACCTTGGCAAGACGCTGCACCTCATTCAGCAGGTCAATTTTCCCGGTTTCGATCAGTCTTTGCTCGAGCTCGAAGGAATGATCGAAATGATCCTCAATTGCCCTCTTTCCTTTTCCAGTGACGATAATAATATCTTCTATTCCAGATTCAATAGCTTCCTCCACGATGTATTGAATCGTTGGCTTATCGATAATGGGTAGCATTTCTTTGGGCATTGCTTTCGTAGCTGGTAAGAACCGAGTTCCTAAACCAGCTGCAGGGATAATCGCTTTCCTGACCTTTTCCAATATGATCTCCTCCTAAGAATAGTTATGAATACGAAATATTCGGGTTGCTTAGCTTTTCTCTCGTGCAGGCTAAAGCGATTTGAATGCTCTATGGCAGCTCATCTACTCACAAGCTGCCGTATATCAGATACATATTGTATCATTGGTAGTAGTCCATTATTCGTTGCAATGACATATCCACTGCAAAATGATTTTTTATTCGTTCCATCCCCTTCAGACCCATCTCTACTCGCTCCTCAGGGTGATTAATCATCCATCGAATGGCTCTTCGCAATGCCCCAATGTCACCTGGAGGGAACAGCATACCGGTTTCCCCGTCCCTAATGACATCCCTAGGTCCACCAATATTGGAAGCAATCACTGGAATCCCCGCTGCCATTGCCTGTAGGATCACTTGATTTAATGGCTCCGGAGCCATATTTGTGTGGAGCAGGATATCCGCTTGATGGATGACCGACTTCAGGTCATCCATATGACCGAACAGTGTAATGTTCGTTAAACCGTTGCTTCGAATCTGGTACTTTAGTAAGTCACGATAAACTGGTTCTTCATATTGCTCTGCTCCCACCAACCAGAACCGAACACTACGCTCTGGGAGGAACGCTTTCGCTGCGGATAATAACAAATGCTGACCTTTCCACTCCGCTAGCCTACCTACCAGAAGTACAGTGGTATATGCTAGATCTGGTCCAACACCACTCAATCTGCCATACTCACCTGAATAGGAAGGAAAGATAACCTGGACTCGGTTCAATTTACGGGTCGGTAGCTTAAGCGATGTAAGAGTTGATAATGAATTGACCACGATACCATCAGGTATATAACGAATTCCCCATCGAAAGATTGTCACTATTGTTGGATTTAGATATGGAGCATCTAAATTCTTCTGTGCATTCCATATGATCGGGAGACGTGTTAGCTTTGCTGCAATGGTGCCATAGACAATTGTATTCGTGCTGGCATGGACACATTCGATCTTATCGAGCTTGAAGCTCTGTGATAGCTTTGCTGCATACTTTAACATTCCTAGCATACCCATATTCGCACGATTGTGAGTAGGAGTAGGAGCGTGTAAAGAGCGCCTTTTGCAACCATCCATCGGCAGTATTCTTACAGCGATACCAGAACCACGGAGTTTCTTGCCTAGAATTCCTTCTTCAGTCATATAGACGATCGGAGTTGGGGAACGATTCCATCGGATAAGTAGTTCGTATATTCCATTCTCATATCCACTCCAGTTAGACGAATGGACCAATAAGGCGATCCTTTTCATGATCTGACTCACCTATCCTCATCTACCCTGTCATCCTCCCTAGATTGACTCGTAGAACATTTGGTCTTTCAGACCTTCGTTGATATCCCCATTCATGTAATCCTGCAAAGCGGATTTCCAATGCTGCATTGGTGGCATCCCACGTCTACTGATGAGCACTGAATTCTTAGGTCTCCTTGCAAGAACGGGGAAGTCCTCCGACTTGCAAGGTGTAATTGTTCCCTTAATCCCCTTCATCTTGATAATTGATAATGCGAATTCATATCGGCTACACGAGCCCGCATTCGACGCATGATAAATCCCGTGTGAATCTATACGAAGCAGATATTTTATAAATGCTGCCACATCCTTCGTACTCGTGGGCGAGCCAATCACATCATCAATCATTCGAATTTTCTTATCTTGCCTCACCATCTCGACAACGTTAGCTACAAAATTGTCTTTATACCGACCATACAACCAAGAGGTTCTGATGATGGAGTACTTACTACATATACTTGCAACAAATTTCTCTCCCGCTAGCTTCGATAAACCATACACATTGATTGGTGATGGAATATCCTCCTCCGCATAGGGTGATTGTTGAGCTCCATCGAATACATAATCCGTACTGATATATAACATTCTAGCACCTATTCGTTCTGCCGCTGTGGCAATGAATCTTGTGCCAACCGCGTTAACCAATATGGGCATACTCGGATCAATTTCGGCTTCATCTACTTTCGTAAAGGCTGCAGAATGAATGATCGCATAGGGCTTTACATCCTCTATATATTGTTCAACTAGTCTCTTCTGTGTAATATCCAGCTCCTCCCTCGTTGGTGCGAACACATGATACTCACGATGAAGAAGGTGAATGAGTTCCACACCCAGTTGCCCTTTCGCGCCAGTTATTACAATCCTCTTCATATCACTTGTTGCGGTTCCTGCTGTTGCACCAGCTGTTCCCTGTATGCTCCACTCTGAATACGATTCCACCACTCTGTATTCAGGGCGTACCATTGCACAGTATCCCGCAGCCCCTCTTCGAAAGATTTTTTCGGCTTCCACCCTAGCTCACGTTCAATCTTGCGTGGATCAATCGCATATCTGCGGTCATGACCAAGTCGATCCTCCACATAATGGATCATGTCATTGGGTTTATCGAGAATCGATAGTATCGATTGAACGACCTCTAAATTGCTTCGTTCTGTCGTGCCACCGATATTATAAACCTCTCCTGATATTCCATGGAATAAGACAAGTCGCAATGCTTCTGCATGATCCTCAACATGGAGCCAGTCTCGAACCTGCAAGCCATTACCATATATCGGTAACGGTATATTCTGCATGGCATTCGTGGCCATCAGAGGAATTAATTTCTCTGGAAACTGATAGGGGCCATAATTATTAGAGCACCTTGTAATATTGACGCTTAAGCCAAAGGTTTGATGAAACGACCTGACAAGCAGATCAGAACCAGCCTTACTGGCTGCATATGGGCTATTCGGCTGAAGTGGATTATTCTCAGTAAAGCTTCCTGTCGGACCTAATGAGCCGTATACCTCATCTGTCGACACATGTACGAATTTCTTAACACCACCATTCTTTGCCGCATCAAGTAATACGAGTGTACCCCCAACATTCGTCTTCACGAACGGCTCTGCGGATGTGATACTTCGATCCACATGGGTTTCTGCCGCACAATGTACGATCCCATCAATTTGATAGTTTCGGATGATCCGCTCTACCAATTCCGCATTACTAATGTCACCATGAATAAAGAAGTATCTCTCATCCTCCTCCACATCTCTCAAGTTGTCCAAGTTACCTGCATAGGTGAGGAGATCCAGATTGACGATCTTCCCTTGATAGGGTCCATGACCTAAACCAACATCAGCACCCGTCAGCATATGTCTAATGAAATTACTTCCGATAAATCCAGCTCCGCCTGTGACCAGTATGTTCATTGCCTTAGCTCCCCACTCTCTATAATCACTTCATGTAAATTAGGACTTACCTCATCCTTGTTCGACAAAATTGGTGAATCAGACGGCCAGCTAATGCCAATATCCGGATCATTCCAACGGATTCCTCGATCATGCTCAAGCGAATAATATTCATCCACCTTATAAGCGACCTGTGTGTTAGGCTCCAGCGTATAGAACCCATGTGCAAACCCTTTAGGAACTAGCAATTGATGCTTATTCTCGGCGCTAAGTGTAACTCCGACCCACTGACCGAAAGTTCGCGAGTCGGGTCGAAGATCTACAGCTACATCGAAGATTGAACCGGCTAACACACGCACGAGCTTCGTCTGAGCCTTCGGTGCTAGCTGATAATGCAATCCCCGCAAGGTTCCCGTCGAGACCGACAATGAATGATTGTCTTGAATAAAGTCAATGTGAATGCCTTGCTCTTCAAATTTTCGCTGATTATAGCTTTCCAGGAAAAAACCACGATGATCCTGAAAGGAGATGGGTTCAACAATCCATAGATCTTCCAATTCCGTCTGAATTAATTTCATTGAATAGCCACCAACTTCTTCCCAAAGCTCATATCCCAAGCCTGGTTTCGTAATAGGTCATTGGCTGCTGCTAATGAATCATGCGTCCCCGCGTCCGTCCACCAACCATTCATAATGTCATACGTCAGCTGTCCAACAGAGATATATGCATTATTCACATCCGTTATCTCCAGCTCACCTCGATCAGAAGGCTTCAATTCCTTAATGATCTGAAACACCTGATGATCGAACATATATATACCAGTTACCGCATAGCTACTCTTAGGCCTCTTCGGTTTTTCTTCTATTGATAGAATATATGGACCGTGTAACTCCGCAACACCATAACGGGCAGGATCATTGACCTCCTTCAGGAGAATCTTGGCACCAGCACCTTCACTTAGAAAACTATTCACATAAGAAGAGATATTGTCTGAGAAAATATTATCGCCCAAGATGACCGTAATCGGTTGTCCAGCGGCGAACCCTTCTGCAAGTCCAAGCGCTTGTGCAATACCTCCCGCTTCATCTTGGACCTTATAGGTGAAGGTCACCCCAAACTCAAAGCCACTACCCAGTAGATTAACGACATCACCCATATGATCCTTGCCGGTTACAATTAGGATATCCTCAATGCTTGCTTCCTTCAGCTTAAGCACTGCATGGTAGATCATGGGATAAGCGCCTACAGGTAATAGATGTTTATTCGTTACCTTTGTTAAAGGATACAACCGGGATCCCGTGCCTCCTGCTAATATAACTCCCTTCATTACGCAACACCCCCTAGCTTCTTCAAATTCCATCTCAAGCGTGTGACCATAATTTGAGCGGCTATCCAATAAAATCGTACATTGATCAAGAGATAGGCATTAAACCATAATGCAGTGAATAACAATCGCCAGCTTGCTGCTCTCGATGAATATCTCAGGTAGCTATAGCTCATAATCGCTCGTTTATCCTGCCTATCATGTAGCTTCTGATCAACAACATGCATCTCCCCGCGGAACATCTTCTCGAAATTCTTCGAATGATTATTTTCATGCAGCCGATATTGCATAAGCTGTTGATCTAGGAATGTGAGCTCTCCATCCCGTACAACCCGAATCCACATATCCCAATCATCTGCAATCCCTGCATTTACATCAAAGCCTCCATTACGTAACATTGCTTCTCTGCGAAGTAAGACCTGCGAGGTAGTGGACAGCTGGTTGCCCTTCACTAGCTTACTAAGAGACAATATCGGTTTGTTGAACCGGTACATCTTCCTAATAATCTCGCTATTCGAGTTTATGAGATGCCCGTTTACAGCTACACCGATACTGCCTGTTCGTTCGATCTCAGTAATCGTCGCTTCGAAGCAGCCCGGCATCAGAAGGTCATCCTGGTCCAAGAACCACACATATTCACCGGATACAAGGCTCATTGCTCGGTTACGTGTGAATGTCGCACCGTGATTTTCTTGCTCAAGCACCGTTATTCTCGGATCCGCAATGGCCTCAATCAATGCTTTAGACTGGTCCTTAGAGCCATCAATCATACATAACACTTCAAAATTTTGATAGGTTTGATTGATCACACTGTTCAGGGTTTCCACAATATATTTCTCTCCGTTGTAGATCGGTATGATTACCGAAACCATCTTCTCTCTATCCACCGTAATCTGCATCTCTCTTTCTCCTCTTCTCTTTTTTTATCTCATCCACCATTCGTTTCAAAAACTTCATATCTTCAACCAAATATCGTCTCCATAACCGTCCGGGCTCCTGTAATAAACGCCACAGCCACTCAAAGCCTACTCGTTGGAATAATCTGGGTGCCCGTTTCACCTTCCCGGATAAGAAATCGAAGGTTGCACCTACTCCAATGGATACTGGAGCACCGTATTCATGATAATGCTCATAAATCCACTTCTCCTGCTTTGGAGCACCAACCCCAACCAGCACGATATCTGGTTGGGCCTGCTTCAGCATACTAACGATTTGCTTATTCTCGCTTTTATTTAATTCAAAACCATAGGAGGGTGAATAACAGCCAACAACCTGCATGCGGGGGAACTGCTTGAGCAATTCCTGACGAGCCGCTTCGGCCACACCAGCTGCTGCGCCGAGGAAGAACAAGCGATACTGTCGATCCTCAAGAGCCTTACCTAGCTCATGTAAAATGTCTGAACCAGATACTTTCTTCTTTAATGGCTTATGAAGCATCCGAGATGCCCAGATAATAGCTACCCCATCTGCAACAACCACATCTGCATTCACGTACACGGTCCTGAATAACGGGTCACTCTCAAGCTTTATTAGATGATCTACATTACAGGTAAGAATATAGGACGGCTTCTGAGTTAAGACAGCATTATCTATAAATTGCAGCAAATCATCAAAATCGAAATTATCAAACGGAATATCGAATAACTGTACTTTAGTCATCTTAAGTCACTTCTTTGCCATTTTGATGGTCGTGCAGATTTCGTAAAGCACATAGATAAATGCAGAAGGGAACAACAAACTGTAAGGTAGAAAGTGTATTGTCTGAGATCGAATAAATGAGAACGCCAATAATGAATGCGAAGAAGTATGGCTTTAGCTGTGGAGCAAGTCGCGTATATACATTGCGAAATACATACAGAAGCCCCAAGAACAGCAGCATCACACCAATCATTCCACCATCATAATAGAATCGAATGTACTCATTGTGTGGAACTATGAAGCCATGATAGATACTGCCGTCATTACTCACTAGCACAGAACCAAGTCCTCTACCAAACCAAGGTGAATCCTTCACTCCATCAAGGAAGAAAGCCCAAGCCTCAGCGCGACCCGATGTATCAACGACCTCCTCGGTAGTCCGATTAAAGGAGCGCTTCTTGAAGTTATCCAGCTGCCAGAATACAGAAGCGACAATAACAACAATGAACAAGAGCAGTGGGACGATCCGATTCACTCTACCTCCAATAAATTGCTTAATGAGATCGAAGAAGAACACTGCAACCAACACAAGAACAGCAATCAATGGACCTCTAGTACCTGTTGAGAGTAGAATGAGCAAATTCAAACCTGTCATTGCATAATAGAAGAGCAGCCTCTCTGGATTTCGTCGAATCTCAATGATCGACACGGAGAGAGCAATGAAAGCGAGAAAAGCTAGGTGAGCCGGTATATTAGCGCCTTGCATTCGGAATGCCCCTGTAAATTCCGTGATGAATAAAGGATATAAACCCGTTACATGGAATAAAGCTCCGAATACTATGCTTATCAATGGCATGAAGCAGATGATTCTAATATGCCGCGCTGCCACTGCCGGTCTCCACCGTATGAGCAGGAATACGAACGGTGCAGCTAGCCCAATAAAGGCTTTAATCGGTGCTGCCGTGGTCAGTAATGGATGCTGGTCGGAGAATAAATACGTAATAAGTAATAATCCGAAGAAGGCGATGATTGGTAATGATTGAGCTCGATGAATACCAAAGTAAAACATTGCTGGAAGGAGCAGCATGAGAATGCCGATCTTATACAATGATTGCAAATCCACACCCATCATATCGAACGGAATAATGTATTGCATCGATATAACGGACGTTATACAGATCACATAGCTCATCTTCTCAGGGTACAGAATCGACATCAAGAATACAGTAAAGCCGCTAACAGCTATGATGAGTAAGATAGGCTGATACGGGACGAGCAATCCCATCAAGCAGGCAGCTAGAACCAGAACTGGTATGAGCATCCCATTCATGCTAGCCCCTGAGGTATGCAGTCTATTCATAATTGGGCTCCACGCCATGAAGTCGTAACGTCTCGATACTGCCACGAATACTCTCTCTTCGACATTCATACAGCAGCTCATGGTTTGGGGATTGCGTGAATCTTGCATGCATGGCTGTATAGACCACCTTCAACCCAATAATCGATACAATTCGTAACCTTGATAGGAAACCTTTGCTCTCCATTGCCAAGGTGACGCCCTGATAATAATAACGCCGTTTAATCCACCCCTTCGTCAGACGCTCCTCTGAGATATGATGTCTTACTGTCATACCTGGAATGTAATAGAGATTCAATCCCTTCTTACGTAGCTGCAGGAATATCCACGCCTCTTCTCCGGATAAGAGTGATGTACCCTTACGACCCAAATCCTCAGGAAATCGAATTCCTTGGAGCGCTTCTCTTCGGAATGCCATATTCGCTCCAAAAGGGTATAAGCTTCTTGGGTATGTTCGTTCTCGATCCCCGAGATTAACAATCGTATACTTTAACTCGAAGTCTTTAATTAACCAATCCGGTCGAGCTATGGCGAAGTCAGGAGTGATGATTCCCCCTAACGCTGCTGCGTCCGGATACTTCTGGAATGCGTGATTAACACTTGATAACCAGTTAATGAACGGTAATGCATCGTCATCAAGAAAGGCGATAATTGGAGCTTTCGCTTCATCAATTCCCGTATTTCTCGCGACAGATAATCCCTGTCGTGGCTCAAAGACATATCTAAGATTCACTTGCCCTCTTAATTTCTTCACGCATGCTAGAACGACCTCTGCAGTATCATCTAGAGAATTATTATCGACCACAATGACTTCAGCCTTCTCAATGTCCAGCAGCTTCTCCAGGGACATCAAGGTTCTTGCTAATAAATGTGCTCTAGAATAAGTACAGATAACTATGGATATATGCGGGTTCATCTTCATATCAGTACCCATTCTTGGCTATCAGAGTCAGGAAGGTTCTCCCGATAATTCGCAAGTCCATTCTTAAATTTCTCCAGGCTATGTATTGCAGATCCATCTCTACCATCTCCGCAAAGCCGAGGTTGTTCCTTCCGCTTACCTGCCATAATCCTGTGCATCCAGGAGTTACCGATAATCGAGCCATCTCATAAGGTGTATATTCAACTACCTCTCTTGGCAACGGAGGCCGAGGACCTACCATACTCATGTGACCTCGAAGAACATTCCATAGCTGGGGGAGCTCATCAATACTCGTTCGTCTTATGAATTTACCTACTCTAGTTATCCGCGGATCATTCTTCATCTTGAACATCGCACCGCTCACTTCATTACTATCTAACAATTCTTCAAGCTTCTGCTCTGCATCTACTTCCATGGATCTAAATTTATACATCCAGAATGGCTTACTATCCTTGCCTAGTCGTGTCTGGCGGAATATAACATTCCCACGAGGATTCTCAATAAGAATGGCTGCGATAACGATACTAAATACCGGCAATAATAACAATAAACCTATCGCTGACATGAAGATGTCGAGTATTCGTTTTATGAATAGATATTGCTGTTCATTATTAGCTGATTGTATCTTCTGTATTCGATGTACCGTTGCTTTAACTTCGGCTCTTGTCTCAACAGCATCCATAGCTTCAACACCTCTTTATCCAAAATATATCTATTAAACATTTGGTTGTTCTCATGTGAAAGAAGTGGGCATTAAACTACTCCTGTGTATGCGTAATGTCGCGAGGCATTCGATGATTTTTTCTTCCCATTGATTACCACACCCATAATTCTTGCCTTAACATGCTCCAGCTTGCCCTTTGCCCGCAGAAGTGCATTTCTCGTAATCCTGCCAGAACGAATGACGATAAGAACTCCCTCACTCTTAGCAGCAACGATCTGTGCATCCGTTACAATAAGGATGGGCGGCGTATCAATAATAATGATGTCGTATTGATCAGCTACCTCCTGCAATAAAGCATCCATCCTATTAGAGGATAGTAGCTCTGCTGGATTCGGGGGAATTGGACCTGCTGGTAGCAACCACAGGTTATCAATATGAGTGTCTATGGTTACTTGCTCAAGCGATTGCTTATGAACGAGATAATGAGTTAGCCCCAAGCGATTCGTTACCAAGAAAACTTCATGTAAGTTTGACTTACGTAGATCTGCATCAATTAACAGAGTCCTCTTGCCCTCCTGTGCATAAGTAATTGCTAGATTAGCGCACGTCATTGTCTTGCCCTCTCCCTCTTGGCAGGAAGTTACACACAGGATTTTTGCTGGCTTATCGACAGCTGCGAAGTGTGTGTTCGTACGTAATTCACGATAGGCTTCAGATATTGCTGACATTGGATTAATTTCAGTAATTAGCATCGTCTCATTGGTTTGTCGCGACATGAATATTCTCCCCTACCTTCTTACCTGATCTGGTTGATCGTTGCTTCAACAAATCCTTCTTCTCCACCCTATGAATAACTGCTAGTGTAGTAAGACCCGCATATTTCTCAACATCATCCTCGTTCTTAATGCTGTCATCTAGATGCTCGATTAAGAAGGCAATACCAACTCCGAGAATGATAGATAGAATGAAGCTGATCGCTATATTCATAACAGGACTTGGCCAGATTGGATAAGCCACACCATCCGAATTCGCTACATTCAGAATCGTTACATTATCAACATTCAGTACTTCGATAACCTTGGATTGAAATACCTCAGAGACTGAATTAACAATCAACGCCGCTCTCTCGTAGGAGGTATCCTCGACAACAACAGTCATAACCTGCGTCTGATTCACTGAATCGACATTCACCATAGTAACCAATTCATCCACCGTAAGATCGATTTGGGGATGCTGTCTCAAGACCTCCTCCATAATAGAAGATGTCTTAATCAATTCTTTGTACGTGGCAATCAGTTGAATATTCAAGTTTACATCAGCCCAGGTGAGCTGTGGCACACCCTCTTCTACGGTTGCCGTGCTAACGATTAGCTTGGTGGAAGCCTGATACACAGGCTGCAATAGATAATAGGAGCAGAGTCCGGTTGCCACACAGGATACTACTGTTATCAATACGATAATCCATGCTCGTTTCCAAATCGTAAGTGCTATTTGCCTAATGTCCATTTCTCTTCCCCCTCTCACATTCAAGTTGTGTAGTTAATATTTGAGCCTTGCTCCTCCAGATAATATTGCGTGAAGTGTGCATAGCACTGGTGGACTTTCTGGTGCTCGGGATACAGCTTTACGTACAAGTAATTCAATAATCGAATGAGAAAGGATCGATGAAGGGATGACATATCGAACACCACACCATATTCATACATATTCTCAGCTGCCTCCCGCCAAACGATATAGCCTTCGGTTTCGAAGCGAATCCCTGCGAGAATAGTTTGCATCGATATCTTCACATCCCGATCTGCAGGAAACTGCAAACCAGAAGTGAAGCGTAATCCTCCTGGGCCTATATCAAGCACCAGTACACTATGTATCGTTGATTTCACAACTCTCTCACCAATGGCTACGATATGTAACTTCATAGTCAAGCTAGGCACTCGTATGCGAATGTACTTTCTATTATTTTTTTCGCATATATCCTGCTTATTCTCAGACAATGGAATCAACTCAACCTTCGTTAAGATACGTTATGTATCACTCTTATCTCGAATTGTACGATACGAATCGTAACATGTCAAGGGGCATTTTGCTAGATTTCGCAGAATCCTGCCATTTACTAACACGTTTATGTCAGTTGGGGTTACCGTACAGACCACTTAGTAACAAAGAAAAGCCCCTTTCGGAGCTCTCTCTGAGTCTACTTTCCCTTGGTCACTTACTAGAAACGTTCATCGTGTCTTGGTGGAACACGTATGACAGCATCTTCTTTTGGTCTAACCCTAACTGCTCAACCAGCTTCAGAATATCGATTTCCAGCTTACTGACCTTACTCATATTCCCATCCTCACCTTATCTACATTTTGAACCTAGACTCGATGTATGTATATGCCCTTGTTGTGTGTTTTAACCTTTAGTCCATATTATAATTCAGATGATTCGAATAGTATGTCGTTTGATGTCAGTGAAACATAAGAAAATTAGTCTATTTTTGTCAGAATTGAGGTAGGTTCAACGACCTAGTAATTGTAAGCGATTTTATATTACAACTTATACAGAAGTACTATCATTGTGTAAGCTCTATAACTCCCTCGATTGTCTATAGTACTAAGTAACCAACCGCTCAATTACTTGATCTACTCTATAGGTAACTTCAATAACCGATTGATGATAGCTGCCGATTGCGAACGATCCCCATATTGAATGGGGTTAAACTGACCATCTGCACCCATAATCAACCCTAGCTCAGACGCAATTCGCACATAGGGTAGTGCCCAATTGCTAATCCGCTCCATATCCTTGTAAGGTAGTTCTTCCAGGCTCTTACTCATTTGGTCCATGGATGATCCCCTATAGAACCGATATGCATTCACAATCATTACCGCCATCTGTTCTCGTGTAATTCTTTCATTCGGTGAGAACTTATCTACACTAACACCACTAATGATCTTCGCTTGATATGCGGAGCTAACTGCAGCGTAATACCAGCTATCCTCTTGCACATCTGTGAATGGAATGACCGTATTAGCGTCCACGGCCTCTAGATGGAGTGCCCTAGCTATCATAGAAGCAAACTGAGCTCGAGTGACATCACCATCTGGATCGAACAGCTCCGACGTCATCCCACTTACGATCTGCTTCGCTGCTAGTGCTTCGATGTCTAATTTAGCCCAATGATTCGTAATATCATCGAAGGTTTTACTGCTCTTTAGTAACGCATATCGGGAAAAATGTGACAGTGTCGCAGCTATGGCTCCACTTTTCGTAACTCTGCCACTTACTGCTTCCCATGACGATGTGCTTGGATCAAAGAAGAATATATTGGATAGCTCCATATCCCCTTCTTGCATTGGTGAGAGGGTCAGTTTTAGAGCTTTGACGAAGGAGCTAACAACCTTCCCATTGACTAGAAGCTCTAGGTCATATACATGCGATATTAAATTTAAAGATTGCTGCTTCATAGCTTGATCGGACTCAAACGTTGAAACCTCTATATTAAGTACAATGGTATCGTTCTCATCCAGCTCTACAAAGCCTGGTGGAAGCTCTAAGTTAAACTCTCCGAACTTAACAATGACTGACTTATTGTTGGCCTCCGCCAATGTTAACAGCTTGCCTGTCAGTTCGAGCTCTAATTGATCAAAGGGCTTATCATCGGATATATCCAGCAATAAAGCTTGATTATTATCGTTTAGTGAATCGAGTGCTTTCTGCTCGTTAGGGGCGAATTGGAGCTTCGTTCCTGCAGCAGTCTCCGTGTATACCAATTTATCATCAGTTGTAACAATTGGCATAGGGAAGCTGTTGCCGTTGTTACCTACACTCGAATCATTAATTGGAGCTTTACCTGTTGAATAAGAGAACATCATGCTAGGAGGTGATGGAATCCCTCTGTCGTCGATCGCACTCACTTTAAATTGATAGATGGTGTTCGGCTCCAATCCAGTAACCGTGTAGGACGTAGTCGCTATATTCTCCTTGTGTCCAACGCCAATTATTTCGACAGTATAAAGGACCGGCCCCACTGAGTCTATAGAAGCATTCCACAACAGCTCCACTGATTCGGCCGTTATTGCTCCGCCCCTTAGGTATGTAGGTTGTTTTAGGCTTGTATCCGGCTCAGGCTCTATTAGCTCTGTTGTTGTTGATATTTGATTACTAAAAGCTGATATATTCCCAGCCGCATCCTTGGCAGCGACCGTGAATGTATATGTCGTTCCTGGAGTCAATTCGTTTACTACTGTGTAGACCGCATCTGTAACGGACCCATAATAGCTTCCATTCATTTGTAGAAGGTATTCAGTTACCCCTACATTATCATTT
This sequence comes from Caryophanales bacterium UBA4045, assembly GCA_002383695.1. Classification (GTDB taxonomy): domain Bacteria; phylum Bacillota; class Bacilli; order Paenibacillales; family UBA4045; genus UBA4045. The sequence continues at coordinate 33,718 of DFZX01000092.1, forward strand.
GACGGCGTCCATACCAGCTTTATTGTAGAATCTGTTACATCGGTAGCGCGAAGCTCTGTAGGTGCCATTGGAGCTTGCACATCGCTACCAATCTCCCCATTTGCTGCGGGTACGAATATTTCATTACTCGGCCCTGATTCATTGCCAGCCGCATCAACAGCAATAACTTTAACTGAATAGGGTGTCTCTGGATCTAAATTAATGGTAGTGGTTGTGTATACTGCCTTTGTGACCGTAGAAACCATGTCGTTAATCTTCACCTTATATGCAGTAACACCAATATTATCTGTAGAAGCGCCCCAATTTAGAATGGCATGATTGTTGTCGTCGAGTACATATGCTAGATTATTTGGCTGAGTTGGGTTCTTAGCTTCAATATCTTTAGTACTCGAAGTCATTACAGCATGAACCGCATCATACCACACGGTAGACATCTTATTAAAGCCATCTACATCCGGGTGGATCTTATCGTTTTTGAGGTCGATAGGTGGAAAGTACTCTTCCGTAATCAATGGATATATATCGACAAAGCCTACATTCTTTCCCTGAGCCTTATAAGCTTTAACAATGTTAGCAATCTTATTATTGTAATTAATAACTCGTGGATCTAGCAAAACAGAGTCGATAGGAAGTCTTGTAATGGATGACACAATAACGCGAGTATTGGGTAGCTTGCTTGTGATCTTAGATAGGATTAGCTCTATATCCTCATGTGCGGTATCTGCTTGTACGCTATCGAACATATCGTTAGTTCCTGCAAATAATAGAACGATATCAGGTTCATATACGACAACCTCCTCATCCACCACAATGGCAATATGATCAGCCCGATCACCTGGATGACCCTGATGCTCACGGTCTATCATCGATTCATGAGCATTAGCCGTGCGAGATCCTACAAAGTCTACCAATAAACCTGCGTTCTCTAGTGACTGTGAAAGTGGATAACGATATCCTCCCACCACATTATAACCATGAGTCATCGATGCACCGAGCGGCATAATCGTCGTGAAGCCTTCTACAGCAGCAGTTGCAGTTCTCCATTCATATGTCGATTTGGATACATATCCATTCTCTTTCTTAGCCTTCACTGTGAATGTATATGCTGTTGTGGTAGATAACCCAGTGACAGTATATAATGGGTCTTCTGTTGTTGCTATCAGCTCATCCGTTTCTGTCACTTCATTATATTGATAAATTTCGTACTCACTGAACTCACTCATATCCGATGGTTCTGTCCAGACAAGATCAATGGTCGAATTTGTCTTACCCGAATGATGAAGGTACTTTGGTGCCCAATCATAAACCAGCTCTACATTGTCAACATATACAGTACCTCCTCCACCGGCTGTCCTAGCCTTCAGGTGTACCGACACCTTTACATACTTAGCATTTGAAGGGGATATACCTGTTATACTGTGCTTTTTGTAGTTTTCAGACTCCTGATTGACATCGAGGTACCTAGTTGTTGCAGGGATCTTCTTAGAATTCACATCCAAAAAGCTTAGTTCAATAGTAACAAGTGATTTATAAGTGTAGTGTGAACTTACCGGATCCTCTTCTAACGCTTCTATGAACACATCCGCATTCAAGGTGTACCATTCATCTGGACGTATGGGAGCTGTTTGGATAATACCCGAAATTTTCCATTCTGCTGGTAAGTCCTCTTCTGTTATTCGATATGCTTGAGTTCCACTGCTAACTGGAGACTCTACAATTTGAATACCATCAGAATTAACTGCATCTGACCACTCGATCCATTTCGTATCATTAGCATCAGCTTCAAATCCGCTGTTCTTCAGAATACTCGTTCCATACATTGGGGCATTAAGATCTGCAGGCGGTGTAACTTCCTCTGCCAATACCCTTCCTGAAGGTGAAACTACCCAAGTAATTAAGCATAATAATAGCATTCTAATGATGATCTTCATTTTGTTCTCCCTTCGTATTCCATATCTCTCGTTTTTTCCACAAAGCTAAAAGGTTTAATAGATTTGTGGAATAAGAAGATTGTACCGCATACAAATTAATTGGTAAATGGTGTTAATTTGTAACGTTTTGTTTATTAATGTCGAATAGGTGCATTAAATAGCTAAATGCAATTAGCTGGTAGCATAATACGTGCAAACCATACTTATACTGCCTTCATATTACATTCTGAGGCTGAGGTTTTTGTAACCGGATTGGTGATTTCATTTGGTTTAAATTCCTTTATTTGATAAGGGATATAGCTTAAGAAAAACAACTACTAAAAATAGATGAATGTGCAGAATTTCATTTTCAGTAGTTTCGGACTGGAATACCTCCCTCCTCCGCTGTCACTTTCCCGCCCTGTAAGTAGTCGAATATTCCGACGATATCTATTCTCCACAGTCACTTTTTGATCATTTGAGAGTAAGGTAGGCCTATAACTCATCACCAGTTTCCAAGTCTCATGGCCCGATACTATACTCTACAACGCCATTAGCTCGCCAAAGTTCCCCTCTTCCTGCTTCCAGACTGACGATTATGCGGGAATTTTCCCACTTATTACACCATTCCTGCTCCAGACTACAGCAAAGGGAGGTGGTCGAAATAATCGACTATTTCTTAAGCGTTACTTGCTGCGCAGAAAAAAAGAACCACTCCGATTTCAGAGTGGTTCTTGACTATGCTTACGAAGTAGCTTTCTCAACAAGCTGTGAAAACTTAGCTTCTGCTTACGAAGTAACTTTCCCAACAAGTTGTGAAAAATTTAAGGTAAATTTGTATGCCCCATGAGGTAGCGATCGACTTCACGAGCAGCTCCGCGACCTTCGTTGATTGCCCATACGACAAGGCTTTGACCTCTGCGCATATCGCCTGCAGCGAATACACCCTTGACGCTGGTCGTGTACTCACCCTCAACTGCCTTGGCATTCGAGCGTTCGTCACGCTCAACATTTAAGTCAGCGAGGACTGTTTCTTCTGGTCCTAGGAAGCCCATCGCAAGAAGAACTAATTGTGCAGGCCAAACCTTCTCTGTTCCTGCAATTTCAACAGGACCGAAGCGACCGTTGTCATCCTTCTTCCATTCTACTTCAACCGTATGCAATTCCTTGACGTGCCCATTCTCATCACCAACAAATTTCTTGGTAACAATCGTGTACACGCGGGGGTCACTCCCGTACATGGCTTTTGCTTCCTCTTGACCGTAGTCAAGTTTATACACACGTGGAAATTGTGGCCATGGATTGTTCGCTGCACGACCAATCGATGGCTGAGCCATAATCTCAAATTGTGTGACACTATTACATTTATGACGCAATGATGTACCCACACAGTCAGTACCTGTATCTCCGCCACCGATTACGATAACATCCTTACCTTCAGCGTTAATATAACCGCCGTCTGCATGGTTGGAGTCAAGCAGGCTCTTCGTGTTAGCCTTTAAGAATTCCATTGCAAAGTGAACACCTTTAAGATCACGACCTTCAATAGGAAGATCTCGCGGCTTAGTAGCTCCACCAGCGAGAACAACTGCATCATTGTCCGCCATTAGCGTCTTAGCAGGCATATCTTTACCAATCTCAGTATTCGTTACGAATTTAACACCTTCTGCAGCGAGGATATCAACACGACGTTGAACAACCTTCTGCTTATCAAGCTTCATGTTCGGAATACCATACATGAGTAAGCCTCCGACACGATCCGCACGTTCATATACTGTCACATCGTGACCTGCTTTATTCAATTGAGCTGCTGCGGCTAAGCCTGCAGGTCCCGAGCCGACAATAGCAACACGCTTACCTGTACGTGTGAGTGGTGGTTCTGGCAATACCCAGCCTTCACTAAAGCCCTTATCAATAATTTGTTGCTCAATACCCTTAATCGTAACGGGATCGCCATGCAGACCTACTGTACAAGATCCTTCGCAAGGCGCTGGACAAACTCTACCCGTAAATTCGGGGAAATTATTCGTTTTGTGCAGTCGATCCAATGCATCTCTCCATAATCCACGGTAAACTAAGTCATTCCATTCAGGAATCAGATTATTAACCGGGCAGCCTGCTGCCATACCATTAATCATAAGACCTGTATGACAATATGGAATTCCGCAATCCATACAACGAGCACCCTGTAGGCGTAGCTCTTCTTCTTTTAGATGAAAGTGAAACTCTTCCCAGTCTTTGATGCGCGTAAGCGGATCGCGGTCGCCGGGAAGCTCACGCGTGTATTCCATAAATCCAGTTGGTTTTCCCATGGTGAGCCCTCCTTTTAATTATTAGCTTCCTTTAAGGATCGTTTACAAAGAACTTCCACTAATTCAAGGGCAAAAAGCCTTAAAGCGTTGGATATTTGCCGTTGAAAGTGGAAAGTAATCTATATGCCGACCTACTAATTACCGCTTACTCGAGATACATCACGCATATTCGCTTGGAAAGCTTCAAGCAATGCTGCATCGCCGACTAATCCTGAGGATTTGGCGATTTCAATCTGTTCTAGCATGCGCTTATAATCCTTCGGAATAACTTTAATGAATTTCTCCACATTATCATCCCAATTATTCAGAATACGCTGAGCATGTTCACTGCTCGTATATTTAACATGACGTCGGATCATGCCCTTAACCTCTTCAATCTCCGCGTCATCTTCAAGGCGCTCAATGTTAACCATCTCTTTGTTAACTTCCTTGTTAAACCACTCTTCATCAGGTACGAGCAAGTAAGCAACTCCGCCAGACATACCAGCAGCAAAGTTACGACCGATTGGACCTAGAATAACAACACGTCCACCTGTCATATACTCGCAACCATGATCGCCAACACCCTCTACTACGGTACGAACTCCACTGTTACGAACACAGAATCGTTCACCAGCTACACCGTGGATATAAGCTTCCCCGGATGTTGCTCCATAGAATGCAACGTTCCCGATAATAACATTATCCTCTGGTACGAAGGTTGCCTTCTCATTCGGGTACACGACAATACGTCCACCGGAAAGTCCTTTACCGAAGTAATCATTAGCATCACCTTCAAGTGAAAGCGTAACTCCCTTCGGTACAAATGCCCCGAAGCTCTGACCTGCTGATCCACGGAAGTGCAAGCGAATAGTACCATCAGGTAATCCTTCTGCGCCATAACGTCGTGTAATTTCACTACCTAATATCGTACCGACAACACGGTTAATGTTACGGATAGGTAGAACCGCATGTACAGCTTCCTTACGCTCTAATGCAGGCTCACAAATTTGTAGCAATTCCTGTTTGTCTAGTGAACGATTCAAGCCATGATCTTGCTCTTTATCACAATAACGACCCACACTTGCAGGTACATTAGGCTGATACAATAGTGGTGAAATATCGATGCCTTGTGCTTTCCAATGAGCAATTGCCTGTTTAGCTTCCAATAAATCAGAGCGTCCAACCATTTCGTTAATCGTTCTAAATCCTAGCTCAGCCATAACCTCACGTATTTCTTGTGCAACGAATTGCATAAAGTTAACAACATGAGCAGGGTCTCCGCCAAAATTCTTACGTAGCTCTGGATTCTGTGTAGCAATTCCCACAGGACAAGTGTCAAGGTGACACACACGCATCATCACACAGCCGAGAACAACAAGGGGAGCAGTTGCAAAGCCATATTCCTCTGCACCAAGCAGTGTAGCAATGACTACGTCTCGTCCCGTCATGAGCTTACCATCCGTCTCAACAACGATTCGATCTCGAAGGTTATTAAGTAGAAGGGTTTGGTGAGTTTCCGCTAGTCCCAATTCCCACGGCATACCTGCATGCTTGATACTTGTACGTGGGGAAGCTCCTGTACCACCATCATATCCACTAATTAGAACGACATCAGCGCGCCCTTTAGCCACACCGGCTGCAATGGTACCTACGCCAATCTCGGAAACTAGCTTTACATTAATACGTGCACGTGGATTCGCATTCTTCAAATCATGAATAAGCTCTGCTAAATCCTCAATCGAATAGATATCATGATGTGGTGGTGGTGATATCAAGCCCACACCTGGTGTGGATCCACGAACTTCTGCAATCCATGGATAAACCTTCAGACCTGGTAGCTGCCCGCCTTCACCTGGCTTAGCGCCTTGAGCCATCTTGATCTGAATTTCATCTGCATTCACTAGATAATTACTAGTAACGCCAAATCGACCGGAAGCAACCTGTTTAATTGCACTTCTGCGAAGATCACCGTTCTCATCAGGTGTGAATCGATCGGGATCTTCTCCACCCTCACCTGTGTTACTCTTACCACCGATACGGTTCATCGCAATAGCTACACTCTCATGTGCTTCTTTACTGATGGAACCATAAGACATTGCACCACTCTTAAATCTACGAGTTATTGCTTCAACGGATTCAACCTCTTCGATCGGAATCGCCTCGCGACCGCCCTTAAATTCTAGTAAACCACGCAGTGTCTTATTCTGCTTATCCTGATCATTAATCAGACCACTAAAGGTTTTGAACAATTTATAATCCGCTGTGCGGCAAGCTTGTTGAAGTGAATGGATCGTTTGTGGATTGTAGAGGTGGTACTCTCCATCCTTACGCCAATTGTACTCTCCGCCTGCGGCAAGTGTCTCATCTTTACCTTCTTGTAAAGAGAAGCCAGCGATATGTCTTGCTGCTGTTTCATTCGCGACTCCATCGATGCCAATTCCATTAACCTGTGAAGGCGTCCAAGTGAAGTAACGATCAATGAAATCCTTATTCAAGCCAACAGCTTCGAAAATTTGTGCTCCGCGATAGCTCTGAATGGTCGATATTCCCATCTTCGATAATACCTTGAGAACACCTTTGGTTGCTGATTTAACATAATTATAAATGGCTTTATCTATTGTAATATCACGCAATAAATTTTCCCCAATCATCTCCTCGATCGTCTCGAAGGCGAGATAAGGGTTAATAGCACTTACACCATAACCAATTAATAAGGCAAAATGATGCACCTCACGCGGCTCACCTGACTCTAATAGAAGGCTAACCTTCGTGCGAGTACCTTGGCGAATTAGGTGATGGTGGAGTGCAGCTACTGCAAGCAAAGCTGGAATTGCAGCTTCCTTCTCATTCACACTACGGTCAGTAAGTACAAGCAGAACAGAACCTGCTTTAATTGCTTGGTCTGCAGCCTTGAACAATCCTTCAATTGCATGCTCTAAGCCCTTGCCACCCTTGGCAACCGGGTACACAATCGGCAGGTCAGCGGACTTAAATCCTTCACGCTTCGTATGACGCAGCTTCGCAAGCTCCGCTGTTGTCAATATTGGGGATTTCAAACGGATTAAGTGACAGCTTTCTGGTGTTGGGTTTAATAAGTTACCCTCCGCACCAATCGTTGTACCTGTTGCTGTAATGATCTCTTCGCGCAATGCATCAATCGGTGGATTCGTGACTTGTGCGAATAGCTGCTTGAAATAGTTATATAAAATTTGTGGCCTATCTGAAAGAATAGCAAGTGGTGTATCGATTCCCATTGATCCAATCGCTTCAACACCCTGACCTGCCATAGGAGTCAATACCTTAATCTTGTCTTCGAATGTATATCCAAACGTACGTTGACGTGGAAGGATCGTATCTAGATTCGCAGCAGGAACTTGAGGCGCGTCCTCAATATCCTCTAAGCTAATGAGATGCTCCTCAATCCATTCAGCATACGGCTGCTCTGATGCGATCTGCATCTTCACTTCATCGTCAGATACAATACGACCTAGCTTTGTATCCACAAGGAGAATTCGACCAGGACGCAGACGATCCTTCAATATAATGTCTTCTGGCGGGATATCCAACACGCCAACTTCAGAAGCCATAACGATCAGATCATTCTTCGTAACATAGTATCTAGCCGGACGTAGGCCATTACGATCAAGTACTGCAGCAATTCGGAAACCGTCTGAGAATGCCATTGCAGCAGGTCCATCCCATGGCTCCATAATACAGCTGTGATATTCATAGAATGCTTTCTTAACTGGGTCCATGGACTCATGGTTTGCCCAAGGTTCTGGAATCATCATCATCGCAACATGGGGCAATGAACGACCAGAGAGAATAAGGAACTCTAGTACGTTATCAAATTTGGATGAATCACTACCATCCGGATCGATAACAGGCAATACTTTATTAATATCTGGGCCGAATGAATCCGATGAAACGACCGATTGACGAGCATGCATCCAGTTCTCATTACCACGCAATGTATTAATCTCACCATTATGAATGAGATAACGGTTAGGATGTGCTCGTTCCCAGCTTGGGAATGTGTTCGTACTAAATCGCGAATGCACCATAGCAAGTGCAGATTCCATTGCAGGATCACGAAGATCTAGGTAGAAAGTATCCATCTGATCTGTAGTCAACATACCTTTATAAACAATCGTCCGAGCAGACATGCTAGTGAAGTAGAAGTACTCTCCACCCTCCATATCTTCGGTATAACGAATGGCTTGTTCAGCACGTTTACGTATAATGAATAGCATGCGTTCAAAGGCAAGCTCATCCTTCAGACTACTAGCACGCTCTATAAAAACTTGACGTATGAATGGCTCTACTGACTTGGCACTGTCACCAAGCAACGTATTATCGGTTGGTGCCGTTCTCCAGCCAATTAACGTTTGACCTTCTTCCTTAATAATCGCCTCAATAATAGCTTCGTGCTTCTTGCGAACTACTGGATCTGGGGTGAAGAAAATCATACCCACACCATAATGACCTGGCTTAGGTAGTTGTAGATTTTTCTTTAAACATTCCTTAACAAAGAACTTGTGTGGAAGCTGAAGGAGAATACCAGCACCATCGCCTGTATTCGTCTCACTACCTTGACCACCTCGATGGTCGAGATTTGTCAGAATCGTTAGCGCCTGTCGAACAATCTCATTTGATTTTTTTCCCTTAATATTCGCTACAAAACCAATACCGCATGCATCACGTTCAAATCGCGGGTCGTACAGTCCTTGCTTGGGTGGTATACCTAATTGTTGTTTCATGCTGTGCAACCTTTCTATACTAGTTTCCGCTGTTGCGGTGAGAACTCATTGTAAAGAAAATCATTATACCACAAAAACTAGGTGGCATGTTTCCTACCATATCGCACAATTTTACATGAAAACGTATAATTATGCGCACGTAAGCTAGGAATACTTCATTCAATTATTCTAACATCACGTTATTTGTATAGCAATTTATTATTTTTTATCCTCCTGATTAAATTTCATAATCAAAAGATGAATATATAAAGAGACGGCATACGCCAATATATAGGATGTTAGGATTTAAATGATACATGAGGGCTTAAAACTTCTTGCTACGGGAAATTAATTTACGAAACGAGGATTTTACTTCGGCGATCACTTTAACTCCAGGGAGATTCATAACCTTCTTCATATAGGCAACCGCTACATTGGCTCCTAAATTTCCTCCTTCAAAGGTGACTCTTTGCGCTGTTACTCTTGCATCCACTTCTATAATTTTATCTATTCTTACCAGCTCCGAACGATCAATGAAGTCAAAGCCTTCATTTTTCAGGCAACCATGATAATCAGCAAGGGTAGAAATATCATAGTAAGTATCACCGTCCTTTGTGTAGAAGACAGTTTCTTTAGCAACTTTAGATATACGATAGATATCATCGAAGTTAATAAAGCACCCGATCATCTGCCCTTTTTCCTTCTTACAACAAAGAATTTCACGGGTCATATTCTATCCCCTTTACCACCATTCATTAACTACCATCCTATCAATTTTATTCCATTAAATCAACAGGTTACTTTTCTTGACGCTGCTATCCATCCACGTGTCCGGCCGCCACTCTGAATACGAATGGGCAAATTATACTAAGCGAGAAGTCATTTCCACTCCGTCCCATACGATCTTACTTTCCCTCATTCTACTCCTTACTTCAGGCTCCTCTAACAGCAAGTAAAAGTTCTTCGTTGGCAACCAACCCAGATTATGCTTGGCAGATAGCTTGTCCAAGAAAGGTCGCATATTCACTAGATTCCCTGACTTATTCCCTCCCGATGGGGAGAAAGCATATATGACACCAGCAACTGGTACCCTGCTTACCTGGAATCGTTCTACAACACGCAAGTAAAAGTCCCAATCCCAATAATTCTCAATCGTTTCGTCAAAGCTTCCTATCACATTATGAATAGATCTTCGATACAGACACCCCGAGGGAATGAAAGTAGAGAATTTACGCATCCCCTCCAGATTATCATCATAAGCAAACAAACGACGAGAAATTGGCTTTCGACTAGCATGATGTTGATCTACAGCATATTCAACAATTTCCGCGTCAGAATATACGAGATCATTATCCAAGAGCTCAATCATCATCCGCTCAATATGACCAGGTACGATGAGATCATCATCGTCGCATAACATAATGAGTTCTCCTGTTGCTACCTCTAATCCTCGATTCCTTGCATGTACATGCATCTTATTGACGGTTAAATCGATATATATACATTGAAGCTCAGGATATAGCTCTACGACTGATGCAACCGAAGGTCCACCATCGTTTACAATAATGACTTCGAAGTTTTTATATGTCTGCCTATATAAAGCCTCAAGCAATTCAGACAAGGCTTGTAGTCTATGATATGTGGGGATAATAATCGAAACGAGTGGTTGTTTCATACGGTACCTAACCCTCCATAATAATGATCTGGCCTTACAAGTTACATATAAGCCAAATTATATCACTTTCTATTCCAAATCGTAATCGAAATTAGGCACTATGACATATATTATGAAGTAATCTAAATTGATGGAGGTGAGCCATGAAAGCTAAGAAGCAATCTCAAATCCCTGACCCTTGGGCATCGATGGAAAGTTTGTTCAGCGGAGCATTTCCCTTCTCAGGTTCATCTCTACCAACGGGAATGATGAATCCCGAATGGTTAGAGCGTATTGTTAAAGAAGCCACCCAAACACAGTCTACTCCTATTCAAGATAAGGAGCTATACAAGCATACCTTGTACGAAACACACAAATCCGTCTTTATACGCATCCCGCTTCCTCATTCCCTCGATCCTCAATTATTGAGGGTATATGTGGGTCCCACATCCCTTCGAATCGAGGGTTTTCCAGACCATATAGAGAAGAAGGTCCAACTTCCATGTGAAGTGAATAAAGTTGGTATTCGTTCCACATACAAGGATGGAATTCTTGAAATCCGTATGACGAAGCTGCGTTTCTCCGATCAAGAACGACAAATCACTATCTCAATACTCTAATTAAAGGAAGGTCCTCTACCAAATGTAATGGTAAGGGTCTTCTTACTATGCTAAATTATATGTATCAGACTCATGAGAAAGTCAACTAATCGGATCATAATGAAATATTGTCCTACTTGTCTAGGTGACTGCATAAGATAGAGATGGACTAGTCGTTAAATAATAGCATCGCGGCATTTAATGAGTTTGGCTAATCCATCAGATGAAAGTTTTATGCTAAATCGAAAATAGTGCGTATATGCAACTAAATCCAATTGCAGGTGGGAATTTGTGAAAATAGTAACCATATGCACTTATTTCGAAGAAATAACCTTGAAAAGGTTGTTATAACCTAGATTTAAATGTGGTTTCCCAACTATTTCTATATCGAATGAGTATTCCCTTGATTTAATTGTAATTACGACACTATCTTGGCTTTGGATCTGATTTTGGAACTTAGATCAGCCCCGGCGAATGCCGAGAGGCTATAATACACCTAGGAGGTCATCATGCCATCTACCGTTTCCCGATGGGGTTTACATATTGTTACGCTCATCTGTCTTGTTTATGTATATCTCATCCTATCAAATCGTAATGTACCAGATCTCAGCCTGCTCTTCGGGGTGAATTTACAAAGCTTCAAAATCATGTTCATCAGTATTATTCTTGAAGCCTTTCCATTCATTCTAATTGGTGTACTCATATCTGCCTTGCTACAAACGTTCGTGCCTGAACACGTAATTCAACGTCTCGTTCCTCGGAACCCTCTACTTGGGGTATTATATGCTTGCGTAATCGGAATCATCTTTCCAATCTGCGAATGTGGTATGATACCTGTAATGCGAAGACTTATCCGCAAGGGAATGCCCCTATATATTGCTGTTGTATTTATTGTTGCTGGTCCTATTCTTAACCCCATTGTGTTTGCTTCCACATTCATGGCATTTCGTTCTCGCCCTGAAATTACATACTCGCGGATGGGCCTAGCCTTCATCTGTGCAGTAATCATTGGGCTGATTGTGTATCGCTTTGTCCGAAGTAACCCACTACGTGAAGGTGTACAAACACAAGCAGAGGGACATAGTCACTCGCATCATCACAGTCATAATCAAGAGCATACCCAAAGTCATGATCACGGACACTCTCGGGTGCATAACCATGAGGAGCATCATCACCATGGCGGCAAGTGGAATACCGTACTCAAGCATTCGTCTGACGAATTTTTTGAGATGGGCAAGTATTTAATATTCGGTGCATTTCTTGCAGCACTTGTCCAGACCATGATGTCCAGGGAATGGCTCGTGTCTGTAGGTACAGGTGATTTGAGCTCACATTTCTTCATGATGGCATTCGCATATATCATCTCATTATGCTCTACATCGGACGCATTCGTTGCCTCTTCCTTCGCGGCAACATTCTCAACCGGTTCATTACTATCCTTTCTCGTATTCGGGCCAATGCTCGATTTCAAGGGAACCTTAATGCTTCTAGCGATCTTCAAGAAGCGATTTGTATTAATTCTGTCCCTATTAATATTCGTAACCGTACTTGCTGCCTCTCTGATTCTCGAACAGATTTTATTCCTCTAGAAAGGTGTTGTTATTATGGAACAAACGAATCGATCACTAGGCCTTCATTATATGATTAGGTCAATCATCGTGCTTAGCTTCTCCATCTTGATCACATACTTAATTAAGAGTGGCAACATCAATCTATATATAGCTCCTCGTATGCTGATTTTGGTCAAGCTTTCAGCTATCGGGTTTTACATCATCGGTGCATATCAGATGTACTCAGCTTATCGTTATCTACGCAATCAAGCATCTGTAGATTGTGATTGTGATCATACGCCTACTGGCTCTATATCGAAGCACATTATGATATACGGTCTGTTCGTATTCCCACTACTTCTGGGATTTATATTACCCAATGCTACAATGGGCTCTGCACTAGCGTCCAAGAAAGGGATGAACCTAAGCGCCTCATCTTCAAGTAGGACTGTTAAGGTTCAAACTGAAACCATTATCCCTCAGAAGCAAGTTATTATCGAAGCCCCATCCTCCGATACATCGTCTGCAAAAACTCCCTTAACGGAGGAAAAATTGGATGCATTATTCGTAACCGATGAATATAATGAGGATTTCGCTAGACTTTCTAAGCAAATTTATCAGGATGGAATCATTGTAGTAAAGGATGAGATCTTCATGGAGATTCTCACGGCCATCGACCTATTCCTTGATAGCTTTGTAGGCAGGACTGTAGAAATAAGTGGTTTTGTCTATCGAGAGCCTAACATGAATCAGAATCAATTCGTCGTAGGTCGATTCGCTATGGACTGCTGTTCAGCCGATGCTCTTCCCTATGGTGTACTCATCGAGGATACGAACGCTGCCCAATATGAGGATGATGCTTGGATAAAAGTGCGTGGACAGATTGATACAACCATATACGACGGGAATAAGATTATGGTATTCAGACCTGAATCCATTCAAACTATAGAAGCACCAGAATCACCATATATATATCCTAATTATGATTTCTAGTCGAATTAAATCATAAGAAAAACAGTTTGGAAAATTGAATAGAAACGACTCTTTATTCTCCCACAGGAACACCACAGAAGAAAACCGTCGCGGGATTAACTCTGCGACGGTTTTCTATTATGCACCCTTCTGCAATTCGTACATCTTATAGTAACGTCCCTGGGCTTGCATCAATTCCTCATGGTTTCCTCGCTCAACGATTTCTCCTTTGTGGAGAACGAGTATCTGATCTGCTTCTCGTATCGTAGACAGCCTATGAGCAATGACAAAGGTCGTTCTTCCTTCACTCAGAACCTTCAACGCATTCTGGATAAGCCCCTCTGTCTCACTATCAATTGAAGCGGTAGCTTCATCCAAGATAAGAATAGACGGGTTATATGCAAGTGCTCTAGCGAATGTGATGAGCTGTCGTTGACCAGCAGACAATGTACTCCCACGTTCAACGACCGGCTCATCCATTCCTGCTGGTAATCGGTCCACGAAGGAATCTGCACCGACATCACGCAATGCTTGACTCACTTGCTCCACGCTGATTGTCTTGTTATATAAACTAACATTAAATTTGATATCTCCAGCGAATAGGAATGGATCCTGAAGAACAACAGCCATATGCTTACGTAATGCTTGTTTAGGAATGGTCCGAATATCGTGGTCATCAATCGTAATCTTACCCTTCTGTGTCTCGTAGAAGCCCAACAGTAGATTCATAACCGAGCTCTTCCCTGAGCCAGTATGTCCGACTAATGCAACCGTCTGGCCCTGCTTAGCTTCGAAACTCAGTCCCTTCAACACATATTCCTCATTGTTGTAGGCAAACCAGATGTCCTCAAATTTCACAGTGCCCTTCGGACGAACAAACTTCTCATTATTCGCTTCCATAACCTCACGTCCCGGCTCATCCATAAGCTCAAACACTCGCTCAGCGGATACGAAAGCCCTTTGTGCATTAACGAGCTGATCGAAGATACCAATAACCGGGTGGAATAGTCGACCTAGGAAGTCCAGAAAAGCATATAAAGTACCCAGCTGGATCGCTGTCTCAAGTGACTGTCCACCGATATAATAGATCACAAAGGCCGTCATCAACGCACCAGATAGACCGATTAGATTACGTGAAATGATCGATGTCAGCCTAAGCTGCTTCACATTATTACCAATCCATTCCTTGTTTAGCTCCTCAAACTCACGAACCGTTTCCTTCTCCCGACGGAACAATCGGAGTACAGGCATAACAACAATGGTCTCACTCAGCATCGCATTCATTTCACTTATTCGCGCACGCATCGCCACCCAATATTTGTTCGAGAACCTTAAGAGGCAGTAAACGATGATCGCATAGAATGGAATTAGAATTAAGCATATACTCGCCAAAAAAGGATCCAAATAGAATAGAAATATGAAGATCCCTGTAATTTGAACCAAGCTTACTACAAAGGTTGCCATAAAGCTCATATAGAGATCACGAATCGATTCCGTATCATTCGCAACCCGATTGACCAAGGCACCAACCGGTGTGTTATCGAAGTATCGAACGGGAATCCGTTGTAGATGATTCATAATATCCATCCGCATTCTCATAATAATACGAAGTGCCGTCGTCTGTAATAATAAGGACTGAGCGAAGTGAAAGATAGCTGCTCCTACCAATATACAGACATACAAACCAACTAGATTGATAATAGCTCTTAATTCAAATTCTTCCGTTCCTATAAGTGGGAGATGGTCATTTATTACCGTCCTAGTAATAAGCGGTCCTAATAGCTCTGTTCCAACTGCCATGATGAGAATCAATATAGCTGCGATAATACGAAATTTAAATTGTAGCGCGTAATGAAACAGTCTTCTAATCGTTCCCTTATTCACACTAATGATCTTATCCTTCAGTATTTCTTGACCCTGCTCCACGAATGATGCTCCTCTCTAACTTATAGCAATGAAGCCTCGATTTGCTGACGCTCATATTGCTCCTTATACCAACCACCCAAGAAGATAAGCTGGTCGTGTGTCCCTTCCTCTACAATCCGACCATCATCAAGCACGATAATCCAATCCGCATGACTGACCGCCGATAGCCTATGTGTAGCAATAATCGTTGTTCGCCCATGGCGTTCATGACGAATATTGTGAAGTATTGCACTCTCTGTTCTCGCATCGACCGCAGATAATGCATCATCCAGAATGAGAATTTCCGGATCCACCAAGAGAGCACGTGCAATACCTACTCGCTGCTTCTGTCCCCCGGACAGCATCAGTCCATTCTCACCAATCATGGTTTCCAAACCCTCCTTCATCTGAGCAATGTCCATGGATAGGGATGCCATTCGGACGGCATTATCCACTTCCTCTGTGGTTGCAGTTAGCTTACCGAGCCGTATATTATCACGAATCGTCTTCGATAGCAGCAGATACTCTTGTGGAACATAGCCCATCCATTCATTTATCTGATTCAATGCAATTTGTTCAATAGATACTCCTCCAATGAGAAGGGAATTTGTAGTAATCGGGTATTGCCGAAGCAGCTGCTTCAACAGGGTAGACTTTCCACTACCTGTACGACCAACAACGCCTAACGTTTGACCTCGTTCAATATAAACTTCAATATCTACTAGGCTATCCATCGATGCCTCTGGATAACGGAAGCTCATATGGTTAAAGTTAATGGTATGGGGTATTACACCAGTTATTGGAGAAGCTACATCCACCACATCTGGTTGCTGAACTAATGTCGTATGAATCCGATCTGCTGAAGCGCTGCCCCGTTGCATCACATTCATAAACTCACCGAAGGCAATCATAGGCCAGATCAGCATCCCTAAGAAGATATTGAAGGTTACAAACTGACCTAATGTAATAATCTCTAAGTACATCATGTAAGATCCAACACCCAGACCAATGGAGAAGCTCAATCCCACTAAGAGGGATATAACTGGATGGAACAGAGCGTGAATAATCGAGACTCTCACATTCTTGTGCATCGTGTCCTCCGCTACCTTACGGAATGCTTCAACATCATAGCTCTCTTGTACATAAGAACGAATTACACGAATGCCAGATATCGATTCCAGCGTCTGATCATTTAATGAGCCGAATGCTTGCTGCGCTGCCACAAATCGATTACGCATGGCCATGCCAAGCTTACGTATAGCAAGAGCTAGGAAAGGCATAGGAATTAATGCCGCTAGCATTAATCTATAATCAACGTAAATAATCATCATCGTTAGTACAAGCACACACCCAACAACGGTATGAACTAACGTCATCACTCCGAACCCTGCAGCCATATTAACTGCTCTAATATCATTCGTTGCCTGTGCCATCAAATCCCCACGGCTATTACGCTGGAAGAAGCTAGGGGTCATCAAGATGAGGCGTCGAATGAGCTTCGAGCGTATCATCAGCTCGGCTTGCATCGCATTGCTGAATAGGACATTAACCCAGATAAGTACGAGTGCGTATGCAACCAATGCAATACCTACTAACAGCATGACATTCTTCATTAGCAGAGCCTGTGTAAGAGTACCATAGTTGACCATATCAACTAAGTCACCCATAATTAACGGCGGGATTAGTACAATAGAGAAATCTGCAATCATTGCTAATATGGCTACCAAATAGACTTTCCATCTAAGCTTAAAAAACCAACTCATGCGCATCATAAATGCCAAGGGTAACACCACCATTACTTCTAGAATATTAGAACGTATGTTTCACTCTACCATTGTTTAATATTTCCTGCAATGGAGGAATTGAAGTGAATTGCGGGGAATATAAGTATAACCAAATTTTAGGGATGTGGATGATAATGGACCCTTTTTTTCGCTATGATGATCAGCTACTCCCCTTTATTTTTTATTCAGTATCACATTGGGCTGCATTATTCATCATTGCTTCAGCTTGCGTCCTTCTCTTCCTCCTTCGAAAATCAATGAAACAACAGAAAAAAGCCAATCTCTACCGTTACGGTCTAGCCGGCTTATTACTGTCCATCGATATACTCTTAAACATATGGTACGGAACCACAGGTCACTGGGATATGTCTCACACCTTGCCCCTGCACCTCTGTAGCTTAACTCTTCTCTTATGCATAATTATGCTCATAACTAGAAGTTATGCCTTATTCGAGTTTAACTACTTTGCAGGTATTGGTGGCGCACTCCAAGCTTTATTCACTCCAGCAGCGATATTGTCTGGGTTTCCGCACTTTACTTATTATTATTTTTTCATTGCTCATGGAGGGATTATTGTCTCGTGCTTGTTCATGGTATGGGTGTATAATTACCGCCCTACACTGCTCTCCATGGGGAGAACCTTGATATACTTGAACCTGTTAATGATCCCAATTGCAGTCATTAATATATACACTGGGGGCAATTACCTCTTTATTATGCGTAAGCCGAGTGACCCCTCGCTCATTGATGTGCTTGGACCTTGGCCTTGGTATATTCTCTCTATGGAGGCTGCAGCAGCGGTGGTGTTCTTTATCTTATACGTGCCGTTTCTCTTTCATAAGAGGAAGTCTGCCGCTCGTCGGTTGGATGGCTCTGCGAATTAAGAACGATATGCCGAAAGCAATGATGAGCAGTACTGCGAATAGGTAAAAGGTGAGCTCATACCCGCCCGTTCTTTCATATATAAACGCAACGGCCATTGGACCAGCAATGCCGGCAGTTGACCATGCTGTCAGCAGGTAGCCTAGAATAACACCAAGATGCTTCGTACCGAACATATCCCCAATGAATGCTGGAGAAATTGCAAAGCCACCGCCATAGAACGAAATAATCAGGAAGATGAATATCTGGAACAATAGTGGGCTACTCAGCTGTGGCAGCAATAAGAATGCAACGAATGTTACTGAGAAAAAAAGTGTAAAGATATTCGATCTGCCCAGCTTATCCGATAATGCAGACCAGCCTAATCTCCCTAAACCGTTGAACAGCCCCATCACGCCTACCATCGTCGCAGCCGCTGCTGCCGACATCCCTACTTGCTCCTGTGCCATCGGAGAGGCAGCAGATATCAACATAATACCGCAGGTTATATTAATGAAGAACATCGTCCATAACATCCAGAAGCGGCCAGAAGCTAATGCCTCCCGCGGCGAAATATCCGCTATCACTAATGGTGCTTTGTTACTCTTACCTGGTGAGTGTGCATGCGTGTCTGTCTGTGCTGTTGTTCCAGTAGTCGGCCGTGCTATGTAGGAAGCACCTGCCAGCATGATCATACAATAAGCCACACTCATAGTGAATAATGTGTTCGCAATCCCTATCGACTCAATTAGCTTTGCTGCAATCGGTCCAGCGGCGAAGGCGCCCATACCAAAGCCCATCACTGCCATTCCGGTAGCGAATCCACGCCGATCTGGGAACCAACTTACCAATGTAGATACGGGAGCCAGGTAACCAACGCCTAATCCAATACCACCAATTACCCCATACCCAAGATAGAAGCCATACAATGAACCTTCCGTGACACCCCAGCCTGCAATCGCTAGCCCTCCACAGAATAGTACAGCTGCAAGGATACCCGCTTTACGAGGACCTATCTTCTCAATTTGTTTACCGAAGAATGCCGCTGTAATTCCGAGGAAGAATATGGCGATCGTGAATGCCAGCGCTACCTTCTGACTATCCCATCCAATCTGCTCGGATAGCGGGGACTTGAATACGCTGTATGCATATACTGAGCCAATTGATATGTGAATCGCTATGGTTGATAGGGCGATTAACCATTTATTCTTCGCTCTCATGATGATCTCTCCTTCTATAGGTACTCACCTAAATTTCTATACTTTTATTAAATCACTTCATAGCATGAATCACTGTGAAGTTTTTCACATAGTACCCTTGTTATCCGATTCTACCCAGTCATGTAAAAACCGCTCAGGGATAATGGCTCCCAGAACGGTTATCTTCTCCATATTCTATTCGCCATAGACCCTCCGTTAATGTTGAATAGCCTTCCCAATCGGGCTAAGAGGATAGTATACTGTTCCGCTACACGCATTACACACCGTCACATAACAATCAGCCATTTCCTCCATCTCATGATTACAAGTCGTACAAACCTTGGGTGGTAGCTTGTGGAAGAACTCTGTCATTGTTAACTTCATGATTGTCACCCTTTCGATGGTTTTAGTTATTTACATCAGTATAGCATGAATACTGGCGCTATTGTAAGCGGTTTCCTAGGGGGATGTTAACCATAGGACCTGGTCTATACGCTAGCTGGATAAATAATCGATATTGGTTTGGAGCTGCTCTGCAAGCGGGAATATATAGCGTTCTTCACCATAAAAATGGTCGAGTATCAATTGGTGTGCATTCATCAGTAACGAGATAATGTGTTTGGCCTTCTCTTGTTTAATCGGTGATACGGATTTACGCAGCTCCTCAAGGAATGCTTCCATATATTGCATGGCTAAACGGTGATCTTCCTCAATGAGATCAATCATAGATGGACTATCCGCTACTAGGTCAGCTACCATCGGGAACAAGGCTTGATCCTCCCAATCCGCATGCTCCTTAAGCTCTACTAAGAAGGCTTCTACTCTCACCTTTAGATCTCTAAGCGTAGCAAACCAATCGGTATCAGGTCGGCCTAGTCTAATAATCTCTTCTATCATTACAAATTCCTGCAACTTATTTCTTAGATCGATATGCTCTTCTTCTAGCTGGTCTAGCGCTCTTGTGAACTCAATAGTTGGGTGAAGCGCTGCTTTAGCTTGGGTGGGTTGTTTCTCTATGGTCATGATTCATTCCTCCATAACTGTATACTTGATATGTTAATTATAGATCAGCCAAATAATGACGTATGTGATAAAATTCACATTAAATAAATGTATATATAAATACTCCGAGCGAATATTAAACACTGGAGGTTACAATATGTCTATCGGAAATGGATTCAAAGAGAACAAACCTATTGACGAGGATGTGAGCACGAAGAAGCATGACATCCACCTTCAATTAGCAGTCAATCTTGATGAGATTAGAGAGAAACTCGGTAATAGCTCCGACATCATCATACGACAAATAGAATGCGGAAGCTCACGGATTCCCGCTGCAGTAGTTTATGTGAATGGATTAGTTGACAATGAGATGGTCGATGATTTTGTGATGCGCTCTAAAGAGCTCGAGTTGTCCTCCCATACAGAAAAAACGATAATGAACAGTCAACAATTACGATTATCGATTTTATCTGGGGATACGATCATTCTCATCGACGGATGGGCCGAGGCTTTATGTGGTAACACAAAAGGGGGACAAGTTAGACAGGTTACTGAAGCGTCTACTCAGGTTGTTATCCGGGGCCCAAAGGAAAGCTTTACCGAAGCGATCGGAACGAATATAGCGCTTATTCGCAGAAAAATTAAAAATGATAATTTGTGGGTAGATACCATGCAAATTGGTAAAGTTACTCAAACAGACGTCTCTATCATGTATATCAAAGGGATTACAAACGATAAAATCGTGCGAGAAGTAAAAAAAAGACTAAATAATATTCAAACCGACTCCGTTTTGGAGTCTGGATATATCGAACAGTTCATTGAAGAAAACAGCTATTCCTTATTCCCCACCCTCTACAATACGGAGCGACCAGATATTGTAGCCGGCAACTTATTGGAAGGTCGATTAGCTATCCTAGTGGATGGCACTCCATTTGTTCTTATTGCTCCTGTATCATTTTTTATGTACTTCCAGTCCGTAGAGGATTATTATCAGCGGTTTATTGTTTCTTCGATGATTCGGCTGCTCAGATACATAGCATTACTCATCTCCTTATTTGGTCCATCCGTTTATATTGCCTCTATTACCTTCCATCAGGAGATGATTCCAACTCAATTGCTTATCAGCCTGGCGGCCCAGCGGGAGGGCGTTCCTTTCCCTGCTTTAATCGAAGCGTTAATTATGGAATTCACATTCGAGATATTACGCGAGGCTGGAGTACGTATGCCTCGCGCCATTGGTCAAGCGGTATCCATAGTAGGTGCACTAGTATTAGGTCAGGCTGCCGTTCAAGCAGGCATTGTCTCACCGGCCATGGTCATCGTGGTTTCTATAACTGGCATCTCCAGCTTTACAACTCCAGCGTTCAGTATGGCACTCTCAGTAAGAGCAATTCGATTTCTAATCATGCTCTCTGCAGCAGTTATAGGCTTTTATGGTATTGCCATCTTAAGCATTATCCTCATCGCACATATGTGTAGCCTTCGTTCCTTTGGTTTTCCATATATGTCACCACTTGCGCCGTTTATTCTGGAGGATCAGCAGGATACATTGATTCGATTCCCTATGAAACACTTATTTACGCGACCTCGGTTGATCAGCCAGAAGAATACAAATCGGATGGGCAAGGATGAATTGCAGGGAGGTGACTTCAATGAAAGTTAAGTGGGCGGTCCGTAGCATCCACCTAATTGCTATGCTAATCCTTCTTACAGGCTGCTGGAATAGCAGGGAGTTAAAAGAACTAGCCATCGTCTCAGCGATTGGTATCGATATCGTACCGGATAGTGACGAATATCGCGTTACCTTCCAGGTCATAAATCCAGCCACCATATCAACGACTATGGGAGCAACTGCAGGCAATGTTACACCCGTGACCATCTATTCAGGAACCGATCATACGTTGTTCGGAGCTCTACGCCGAACATCACAGAAGGTACCAAGGCAGCTATTCTTCGCACATAGTCAGCTCTTGGTCATTGGTGAATCCCTAGCGAAGAAAGGGATATATGAATTATTCGATTTATTCGATAGATCCCATGAGATACGTCTCAACTCCATTGTTCTTATATCCAGAGGATCCGATGCACGTTCCACGTTGAAGCTTCTCAATCCATTGGAGAACGTTCCAGCACATGGTGTGGTCGGAAGGTCGAGAATTACTTCAGAGATATGGGCAGAGAATATAGAAATTGAAATTATCGATTTGATTCAATCATTAGCTGGTGCTGGTGAATCAATTATCAGTGGCATTCGAATCATTGGAGATCAAGAGGAAGGCGGGAAACTCAAAACCTTAGAACAGACAGAATTGGTCCCCTATCTTTCCATGAGTGGGATTGCACTGTTCAAGGACGGCAAGTTAAAAAGGTGGATGGATGGTCCTGAGGCCCGAGGGGTTACTTGGGTTCAGGATAAGATGAAGAGCACAAGTATAAATATTGATTGCAAGGAAAAAAAAGAGGCCATTGCCGTAGAAATTATTCTTTCGAAGACAAAGATTTCTGTGGAGCTACAGCATGAGCTACCGATCTTCCATATTCATATCCAGGAGGAAGGGAATTTAACCGAAGCCAAGTGCCCGATTGATTTTTCTAAGAGAGAGGAAATATTAAAACTAGACCAAGCGTTATCCAAAGTAACCGAAGATGAGGTTATGAAAGCTATTAAAGCCGCTCAGAAGCAGAAAAGTGACATCTTCAATTTCGGGAGGAATCTGAAACAAACTGACCCGAAAGCATGGAAGGAAGTGGAGAAGGATTGGGACTCACTGTTTGCTAAAGGCGAGGTTGACGTTCAAGTTGAAGCCTTCGTTCGGCGAACCGGGATGAGAATGAAACCATACATGAAGTAAGGAATATTAGAGAAAGTAACGAGGTACACCCTAATGGGAAAATCTGCAATTAGTCCAAATCAATTATTGGCCTTGATCATCTTATTTGAATTTGCACAGCGCTTGTGGTTCCCGTCGGTCTGGCCCAAGGACATGGGGTGTGGCTATCCGTACTTATCGCTTTACCCGGGGGGATTCTGTTATTTCTTATTTATGATTATTTATTTCGCCAGTATCCCCAATTCTTATTAAGCGGTTATACGCTGAAAATTATGGGCAAATTTATTGGATGGCCATTAAGTTTATTATACATCGCTTTTTTTATGTATATCGCATCTAGAAATTTACGAGATGCCGGAGATTTATTAGTCACAGCATCTTATGACCGAACACCACTATTTATCATTAACACTATTATGATTGTTGCTGTTATCTATGTTCTGTCCAAAGGCATTGAAGTATTGGCTAGATTAGCGGAAATCTATCTGCTTATCATCATTTCGTTAGGCTTAATTAGCAATGTCTTTGTCATTTTCTCCGGTTTGGTTGATTTGAACAACCTGCTACCTATACTGAGTGGGCAATGGCATTCCATTCTTAATTCAGCATATCCGAACATTTGGTTGTTCCCATTCGGAGAGCTCGTCGTTCTCACCACCATACTACCCCGGTTAAATAAAGGACAGCTGGCTAGAAAGACAGGAATTATTGCGATAACAGTCAGCGGACTCCTGTTAAGCTTCACACATGCCATTGAGCTGTCCGTACTCGGGGAGGACACGTACTCTCGAGCTACCTTTCCGCTATTCACGGCGATCAGCCTAGTGAATATTGCTGACTTCTTACAGCGAATGGATGCGCTTGTCATGCTTACCTTAATTATAGGTGCGTTTTTCAAAATGACGATATTTTGTTATGCAGCCGTAGCTATCGCCTCGGATTTATTCAACCTTCAAGAACAGAAAAAGGAGGTAGTCTTCCCCATCGCAACCCTTGTTCTATTCTTCTCGATCATGATAGCAAGCAGCTTTCCATCACACTTGGAAGAGGGGAAGATGACGATCAAAGTGATTTTACCTATTTTCTGTGTAGGCATTCCAGCATTACTAGCTATTGTTCACTTCATCCGTAAACGGTTTGGTCTTTATCGTTAGCTTTTTTGTTTTCTCTTTTTTATGATAGAAATAAAAGCAGCAACAAACGGAATGGACAGAAATATAAATATAATCATATATTCCTGTAATGTCGTAGTCGAGAATGAGTCTGTTAACACTTGAATCGCTTCAGTAAGACTCAATCCCGAGGCCAGATCGACGGTTACCAGGAATAACAAGCTTAAGCATATACATACTATAAAAAGGACAACTATCTTCATCGAATCATTATCTCCCGTAGAATGCCCTGAGTGGTGCTTGCAATGCAACATATCCCGCTTCATATAATCGACGATACCGTTGGTGTCTGATCTGGTCCGGTTCTATTCGTTTAACTATCAGGCTTGTCGTTGCGGTTACCGCTTCTTCTGCTGAAGTGTATATGCCTGCACCGATGCCTGCACATAATGCTGCACCAAGAAGACTCGCTTCCTCAATCGGCGGTATTCTTAGTGAGCAGTTCAACACATCTGCCTTAATCTGTAGCCATTGTGGATTGCGAGTGCCTCCACCTACGACGACAAGCTTGGTGAACTCACGACCTGATATGAGCTGAGCTTCCTCACGGATGGCTTGCAGCTGATAAGCAGTTCCTTCCAACACAGCTTGAATTAAATCACCCTTGCCATGCGATTTGCTTAGGCCAATGAATGCGGCTTTTGCATGGGTATCGATATTTGGCGCTCCACTACCTGATAGGTAGGGATAGTAAAGAATGCCCGTCGGGTCTTGCTTCATCTCAGCTAGTAGCGCTAGGATTTCTGAATATTCAAGCTTAGGCTCACCCAATATACCACGAAGCCATTCCACAGATGCACCAGAGCCTGAATTGCCACCCATCCAGAACATGCGGTCCTTCGCGACGTGACAACCGAAGGACAAGCCGGATTCATATTCTTTACGGCCCAGCTTCTTGCTCGCAAGTGTACCTACAAGCGTTTCGGCTGTACCCATGGAATCATAGACAACCTCCGATGTAATTGCACCCACAGAAAGCGAGGATACCACATGATCATGGCCGGCAATGCTTACTGGGATACCCTCTGACAACCCGAAAGATTGCGCTAAATCGACTCTCATCGATCCCACAGGCGTACCCGATGGGTAAGCAATCGGGAATATAGCAGGATCGATTCCACAGCTCCTAATCCAATCCTCATCCCATGATTTCGATTCAATATCGAATGCGAAGGTACGTGCTGCCAAGGAGTAATCGAATGCCATTGCGCCCGTTAATCGGTATGCGATGTATCCAGATGCTGACAACCAGACCGATCCTTCGAAAGCAGAGGGATCTCGTTCCTTAAGCCACATCAGCTTTGGTAATCCCAGCTTAAAGGTATTATGTACACCTGCCGCACAGAATCGTTCGAATAAATCTGCTTCTTGAGCGATCCAATCCGCTTGCGGCTGCGAGCATTGATCAAACCAAGGCATGAATATCGAACGTGGTTCACCTGTCTGACGATTCACTAACAATCCACTTTCTGCCATACTAGTAATACCGATTGCACCAATGTGAATTTTTTTAGGGTGATGTGCTTTTGTCTGCTCTAAGACTTCACTTATAGCCTTTGTAATCATAGACCACATTACATGAGGATCGTAATAGGAGAACCCCTCTTCATCATGAAGCGTAACCGTAGGTGCAGATGCCGTCGCAACAGCGCTCCCATCTACTTCGAATAAACCAATCTTCGTATTCGTCGTACCTATATCAATACCCATAAGAAGCATAATTTATGTCCTCCTGATTATTCTATTTCCTTATTCATTCCACGATACGTTTCCACATAACTAACTTCACTCACATTACCATAATCAGCTTCAATAAGCACATAGTCATTAACAAGCTCTGTTCTCCTATGCTCATACACCTGATATCGAACGGTTACCACGCCATCAGCGACCTCTATACCCTCTAATTCAACGGAATCAAGTGCATCCGATGAGGTTTTGATTAAGATGTAGGTTTGGTCAGCAAAGGTTGCATGAGCCTTCTCCCAGCCTTCCTCTTGTAACAGCCTCTCAGCCCATAGCTTAGGCTCATCCGTCAAATCCTCAACAGATAACAACACATGCTGCTTGAAAGCTACATTGCCGTTCTCATAAAAATCCATATAGCTTGTTACAATCCAGAAGGGCTCTGGTTGATATCTCATCTCCATAGTAATTTTGAATATCGAATGATCTCTCATGATTACAAGTAATGTCCTCGGATTTACAGCATCACTGATGGTTTGGTAGGATTTAATCTCCTTATGCAACTTACTTCCTACATATAACTCGAGTGTTGATTCATACGTTTTGTGCAACGGATGCTTGGCCAGTGTCTGCAGCTCTGAATCCTCATAAGTTACATCCACAGCTGCATCATGGACGGAGGGGAATGCTTCCAATAATCCGTCTAAATTACGTTGATATTCCTCCGTAAATTGCCTTTCGGGTTCAGGGATGGGGAATCCAATATCCTCTTTCTTCATCCAGAATTCTCTTCCGCCTCCAGTCATAATCCTCGCATAATCTTCCTGAACTTCTATGATGACGCCTCTCATATTATATTCAGCCATAATGGGCTCCGACAATGCTTCAGGATCAAATTCGGCTCCCTCATAAATCATCGCACCCATATATATAGCTATGCCATTATTAGCTGACATTCGATTAGCCTCAGTGATTTCCTCCGAATCCGCTTCCTTAATCCAGCCTCTATTATTGCAGGGGCAATCGTAGGTGGGAATGGTGACGAAGAGCCATCGCTCATCATTCGTTGTTGTTGCAGCATATTCAATACTCACTAATGTTCCAGGCAGCATTTGATTGACAAGCTGTGCATCTAAATGGGGCCAGGCTAACAAATCTAGCTCCTTATTCACCAGTCTGCGCGTTTGCACATAGCCCTCATAGTTAATGGGAATAATTTCGGGCTCTTGTTCAACCTCAACCACCTCAACCACCTCAGACTCAGAAGGCTCTACCTCCTTTACTACTGCAGCTTTTTTCTCATCCTCACAGCCAACCAGTACAATCATTATCGTTATAAGAACAAACAAACCGCTCCAAGCTATTTTGATGTTAAACATAAATTCGCCCCCCACAGCTATAGACGCTATAGAAGGCATAAAGTTTTATTATAGGATTAATGGTTACATATACGGAGGATCCCACTTCTTCTTACGCCAGCCTAACCTCTGCCCAATCACATTCATATTACGATCAAATTGAATATCAACACCGAAAGCCAGATTACTCTTATACCAGAATCGAACATCGCTCCAATGAACCTCATAGCCGTCTCCGTTACTTTGAACTGTACTACACACATGAATACGCTGGGCAAAAGAAAGAAAAGCCCTAACGCCATCCATCCCCATTGTCGCTTGAATAATTTCGTTTTTCTCGTCTTTGGCATACGTATCCTGCACATTAACAAGACCTGATCTAATCGTCCCTGTATAGAAGCATTCATCCGTCTCCATCACAAAGCTCCATTTCAACCAATGAAGGGTGGGAATCACGTGGTAAATACCATCTACTCCAATGTATTGCTGTACCTTCTTCAAGAGTAACCGGTGCTGGATAAATCGAATAACAATATAAGCAAAGGTAATCGTATAAATCCAGAGAAAGATAGGACCCGGTGTATATCCAAAGCCAAACCATAGAAGTAATCCCGCTCCATGGATAGCGAAAAGGAACGGCTCGAAGATCGCTAGAATATCCAGGTGCACCCACCTCTTATTCAATGGTCGAAGGCTTTGTACGCCATACGTGTTCAGCATATCTAAGAATACATGTAAGCCTACCCCGAGGAAGCTCCAGAGAAGCAATGACACCCAGTGCGTATGAATATCAAAAATTGGAACTAGCAATAGCGTAATCATCATAGGCCAGATAAGTAGAGCTGGTAAGGAGTGGGTAATCCCTCTATGATGTCGAATATACGAATTCATTCCCTTAAGTCTGAATACCGTATCAAAATCCGGTGCATTCGAGGCAAGAATCGTGCCTAACATAACTGCAGCAGCAACATGATCTCCATTCACTGATGGATCGATGGTTGCCAATCCCCCAAGCGTTACACCAAGCATAATGTGGCTTGCTGTATCCATTGTGCGCATTCCTCCTGATTGTCATTATGCGGGACAGTTGTGTTGCTTCGCATCCATCTCCCACCGTTCATCCACATTAAACCAATAAAACCATTGACCTGGAGCCTTGAGAATCATCTCTTCAAGATACACATTGAGTCTGTTGGTCGCCTCAGCATGCTCATGCCTCTCAAACTGTTCGTTTAACAGTATGGGTTCACCGAACTTCATAGCGTGTCGAAAACCCGACGATCTATGGTTAAATAAAGGTACGATCGGGACGAACTTATTCAGCGCTAGCATAGCAGCCCCACTCGGGCTACGAGTAGGGCGATTGAAGATTGAATAGCTTTGAAAGCGGGAATACATTTCGCCAGAAATCACCAAGTATAAAAACAACACCATTATTACCCAGATGCTTCCTCAATGCATTCAGCATGGCTATGGGAGGTGTGCGATCATAATCTAGTCCATGACAGCCGAGCTTCTGGAAGGTTCATCAGAGGTGGCAATCTACGCATAATTTCACGCTCTTGACCTTCGATATCATACCATTGCAGTCCCTCGATGCGGTGAGTAGATAGAGGTTGAATCCCGAATCGTGAGGTTATTACTTGCTTCGATAGCAATAGACTATATATCTCATTCAATTCCTTTAATGAGCTCATATGGACACTAGCATATCCAATCAAATTACGATAATCATGCTCTAGAGTATAGGCAGCAATGCCTTCCCACAGCATATGAATGGCTCTTCCTCTACGATAGGCTGGATCGATACAGCTGCGTCCCAGCTCTAGTGTGAAAGCTCTTTGCTGCTCAATGCCAGATAGATCAAATTCAGATTCAGAATAAAACCGCTGATTCAGTGAAGTTCTTCTTCCCGGTAATAATCGATAGGTACCAATGACTTCATTCGTAGCTGAATTCTTAACAATCAGATGCTCACATAAATCATCGTATTCATCAAGCTCTAAACGAGCTTCGTTGATTAAACGTATATTATTCTCTTCTTCAACAAATACACGGTATCTTAGACGAAATGCCTGCTCAAGCTCCTCAGTCGTATCCGCAAGCTTCACGATAAGCGTTTGGATTCCACTAACAGTTGATGAATGAAAGCCTTGCTCTCCCATTACGTAGTCTGGAGTTAGATTTACCGCAGTACTCATCCGCCATCACCTTTCCCTTCAGATGTTGAATACAGATCACAATCTTACAAGAAAAGTTTAACATCGAACATTTAACGCCATGTTATGCACATATGAAGAAATTGTAATGAAAAAAAGATCCCCGAAGGGATCTTCTGATGGTGTTGATTTAGATCGTTTCAAAGCCTAACAACAAAATGTGAATTTTGGATCGTCATAACAACAATCACATGTTCAGCATGAAGAATGATCTTTAGTCGGTTGTTTCGTTAAATAGTCCAACGGAACCACACCTCTCTTCACCATCATACTTATTGTGTCCACGGTGTTTATTATTATTCATCCTAACTAACTTAGCCTACCCAACTATACTTTCTATATCGCGATTAAATCGCCTGACATATTCCTAGCTGCCTCTCGAGCATCTTCCTTAGCTTTGGCTAATATAGCTTCTGCTTGATCCGGCATCATGGCAGCACCTTCAATAAACACACTTTGATAATCCGTTATTCCAAGGAAGGTAGCAATCCTCTGTAAATAACGGTTGGAGAAGTCCAAATCTGCACCAGGACCCTGCGAATAAATCCCACCAGATGATTGAATATGAACAACCTTTTTATTCTGCAACAGCCCTACGGGTCCATTCTCTGTATATTTAAAAGTCTTTCCAGCAGCTGCGATATTATCAATATAATCCTTCAATTTGGACGGAAAGCTGAAATTCCACATCGGGGTAACGAATATATAGTGATCCGCTGCCATAAACTGATCTACGACCTCATTCATCCGTATAATTTTGGCTTGTTCTTCAGCGCTTAGCTCACCAAAGCCTTGACCAGACTGGAGCTTTCCCCAGGCATTTAATACGTCCTGGTCAATGGCAGGAATATAAGTGTTATATAGATCTAACACAGTAATTTCATCCGATGGGTTTAGAGCTCGATACGTTTCTAGAAATTCTTCACCAACGGTTAGGCTGCTAGAAACCTCTGTTGCTTTCGGATTTGCTGTTACATATAGTAATTTTTTCATCACTAATTTCTTCCCTTCTTCACATAGAATAATGATTTGTTTATCCTAACATGCAACCTTTAGAGATGTTTGTTAGTACTCACTAACAGGATTGTAAGGTATATACTTACTTTTGTCAATGAGTGGATATTATTATTTATGGAGTCAGGCCTCTGGCAAAGATTTTAACCCCACTTTCGATATGCTTCTCCGTTTGATTAGTAGTCGCATCATCTCCGATGATATTATCCATAAAAGCCCCTAAATTCATATTGAGGAAGGACAACGCCAGCATGTCTGGCTCAACCTTTATTACCTTACCAAGCTCCTGCATCAAAGAAAAATAGTTTATAAGTCCTACCTTCAGCTTCTGGGTATGAATAGAGAGGTAATCCTTCAGAACGGGAATATTGTTTCCTTCCTTGAGCGAGATTATCATGATCTTCTTGTTTCGATTCATCAGCTCACGATAAGCGCGACTAATCTCCAGTAAATCAACCTCTAAATCCTGTACTAATCGTTCCTCAAATAACTGCTTCAATGGTGCGGAGCAGGAAAATTTAATGATCGCGTCTTGCAGAATATTTAATTTGCAACCAAAATGACGAAATAAAGTCATCTCACTGACCCCAGCTTCCAAGGCGATTTCCTTGGTGGTTACTGTCTTATATCCCTTGTCAGAAATTAAATCTATCGCTACTGTAAGTATCTTATCACTAGTACACAAAGGCTTATCGCAAAGTCCCTCATGCCTATCATTCCCATCTTGTGACACATGTAAAGAATCAGATTTATCACTCATGCAATCTACCTCTTTTCACATTTAAATTACCGCTTTCCCTCCTCTTTGTCAATTTGCGATATACAACTGGAATTTGTAATGTGTATGCAATTCATCTGGAGTTGTCAATCTAAACACTAATAGCGCAGTTTACTTTTGTGGAATCGAAGAAGCTCCAACCCTGAGGCTAGAGCTTCTTGTATATGACCGTTTAATTCTTGTTTAGACCGTACTGCCAATCTATCAGCTGTACAATCATCTGTGCGGCTTCCTCGCGTGTGATAGAGTTGTCCGCTCGGAATGTTCCGTCGGGATATCCGCTGATTAATTTTAGCTGCTGCATCGTGGCGACAGCTTTGGCAGCCCATTGAGGGACGGTTGATTGATCGGAAAAGCTTGTGGCAGCATCCTTCAATTGCAGCTGATCACTTAGCACCACTGGTTTTGACAGCTAGTTTTATGATATCACAGGGTAAAAGGGATAATTCTTACAGGATTCTTAAAGAATTCATAAGGCGATTCTATCTCATATTTTATAAACTCTATTCTTCTACGACCATCGGACTCTCTACCTGACTCGCACGAACATCCTCTACAATGGTTGAAATTTGCTCCTTGAAGCTCACCGGTGCTTGAATTTCTCCCCAGCCCTTAGTCGCTTGAAATAGGTTTCCGTAAACTTCGTCATGGTAAGATCGAATCACATATGGGATTTCCTGATCGTTCATAATTTGTTCAACTAGAGCCGCCTCAAATGTATTGTCCAATATAGCAACTTTGATGTATTCCATCACAATTCCTCCCTTCTCCAAGCTGGACTCAATCTTATCTTCATAAAGCTCAGTATATCACAACCAACAAATACGCCATTAACGTATAATAAGCAGCCTGTATAGGAACATTAATACACATACAGATAATTACCAAATAAATCTCATATATGTCCAAACTGTCAAAAAAGAACCACTTCCCTGTCGCATTGTGTAACCGTTTGAGCTATAATAATAAGATATCACCCATATACGGGGAGGGAATTACGATGAGCTTAGAATATACAGATCCCGGTGTCGAACAAATGTACAAAGACTTATCCAAACTCGATATTAAATCACTATCTCCTGATGAATCCAGCGCAACTTGGGAAATTATAAAGAAGCTGTATAAGGATGAACGAAGACGCAAGAGGAAGATGTACTTGATCCGCATAGCCGCCGCCTTATCGACGACACTGATTGTCAGCTCGATCATCCTGTTCTTGAGGAAGAATGACTCTTCAAAGGATATCAAAGAATAATACACCGAAGATGAAGACACCTGATTTTGAAGGTGTCTTTCTTATGTCATCACCTATTTTATTGAGGGTACTATACAAAGTTAGTACTAGAATGCATTCCCTATGCTAACTATAATGAAAGCATAAGCATATTCACCATTCATGAAAGGAAGATGTTCTTATGTTACAGCCTAATCTGATCCGAACCGGATTTCTTCTTGGTATATCTTTATTATTGGCATCTATTATTTACTTTTTCGCGGCTAACTGGGCAGGAATGGAGCGGATGGAGAAGGTCGCGCTGTCTGCAGGCTTAGTAGCTCTCTTCTACGCCATAGCCTTCTTGTTAACAAAATTCCGCTTCTTGAACGGAACACATTCTTTTCTAGCTCGCCTCTTCCTGGTGGGCGGATGTATCACCTTCGGAATTGGAGTTGCCTTGCTCGGACAAATCTATAATTCACATGCTGATAGCTTCGGATTATTCTTGATATGGTCTATTCCTGCTTTACTATTCGCTATCATTACACGTTACACAGCGTTCTATATTCTATCATTCGTATTAGTTCATATTACGATGCTGCAATACTTCTACCCATCCTTCAATCAGCTCAACTATAGTGAGCAAACGAAGATTGCGATTTACTTCCTATTCGCAATACTGAATATCGTGCTATTCCTTATTATTGAGAAGGGCTGGATCCAGTCCACAACACTAAAGGTCTTCAGCTTTATTGTTCTTCATATCTCTTTGCTAGCGCTATCCAACTCATTCTCATTAGAAACCTATGGGATTTGGTTAAATCCACTTACAATCGCAATTATCGCCGCTTGCTTCTACTACTTCATTCGAATGCGACCCGATAAATTGTTCCTTACACTGAGTGCACTAGCCGCATCCGCCTTTGCTGTACTCAAGTTCATCGAGCTTGCTGAAGCGTATTATTCTCTGCTGTTCTTCTTCTATGGATTAATATTCGTTGCTTTATTGCTTAGCGGAAATATACTTTTCTTTAATTTTCTCAAGAAAATACCGTCAGAGAATAAAGAAGATGAGGTTAAGGATGGAAAAGCGGGCATGATCGCAGGGAAGATCGTTTCCATGGTGGTCATTGTCATCGGAGTCATTATAGGGAGTATATCTTTAGCCGGTGTGGTATGGATGTTCTCTATGGACGCTGATCCTGAGAATGTGTTATTCGCCCTTTCCTTGATCTTCGTGCTAACGATGTTATTCATACCTAAGATAAATGCTGTGGTTAGATATACCGTTCTAACCATTGGTTATATCTCAGGTATCGTGTCCATTATATGGTTAGGTGAATACCTTCTCTCGCTTATTTACCTAGTGTTATCTATGATAGGCTGGATTCGATTAGAGGGGCGCTTTCAGCGTTTATTCACGTACACGATTTTTAATATTAACTTGATGATCGTCCTATCCCAATGGATTGATTATTTCTCTTCCGACAATTGGACCTATATTATTCTACTCATGACCGTTGGCAATGCGATTATATATGGTCTGCATCTAGTCCTAAGCGAAGGGGAATTGAAGGAGCAGCTACGCGAAAGCAGTTTATATTCAAGCTTAATATTCTTGTTGATATTAACGTTCACAGCTGATATTTTCCCTTATTCTTACCAATTGTTTAACCTGTTAAATTTCGTACTAGTGACTTGGCTGGTGTTTCATTTCATTCAGCGAGAGAAGGCTCTCGACTCTAGCTTAACATTGATTCTATGGTTCACTTTCTTAGCTTACAAATATTACGATCTGCTATGGACACTGCTACACAAATCAGCGACATTGGCGATTCTAGGTCTTATCGCGATCATTCTCACTTATGCTCTCGCCAGGCGAGTTAAGGATTCGGATGATGTAGATCTATCCCACCCGTTTCAGCTTCGTAAGCAGGGGTTACTAGTTCTCATCGTCATTGTTCTCCAATTCGGTTTCCTTGGGTATCAGACCGCGAGTAGCGAACGTTTGTTAACTACAGGCTCCCTGGTAAAGCTTGAGCTTCAACCGATCGATCCACGCTCCATGCTGCAGGGTGATTATGTACAGCTTCGGTATACGATCTCTGAATTACCAGACGATGTGATTAAAAGCATGGATGATCGCGGAATTGAAGGTCGAGTGGAAATTGTACTATCCAAGAATGACCAGGGCTTACATGTCTTCGACCGAATTTATACGAGTGACGAGACATTAGGGACTAATGAAATTGTAATCAATGGCAAGAAGGAATCATACAACTGGAACCAAATCGAGTACGGAATCGAAAATTATTTCATCCCTGAAGGAACAGGACTAGCGGTTGAAGAGAATGCACACTTCGCCTATGTGCGAATCGGATCTAACGGCAATGCTATGCTGGAGCGTCTATCTGAAGAATAACATGAAGATGGAATTATAGTTATCCATGCATACGACTGACTTCAAAGCTTAACTGCAGAGTCCTCTCCGATGAGAGCTGCCTCACCCTCACAAATTAATACAATGAATTCATCCATTTTCTTAACAACCTGTTGATATTGAAAAGCTGACTTCACCCTCTGATATCCCGCTTGCGATAATGATTCCCATAGCTTCGGATCATTGTGCAGGCGGGCTACCGCTGTTGTAATAGCCATAATGCTGGTAGGGTCCACGAGTAGCCCCGTCGTCTGATCAAGCACAGCCTCAGCAACACCACCCGTTCGACCAGCCACTGATGGAAGTCCGCAGCTTGCCGCTTCTAGGTAAACAATGCCAAAGCCTTCTACATCACCCTTGTCCTCTAATAATCGACTAGTCATGATGAACAGATCCGCTGATTGATAATATCTTAGTAAATGTTCTGTATTATTCACGTTATTAATAAAGGTAACACGGTCACGAACGCCATTATGTACGGCTAACCGCTCTAAGCGATCTCGTTCAGGACCATCACCAACAATCACATATTGAGCTTGAGGCACCTGCTTAATAATCGAAGGTAATGCTTCAATCACTTTGTCATGTCCTTTACGCTTAACCAATCTCCCCACCGTCAGCAGCACATATTTTCCGATCAGATCATGCTTCCCTAGCAGTTCTTTATCCTTCTCACCACGATCAAACTTTGCTTCAACACCTGGATAAACCACCTGAATTTTCTGTTCATCCACACCATAATCCATAACAATTCGTTTCGTATATCTACTGTTCGTTAATACACCGTCAGCTCGTCCTAGAATGATCTTACATAACCCATGTAAAACCCAGAATCGCCGGAACTCCAATAAATCCTTGCCATGTACAGAAACCATGTATTTTCTACGAAAGAACAATTGTAGCAGGAGTCCAATCAATCCGATCAGAATATAACCATAAATCGTTACGTCCGCCTTCTCTGTACGTATAGTCGCCAAGGTGTGATAGAGCAATCTCGGCCAGCTAGAAATTTGTATCTTCTCAGCTTGTAGGAATCGTCGACGGATAACCTTATAGGATTGGGCGCGATCGAATTCCTCATCCCCACCGTAAATAGGCGCCAACACAGTCATTCTATGACCAGTCGTTCTACATAAGTGATAATAATATTGCTGCATCCCCCCAATACCGGGAGGGAAAACACCTGTAACAAGTAATATATTCTTCTTTAATTTGTCTAGCTTTGCCGATCCCACTGCTGCCATATTGACCTCACCCCCCTATTAATGTAATCCCCTATGTTCAGAATGCTGAATATGAATACTTCAGCCAATAAGCTCCACATTCTAGCAATGATCGCAATTCGGTATGCGAGCTCCCA
This sequence comes from Caryophanales bacterium UBA4045, assembly GCA_002383695.1. Taxonomy (GTDB): domain Bacteria; phylum Bacillota; class Bacilli; order Paenibacillales; family UBA4045; genus UBA4045. Next base: position 70,261 of record DFZX01000092.1, read on the forward strand.
GTCTATTTGAAAAGCGAGTAAGTATGACAACGCACCTTCACGCAAACCTAAACCACCAGGCAGAGGGCTAACTACACCTAACAGCCATGCTAGCGCATAAATGCCAGTAGCTTCAATGACATCAATGTTCGATATACCGAAGCTAAGGAGGAGGAGCCAGAAGGAGATACCCATAAGCAAATGACTAACCAAATAATAGAGAAAGCTTATGAAGAAGGTCCTTCTCGGAAGAACTAACCTTATATCCGCTAGCTTACCTACGCGCTTGTGAATGAAGCTCTCAATCCATTCGACCATTGTTCCATAATATATATAGAGAAGTAATACACACGCATACAGTAATACCACGATAGGCCATCCAACAAATCCAAGCTTCAAGAATAAAAGTACGCCGTAATTTACCGTTACAGCCACTAACAATAGATTCTCATAATAGATACTGAGCAATTGAGCAGAGAGTGAAGCCCCATATTTTGCCGCCAGCATCATTCTACTAACTAAATTCCAGATCGCACCGGGCAAATATTTGGCAAATTGAGAATTCACATAGATCATCGTCCCACGAAAGCTACTCACCTGTCGGCTAGGGGTATTTAGCAATCCAGACCAGATCCACGCTTGTATGAATAGGAATAGGGAGAGCATAAGCACCGAAGCGTAGAATATAATACCCACATGCTCGAAGTAATGATCAATCTGCACACGATCTATCCATATCAACCTTCCGATAAAGCATAAAATTGCCAAGATCAAAGCATATTTCAGGGATAACCTGATTGCTTTATTGCCTCTTGTCAATTTTCACTCCCTCCTCATGTTAAGCTAATTCCAGTCTACGGCTGTCGCTATCATAAATAAACCGACATAGGTTAATGAATTATAAATATTATGTAAAGGCTAAGCTCGATTGCGATGATTATATGCATAGGTGTACTATAGGAGTAGATTATTAAACCTTTAGGAGGCATTACAATGAACGAAGTCGTAGAGAAAATCCATGAGCGGTTAATCGCAATGAATTTAGCTGAATTGAACGCGCTTGTTCAGATTAATTATGGTGAATGGCGTAAGAATGAGGGCAGTGTTGAGCAGTGGAACCCTGCAGGTAACCCCACACATGCACATGACATTATGGATAAGCTGCTCGAGGATGGATTATTCGTTAATTTATTCGGCAGACCTGAGGAATGGACATGTGAAATTCTTGATAAGCAAGCAACCTTCTTCGCGGAAATTACTTCAAGCACGATGGCACGCGCAATCTGTGAAGCAGCACTCATTATCGTACTAACCAAGTACGGTGAAATGCTAAAGGTGTAAACTAGACACCCTTAGCATTCTAAATCAGGAATTTGCCAATTAATCGGGCTGCTACCTACGCTTCGTAAAAATTCATTAGTTCTGGAGAATGGGCGACTTCCGAAAAATCCACGATAAGCTGCCAGTGGACTTGGATGCGCCGAGGGCAGAATACAGTGATGCTTGCTCGTTATAAGTGATTGCTTCTCTATAGCATGATTACCCCATAACAGAAAAACAATCGGTCGTTGGCATTCATTAAGCACCTTAATAATACGATCCGTGAACATTTCCCAACCCAATTTCCGATGAGAACCCGCTTCGTTTGCTCGAACCGTTAAGGATGTGTTCAGCAATAGCACGCCCTGCTGCGCCCAGGAGGTCAGATATCCATGGTTCGGCACATTGCAACCTACATCCGTTGCCAGTTCCTTATATATGTTGCGTAAAGAAGGAGGTATCTGGACACCTGGCTTTACTGAGAAGCTAAGTCCATGCGCTTGGCCCGCTCCGTGATATGGATCTTGTCCTAGGATGACTACCTTCACAGCACTTAATGGAGTTAATTGTAAAGCCGAGTATATATCCTGCTCCTCTGGATATACTTCTCTTCGTTCATATCCCTCTTGAACTTTATCCCAAAGCTTATGAAAGTATGCTTTCTCGAATTCGGACTGTAATTTCGACGACCAATCATTCAATAGCTTAGTCATTATTGATCCCCTTATCATCAAATTCAATTTAATATCCATTCCCTTCACGATTATTCGACACATGTTGATATTCCCCTGCACAAGCTATTATCGAAATTTGAGTATGCACTTTACTCAGTTAACTACTGAATTGAAGAAAATCTGCTTTAAAAAGTAACTCAGGGAGCCTTTATCAACAAAAAAATGACCAATTCGAAGTAGAATAATCTACCTCGAATTAGTCATATCATCTTATGAGACTAAAGCACTCTTCTTGCGGTCATATAATGATCTTCCCAGAAACCACTTTCAATCGTACTGTACTTCACACCACCTGTACCAAAAGTATGTAGTATACGTCCATTACCGACGTAAATCCCAACATGACTTACGGAAGAAGAATAGCTTGTTGAGAAGAAAACGAGATCTCCTGAACGGAGATTAGATTTGGAGACATAGCTCCCAACCTTAGATTGCTTGATGGATGTTCGTGGTAAATCAATACCGTACTGATCAAAAACATACTGTGTAAAAGATGAACAATCAAACTTTCCTGATGTTGGATATTCGGCACCAAATAAATAAGGGGTACCTAGGAACCTTTCCCCATAGTTAATAATATTGCTTGAAGTTGCGTTGCCAGTTGATCCGCTAGTTGATCCATTGGACGAACCAGAATATCGGATATAATCTGTGCTAACATACCCTGTCTGCCCACCTACTGAGATTTGCACCCAGTAGCTATTAACAGTTTTTACTACGCTCACTTCTGTTCCACTATGTAAGGTACGGTAGACGTGACTGTTAACGGATGGTTCTGATCTGAAATTAACACCCTTAGTAATAGTGCCTGTACCACTTGAGCTATTGGTAAAGTTAACATAATCTGCAGATAAATAACCGGTTTTATTACCAACCTTCGCTTTTACCCACCACTTATTAACCTCATCAAGCACTGTTACTGACTTACCTGCGGGCAAGGTTTGGTAGATTTGACTACCAACTGAAGGCGCTGAACGAAAATGAACCGAGTGGTTCGTTTCCCCAGTAGAAGCAAGTGCTGCTGCAGGTGACAATAACATTGTACATGCTACGGTGATGATTCCAAGTCTCTTTAGCATCCTATCACCTCCTCTCTAGGAGGGGAGGAGGTTCCTTAATTCATACAATAACCTAATCTATCCATGGATGAAACGCTTAAATAATGGTAACATTGGTCGGCAGTTCCATCACTTTTTCAACTTACGATATCACGAAATACAACCTTGTTCTTACCTGTCCGTTTAGCTTCATAGAGACAAGCATCCGCTTTACGGAATAATTCTTCCTTGTTAGTACCTTGTATGTACGTTTGCAAGCCTATACTTATCGTAACAGCTTGTCCACCCATCTCGCTAATGTCCATTTCCGACACTTGAGCTCGAATTCGTTCTGTGCAAGCCAGTACCTCTTCAGGTGATTGATCCACGAAGATAATAGCGAATTCTTCACCACCATATCGCGAAACAAAGTCGTTGGGCGACACCCAAATACGCAAACCATCAGCAAGTAGACTTAGTACAATATCACCCACTTGATGACCAAAGGAGTCATTAATTTTCTTGAAATTGTCAATATCCAGCATGGCTAAATGTAAGCGAAGGCCCGTTCTTTCACTCTCATCTATTAGTCTTTCTAGGTATTCATGAAATGTCTTATGGTTGTATAGCTCAGTCAACGCATCGATCTTCGTCATTCTATCCATAGTAACATTGCGGATCATTAGCTTCTGTTGCTCTTCCATCGTTAGCTTCAATTGATTTAATAACCGAGTACCTCTAGACATGATACCTAAGGAAAGAATAGTACAGGTGAGAAAAATAAACAGAGAAACAATCATATCATGACCGTTCAAATGCGCATGGAGATCATCGTTAAATGTATAAAGCACCAAAAATACAATCATATTTATGAGGCAAGATAAATAAACCTTCCACCTCTCGTAATAAAAAGCTGCAATAAGTATAGATAAGAATAGAATATTATGAACTGTCACGATGTGCGGAAAGTAAATAATCAATACAGTTGGGATCAATGTCGCCATCAACATAATACAATAATCAGCAAATTTCTTTGACCATCTGACGACCGCTTCTGTTGCAAGCATAATTAGGACTAGCCACGTTGTTGGAATAATCATCCTATCCATAATCATACCGGACACAACTCGTGTTCCAAGCACATGATCATAGACTAATCCAAGAACTTCGGCTACTGATGATAAGGCCACAATACCCCACACCGTATTAAGAATAACTCGATTCCACTTTTGAAAATCATCAAAGTCTTGAAGCATATATCCTCCAGAAGCTTGAGCGTAACCATCTATATCCTATAGTATCATGATATTTCATAACTTAGTAGATCAGATTACTCATTCGCCAATTGAAAAAAATAAGAATAATCAAGCTGCACTACCGTTTCTGTTAAATATGCTGACTCAACAGAACCCGGCTTGCGAGACATATTGAGTTTATTGATGATCTCCGCTGCTGTTAAAACACCCATACCATGACCATAGTAGAGGTCATTCGATAATAACACTGCATTCTCACCTTGCCATTGGGGAGTTACTGGATTAACTTCTGGGTTGCGAAAGTAAACGACATCGCCTAGCTTCGCCGCTTGCCACTGAAAAATCTTCAATCGCAAGTCTGCATCATAATGCCAATCCCTTAGGAATATAGCCGTGAACAGCTTATCAAAGATACGCTCACCCATAGAATCAAGAATAGCTTTATATAGAACAATGATGATCGCCGTCGCACATTCGAAAGCATACAACGGACCGCTATAATAAATATCGCGAATTGCCACAGAAGGTATTGCTGAAGGCTTCAGTAAGAACCCACCGTTCATCGTTCGCGACCAATAATGCTCATTACATCGGGATTTTTCAAAAACTTCAAATTGCGCACCACTTTGATTCAGAGCTAACGCAGATCGCACCACGCTTTCTCTTGTTAACCTTTCAAATTGCACTGCCTTCATACTCATTGGGACCATTGTCATAGGTAATCACCCACCTAATTATGTTTCTTGCATGTTTATTCAACGGGAGACCTTTTCGTTCATTCTTTCTCATGAAGAATATTTCATTTCTCATTTGACCTTTCGAGAGAAATGTGCAATAATGGGTTTATTGTATTGTATGAAGATATTAGCACATTGGTATTAGGGGCTATCACTTCAACACAACACCCTAATAGTAATGTGCATTTTCTATCTTCATCAAAATTAGCAATATGGAGGTTTTTTGAAATGGAAACAGGAACAGTGAAATGGTTTAACGCAGAAAAAGGTTTTGGATTTATTGAAGTTGAAGGCGGCAACGACGTTTTTGTACATTTTAGTGCAATTACAGGTGATGGCTACAAATCACTTGACGAAGGTCAACGCGTACAATTCAATATCGTTCAAGGAAATCGCGGCCCTCAAGCCGAAAACGTAGTTAAGCTATAGAGTTTAACCGATTAGAGAACTGCCCTTGATCGGGCAGTTCTTTTTCACTTTTTAAAAACTAGCCCATGCTACAATGCACTTCTGTTTGATTGCCCTTACTTTGTAAGCCATTACGCTAAACAAAACTTTAAGGAGGAGTCAATTTGTATTTCTCAAAAAAAGGCATGGAACCCGTTCAGACCGAACAAACATCGATTTGGACTTGTAACAAAGAAGGCTGCACTTGCTGGATGCGAGATGCGCTCTCCTTCAAAGAAACACCAACCTGTCCAATTTGTTCCTCCACCATGGTTCACAGCACAAAGATGCTACCTGTCCTTAACAGACATTAACATACAACAAATCATGTCGATGTATCTCAGACAGCCAACTCTGGTCCTTATTCAGAGAAAGCATGCACTGAGATTTTTCTTTTTCCAGAACACTCACCAAGTCACGCACAAACATTTATATTAGGAGGTATTGTTATGTCATTTACTCTTGCTATCGGTGCTGTTGCACCTGATTTTTCTCTACCAGCAACGGATGGTAAAGCTTACTCGCTTCATTCTTTCGAGGGAGATCAGTTTTTGGTTATCACTTTTACATGTAATCACTGTCCTTACGTCGTAGGATCGGACGAGGTAACTCGTGCGACTGCAGACCAATTTACACCACATGGCGTTTCCTTCGTTGCTATTAATTCCAATAGTGTTCATACGCATCCCGACGATTCCTTCGAACATATGGTAGAACGTATGAACACACACAAGTTCCCTTGGGTGTATCTTCATGACGAGAGTCAAGAGGTTGCCAAAGCATACGGTGCACTCCGCACGCCGCACTTCTACATCTTCGATGAGAATAGAAAGCTGGTATACACAGGTAGAGGCGTAGATAGCCCACGTGATACGAGCAAAATGACAACCAATGAGCTTGATCAAGCGCTCACAGAATTATTAGCAGGCAAGCCTGTTAGCACTCCTGTCACAAACCCGATTGGGTGTAATGTGAAGTGGGATGGCCAAGATGCACATTGGATGCCTGCTGATGCTTGCGATTTGGTATAAAAGTCAACACTAAACCTATGATGTATAACTTGCAAAAGCGCACCCCTTCTGGTCAATTGACTAGATGGAGGTGCATTTTTTTGGGCCTATTCTGTTATGCCTGCAATTGTTTCAGTTGATAGAATTCACCCTTCTTATCCATCAGCTCATCATACGTACCCACCTCTACACAAATTCCCTTCTTCATAACAACAATACGATCAGCGTCACGGATGGTCGATAAGCGATGGGCAACAATGAAAGTTGTACGTCCGCGTATCAGCTCACGCATAGCTTGCTGCACTTTGAATTCTGAGATATTGTCTAACGCTGAAGTGGCTTCATCTAAGATGATGATTTGTGGATCTCGGATAAGTGCGCGAGCAATCGCAATCCGTTGACGTTGACCACCAGATAATTTACCTCCGTGCTCACCTATCTTGGTTTCAATACCTTCCGGCAGCTCTCGAATAACGTCTTGTAGATTAGCCATTGTAACAACACGTTGGATTTGTTCATCTGTAATATGCGTCAGTCCATATGTGATATTGTCACGAATAGAACCCGAGAATAGAATTGTATTCTGAGGTACGACTGCAAGCCTTTGTCTAAATTTCTGAATATCAATTTCATCCATTGGAATATCGTCGATAAGTATGCGACCTTCTGTCGGCCGGTAGAATCCAACAACCATACTTAACACGGTTGACTTACCAGCACCAGATTCCCCAACAAAGGCAATACATTCACCAGGTCTTACCTCCAAGTTAAAATTCCTCAACACGTGTTTATCAGTGTCTCGATAATGGAAGTGAACATTCTCAAAATGAAGACTTCCTTTTAACTTTTTCAGTTTACGCTTACCTACATATTCCTCAGTTTCATTAGAGAGCAGAATCTCCGAGACGGAATTTACCGATTCAAATCCCTTGGCAATTTGCGGGTACACATTGATAATTTGAGAAATCGACATGAGAATGCCTGCGAATAAACCTTGATAGAGGGCAATATCTCCGACTGACATCTTGCCATTAAAGGCCAGATATGAGGTTATCCCTAAACATACTCCTTGAAAGCATTGAAATACAACAAAGCCTGATGAACCGAAGAACGCCTCGGTGATATCTAGCCTATAACCCTTCCCCCTCAAGTTATGAAGGGTAGTATCGATCTTAGCAATCTCTACAGCTTCCAACCCATGCGCTCTCGTTACCGGCATCATCTCCATGGTTTCTGCTACTTCACCAGACATCGTCTCAATCTCGGTACGAAATTGCCTATTCCTCATAGCTAACCGCTTGCGAAAAGCATAGACGATCAGAACCGCCACGGGAGTAACAAATAGATAAAAGCTCATCATGAGTATACTTTTACTTGCAGTTATTGAGATCGCAAATATGACATTCAATATAGCAGGTATAAATGAGAATATGATCTGCTTAGATAGAACCTCAATCGCTTCAACATCACGAAGCACCTTAGCTTGCAACTTACCCGAACGTAGCTCGCTATGATAAGACACGGATAGATGCTGTAGCTTACGGACAAGCGTGCTTCTTAGACTGGCTTCAACCTGTCGAGTAGCACGACTAGTAAAATTGATATGCAGGACTTGGTTCGGAATATTCTGAATGACGAATATGAAGAGGACGACAAGATTGATCCAAATTTCAGATATGCTATGATTCTGCGGATCACTTGCTATATTAATCATGTTGGCTAGAACGATAGGTATAACCCAAATAGGTGAGTGCTTGATAATAAAGAAAAGAGTAGATAAAAGCAGCTTACTATAATGCCCTCGATATAATAAACGTAGTGTTCTTAACGGTTTTTCTTTAGATAGTTTACCCTCATTTAATAATCGCTCGATATCGAGGGACTCTTCAATTTTCGTAGCCATTTCTAAGATGCAACTCCCTATATATATTAAATATTATCGAATAATGGATCTAAGAATACTCTGCTGATATTCTCTCTAATCTCATCCTTCGAATACCCGCGAACATTAAGTTGAAATTCAATTAAATGAGGAGCGAGCATAGAAATGATCGCATCTGCTATATATATTGGATCCAGTAATGAACGCCCTTGCCCCTCAATTGCCTCTTCAAGCAACTCACATAGTATAGCATGAATAGATTTATATAGAGGTGTAGAAAAAATTATGGAGTTTTGTTCGCAGCCCGGCGCTCTAATTGCACTTAAGTTCAATGATTGCCTTTCTACATAACCTAGCATCATTTCAATAATCTTCTCTAACCTATGATGAATAGTCAGCTCTTTAGAATCATACAAATAACTTTGCATCTCTTCTACAATGCGACCCATACTTCCCTTCATAATATCTAAACATAATTCCCCTTTATGTGCATACCTTCGATACAAGGTCCCCTGACCAATACCAGCTAATTGGGCAATTTGACGCATACTTACATTGTCCACCCCATGCACATCGAATAATTCCTGCGCACATTGAAGGATGATACGCTGATTCTCCTGATAATCACGACGTTCTTTGCGAGCATGCACGTAATAACACCTCATTCCATTTACACAGGTTTAATTTGACAAACGGACAATTGTCCGCTAAAATCAAAAAGCTGAGTCAATATTTATAATTATTCTAGTCTAAGAACAAAACCTATTGTACCCCTCAAAACATTGTTGGGTCAAGAAGTGTACAAAAAGGAGAATGAGATCATGCCCACGAGCTCCACTAGGAATTTAAACGAGGCTCCACAATCCATCAAAGATATACTGGTACCGCTTATCGCCATTATCATTGGATTGTTCATGGTTATCCTCGATGGTACAGCCATGAATGTTGCTTTACCAAGTCTTGAAATCGAATTTGATAGCACGCTTTCTTTACTACAATGGACAGTTACTGGATATGCATTGGCCCAAGCAGCTGTAATTCCGCTGGCGGGTTGGTTATCAGATCGCTTCGGAGCCAAACGGATCTTCCTTATCTCTATCGCTCTTTTCACTATTGGATCATTATTATGCGCACTTGCAGCAAGCCCGGTTCAGCTTATTATCTATCGTGTCCTTCAAGGTCTCGGTGGTGGTATGGTAATGCCGATTGCCATGGCATTCACTTATCGCCTTAGCCCTCCCGGTAAGGTCGGAGCTGTTATGGGAATGATGGGTATCCCTATCCTTCTAGCACCAGCATTAGGACCGATTGTCGCTGGTGCATTGGTTGATTTCGCAACTTGGCAGTGGATCTTTATCATTAACTTACCGATAGGTATTGTTGGCATTATTATTGGTATCCGTTCATTACCGAGTATTCAGAGACAAACCGTTGCTGCTCTAGATATATGGGGCATGATTTTCGGACCACTTGCATTCGCTTCGTTAGCATACGGCGTAAGTGAAGGCGGTCATGATTGGACTTCAGCAAAAACTCTTATAGGTATATCCATAGGTATCGTTTCGCTAGTTATCTTCATCATTGTTGAACTGCGTCAGAAGCAGCCTATGCTTGAGCTGAGAGTATTCCGCTCCATGGACTTCAGTCGTGGTATTGTTATTCAATGGATTTCCCAGATCGCCTTATTCGGAACAATGTTCTTGATCCCGCTGTTCCTACAAACCGCTAAGGGCTATAGCGCATTCGAGACTGGCTTAATCATGCTTCCGCAAGCTATTGCTGCTGGTATATTCATGCCCATTAGCGGTAAGTTATTCGACCGTATAGGTGCAAGACCTCTAGTCATATCTGGAATGGCGCTTCTTACTATAGCCGCTTTCTTGATTACTCGTATAGGCGCAGACGATGGTATCTCATCATTAATGCTCCCACTTGCATTGATTGGTGCTGGTATGGGCTTATCGATGATGCCTCTGAATACTCATCTCATCCAATCAGCACCACAGAATTTGGTTGGTCGAGTAACCTCACTCACGAACGCTGCCCAGCAGGTTATGGCTTCCTTCGCAATTGCTGGGCTTACAACAATTTTGACGAAACGTTTCACTTTTCATGTGGAGGATGGCATCAAAACTCCGCTCGAAATGTGGGCATCCTCATATAGCGAAACCTTCCTTGTACTTGTTGTCATTGCAATAATAGGCATGTTACTCGGATTCCTATTGACTAAGCCTAAAAAACTAACTTCGGATGAAGAGTCATCGAACACTGCTGAAGTCCCAATTATGATGCACGTTTAATTCAAGAGTTAGAACGTATAACAAAAAGGGTTGTCCTAAGTCTGAATGACTTAAGGCAACCCTTCTTATTAGATAACCTTGAAAGCCGGTCTATCTCTTGCGTGAATCTGTAAGCTGGAATTGATTCACAAGCTGTTGAAGAAAATCAGTAATAGCTACAACTTGGTTGGACGTTCTTCGAGAGTTGAGAATCTCAGTGAGCAGCTCCTTCACTCTAGACTCTACCTCACTAGAGATCTTGCGATTGTCTTTACTCACATTAGCGATTTTCTCCATTAGAATTACAACATCATCAACGACCTGCGTCTTGAGAGAATCTTCCGCATTCGCTTCATTCAATATAACCGTTGTCGCCGCAACCAGCTGCGTTCCCTCTTCAACCACTACCGTTCCTTGCTCCATTGAGGATATAGCTTCTTGCGCATTGATATAGATTTGATCCACTGTATCATGAATCTCCTCGGTCGATTTACGAGTTAAATCTGCCAGCTTCCTTATCTCTCCAGCAACTACCGTGAAACCACGACCATGCTCTCCTACTCTCACCGCCTCTATTGAAGCATTCAAGGCCAGTAAATTTGTCCGCGTAGAAATCTCATCAATAACTTGTAATACGCTCTGAATTTGCTTCGTCGTATCCATGAAGGTAATAATCGTTTTGTTCGTTTCCGCTACTTTCGAAGAAATCTGCGTCATCTTATCCCCAATACGCTCCACTTCATTCTGCGCTACACCAATCTGCTTAGAAGCTTTGCTCTCCAGCTGGCGCAATGTTATTTGCATCTCATCAACAACATCCTTAGCCAGATCGATATCCTTCAGTTGGCTTCGTATACTACGTATCATATCATTGATTCTATTACTCACTCTTTCTGTCGAGCCCACACTATTATCTGTTGATTGATCTAACAATTGTTGATTAGATTGAACATCCGAGGCTGCCTGCTTCACTTGAAGCATAATACCCTCTAGAGAGTCGATCATATTGTTAATCCATTTGGCAAGCTCCTGAGATTCATCATTATCGAATTCTGATGGGATCAGTCGTTGTGTTAAATCTCCTTTTCCTTCAGCATTAATACGGATAAATCTGTTAATCTGGTCCAAGCGCTCGATATGCCGGTGAGTACCCTTATGTTGCAACACCCTCGCTATAATTAAACCGAACACAACGGATAAGCTGCCGACACTGAGTGCTGTAAGTAACTGACTGACCTCTTGTTGCATGAGTCCGAACACAGAAGCTGATAGGAGTAAAGATGAGCCAAGTAGCAGCGGGAGATGAAGCCTAAGCATCCGCCAGCCCAATCCTCTTCTACGATATACCTCTTCCAAGTCACCTTCACACATCATTCCCCATACATCAGGACAATTCGGGAGCTTGAAGGTAACCCCCTTGCCAATAACCGGTATATGTCGATAATCGGAATAACCTGGGAATTCCACGAATAGATTACTTCCGTTCTTAATCGTTCCCGCTACCCCTGGATGAAGCTTATTAGTGGCGGGATCAGTAAACATAATCTCTAGCTCAGTATGCTCCTTTATCGAAACAGTACCCCAGTCTGTACGCACACCATCTTTAAGATTCTCACCATGAGTAAAGGTTCGATCCTCAAATCTACTCCGCGACAATGCCACTCCTGGTTCAATATGATTGTTCAGCTTAGGCTGAGCCATGAATATATAATTATCACCAGAATCAGGATATACATGCCCAGATTCCCTCTGTATAAGATCACCTATCACATCATTAGGCACCCGCCCACACAGAGCACCACGATATTGACCATTCTCCATGATTGGCACTATGAACAGCAATGTCATCTTGTCATGAAAGGAGGATGTACTGGGTCCAATAGATAAAGTGAGCGGATCTCCATAAGGCCCAAATAGACACTTGCTCCCCTGACCTTCGCGCGAATATAATAGGCCTGCGGAAATTATGCTACCCTGGTTGTAGGTTGTACCAAGATGGGCAGGGTAAGTGGAATATTTGACAGTCCCTTCTTTATCTAGCATGAAGATCTCAGAAAAGCTTGATGCACGAGCATGAGTTGCAGAGAACAACCTTTCCCATCTAACAGCATCTACCCCATCAGACAAACTAGCTGTTGTTTGTAAGGATTGTAAATGCCCCAACAGTCTATCTAGATGACCCCAATATTCCGTCGTCCATTCGATTAAGGTATCGACACGCGTCTGAGCAATTCCTTCAAATATATGCTCCACATCAGCCTTCAAACGGGTATTCAACCGATAAGACCACCATAAGGGTAAACCCATCTTTAACCCAATCCAACCAAACATAGCACACACCCCTTATTATGATGTTATATCCATGACGATCCATGTTATGAATTGTAACATCAAACGGAGATATTAATAGAGTTTTTTCTGATCAATTGGAAAGTTATTGTATGTAACCGTTTTATGTATGACAATATTATGTATGTTTCTGTAAATAACTGGGGTCGGAATGCCAATGTACTCACTTCGTATATAGACGCAAATAACCCCCGTTTATTCAATAAACGGAGGTTATTCCTTACATAAGCTATTCACTTGTATATTTCCCGTTCCTTTCTCCAACATGCTGTGCACGTCTTATATTCAGATTCTTGGTTCAGACATGTCGTGCATGTCGTGCTACCGTAAAGCCATGCTTTCTTTCATTAAACTAATCGTTCAATCGTAATACCAATTTATTAATCGTAATTCTTAAAGCCAATCTTTCAATTCGATCGCAAATCTTAAAACCAATCTTTATTCTTAATACTAATCCTTCTTGTATTACGAATTCAACGATTCTTCAATCCACTCAGTATCCATGATTCTAATCCGATGAGTTCCCGCATGCCCACAGTTCGAGAATAGGTTGTCACAGCCTCTTCTTCTTGTCTTCCAACTGATTCTAGCATGCATCGCTAGCTTATTCCACTGGACTATCCCCTCTCAGATACAAGATTATATTATCATCAGTTACAGGCGACCAATATAAGTATTGTGGTGAATGGCCAAATCATCCAATGTTGGCCTGATTGTCACCTAATTTCGCCTGGTCCTGAAAGATAAACCGTTTGTAAAGGAAATGTTTTGTTGGCTTTATTATAGTATAAACCTCGAATAAATGAAATATTCAGAATACTTCAATAATGGCAATAAACCCGCAAATTACTAAGGAAAAATGATGAATCCGCCCATATACTTAGTATTGCTGTTAATTAATATGCTAGTCTAGCATCCAATGAAACTTGCTTGTATTTAATTGGCTCTCGCTTACATAAGCGTATCCAAGCATCGACACATTGCTCGTCGAAATGACTATTCTTCCCTTCAACAAGCAGTTGTATGACCTCTTGATGTGACCACGCCTGACGGTAAGCTCTATTCGAGGTTAATGCATCGTATACATCCGCAACCGCTACTATTCTCGCTAATAATGGTATATTCTCACCTCTCAATTGATCAGGATACCCAGTACCATCCCATCGTTCATGATGTGAGCGAATAATACCTAGCTCATCCTTCATAAAACCAAGCGTCTTGCACATCTCATACCCCATTATGGGGTGTTGTTCTATAACCAGCCTCTCATCGCTCGTCAATGAACCAGGCTTATTCAATATGGCATCGGGTATATTAATCTTACCAACATCATGAACAATGGTTCCTTGTGCCAGAGCACGTAATTGTTCGGGCTGTATGTGCATTTCTGTAGCTAGATGAATAGCGTAAAGGGCGACTCGTAAATTATGTCCGCTCGTATAACTGTCTCTTGTCTCTGTAGCAAGAATTAATGATTTCACACTTGGAGATAAGCTAATCGTTACCTTCTCTATCGGATCTGTTGTGAACAATGCCTTTAATGCCATCACAATGGATTTGTTGCCCTTATTCTGTCGGACCATTCCGATAATCATACTCATCGTGGAGCCTAATAATAAAAAATGATAAAGCCACCAGCTGAGATTCCACAGATTTCCTAGGACCATGATCACTTGCGCAACAATAAACCAACACGCGCTATAAACAATATGTATTTGCAACGGAAATCTCGTGAACCGATAGGATTGATAATAACGATTTATGGCCATCACATTTAATAGGACAGTAAGAGCAGCCACTGAGCCCTTCATGGGATTTTCATTTAAAGGAACAAAATCTACAAAACCTGGGAATTGCATACCTATTAAGCCAAATACGAACAACAAAATTGTCCAAGCCGGCACCAAGAAGTTCTGCCCCTTGGATAAGAATTCGGCAATCCTATGATCGGATGGCAATGAAGATAACCAAAGCCAGAAGGAAGCAAGCAGAACACTTAGAGATGCTGATATCGCTGGTAAGTGACTTGCATGCATAAGAAAATTAGGTGTGGATAAACCATGTATTGCGAATAATTCGGCTAATGAAATGAATGATAATGACAAAAAACTAATCTGAATGTTCCTTAATCTACTCCCAGCTATTCCAACTGCAATCGCAATGATGAGAGCGAAGATGGCAACAGCGCTTACGATATAGAAGTGACCTTGAGGCATAGCATAAACCCCATCATGTAAAAACCCGAAACGTAATGATTCAAATAACAGATAGGGAACAACAATAGCAATTATAGGACCAATCAGACCTCGGAATCCCATGAATCTATATCCTTCTTTCATTCATACCATATATTTAATAATTATATGATCATAATTATATGACTACTAGTTATGAGAGCCTGCTCCTATTTATTTGCGACCATAATCAGCCTTGATTTCACCCCATGCTTTAGTCTCCCATTTTGACACTTTATTCTCATATGAATTCGTCTGTAGCCATCTCACGGCGCGGTCTACAAGCGTCCAAATTTCTGCTGTAGACTCATCTCTCTCTAATGTTGAGGACACAGCCTTCTTCTTCACCCAGTTAATCGCATTAACAGAGTCACTGTATACAGTCTTCGTGCTTCCCTGCTTTTTCAGATAAGCCAATGCATGTACTATCGCGAGAAACTCACCTAGATTATTCGTGCCTCTACTCACAGGACCAACAGCAAATAAAACTTCACCGGTACGTGTGTCAACTCCTTGATATTCCACTGGGCCTGGATTGCCACTTGTTCCAACGTCCACTGAGATGCTATTAAAATCTATATCCTCGAGATTGCCGCTACCTACCGGTTTCACCCTAGCAGATTTAGATTTCTGTCCCTGTCCCCAATGAAGCTTCCAGCCTTCTTTATATGCCTTCTCAGCCTCCGATTTAGAATCGAAGGATTTAAATTTAGCATCATTCATATGATTCACTTGAGCTTGACACTCTGTCCAATTCGTATAGATGCCTGGTGACTTCCCTATCCAGACCACATAATATTTTGACTTAGCCATCATAATCCCCTTCCATTTCCATCTTGTAACTGCCGCCTACTTGGTAGGTTAAGAATTAATAATCCGACGATGAAGGCTAATGCCCCAACAAGAATATATACGGTAATAGGCTCTCTGAAGAACAGATAAGACCATAGTATCGAGAAAAGAACAGAGCTATTGCTAATAATAACGATCATTGGGAATGGTACTCGGCGGACCGCTTCAGTGAACCAATAGAAGCTTAAACCCGTAATGAGCCCTAGTAATATCCTCTACAACACGATAATTATTGTACCATGTTCAAAGATAGAAGTGACGATATTCATTACTGATCTCTGATGAATTGTGCATAATCCAATAACAGACGCTCATAAGCTTCCTCGATGTGATCTGGTATATCCACATGCTCAATAAAACCTCTACCCTTAGGACCATAGCCAGTTTCATCATCCCTTAATCGAGGGATCTCGCCCATAATCAAGGAGACGAGTCTATCTGAATCCCAAGCGTGCTGGAGTCGTTTTTGCTCCTCTATATCCAACTGCCCATCCTTCACAACGAAATTAGGGATATATGCCGTGAAATTAATCCATTGGCACAGCTCACCTTCAGCATTCCAAACTCGCTTAAACGAAGCATGAGACCTCAGCTGCATCGTAGGATCCTGCATGAGAATAATGGATCGAGGATTCCGTTTGAGCGACATTAGCTTCTTCCATGCGTAGCTAGCATTGTTACCACAGTTCGTAGATTCCGTCTCCAAAAGAATAGGGTCTCTCTCAATTCGCGCATAAAGAACAGCTACTTCTAATAGCATCTCTGCTTCAGACATATGATCAGTTGGAACCGCCTCATATAAAGGTGACTGCTGCAGAGCATCGACCAAATAAGAGGTAGAATGCCCTCTACCTCCAACAATCATTAATTCCTTTGCTAGTCCAGCTTCTAGTGCTTTGGCAGCCATCTCTATCGTTGAGATCACACTGCTACCTAATACTATGATGAGGTCAACCTGGTTTATTCCATAACAAGAGAACAGCTCCTCGCTAGAGATCTGTCTAATATCTCTACTCGCTAGAAAATCCAAAATCCGATTTAAATCAACAGCTTGTCTGGATAGTTCGGTATCTTCATCATTCAATGTTGTATCACCTTCTGATAACGTTCGGTCTATTACCATCTATGTTATAGGAACAGTACAAACGAATCAATCAAGTTTTATCCGATTCATCCAAACCAACTTGACACCCTTATACTCGTCATGTATATTTAACCCAATTCAATATGGATAATCTTACGAAGGAAGCACCTGTAAGAATAGGCTATTATGCCTTTTCTTATTGGTGCTTTTTTTGTCGCATGTCATTCGAACATAATATGAGGAGGAATACCCGTGAACAAATTGTATGTCATTGTATTATCCATCGCGATGTTATTTATTGCAGCTCCAACAGCGATGATGTCCGCCCCCGCTCAATTGTCGAACACCGCGAAATCCAAATTAGAGAAAGTTATCTCCAACGCTGACACTAAGGTAGCTAGTAGCTTGCGACACCAATACAGCACACTTCTAAAGTCTCAGGAACAGGAGCAACAATGGGATGAGAACATCAAGGACGTCCATTTCAAGAATGAAGAAACATTAATTAGTGTGAGAAAGCAGATTCGCCTTATTGATAGCGCCAAGCTAAGTAAGCTAGAGTCACAAGTAAAACAAACTAAGGATCAATATAAGCCTTTGTTCGATTCTTATACTGCCTTAAATAAACAAATTAAGGCCGCTAGGTTAATAAAGAATAAGAAGCTGAATAGTTTTCTACGAACACAAGCAGACATCATGATGATAGCCGTTCAGCTTGCGCGGCAGGACATCCGAACCAAGGAGGAGCTATTCAAGACTGCTAAGGATAGCAAAGCGAAGACGCTAAAGAGACTAAGATCTAATTTATCCGATATCGATCCCATAAAGGTGAAGATCAAATCAGAGAAGAGTCGAATGAGTAAAACTAAACAACGCTTCACCTCAGAATGGAAAAAATTAAATGAAGCAATAAAAAAAAGCGACCCCAAGAGTATTATGAATACTCTGACATCGCTAGTTACAACTCTCAGGCAGATAAATGAACAGCAGGCAAAGATATATGCTCATGAGAAATCCATACAAACTATTGTGCTCGGTGTAAAGTCGCAAATTCGCTGAGACTAATTATTATCAATATCTAAAGACTCGATAATCCCCTTCAGCTTAGCAGCGGAGCGGTGGAGCAGCTCCTTCTCACTGTCCGAGATGTTCAAATTCAGTATCTCTCGAACACCACTCCGATCAACAACACAGGGTACGCCTAAATACACATCGGATACGCCGTGATAATCCACTAATAATGTGGATACATTCAGTACAGAGCCTTCATCACGTAGAATAGCTGTACATATACGGTCCAAGGCTAGCGCTATTGCATAATAGGTAGAGCCCTTCGCATCAATAATCTGATATGCTGCATCTCTTGTATCGGTGAAGATTTGCTCCTTCTCCTCCGCATTCAAGCTCAGTTCAGTTCCTGCCACATTAGCGAGACTCCATAAAGGGAGCTCCGAATCCCCATGCTCTCCAACAATGTGGGCATGAACACTTCTTGAATCGATATGGAGATGTTCGCCAATCAGATAACGAAACCGTGCACTATCGAGTAATGTTCCCGATCCAATTACACGATGAACAGGCCACTGAGACTTCTTCCAAGAGAAGTAGCTCATGATATCGACTGGATTAGAAGCAACGAGAAGAATACCATCGGAATTGTATTTCAAAACCTCATTGATAATGCTTTCGAATATTGCACCATTACGCTTCAGCAGATCAATCCGAGTCTCACCAGGTTTCTGTGCAGCTCCAGCCGTGATAATGATGATATCAGCGGTTCTACAATCCTCATAGGTTCCAGCCCATACCTTGGACCTTCCAAGGAATGGCAATCCATGATTCATATCGAGTGCATCACCCACAGCTTTATTCTGATTTGCGTCTATAAGCACAAGCTCGTCAACACGCTCTCTTAGTAATAACGTATAAGCTGTGGTCGAACCAACAGCACCGATGCCTATAATGACTATTCTTGTTTTGTTCTTCAAATGTTAACACTCCTCATAGATTAATGTTCTTGATTCTGATCTTCTACATGCGCGTCCAGATATGGCTTATTCACGTAATAGTACATAACGCCCATGAATACACCGCCACCAATCATATTACCAGCAGTAACCGGTATAAGATTATGAATGACTCCTCCAAAGGATATCGTTCCTGGATGGTTCAATACAAGTGCTATCGCAAAAGTACACAAATTAGCAATGCTATGCTCATAGCCCGAGATGAAGAAACAGAACACGAATAAGATCATCGCGAACATCTTGGCTCCATCACCCTTCATAGACATCGGGATGAAGAAAGCCATACATACCAGCCAATTACAGAGAATTCCTCGGAAGAACAGCTCCATCGTTGGCGTATTCATCTTCGTTGCCACTACACTTAGCAGAAAGCTGTTCACGGATTCATCGGCGAATAGCCCCGTTGTAAGAATAAGTAAGGCAAAAACTGCGGCACCCAGTGTATTCCCGATGTAGCTTACTACCCACATCTTGATGGCTTCAATCCATTGTAGCTTCTTACGTAATGCTGCGAATGTGTAATAGAATGTATCTCCCGTGAAGAGATCCCCACCACCATAAGAAATTAAAATAATTGCTGCACCGAAAGTAAATGCCGCCATCGGATAGGTTAGCGGAGAATGCTCCATATAGAATAAATTGCCCGTCTTAAATGCAACAATAACTCCGAAGCCTATGAACATACTCGCTAACATAGCTCTAAGGATGTAACGAAAACGGCTCTGTCTATATATCTTCTGTTTCTTAATAGCTAGCTGCTCTACTTGCAATAGAGAATGTAATTCCATCTGCTCTCTCCCATCCGTATCCTTATCGTTCGCGCCTAAGCGGTTAATGCTTTACCCATATATCGTATACATATTCTTGAGTTCCTTAGAGCAATACATCGCATAATCAGCATATTTGATCAGCATTTGGTAATCATCCGTATGCTCAGGAAATTTACTATAACCAATACTTGAGCCAACTCGTATAGATATTCCGTTAATCACGAACGGTTGCTGAAGTAATTCAATGGTATCTAAAGCAATTCTCTTCAGCGCATCATTATCCGTCGAATCTATAATCGCAGTAAATTCATCCCCACCTAATCGGAATATCGCTTCTCGAGAAACGATACTTTCCTCCAAATCAGTGAGAGTGATCACAATATTTTTCAATATTTGACGTAACCGATTGGCTATCTCAATTAATACCAGATCTCCTATATCATGTCCATATGTATCGTTCACTAATTTAAATCCGTCAATATCCACGAACATTAGTGTAAAGGACTTCATCTCATGGCAGGTAGATATGAGCTGGTCATGGAAGGATCTTCGGTTGTATAAGTTGGTAAGTTGATCGAAATGGGCTACATATGTGAGATGCATTTGATTTTCCCGACGCAAGCGGATCTCTTTCTCCATATTGTCTATCAGATATATTCCCTTCAATGTGGCGCTTAGACTAGAGGTTAGTGATAGGTAAACGCGTATATCTAACTGATCAGCTTCTAGCATAATAAACCCAAAATGATCATCGGCAATGTGCAGTAGTTCAGCAATATAAGTAACCCTTCGATCTTCAGGTATGAGCTTGTTCTTGATGGATAGTAATGAATGACCGAACGTTTGCTGAACTCTCCTCGAATCTTTATATTGAAACGTCAAAATGCTATCGTCGAATTCTCTATGCTTATCTTTGAATTCAAACATATAACAATTCCTAACATCTAACCTAGCAAGCCCCAAGCAAAGCACCTCAAAAAATTCTGAACGATTGTACGCGGTTGCAAGCATTTGCTGCACTTCTTCAGTCTGACGGTAGTTAGCATCTATCTCCTCCTTCTGTTTACCCAGCTCCCTAAGCTCTTCATCAAATTGACTAAGTGTTCTTACGATGTGGCATCCACAAGATTCTCGATACTCAATCCTTCCAGACACTATGGTTACCGCAACCTCACTTCCAGTTTTAATC
Source organism: Caryophanales bacterium UBA4045 (assembly GCA_002383695.1). Taxonomy (GTDB): domain Bacteria; phylum Bacillota; class Bacilli; order Paenibacillales; family UBA4045; genus UBA4045. The sequence goes on from DFZX01000092.1 coordinate 91,447, forward strand.
TGTTTGATCAAATTCATTGTGCCGATAGTTCCAATCTCTTTCATAGGGTAATAAATGCTTGTGATACTTGGTGATGCATACTTCAGAATTTGGCCGTCCTCATAGCTACATACGGCTATATCCTGAGGAATACGATGCCCTCTTGCCAACAAAATCTTCTGAACGGTATAGGCCTCCTCCATCGTCATAGCCATAATTGCATCAAATTCCGCTTTGCGTTCATCTAGCAGTATGTGAATCGCCCTCTGAACGCGTTCATACATATTAAGACCGCTAAGTATAGTCTCGCTCACATATAATTCCGGATGGTACATTCCCTGCTCTGTTAAGGTTTCGATGTAGCTATCATTCCTATCGTCATAAGACCACGGACAAATATAGGCAATTTTCTTGTATTGGTGAACATGAACTAGATGAAGAATTAGCTCTCGCAGATAGTAACCTCCATCCACGTGATTGCTAGGGACACCATCACTTACTTTCCCAATGCTAAATAACGGCACTTTTATTTTATTCTTTAGTACCGTTAAATTCTCTCCTTGAACCGCATAAGTCCATCCTGTGAAAATGAGACCATCTAAATGGAACCTTTCAATTAATTCTAAGATGACATTATGCTGAGAACCTACATTGAGCAATTCATTCGCATTTAAATAACCAAATCTGATTAGATTAACGTCATTCTGCTCACAAGCCTCTGCTACTCCTTGGAATGCCCTTGACACATTCTCGTTTTTCAACCAATTATTCTCTGCAAAACAACCAATCGTTAATCTCATGGACGATCACCCCCTTGGTGACAAGTTACTATATTGCCTAAGTGTAAATCTCTAATTTTTCTAATTATAGGTAATTTACTTCGTTATAGTTGGTATGTGATATGATATCTCTATTAGAAGGAGGTAAGGTTACATGTCTACACAATCCCCAGCAGCATTCGAATGTGCCAATGATACCATGATTAGTTCTCTTAATAATTAGTAGAGGGAATTATTCCCTCTACAGCATTGTACTAGAACTAACATGGCAAAGGAAGTTTAATATCTAGTTTACTTATTCGTACTATGCTGTTTATTCGACAGCACATTAGCTTGATTTCCTTTACCTTGATGCTTCTTATTTTTCTCTTCCTTCTCCTTTATATCATTCATCTTTGCAACAAATTCACTAGTGTCTTCCATAATTCCATTCCCTCCTTTCCAAGGAGTATGTTCACCTTAAAGGTATATCGTTTGCTATTAAAAAGTTTTTATACATGCTAAAGAAAGAGCCGTCGATTATAGACGGCTCTTCTTACTGGACTATTGTATAATAAACACTAGTTTCAAATATTATTGCTCATAAATGATTACGGATTGGGTTTCAGCTTCCCATTTAACAGCAGCTTTCAAAGCTTCACTCACAAACCGAACAGGTACGACTGTGCGATTATTAACAATTCCTGCTGGAACATCAAGCGTTAATGGATTACCATCAACGTATGCGGTCTTACTATCAATAAAGAGCTTAACTGTTATCCCATCTCGTGTAACGGTAACTGATCGCTCATCTTGATTCCAGATCACTTCAGCATTTAATGCCTCCGATATTGCACGGAAAGGAACTAACGTGCTCCCGTCACGAATGAATGGTGCAGTCTCAAGTGAAGGCTCCTCACCGTTTACATATAGCTTCAAGCCCTTTTTGCCCATTTTTTCGTACATTTTCCCAAGCTTTTTATAAGAATTAATATTCTTCACATTTGCACGAATAGCATCCTTCTGTACGTAAACGGCTTCAGTTACACTACCATTCTCCTCTAAGAATTCAGCAGCCTTCGACAAAGCCAAGTCCTTCTCAATAATAATCTCAAGCTCAGCCTTCATCTCAGCTGTAAGTTCGGTATCATATTTACTTAATAGTAGCTCTGCAATTACCGCTCCTGCAGGCTTGTCCTTCACATTGTTAATTGCATGAAGAAGGCCCTTGTGCCCTTTATTGCCGTATGTAGCTGAAGTAACGGTCAAATCTGTATCAGCCTCTATCTGAGCTTCTACCTCTTGGCTTGTAGTTCCTGCTTCCTTTTTATTCGCACTATTACCATTTTCCGATTTTGCAAAAGCAGATCCTGCCATAAGACTTATTGCCATTGTGCAGGATAGGATCATCATCCAACTTTTTCTCATTACATTTTGCCTCCTTGTAATTATGTTTTGTGCTCCCCATTAATATTCGACACTTTTATAAATTTTCAGGGGGTTGTGTTCCCATATAGTGAAATAATTTTCTGAATATAGGACAACGTAAATACGAGACCATTTTATATAAAGGGAGAAGATGACAGTGAATAAGGTGAAGAAAGACATTCTAGGTCGGAATTTCTATAAAAGCATGAAAAAGCACCCCATTCTCAAAAATCCAATTACGCTTGTATATATCGTGGCTCTAATTGTAGTTGCTGCTAGCTACATCATTTATCTCATATATAAAGAACCTATGTAAAAAGGAGGCTTATTCCATGAATAGAACGAAGTATTATGTGTCTGTACAAGCCCATTCCATCTTAGCTGATCAAGGAGCTGCCGCGTATGAGCTGGAGATACAAGCATCTGACCGTGAGGTTGAACAGCTGCAGGAGTTATTCGATACGCTAATAAAAGCTGAGGATGGTACATTCATTCGTGGTATGACTCCGGGGGTCCCTTACCACATCGATGACGAGAATGACACGTATGATTTCTATCTGATAGAAATTTATAGGAAGATCTATGAAATAGGAACGGCTGAAACGAGGTCCCATATTGAACAAATGAATATTCTTAATAAATCAGTCACTACTTTTGTTGAATAGCACGATCCATATACTAAATCTAAGCGAGGTTATATTTTTTTATGGATGTACTTAAGGAGATGGGTCTAGTTTTGATTAGAGTTGTTACCATATTCCCCCTATTGCTTTTTGTTGGTTTATTCATGGGAAGAAGATCTATAGGCGAAATGCCCGTATTCGATTTCCTCGTTGTGTTGGCGCTTGGTTCTGTTGTTGGAGCTGACATCGCCGACCCGAAAGTCGAGCATATTCCAACAGCATTCGCAATATTGGCAATTGCAGTATTTCAGAAGATTTTCTCTACCTTGGTCATCCGAAGCCGTAAATTCGGGAAAGCAGTCACCTTCGAGCCTGTGATCGTTATCCATGAGGGAAAGCCGATTCACAAAAATCTTAAAAGTGTGAAATATTCCATGGATAACATCTTACATATGCTGAGAGAGCATAAGATCTTTAATATAGACGATGTCTATCTAGCCGTCATAGAGGGGAATGGAAGCTTAAGTGTATTAGAAAAGACGAGTAACCAAAAAGCCCCTTTAATATCATATCCCATTATTAGGGAAGGGGGCATCGAGCAAAATATACTACCTGAGCTTCAAATAAAGGAGAGCTGGATTCATGAACAGCTCAAGCATAGCAACACACAGTTGAAGGATATATTCTTTGCAACAATTAATGAAGAGCACGTGCTGACGATTACAAGGTACGAGGAGAGGGAAAATCAAGCGTTACCACCTATCCATCATTAAGGTCTCAATTGTGTTGATAATTTACATTAGCTACTCTCTATAATCGACGACCAAAACCTCTAGTGCGCCTGTCACCGGGTCCATAATAAAGCCATGAACGGGAATATCCTTAGGGAACAGCGGATGCTTGCGGATCATCTTCACACTGTGCATAACACCTTCCTCAGAGCTTTCGAAGCCTCGCAGAAATCGATCCATGCGGATACCTGCATTCTCTAAGGTCTCTATAGCTAAGGGATCAATACCATGCTCAGTAAACTTGTTGATCATCCCCTGCGTATCTAGGTTTGTCATACCACAGCCATGATGACCTACCACTAATACTTCACGAGCGCCAAGCTCATACACGGCCACAAGAATGCTTCGCATCGCGCTACCGAAGGGCTGTGTTAATATGGCACCTGCATTCTTAATGAATTTTGCATCCCCATTCTTAAAGCCAAGAGCTTTAACAATCAATTCAACTAGCCGCGTATCCATACAGGTGAGCACCGCTACTTTTTTGTCTGGAAATTTATCGGTTAGATAGGCCTCATATTGCTTCTCTTCTACAAACGTTTTATTGAACGCTAATAAACTCGGAATGATTGACATCTTCGGCCTCCTAATATCGATATATTACTTACTATAACCTTACTCCTGCATTCGGTCCAATATCGCACTTTCTTCTGGGCGGACATTTCAGGCAGAAAAAAACACCACTTAAGGTGTCCCATCCGAGTGAACTAACTTTCTGTATCTATTATTTACGTTCTCCATCATGCTCAGTATCAAGCTGCCCACTTTTACTAATAAATTCATTCGGAATATTCTTATCTGTTGGGTTATTATTCTTTAATTGACTGAGACGACCATTCTTCAGTTCTCCACCATGTACAATGGAGTCACTCTGATTGTTATTATCGCTTCCATCATGCTCATTACGATTATAATTTTTGTTGTTTGACATGATCGGTATAATCTCCTTCATGATTTAAGGCATCCTTATGTCGGCGATCATTCGTATCCTGTTGAATTTGTTGCGCTTGGTGGCTGTTAACAGGTGATTGCTGTAGATCCTCTACAACATTCTGTAAATTCTTATCTCCGGCTTTTTGTTTCGTCATATTAAACCTCCATAATGAGATGACGTTCTCCGATCTCATATTAGCATCTACTATTCATGAAGGAGTTATTCAGTCTACATCTGCCACCGTTCTAAATCCACAATTTCCAGTTGAGCTGTCAGGTGTGTTAGAGCTCCTCGCTGCTACTCGATAACGATTGCAATACGATTGATGACACAAGTAAGACCCACCTCTCATGGATTTCTTACCTGTTGATGTCATATAGAAAGGATTGTCATTCCCAGTAACGATGTGATATTCTGGCGTAAACCAGTCAGCACACCACTCCCATACATTGCCCGACATATTATACAGGCCATATCCATTGGGTTTATATGCATCTACGGGTGCAATACCTATATAACCATCACTGGCATGATTCTTATCGGGGAATTTACCTTGCCATATATTGCAATGATGCTCATTATCCTGCTTCAGCAGGTCTCCCCATGGATATGTTCTCCGCTCCAAACCTCCACGTGCAGCATATTCCCATTCCGCCTCTGTAGGCAGTCTTTGTCCTGCCCATCGACAATATTGCTCGGCATCATGCCAAGAGATATGAACGACTGGATCATTCAACCGATCCGCGATATCGGAGTCCTCACCCTCTGGTTGTGCCCAATATGCGCCCTCAACAACTAACCACCAAGGCACCTGCTGTGGTGCATTTGTAACCTTCCTTTTTACTTCGTCAGATACAAGCAAATGGAACACATAAGACCAACCAAAACGTTCTGCCTCCGTTATATATCCTGTCTGATCTACAAAACCCTTGAATGCAGCGTTCGTTACAGCATACGGAGCTATGTAGAAGGACCTCATCTTCACCTTACGAATAGGTCCCTCCCCATCGCTTGCAAATCCTTCCTTATGATCGGTACCCATATGAAATTCTCCAGCTGGAATTAGGATCATAGCTTCTACTTTTATGTTCGTGGTGTTTATATTCTGCGTTGTCTGAGTATCCATGTGAATCGATGGTTTCATAGGCTGTTCCAGCCCAGCTTGATCTCTACCTGCAGCACAGCATGATTTATGGGTATCCACTCTTCAGAAACCTCCTATATCGTAATCTGTTGAATAACTAAGGCCGCAGCACCGATAGCGACAGCATCATCGCCTAATATACTTTTCTCGAATTTCACTTGGTAGGTGGGATAATAATATGTCTTCTGCATCGCTACCTTAATTGCACTTTCAAAGAACAGCTCATTTCCCGTAATTAATGACCCTCCCAAGATGACCTTCTGCGGGTGGAGAATATTCAATACATTAGCCAGACCAATGCCGAAGTAAGAAGCCGATTGCGTGAAAATTTCCTGAGCTAACGAGTCACCGTCCTGTAATGCTAATTCCAAATCGGCAAGAGTAACCTCCCTAGCACTAGAAATGGTATGCCTCAAAGTCGATTCCCTACCTTGCTTTAGATAGGATATGGCGGCTTGTTCAAGCGCATATATGGAGGTATACGATTCCCAGCAGCCGTAATTACCAGATGCATGTCTGGGAGGGATTCCATCGGTTTGGATAATCATCTGTCCCGCAGCACCTTCCATATCTACGGCACCGTAAACAAGCTTACCCCCGACCATCATAGACGATCGAATACCTACTCCAAGATGAACATATAACAAATGCTCGAGTTGATCTGTTGAGTGATACCAATATTCACCAAGCAATGCTGTATTAGCCCCGCTGTCTAAGAACACCTCTAGTCCAAGCCTTTCCTGAAGTGAAGCAATGATTTCTACACACTCCCATCCACTAGAAGGAAAGTTCTTCGGCTCTATAATTGCTCCTCGTTTATGATCAATTGGCCCTACTGCTCCGATACCCATTCCTAGAATAGCTTCTCGCTTCAATCCATGCTTATGTATTATGGCAATGGTAGCTTGTATGACCTCCTGCATTAAGTAATCAGGTGTCATCATCTCATTCATTTTCCAGACGTATTCGTCGATCTTCTCCAATTGCATATTACACAAAATCAGTTTCGTATTAACCCTAGATATATCCAACCCAAAAACATATGAATAAGTGGCATTGGTCTGATAAAGAATCGGAGGTCTGCCTCCTGTGGAATCCCCTAATCCAACCTCTACAATAAATCCACCATCAACTAATTCCTCAAGAATACGAGTTATTGTACTCGTTGTTAGTCCACTCAATTCCTTGATCTCTTGCTTAGATATGGTTCCCCACTTACGAATCCACTCGAACACATCTTTAACTTTCCTACCAGATAATCGGTCTTGTATGGTCAACGTATCCATCCCTTAGAAGAAGAGTATAGGCTTAGCGCTAGTGATAACGATTCTAGATAATAGTATGACATAAATAAGTTCTAATCGAAAGTTATTACCCTCTATATTCAGTCATGGATTGACGGTAAGTCCTAGGGGGGATTCCTTCGTACTTTTTAAAGGCTCTAGTAAACATATATAGATCATTAAACCCGAGCGTTAGTGCAATTTCCGTAATGCTATGTTTAGTAATAGCTAATAGCCGTTTGGCCTCCTCCATTCGCTTTTTCTCAATCCATTTAGAAGGAGTTATACCCATGTGGTAAGTAAAATATTTTGAAAAATGCGCCCTAGATATTCCAGCCCAAGCCGCTACTTGATTGACCGACACATTCTCCTTATAGTGCATATCCATGAAAGAGCCGCTCTTCTCCACCCAACCTGGCTTGACCACATTATGATCACCGCCATCCTCTATCGGCTTCAATAATTGATGAAACGTCTCGTGAATTAAGCTGAGCGTTCGCAACCCACTCTGTGGCTTGTTCTGTTGGATATGAGCAAATAATTGATTGAATGTAGTATATAGTCCTTGCGAAGCTATTCCCCGTAATGTGGGTTGATTGATACGAAGTCCAAGCAACTCTAGTAAGAAGAGTGCTCTAGGACCATCAATAGCAAGCCAACCAAGCTTGAGACTTTGATCCAATGCGGCAATCTCGTATTCATAAACCTCGTGGGGAAACATACAGAATAGATCACCTTGTTGGAGTGAGATTATCTGATCTCTGTTCTTGTTCATAAACAGTAGCTGACCCTCGAATACGATATGCAGGCTATAGTAGGCAATTCGCTTCGGACCTACACGGTAGTTTGGTTTCGCCTTATTACGTCCTATGATCACAGGCCATACTCCCCATTGTCGTTCCTCTAACGAAGGGTAATAAAAAGCGGCTTCGCTGAACTCATGACCAAATTCCTGCATAAACCTCACTCCTACCTATAATGGATCGAACAAATTGACAAGTGAGATAAAACTAATCGCTATTTCTAAAGTGTTATTCCGTATTGTATCATAGTACTTATTGCTACCAAAGGAGTTAACAGAAAATGAAGAGACCAAACATATTGCTCATTACCAGCGATCAACAGCATTGGAATACAATCGGTGCTAGGAATCCTGAGGTTAAGACACCTAATCTGGATAGACTCGTCCGGGAAGGCACCTCATTCGATCGTGCTTATTGTCCTAATCCAACGTGCACACCGACTCGCGCTTCCATCATCACAGGTATGTATCCTAGTCAGCACGGTGCATGGACGCTAGGAACTAAGCTGTTGGAGGATCGCCATACCCTCGGAGAAGACTTATCTGCATCCGGCTACCGTACAGCGCTTGTAGGAAAAGCGCACTTCCAACCGTTAAAGGGTACTGAGGAGCATTCGTCACTTGAGGCATATCCGCTATTACAGGACTTGGCATACTGGAAAAGCTTCAATGAGCCGTTCTATGGATTCGATCATGTGGAGCTGGCTCGCAATCACACAAACGAAGCCCATGTGGGTCAGCATTATGCGTTATGGATGGAAGAGAAAGGCTGTCTTAATTGGCGTGATTATTATTTAGAACCCACAGGAAGTATGGATACCTCGATGCTGCACAAGTGGGCAATACCTGAACGATATCATTACAATACGTGGATTGCTGAACGGACGAACGCTCTACTCAGTGACTACAGTAAGCAGGATTCACCCTTCTTCCTATGGTCTAGCTTCTTCGATCCCCATCCTCCTTACCTAGTGCCGGAGCCTTGGGATACGATGTATGATCCAGACAAGCTAACGTTACCTACAATATCGCCAGGTGAGCACCAGCTCAATCCCCCTCACTTTGGAATGACACAGCAGCAGAATCCTGACTTCGGTCCATGGAAGGAAACAGGTCAAGAGATACACGGATACCATAGTCATCAAAGATTTGACGAGTCTGAACAACGAAGGAATATGGCCACCTATTACGGGATGATCAGTATGATGGATCATTATATTGGAAAAATTCTTGATCAATTAGACGAGCTTGGATTAACGCACAACACCATTGTCGTATTCACGAGTGATCACGGCCACTTCTTCGGACAGCATGGACTGCATTATAAGGGGGGATTCCATTATGAGGATTTAATTCGGGTGCCGTTCATCGTGCGATATCCAGGTCAGGTGCCTGCTGATGTTCGCAGTGACGCTCTCCAATCCTTGGTCGATCTAGCTCCCACCTTCCTGAGCTTAACGGACATCAAGATTCCTGATGCGATGACGGGCATTAATCAGAGTGAGGTATGGCTTGGCCACCGACAAACAGGTGTACGCGATCATATTCTATGTGAGTTTCGTCATGAGCCAACATCGATCCATCAGAAGACATACGTCAACGATCGTTACAAAATCACTGTGTATTACAATCAAACCTATGGGGAAATATTCGATCTCGAGGTAGACCCAGGTGAAATTAATAATTTATGGGACAGCCCAAACTATGCCTCATTAAAGAGCGAATTGTTATTGAAATACGCCTGGGCTGGGTTAGGTATCGAAGCCATGCCAATGCCACGTATCCATCACGCATGAGCCTTCCACACTAGCAAACAAACGAGGTAGGAAATCAATAAAGCCCCGACCTTATACCGTTATTTAGGTCGGGGCACTCTCACATTTAAGACGCACGATAAGATAACATCTCTCCAGTTCCAAGTACGGTACACTCCATCGGACGTTCTGCCAAATGTATAGGGACACCTATCTCTAATTGCAACCGCCGATCAAGCCCATTTAGGAGTGCACCCCCTCCACATAGAAGAATGCCACGTTCCATTACATCACCAGCAAGCTCTGGTGGACATTGCTCCATGGCCTGTCGAATGCTATTCACAATTAAAATAAGAAAACCATCAAGTATCTCAGAAATCTCAGTGGAAGTAACTGTAATTGTTTTGGGAAGTCCCATAACAAGGTCACGGCCTCTGATTTCCATCTTCATCTCTTTGATCGGTCTAATTGCAGTAGCTACGTTCTTCTTGACTTCCTCCGCGGTACGTTCTCCAATAATCAAATTGTATGTTTTCTTCACATATTCAATAATATCATGGTCAATGGACAATCCCCCGAACGGAACGTGCTTGCTTAATACAATACCACCTAAAGATATTAGTGCGACTTGGCTTGTACCACCACCGATATCAAGTACCATACTTCCGACGGGTTCCCCTACTGGAAGTCCCGCTCCTATAGCTGCAGCAAGAGGTTCCTCAAGCGTAACGGATTTCTTAGCGCCTTTATGTATGATCATCTCTTCCACGGCTCGTTTCTGCACATTAGTGATTCCACAGGGGACCGTGATCACGACCTGTGAACGACGAAACCATTGGTTCCTCCCATATATTTTGCCTATAAAATATTTCATCATCGCTGTTGTCTTATCAAAGTTAGCAATGACACCATCCTGCAATGGATAGATAATCTCCACATTAGCAGGGGTTCGCCCGATCATGGCATAAGCCTCCTCACCAATCGCCTCTAACCTTCCAGTATCCGTTCGTATCGCTACAACAGACGGCTCCTGCAGAACAATCCCCTTACCCTTCTGATAGATTAATGTGTTACACGTACCTAGATCAATGCCGAATACTTGCTCGAATTTATTTAACATACCAACACTCCCAACCTAAGGCTTAAGTTATCCTTATAAAATTCGCACTTAAGCTGCCTTATTGAGGGGGTACCCAATCTGGGGAGAGGACATGTAATAAGTAGTTACTTATTCTTCTCAACATATTCAATGGTTTCCGCGTTAGCAATACTATATAGCCTGCTCTTGGGCTCATATATCATTTGAGAAGGCCAAAGCCCATGATGTCCTGAACAGATATAACTAACTAGACAAGCAACGAAGAAGAATTCTAATCCCTTTCCATGAAACATCTCCATTGCCAATAGAAAGGCTGCAATAGGCGTGTTAGCACCACCACTAAAAGCAGCAATCATACCTAGAGCAGCGAGAAAGGACATAGGTAAATCCATATACGAGTATATGGCATTGCCTAATGTTGCCCCCATAAAAAATAAAGGTATAGCCTCTCCACCCACAAAACCAGTTCCGAGCGTAACCGCTGTAAATACAAGCTTCGCTAGGAAGGCAAAGGGAGGAACATCTTCTTTGAAGGATTGCTCTAGCATGTCTAAGCCTCGACCATTATAATCTTGCGAACCTATTATTAGAGTAAATGCCACAATAATAAGTTCCCCTACAAACGCCCTTTTCATATGGTTCTTCTTTAGATATTTCTCAGAGACCTTTTTTATACCATGTCTTAATTGACAGTATGAAATACTTAGAAGGCTAAAGATCATGGAGGCGAGAATAACTTTTGCAAAGGTGATCATAGATAGCTCTGGTACGGTTTGTACAATGAACTCCTCGTGCTTTACTCCCCAGATAGCTGTCGATGTGTAATGACTGGAAAAGCTCGCCACTAGACAAGGAATGATGGCTTCAAACTTCATCTTCCCTAGAGCAGTCATTTCCATTCCAAAGATGGCACCTGTAATAGGTGCCCCAAAGGCCGCACCAAATCCAGCACTTATACCGCTCATGAGTAAAATTTTATTATCTAATATGTTCACTTTGAATAACCTGTTCATTGCCTCTGCTACACTTCCACCCATTTGGACAGCTGCCCCTTCTCTTCCAGTTGAACCCCCAAATAGGACGGTAATAAAGGTTCCGAAATAAACGATAGGTCCCATTCTTCGCAAGACTTTCTTCTTTCCTAGAACCCCCTCTATTACAAGATTATTGGATTCAGCTGCGTTATGTAAAGTGTTATTCAGATACACCTTTCCATAGGTCATATAAATGTATCCTATGACAATTCCTCCTAGAGGTAGTAGGAAGATTAGCCAACCGGTACCTTCCCGTACCTCTCCGAGATAATCGTTCGTCTCTAACAGGAGAGCTGTTAAAGAACCCACAATGATTCCAATCACGCTTCCTAAAAATATCCATTGACCGAGAACCGAAAAGAAATTCATATACTTTACCGTAGTTTTCATTCCGTTGCCCCTCATTTATGAGTTATTGACGATTGATTGAATTGGTGGTCAAGCCTTAGCTCTATATATAGTTGTAACAAATAGAAATTTATATTCGCGAAGAAAAAAACAAGGTATTCTCTTCCTTACGTATTTGACTATTTCATTCGTTTTCGGAAAATACTATAACGAATTCAGATGAAAGAAGGCTCGATGCATGAATAGTCAAGAAATTATTGATCATATCCGTCACAACGCTCTTCCATTGCGTAGCTCTGCTGATTTACAACCGTTGGTTGATGCTATTGGCCATGCAAAGTTTGTGTTATTAGGTGAGGCTTCTCATGGGACCTCGGAGTTTTACACCTGGCGAATTGAGCTCTCGAAGCTTCTCATTGCACAGAAGGGCTTTAATTTTGTTGCTGTAGAAGGCGATTGGCCCTCATGCTACCATGTCAATCGGTATGTGAAGCAGTACAAAGATGCGTTGCCTAACGCTCAAGAGGTTATGAAGCAGTTTAATCGTTGGCCTACCTGGATGTGGGCCAATCAAGAGGTTCTACAATGGGTCGAATGGCTGAGAATGGATAACCAGCAGAAAGACCAGGAGAACAAAGTAGGATTCTATGGTCTCGATATGTACAGCTTATGGGAATCGATGGAGGAGATTATTCGACATCTCAAGAACACTTATGCACCTGAGGACCAAATCGCATTAGCAGAAAAAGCTTTCACCTGCTTCGAGCCATACAGTGAAGATGGGCAGCATTATGGCTTTAATGCTTGGTCGGAGGATGCGCATTGTGCAGATGAGGTTGTCGAGCTATTAAAAGGGGTACAGAGACAGCATCATACTAGGGTTAATGAAGCTGAAGCTGAATCCGTCTTTTCCAATGAAATGAATGCACTGGTGGCGGTTAATGCGGAGAGGTATTATCGTTCAATGATCGGTGGAGGTCCAGACTCATGGAATATCAGAGATCGGCACATGACCGAAGCCCTACAGAAGCTTACTGATTTCCACGGTGAGGATGCCAAAGCGATTGTGTGGGAGCACAATACACATATTGGCGATGCAAGAGCTACGGATATGATTGAGGATGGTATGGTCAATGTTGGCCAGCTTGTTCGAGAGCTATATGGCGAAGAGCAAGTATTTGCCGTCGGCTTTGGTTCATTCGAGGGTACAGTCATTGCAGCGAATGCTTGGGCTGCACCGACACAAATCATGAAGGTTCCACAAGCAGCCCGCAATAGCTGGGAGCATCTATTCCATGAAGCTAACGCCTCAGATCAGCTGCTTATCTTTGAAGCAGATACGGATGTTCTTATGAGCAACCGCGGTCATCGCGCCATCGGTGTTGTCTATCACGCCAATAACGAGCGAGGAAATTACGTGCCCACCATGCTGTCTGCACGTTATGATGCTTTCATCTACTTCGAACAAACACACGCACTCCGGCCTCTGCCATATAACGTGCTTGAGCCCATACCAATAGCTTGAGTATTCGATTCACGTTTTAATTAAACGGTTAAGAACTTCTAAGAATCAAAAATAATAAACCTTGTGAGGAGTGTTCATATGTCAACGACTACACAGAACCAAACACAAGCCTTTCCACCTCAGCATCAGAATCAGCAGCCTGGCGTGGAATCCGAGATGAATCCAAGACCAGTGTCCGAGGATTCGACCTACAAGGCAGCAGGAAAGCTGATGGGAAAAACAGCAGTGATTACCGGTGGAGATAGCGGAATCGGTAAAGCCGTTGCGATCACCTATGCCCAGGAGGGTGCAGATGTGGTCATTGTCTACCTAAATGAGCATAAGGATGCAGAGGATACGAAGCGTAGGATCGAACAATTAGGTAGAGGCTGTCACCTCATAGCCCTCGATATCGCAGATGAGGAGCATTGCCAGCAGGTGATTGCAGAAACGATACAGCACTTCGGAAAAATTGATATTCTTATTAATAATGCTGCTGAGCAGCACCCACAGAATAGTATCATAGACATTACTGCTGTACAGCTAGAAAGGACGTTCCGCACAAATGTGTTTGCTTGCTTCTATCTGATCAAGGCAGCGTTGCCTCACTTGAAGCCAGGAAGCTCAATCATCAATACAACATCAATAACCGCATATAAGGGAAGTCCACAATTACTCGACTATTCAGCGACGAAGGGTGCACTCGTTTCATTAACACGCTCGTTATCCTTATCCTTAGCACAGCAAGGCATTCGCGTGAACGCTGTTGCTCCAGGACCGATCTGGACACCACTAATTCCGTCCACCTTCGATGCCGATAAGGTGTCCACCTTTGGCGCTGACACGCCAATGCAGCGAGCAGGACAGCCAGAGGAATTAGCACCCAGCTTCGTATTCCTAGCAAGTGATGACTCGTCCTATATGAGTGGACAAGTGTTACACATCAACGGAGGAACTATTGTGAATGGGTAATGTAGGCTGTCCCTGACCTACTCAAGCTCAACTTGCACATTTATTGTGCAAGTTACTTGGGTACCGGTCTACTCAAGCGCATCTAGTGATCATTATATGCCTATTGAATTTGCTGCTGCTTCTCCATATATACCATTCGGTTATGTTTGCACCGTTCTGCGAATATATAGATCGCATTTAGATCAATGTGTAATACATCACTTTTAACACCCATAATATTGCTGACCATCATTCGTTTCAGAAAGCTCATCTGGGAATAAATTAGTTCACCACCGAATAAACCATTCGCAATAGATTGATCTCTTAATCGATGTGGGAATACCCTCTCGAATTGAAACCTTGCTTGATCACCCTCCAATAGACAACAGAGGAATAACGCAACCTTCTTGTGCAGTAATAATTTATAATTTTTTTCCATAAATCTCGTGATCGATCGTTGAATCAATCCCGCATGAATGGACCCTCCAATCATCACGAGATCATATTGTGCGATATTGGGAAAGGGACCTCTGTTATTCACACACCAAACGTCGACTCCATCGCTTAAGTAGCTGCATAGTATCCGAACTGCTTTCTCAGTTGTTCCATGTGAAGAAGCATAAACAATCAAACTCCTCATAAGAGCCCCTCCATGCTGGGAATTATTAACTACCCTTCTATTATAATTCATACAAATAGAAGGGTC
Organism: Caryophanales bacterium UBA4045; assembly: GCA_002383695.1. Taxonomy (GTDB): domain Bacteria; phylum Bacillota; class Bacilli; order Paenibacillales; family UBA4045; genus UBA4045. The sequence goes on from DFZX01000092.1 coordinate 106,585, forward strand.
TGTGAAATCAAACACAGCCCAGGCCACACCTACACCTTCTTAGTTGTTGAATGTAAAGACCTCCACGGCTTCATACATAGGCTCTCTTCTCAGATGGGTCTGATACAGAACGACCTTGTTAACTTCCCACTTTAGGGGTGATGGTATATGATTGCTGGCTTGCCCTAATTCCCCTGAATCAAATAGGGTATTTCCCATGTAGTTTTTGGCTAAGGTTAGATGAGGCGTATACGGCCTATTCTCGGAAATGAAGCCTAATAATTCTGAGGCTGCTTCTATATTCTTCTGTAGCATGAACAGGGGGTCTAAATCACCCGAGACACCACTCCATAGAATCCGCGGAGAAGTCGTTTTGCCAAACGTATACAAGCCCTCTATATCAAGTGAAAAAGAGGTCATATTCATGATCACTTTTACAATTAAAGGCTTCAACCTCACTAGTGTATCATAGTCAACTCCACCTAGAAATTTTAAAGTGAGATGATAATCTGCGGGAAATACCCATTTTTTGAATAGGAAATCCTTCTTCAGGTTTAAACAAAATTGATTTAATTGTTGCTTTATGGTTTCAGGTAAAGGGACAGCAATAAATAGATGTGCTTTAGCATGCTCCATGAACGGACCTCATTTCCTAGATCATCTTAATATGATTACCAAATGAAGTGAGATTTACTATCCTTAGAAGAATTCACAGGCCTCACTGCTTGATCCATGTTCTTACCATGTCCACCTTCGAACAAATAATAGAGCACCGGAACAAGAATTAGACTTACAAAGGTAGAGAATAGCAAGCCGAATATTACTGCCGTTGCGATTGGGGTTTGGAATGCAGAGGCCTCGCTGACTCCGAGAAACATCGGGAGCAAACCCCCTACTGTTGTAAGTGTCGTCGTTAAGATCGGCCGAACCCGGACCTTCGCACCTTCGATAATTGCGGAGACTATATCTGGATAATCAACACGATGTTTATTAATAAAGTCAATCAAGACAATGGCATTGTTAACGACAATACCCACGAGCATAACAATACCAATCATCGCCATAATATCGAATGTGCGTCCTGTTAATAAGAAGCCTAAGGCAACACCGATCATCGCAAACGGTAAGGACAGCATAATCAAGAAAGGTAGTCGCAGTCGATTAAATTGAACCGTCAAGATGATGAATACCGTTGCAAAAGAAATAGCCACCGCAATAAGTAAATTCACGAAGCCTTCTGCCTGCTGCTGCTGTGCTCCCGATAATGAGATACGCAGATCACCCCGGTACATATCCACAAAATCAGTGACGCTGCTGATTACCTGATCCCCCACTGCTGAGTCGAAATATATGTTGAGGATGATTTCATAGCTGCCATCCATCCGCACACGGCTCGACTCTGAATCTACCTGCTCTATGCTCGCAACATCACCAATGGTTAGATTCATATCACTGCTGATCGGCATTTGATATAAAGCGTCTGAGCTCTGACGATAAACACTAGGGAATTCAATAGAAGCCTTCGTATCGACGCCATCTACCTTGACATCTATATCATGGACCCCATTCAGTACAAGGCTGATATACTGCTCAACCTCCGACCTAGTGAGCTTGTGGTGTGACAGCTGTTCCCTTGAAAAATGGATAACCCATTCTTTGCTACCTTCAGTCAATGCTGCTTGTGTGCCTGTAACTCCCGGTAGAAGACCAATCTCATCCTTAATTGCTGGAATACCCTGAATCAGTTCCTCCATCGTTGAAGCAGATAGAGATATCGACATCTGTCCGGAGGTATCACCTTGACCCTCACCGATACTGAGGAACGAATAGGGAATCGTCTCGTCAATCGTTTGCTGGATCTGGTCCTTCATATCCATATCACTCTGTTCCATATCCTTACGATCCTCGAAGAGGATAATAAAAGCACCTCTGGAGGTATTCGTATCGTGCCCCCAATAGAGCACTTCCTTGACGCCATCAATGGGCAACAGCTGTTCCGCTGTGTGATCCATCATCTGCATATTCATTTCATAATCAATGCCATGATCGACCTCGAGATTAACGAATAAGCTCCGATCACTAACATTGGGAATGTAACCCTTAGGAACGAAGGCCAGCAACGCATAGATAGAAATAACCAATAGTAGGACAAAGCTAAGCAGAGTACGCCATTTCCGCTTTAGAACATAGACCAATACTTTCTCATATAAGACAAGTAATTTACTTGTTGATGGAACGACTTCCTTCGTTTCTTTCATGAGCTTATTCGCTAGAATCGGAATTAGGGTCAACGATACAACGAGTGACGCAGCAAGCGATACCGTTACCGTAAGCCCAAGCTGCTTCATGAACTCACCGATCATGCCATCCAAGAAGGATATTGGCAAGAACACCGCAATGGTAGTTAGAATCGAAGCAAGAACTGGAGCGAAAACCTCTTTCGTCCCTTCTACAACTGCATCTAAACGGTTGCCGCCCTCCAGCATTTTCCTATGAATATTCTCAATAACCACGATACATGCATCCACGATCATACCGGTGCCAAGCCCAATTCCCATCATTGTAATGATATTAATGCTATACCCAAACATCGCCATAGATATTAAGGTTGTGAAAATACAGATGGGCATACTTAGCGCAACAATCAGTGTTGTACGTATGCTTCGGAATACTATGAACAATATGGCAGCTGCAATCAATGCGCCAATCATAATATTCAAGACTAGCTCCTTTACAGCTAGTCCAATAAAGGTAGATGCATCCCAAGCATAGATGTACTCCCAATTCGTAGAGCCCTGCTCCTCATAATACTTGGCCATAACTGCGCGTACTCGTTCTGAAACCTTTACTTCACTTGCACGATCCGAAGCGAATACGTCAATCTCATAATACGGTTGACCGCTCACCATGTTGTAGCTATGATCAGCAGGAATATCTACTCGTAATTCAGCCAAATCGGTCAATCTTTCGCCACTTTCAAATCGATATTGCTCTAAGTCTTGCACAGTAGCTAATGGAGAAGCACTACGAACCCGGTATTGTGATCCATCATACTCAAGGGAGCCAAGCAGGGGGGAAGAGAATCCATTACTTAGCTCCTCGATTAACGAGGATGCTTGCTGTAAGTTACGAACTTTGTCTGGCTTTAATTCAAACTTATATTCTTCTTTGAACAAATCCAAAGTATGCTCAATTTTACTTACACCAGCTATGGCCCTTAATTCGGGGATAAGCATTTCCATTAACTCCGTACGAACTTTATTAGGCTCTTCATCATCCGAAGTAACCGCGATGACCATAATGACATTGTCCGCTGAGGAATACTGTTGAACGTTGCTGTAATCCAGGTCCAATGAAACCTGGCTCACCCTCTGTTTCAGCTCTTCTTTCAGTTTATCCACTTCATTAGCTTGTGCACTATCCTTAAGTAAAACCTCTATCTGAACATCCTTCGTGGTCGTTGTTGCTCTTACATTCTTAACGATATCCTTACTCATTGCCAGTGTCTCAAGAGGTATAGCAATTTCCTTCTCCATTGTACTGAGATCAGTTTCCAGCTTGACATGAGCTGAGATCATAATGATAGGCTCGTTCACATTGGGTTGTAATTTAACGGGTAAAGTCAACGCTGCTGTAATTCCTGCAATCGTAACTATTGCGGATAATAAAAAAATGGCTAGCGGGTGTTGTACGATTGATCTTATCATGCTGATGCGTACCCCCTATTCGATAATCTCCACAGAATTACCATCTGATAGAAGACTCTGCCCAACGATTACGATCTTGTCACCCTCGGTAAGACCGTCCATGATCTCCACCATTTCTTTATTCTTACGACCGGTTACCACCTTGGCTTGCTCCACTATGGAATTATCAGACACCTTATACACGTAAGGCTGTCCATCCTCTGTGAGCACTGCAGCAATAGGAACAGCAAGTGTCTTCTCAGCCATCGACTCATCTAGGATGAGCTGCGCACTCATGCCAGGGTGTAAATCACCCTTGGTATTATCAAGCTTAGCACTAAGCTTAAAGCCATTGCTGTTCTCCGCATTCGATGGAGCTATGTACAACAAACTAGCCTGTAAGGTCTGATTTAATACAGGAAAATATACCGGGAACTGCTTCTTATTCTGTAGCTCTAGACGATCTTTCTCTGATATTATAGCTTCTATGTAAAGAGGATCTAGCTGCTCAATTTGAATGATGTATTGACCTGGACCCACCTGCTGCCCGATGGATATGGGCGCAATATCTACAACGACACCTGAGATTGGACTTGTCAGCTTGGTCTTCTGTACATGGCGAGCTGCTTCCTCTATAAGTAGATCAGCTTCTCTTAAATTAATGTTCAATAGATCAAGCTGGCTATTCTGTGTATCCTCTCGAAGCAGCAGCTTCGCATTCTCAAATTCAATTAATACGCGTTCCTTGCTAAGCTGGGCACGTGCTAGAGCTGATCTGGGTTCTGTTGGATCGAGCTCTATTAACATTTGGTCCTGTTCGACGACCTCTCCAACCCCAACATACTTCTTCTGGAGTTTACCATTCATCTCTACTGCAAGCTGAACACTTGAGGATGGAGTAACAGCAGCCTCCACCTTCACTGACTGTCCCATCGAGGTCGATATAACCTCGGTCACCTTCACTTTCCTAGCTGCTTCTGCTTCGTCACCTAGCGTCGATAGCTCTGGTCCTGTACAAGCAGTAAGAACGAATAGCAAAGTGATTGCTGCCATGTATAATTTGACTATCTTCAATGGTTTCAACCCCATTCTCTCAAACTCGCTTACAATTTAAGCATATAACTCTCATACTTTATCCTTTTTCTTTAATAATGTAAACGATAATAGACTTAATGACATCCCTACTATTCATGAAGAGAATCGTTTACAGTGTTAAGAAACTGCGGTAATCTATTGGTACTGGAAGGCGGCGGTTTTACCTTGAAATTCATTACAATGGTGCTGCAATATTTTGTACAGCATAAACTACTAACTGGCATATTCATCATAAGTGTTCTCATTGAGGTTGCGTATGCTGTAGCAGCTCCTCTGAGCTTATTATATTTGGTAGATGAAGCGTTCACACCTAAGGATCTTAAAGCATTTATTATCATCTTAAGCATACTCACCGTCGGAGGAGTTATCAGCATATGTGCAAATGCGAGCGGGGACTACACGCTAGGTAAGCTGAGCGGTGAATTGATCCGAAAGCTAAGAACGGACCTGTTCATTCATCTTCAGCAGCAATCACTCCCTTTCTATCAACGTTATAGAGTCGGCGATCTTGTTACTCGGTTCAGCACGGACATGGCTGCAATGGAAAGAGTTATTCGTGTTTCTTGCCCGTTCGCTCTCAGGGAAACGTTAGGTGTTATACTAGGACTCGTTATGCTCTTCACGATCGAATGGAAGCTCTCGTTGGCTATGATTGCCGGCTCTGTTCTGATGTTTATTGGACCTAAGCTGCTTCAAGGCCGTTCAGAAACTGCCAATGTGGCTTATAAAGAAGTTCAGGAGCATTTCTCTAATACGATCGACGAGATGGTCAAAGGCAACAGAACGATTAAAGGCTTACATCTACAGACTAGATTTCGGGAAAGAGCCCAAAAGCAGATTCATGAGCTATTCTCAACGGGCTTTAAATTATACATGACTAACTCATTAATGGAGCGATTACCACTATCCGTCTTATTGATCTTGAACGGTACAATGATTGGCTTCGGTGGATATCTAATATTCCATGATGACATGACCATCGGTGGCTTTATGGCCTTCTTCACCTTATTCATGGCAGTAGGTCAATCTGGGTCCAATCTATCCTACTTGATTCCTAACCTCATTGAATCGAGCATAAGCTTTCAACGAATTGGTGAGCTCTTCGAGCATAAGCCGAACGTTCCTGAAATGGATAATCCATTAGAGCTACCTACCTCCTTATCCTCCATCCACATGGATCGGGTCACCTTTGGATATACAGAGGATTCCGTTAAACAATTGCAGGACGTCAGCCTACGTATCACTGCGGGAAGCTATGTGGCATTCGTTGGCCCTAGCGGCTCAGGTAAAAGCACCGCTTTACAATTACTCTCACGCTTCTACGATCCACAGCAGGGTGTGGTTGCTATAGATGATCTTGACCTTCGTCGTGTAAGTGAAGCCTCATTAAGAAGGTTATCCACACTCGTTACACAAGAAACGTTCTTATTCAACGCGACAATTCGCGACAACCTCCTTCTCGGCAGTATCGATGTGACCGAAGCAGATATGATGGAAGCGACAAGAAAAGCGAAAATCCATGACGTTATCTCAAGCTGGCCAGCGGGTTATGATACATGGATCCACCATGAGGGAGGCTCCTTGTCCGGTGGTGAACGACAGCGTATATCCATTGCAAGGGCACTTCTAAGGAAACCTGAATTACTCCTGCTTGATGAGGTGACATCCGCACTAGACCCGGCTACAGAATTGGATATCAATGAATTAGTCGAACAATTCCGCACGAACCACACCATCATATCTGTTACACATCGGCTTGCATCCATCGTGAATGCAGATCAGATTTATGTGTTTAAGGATGGACAAATTAGTGAAACCGGTACCCATAAGGAGCTTCTGCAGCAGCACAATGGATTGTACCTAAGTCTATGGGAGAAGCAGCACGGCTTCCATCTCTCTCAAGACGGTCTTCATGCTACAGTAGATGTGGACAGACTTGCGAAGCTTCCTTTCTTCGAAGGGATTGAGCTGTCATTGCTTCGTGAAATTGCGGTTTTGTTCTCCACAGAAACCTGTAATGATGGAGAGTCGATTGTACATGAGGGGGATGAAGGCAATAAATTCTACATCATTGTCCGTGGAAAATTCGATATTATTAAGAGTTTTCTAGATGAAGGGGAAAAGCGTGTTGCTGTTCTTCAAGACGGTGATCATTTCGGCGAGATTGCGCTACTAAAGGACATTCCTCGAACCGCTACAGTAAGATCCATAGGGCCATCGGTGCTACTATCGATTAGGCGAGAATCATTTCATAGATTGACAGTCGAATATCCACAAATCTTACGAGCCCTAGAACGAAAACTATTAGAGCGAATTTAACATAATCAAGCTAGGAAGAAGAGAAGGAAGGAGAATACGCTATGGGTATTTCATGCAAAAGCTGCACAAGTGACGAAGACCTAGCTGAAGCCAGTTTGTTCCTACTTAAGAACAAAAGAAGTTTGCACCCCTCATTTACAACTATGGATACCGTATCCCTGATTTATTCGTATATTACCGATGGTCACTTGTTTCAACTATTGGACAGTAGCAATAAATTGATCGGGGTTTGGGCCTATTACCACGGTACGCCGGAGCGGAATTTCGAGGATAAGGAAGTCATATTCATGGATATAGCCATATTAGACAAGGCTTATCGAGGTACCAGAATATTCATTCAGGGACTCGCTTTATTCGTAAATCAAGTCATAGCGGATTATCCCGATGTCCAAGAAATAAGATTAGCTGCCCTATCAGCAAATACATATATATGCAGATTGTATTCGAAAATATTCAATACTTCTCATAAACGGGAGGGCTCGATTGGTGAAGAAACGGTTTTCTCTACCAATATCGACCAAATTAGGTCTTTCATAAAAAAGTTTGTTCAAGTATAATTATGTGTATGATATATATCATACACAAACATCAGTTTTCTGAAAAGGAGGCCTATTGAATGTTCCCAGCGAAACCAACTATGAAGAAAAGTGGCAGCGGATTCGGCAAAATCGTCGGTATCAATGATGCTCTAAGAGCACAGGCTAACTAATGCACTTCCAATTCCGACCCTGTGAATTAGAAATGGATCATGAAGCCTACATGAATTTTCTACTACAGCATCATAATGAGCTGCAGCTGCCTTATTCATTCGCTCTTAAGCTAAGCTTTATAAGCAGCCCGTTAATATTAGGCAAAGCCCTGCTCATTTTCAACGAAGAGCCGTACCAGATCGTTGGTGCGGCTGGTTTTGTTTATGGCACCGGAGCTAATGACTATGAAGACAATCATGTATGCCAGGTAGAGATTGCCTTCCTTCAGAAGGATTATCAAGGAACATTATTGTTTATTCACGGATTGTTGGCATTGATAGATCTGATTAAAGCGAGCAATCCAGATGTACAGCAAATCCAGTTCTGGGCTTCGACGGACAACAAGGCAATAAAGCGTATTTTCTCCAAATTCAGCAATTGGCCCGGCTCGACCCAATCCATTGTGAATCATATGACTCTCTATAGCCTATCGTTTCACGAACTGGTATTGTATGGTCATCGCTTTCGGAAGAGCCAGAATCAACTTCATAGAAACGAATTCTAAACTGTCGAGATAAACTCGACAGTCTATTTTTGCTGCTTAAACAAAGCCTTGCCTATCTCGGCGGTAAGCGCCTGGAGGCGTGCCTTCACTTCTCCTGAAGATGCGTATGAAATAATTGTAATCTGAGATTCCTACACGCTCAGCTATTTCCGGTATTGAAAGATGAGTTTGAATGAGTAGCTTCTTGGCTATTTCAATTCTCCAATATTGCAAATAATTTAAAGGGCTCATCCCTGTATGTTTTTTTAGACAACGGGCCAAATAATCAAAATTTAGTTGCAGCTCGTCTTCCATCATCCTCGTTGAGAATGAGTCATGTATACTCACTTGTAAATACGCCTCTACTTTTTTGCTAATTTGAGCGGATCTGCTTCCCAGCTTACTCGTCATGAGCTCAGATTGCATTAAGGTGAACAGCTGTGCCAGTAATGCATGGATACGTAAGGCACCAAAGAGGTTGAAATTATTGTGAATGCTAATCATTTCATCAAGTATAGGTAATAGTGCATTCATGTTGATTGGACTAAATTTGGGCAGAAACATGAATTGTTTGCTTGGAATGGTATCTTTGTCCGTACCTCTTTCCAGAATAGATGACCAACGAATGTCATTAGAGTGAATATAGCTACAAGGATGTGGATGCACAAAGTGCACCCAATAGATTTCCGTGTCTTCCTCACATTCGTGATGACCCCAGTGCGTTTTACCCGCTTCAAGAATAAGCATCTTATTCGTATCGACTTCGTATTCTTGTCCATCCTCCGTCATGTAAAGCCTACCTTTTCTAACCAGAAGCATATCATAGACTTGAAAATTTCTGCTAAAGTGACAATCCCCTGCACGCCAATGACTATGTCCAATCGTTAAGAATTGTGGTACTGGAGGAACGATTAATTGTATACACTCCATATCCTAGAACCCTCTTTTATGATCATTTCGTTTAAGATACATTTGGTCGATATTGTCCTATTCAGGTCGCCTGAATGTCTATATATCGTAACCCTTTTCATGTACATTTGAAACATCAATTTAAGGGAGTAGATCATTATGAGATTTCGCCAAGTGCATTTGGACTTTCACACCTCTGAAGCCATCGATCGTATTGGTACATCTTTCAACAAGCTACAATTTCAGACTATGCTACAAAAAGGTCATGTAAACTCTGTGACTATATTCTCTAAATGTCACCACGGATGGGCCTATCATCCCACGACTGCGAATGAAATACATCCGGGGCTGGAATTTGATTTACTGCAAGCTATGATTGAAGCTGCTCATGAAATTGGTGTAAAAACGCCAGTGTACCTCTCAGCGGGTCTCGATGAGAAGATGGCCAGACGTCACCCAGAATGGTTGTTCCGCAACGATAAAGAGCAGACTAGCTGGGTTAAGGATTTTATGACGCCAGGCTATCACGAGTTCTGTATGAACTCTCCTTATCTTGACTATTTGCTTAAGCAAATAGAAGAGGTTGTTCAAAACTATGATGCAGATGGAATCTTCCTGGATATTGTGGGCGTACGCACCTGTTATTGTCAGCATTGTGTTGCTGCATTAAGAGCTAACGGTCAGGATCCACGAGATGTTGAGACCGTTAGAGCTCTCGGTGAAAAAACATATGCTACCTATACCCGAAAAGTCAATGAATTGATTCATGCTGCAGCTCCCAATATGCCCATCTTCCATAACGGAGGCCATATTCACAAGGGTAGAAGAGACCTTGCTCATATGAATACCCACCTTGAGCTGGAGTCACTTCCAACCGGCGGATGGGGTTACGATCATTTCCCACTATCCGCACGTTATGCTCAAATACTAGGAATGGACTATTTAGGAATGACAGGTAAGTTCCACACTTCATGGGGTGAATTCGGTGGTTATAAGCATCCGAATGCATTACGTTATGAGGTCGCCCTGAACATTGCCAATGGTGCAGGCTGCTCTGTCGGAGATCAGTTGAATCCTAATGGCTTAATGGATGAACTCACTTATACAATAATTGGTAGGGCTTATGAAGAAGTCGAGCAGAAGGAGCCGTGGTGTATTAATACGACCAATATAGCTGATGTAGCTTTATTATCTCTAGAGTCAACTACTTCAATAAGTAATGCTAGAACCGGACCATCGGATGTTGGTGCTGCCAGAATTCTGCTAGAAGGTCATATCTTGTTCGATGTAATTGATCCCGAAGAGAGCTTCAATAAGTATCAGGTGCTCATCTTACCCGATAACGTTCGTTTAACTCCATCGCTAAGAGGGAAAATTGATGAGTTTCTAGCTAATGGCGGCCAGATTCTTGCTACAGGACAAAGCGGAATGAATGCGGAAGGGTCATCCTTCTCCATCGATCTCGGTATAGAGTGGGTGGGGCGGAATTCCTATCAACCCGATTATTTCCGACCTTTATTCCCAGTAGAAAATCTGGGTCCTGCCTCGTTCATATTCTACTCACAGGGTCAGAGGATATCACTGAAAGGAGGCGAAGAGATAGGTGTCCGCGAAGATCCCTATTTCAATCGTGAGCTCTTCACCTTTAGCTCCCATCAGCATACTCCGAATTCAGGTAATTATGGCGGGCCTGGTATGGTTAAGAGCAACAATGGTATTTATATCGCATGGAATATCTTCGAGGACTATGCAACAAAGGGAAGCTTAATTCTTAAGGAAACAGTCTTATATGCCTTGAAGCAGTTATTTAGAAATCGAACATTGGAGACTAATCTGCCTGCACAAGGAGTAGTCACTCTTCAGCACCAAGAGAAAGAACAACGATATGTAAACCACTTGTTATATGCTTCCCCAGTCAAGCGTGGAGAAGGCATAGAGATTATCGAGGATATCGTTCCTATTCATGATGTAAAGGTTTCCGTGAGGTTACCTAAACCAGCTAAACGAGTATATCTTGCTCCACAGGAAACCGAATTGGAATTTCAACAGATAGGTAAGCGAGTCACATACACAGTTGAGAAATTCGAATGTCATCAGATGGTCGTTATCGAAGTATAAAGTTGAATATTAATATCGAAGAAAGGGTGGCCGTAATTCCTTAGTATTAAATATAAGGGAATACGGCCTCCTGTGCTATAACAACTGAAGCTTACCTTTATGGAAAGTGTGATATATATCAATTTATAACCTGCAAGTCTATTGTATATTTGTAGTGAGCAAGATCACTCACATATAATACGGGGGCTTTCGTCGATGGATAATAACTTAAACGGGCAGCATAGAGAGCAGTGGGGAACAAGAGTTGGCTTTATCCTAGCGGGCATGGGCTCAGCCGTAGGCTTGGGGAATATCTGGCGTTTCTCTTACGTGGCTGGTGAAAGCGGCGGTGCCGCATTCTTAATTATATACTTGATTGCTATTGCACTTATTGGCTTTCCTGTCATGATGTCCGAATTTATGATTGGACGACGAGCACAGAGTGATGCCGTAGAGTCCTTTAACAAAATCGCTCCAGGTAAACCTTGGTTCCTTGCAGGGATCATTGGTGTTGTAGCTGGTTTCATTATCCTATCCTTCTATGCGGTTATAGCAGGCTGGGCGATGAAATACTTATTCGCTTATATGACAGGAGGCTTATGGAATCGACCATCGGAAGGATACGAAAATTATTTCTCAGGCTTCATCTCGAATTACCAGCCTCTTGGATGGCAATTACTTTTCATAATCTTGACTGTAGGTATCGTCCTATTAGGAATTAAGAATGGCATCGAGAAATCAAATAAAATTATGATGCCCTTATTAGGAATAGTGATCATACTCCTAGCCGTTTACAGCTTAACACTTGGCGGTGCCAAAGAAGGACTAGCCTTTCTGTTTAAGCCTGATTGGCAGGCCTTTACAGATCCGAATGTGTACTTAGTTGCTTTAGGTCAAGCCTTCTTCAGTCTTAGCTTGGGTATGGGAGCTTTGATTACTTACAGCAGCTATCTTCCCAAAACGGAGAAGCTACCTGGTGCAGCCGTATGGATCATTAGCTTGGATTCAACCTTTGCCATTGTAGCAGGCATCATGATCTTCCCGGCTGTATTCGCCTTTGGTATGTCCCCAGATGCGGGACCTGGACTCGTATTCATCATGATGCCAGAAATTTTTCACAACATTGGTGGATTTGGTATTGTGGTAGGCGTTCTATTCTTCCTGCTTTTAACAGCGGCGGCACTGTCCTCTGCCATATCATTGCTAGAGGTATGCAATGCTTTCTTCATGCGAAAGTTCAATTTATCCCGTAAATTCACTTCGATCCTACTGGGTTCGATCATCTTCATAATCGGTATTCCTTCTGCGTTAAGCGCGAGCGGCGATGCTCCACTAGGTAAGCTCACATTTATTGGCGGACGCAGCTTTCTAGACAGTGCAGATTTTCTTGCCTCTAATGTCATGCTTCCAATAGGCGGGTTACTCATCGCCATGTTCGTCGGTTGGACTTGGGATAAAGCCGAAATTCTTCGAGAATCCGATCTTAAAGCCTCTAAATTTTTTGATATTTTTAGATGGGTACTTATTATCGTTGTACCGGTTGCTATACTTTATGTGTTCATCAATAGCGTGAACTAAGATTAAAACCTTCTATTGCGCTTGAAGTAAAAACCGTGAGATGATTTCTTCGTCAATGTCATAGCCTAGGGGAGCATCAACGTTTTCTATGGCATATTCATATGCATCAAGTCGAGATACATATTGTCCGTTCTCGATAAAGAGAAGGGTAGGAACCCATTTCATCTCAGGAAGACCATAGTTATTCGCAGCAATCATCTTTGTGAATAAGCGATTATTATTCTCAATGAATGTATCAATTTTCGCATAGGGGATATTAAGTTCCCCAGAGATTTCGTCCAACACAGGGAAAAGCTTGTGACAGTGCGGACAGCTATTCCCATAATTCAGTAAGATAAATGTATCCTTATTAACAAACATTTCTTCCACATCTTCATAATGACTTGAGCTACTAAAATTAGCGATCCAAGCGTCTTGCTGAAGAATGGCTTTTAATTGGTCCGTGTTGTTTAATGTTTGTTCAGGTATCGGGTTTTTACCAAGTGAAATTGTTTTCTTCGTGTTATTCTCATAGATTACTTTTATGATAGGTAAATTGGCTGGATCCGCATCTCCATCCTGCTCACTATACTTGGGGATTTGAAGACGCGCTGCACGCTGTAGGTTTAACAATGTCATAATTTCTTCCTTCGTGAGAATCTGACTCTTAGCCATACGAGTCACCATTACATCGAGGTTGTTTTGTTGTTCAGCTGTGAGTGTGGGGTTTTTAATGATGGTCAGTGATTTCCGATAATCAAGTTGGATTCTATTCTTGACAGCTGCGCTATCCCCCTCAACTGCTGGGTTCAGCACGTTTAATTTCTTTTCAATTTCTTTTACCTTCTTATAATCCTCAATTAAGTCGCTATTCGTTTTCTGATATTCCTCAATGATGTCATTATCGCTGGATACATCTATGCTTACATAATCAAATTCATACGTTTTGGACAATTGCTTCAAAGCTTTTTCAACCTTAATTGAATCCTTGCTACCGTTATGATATATGATAACACCGTTCTGTATGTCATCTAGCTCTTTGCTGCTTGAGCACCCAACGATGCTAAGCATAATGATAATCGTTAGAAATATGAGTTTGATGGGTAAAGTTCTCATAATTACCTCCTAGTACTATAATGGTAGGATCTTAATATTTAATTGTAAGTAAAGCGCGAGGTTGAGTCTGTGAAATTATGCACAGCCCGTTCATATGGGATATCATCATCAAAGCCACATATACTCAACTTCAAACAACCTACAAAAGACTAACCAAATCACCAAATCACCAAATCAATAAATCACCAAATCACCAAATCACCAAATCACCAAATCACGGGATTTTCAAGGGTATTCCTGCAAATAGTACAGTTTTATTCTATAGAAATCGCTTGTTTGGAGGTAAAGCCTGCGATTATACAGGAATATTACCGAATACCTCTCAGATCCCATGATCTGGAGGTAAAATACATGTATTATCGCAGGTATGTTATAAGACTGACTAATAACAAAGCGAAAGCCTGCAGGATCGCAGATTTTCTACAAACTCTGCATCATCGCGCTTCGCTGAAGCTCGTATCGGACGACGTGTTTGCCTTCCGCCCCGGTTATAGGACTTAGACCGCCCTTAGCGCAGAGCGATTTTAGCATGCGAACTGCTGTCCGATGGTTGATGCAAAAATGAGTTTCTAAATCTATGGGACGTAGTGGTCGAGCGAGTAAACAAGCCAGTCGAATAATTTCCCGCTCCGCCACACTCTTCAAGCAAGTGGGTGATGAGTCGGGTTGGTAGCGGCTAATGAGCATGCGCAGAAGCGTCAAGCATAATTCTGGACGATGAGCAACATCATCATAGGCAAATGAAATTACTTGGAACCCCATAGCTGATAGGAATGTTTCTCGGTTGAGTTCGTTGCAATACTTTTGCCGATCCATATCTCGTACGTGCGGGCCAAAACCTTTGATTTCTATAATCAGCTTCACATACGTAGTGAGCCAAACGAAATCACAATAGTAGGATAGTCCCCGCCAGTCGATCACCTCAAATTCAGGATGCAGTTCGTCAAAATTACCACGTAATAGCCACCAGATATTACGACAAAATAATTTCTCAGCTTCCTTGTGTCCTCTTGCTAGACGACCCTTTCTTTCTCCCGTTCTTCTTAACAAATGGTGCTGGATAAATGCATCATGAGCCATTTCGAAATCCATCATTAACCACCCCTCCTAAATAAATACAGATGATTTTCACAGAAAAAAACGCCCCGATCCATTAACAGGCAATGGATGGGACGTTCTTCGTCTCTAACTTCTATTATAAGCATAAATGAATCCTTCTGGTAGCACTAAATTACCAAAAAATTGCGGCGAATGAAATTTCGGTGAATGTATGTCAATACGACTCCAACAACCATAATGAGGATATTTAGTTTCATCTCCGCATTTATAGAAATTTCCTCTCATTCGTTGGCCGATTACACCTGTTTCTTCCGACTGGTGTTCCTTAAGCAATTGATAAGGAATCGTAAATTCCACCAACCAATGCGTAATATCACCTTTTCCCTTATGTTTTTCTGATTTTATCTGGAAATACTCCTTAAAGTTTTCAATATTAATTCTTTCTCTCCCAAGCTGTTTACTTCCACGACCTAATAAAAGTGTACCTAAAGGGTTCAACTCGAAATTAAAATAGTAATCTGGATTGTCTTGAAAAGGAGAAACAAAAAACTCAAGGCAGCTGTCCTTATAAACGGGGTCATTCATCTCCGAATAAGTAGCTGTAATCTCCTTCTCCGAAGCCTCCATTCTCACCTTTAGTCCGTCCGCACAACACACTACTCTGCATTCCGCATTCGGCTTGTACCCATTAGCATCCCAAGGGTAATGATTGATTGTCATTGAATCAATATGATTGTCCACATATTTGTAATCCTTAGCCATTAGCTCACTTATAGCTATTCGATATTCTTCCATTTGACTTTACCTACCTTCTGGCTCTATTAGGTCCCTCTTTCATGCTTCATACATCATACTCGATTCTTCATACTTCATACTTCATGCTTCATGCTTCATACTCGATTCTTCATACTTCATACATTTACCTTAATTTCCTTCCCCTACATCAGCAAGAACCCGACCTCACGAGATCGGGTTCTTGCTGATGTAGCGGAGCAGGCTGAAGCTAGTGACTTATCAAATATCCAAGCCAGCCTGCCAGACGCTCCATTCATAGGTGAATACATCTCCGGGATCTAACCCTCTAACTCCAGTTGTCTCTACATCCAAGCTGGAATTAAAACCATCGGTAACATAGGTGTAAGGCTCAAGAGAAATCGCATCCGCCCAAGCCGGTTTGAATAGCACCATAAACGGAAATTGCTCGGAGCTTTCGACTACAATCTTCGTGCCACGTTCGTGATCCTGAAGCTCACAGCAATTGGATTGCTCTCGAGGCATTTCCAATAGCATGTAGCCCTCAGACGGAACATCTTCGAACGACCAGCCAGACCTTAACTGCTCACATGCATCAGTGGCTTCAGGTAACCCAGCAACAAATCCATCCTCAGAAATTGGCCACTCCGTTATTGCAGGTATGACAACCTTAGTTGAGAGCTTCGGTGCGACAGGGAAATAAGGATGAAAACCTAAAGCGAGCGGTGCTTCATCCATACCCTCATTATGAATGGTACCTGAACAGATTAGCTTACCTTCGAATAATCGAAAGGTCATCTCGAAAACTAGGTTGTGTGGGAAGTGCTCGAACAGATCCAGATGATCCTGATAGCGGAATCGGGTGACTAGATAAGCGCCTCTCTCCTCATCTGCTCCTGATTCTGCAACAAACCACGGCTTATGACTAAGTTCTCCATGCATATAATGTGGTGTTCCAGCCTTTGGTGGATATTGATAAGTGCGGTCCTTATAAGTAAATTGTGCGCCATGAATACGATTGGGTGGGAATAGAATAGGTACACCAAATCGCGATGATTTTTCCCGTAATGCTGCTAGGTCAGGTGGAGTCAATACAAGTGGGTGCCCATCCAATTCAAACCTAACTACATGGCTTCCTACACCTGGTATCAATTCGACCTCTGCCTTACTCACATTGTCTTTAAGTATCCATGATGGTTCTTCCTCATAATGATGCTGAATGATATCATAGCGCGCCTCACTCATCGTCTGATCCCTCCAGTTCAATTTCGTCCTCCCAATTATAACACTTCGTCCAGGGGCTACAAATATTTCATCAAATTCCGTTCCACATACTCCAAGTGCTGCTTCATCCGTTTGGCGGAGAGATTGGCATCCCGCTTCACTACTGCTTCGTATATGGCTAAGTGCTCTTTATATAGTTTAGCAGCAACAGATCGGTTAGCATAAATCTCTACCCTGCGGATTTCACGAATAGCCATCTCCATCTGATTCGCAATGGACTCGAAGAGCTGCAGCATGATCGTATTGTTTGTTGCTCTCGCTAATGTAAGATGGAACAGTAGGTCTGTACGCTCTCCTTCTAGATCATCACCGATGGAATGTTCCATATCTTGAATAAGACTACTTAACACAGCCAAGTCCTCATCTGTCCTTCTCTCCGCTGCAAGGGCTGCATTGGAAACCTCCAACGATTTTCGAGCTTCGATTAATTCGATGAGTGTCGTACGATTAACCCGCAAGGATTGCAGTGCAGGAATCTCGAATTTCGATAGAGCATCGTGAATAACTCGACAGCCCCCACCCTGCCGAATTTCTATTAAACCCATCGCTTTTAATGCACTTAGCGCCTCACGCGTGGTTGAACGCCCCACACCAAATTGCTCGGACATCTCCTTTGTAGAAGGTAGCTTATCTCCAATCTTCAGCTTCCCATTAAGAATCTGACTTTTTAACTGCTCGGTGATCTCCTCATAATGGTTTCGCTTAGATAACCTTGTCACTTCCATTTATACGTCACCATCGGATAGCTTACCTACGATTAATGCATAGACAACACCGGGTCCATGAACGCCTATCGTTAAGTCATTCTCAATGTCTGCCGAACGGCTTGGTCCAGAGATAAAGTGGATGCCTGCAGGCAAGCTCTCACGGCCTACCTGATCGAAGTTAATCAATGCTTCACCTAACCGTGTCTTCAATCGTTCAATCGGGATAATGACGAATAAGACAGTAGGCAATAAGCTAACAGACCTACCCTTATCCTTGCTAGACAGCACAGTTACAGAGCCTGTACAGGCAGCCGCATAATCGGCCATCACAATGCCAAAGTCCGCTTCTGCCGAACGTGCTTTCCAGTTCTCACCAGGCACACTATTCCAAACCGTTACCTGAGCATCTGTTAAAGCTTCCTCCAAGTTAAACGCGGTAAGCTCTGGCTCATTGTTCATAAGCACATACTTGGCACCTAACGCTTGCGCCTTGTCAATAATGAATGATTTGGCCTGTGCCATCCCCTCCATATGCTCCACATGCCCACCTGCACTGCGGAAGATTTCTGTGAACTGAGTAACTCGCTCTTCTACCCCCCACTGAAAATCCTTCCAGAATGCTGGCGCTCCCTTGAAAGGATGATTAGGCTTCTCCACGACTCGCGGTCGTTTCATCCGATCAGCAATATGATTCATAAAGCTTTCCTGCTTGCCCAGAGATTCTGTGGTCAGCTGTTGCAGCCATTCTTCATGTGTATTAGCCATGACCATGACCTCCCCCCTTCTCCCTATCCTTCAAGCTCTGTTCCATACGAGCACGTATTGCGGGATCCATCTCCTGCAGCCCTTCACGGATTTCCTGCTCCATGGTCCCCCATTGATCCCGGAAGGATTTCTTAGGTAAACTCGGAGTAACTCGGTATGTGTTCCACTTATTAAGCGGTCCCAGCTTTGTACGAATTTCCCCACCCCGAACAACAAGCTTCTGTCCTAGCTTCCCCATCTTCAAGGCAAGCTTAAATCTACCTGAATTGGACATCACTGCTGCAAAGCCCTTCATCCCGATCGCTTCTATCTTATCGCCTTGTCCTTGCTCCACCTTTCGCCTACGAAGGTAAATAAGCATTTCATGTAAGGGGATTTTCACAGGACAAGCCTCATAACAAGCACCGCATAAGCTTGATGCATTAGCAATATCATCCCACTCTGCAACATTCTTATTGATTGCAGGGGTTAGTACTGCTCCAATAGGGCCACTATATGCCCCTCCATAAGCATGCCCACCGATGTGTCGATAGACGGGACAGACATTCAAGCAAGCACCACAACGAATACAGTTGAGCAGCTCTTGGAACTCAGGATCGCCAAGCTGTAAGGAACGTCCATTATCTATGATGATGATATGCATTTCCTCAGGACCATCCGCATCCTCTGAACGGCGAGGGCCTGTAATGCCTGACATATATACGGTTAGCTTCTGCCCTGTTGCCGATCGAGGCAACAAGGTGGCCATCACCTCTAAGTCATCCCAGCTAGGAATAATCCGTTCCATACCCATTAAGGTAATCTGAGTACGAGGAACAGTTGATACCATCCTAGCATTACCTTCATTCTCGAACAGCACCATCGATCCAGTCTCTGCTATGGCAAAATTGCAGCCAGTCATCCCAATGTCCGCTTCAAGAAACTTCTCTCGAAGCTTCCGACGAACATAGCCGGCAAGAATCGCTGTATCCGGCTCTAATATCTCACCTGCATCCTTAGACAACAATTCGGCGATTTGAAAGCGATTCTTATGAATAGCTGGAATAATAATATGAGAAGGGGCTTCACCCGCAAGCTGAATAATATATTCGCCCAGATCTGTTTCGATCGCTTCTACACCAATCGACTCCAATGCATGATTAAGATGCAGCTCCTCGGTCACCATCGATTTGGACTTCACAACTGTCTTTGCTTGATTACGTTCGGCAATACTCAGAGAAAGATGCACAGCCTCCTCAGCGGTACTGGCAAAATGCACATGCACACCATTAGCCCGAGCGTTCTCAGCGAATTCAGTCAAGTAGTAATCCAGATGAGCGATGGTATGCAATCGAATTTGTCTGCCGCGCTCACGCCACTCTTCCCAATTTCCGAGCGAATCTGTCGCCGCCTTCTTGCCATCCCGCAGACGTTCCGTCGTAAATCTTACTGCTTTCCGCAGAAAATCATTGTTCAGTGCAATTTCGGCCCGTTGCTTGACCGTTTCTGCTTTCGTTCCAGCTCCTGTTGTACTCATGCTTGTTGTTTCACCCCTTCATATAACAGCTCTGCTAGATGCATCACCCTGATCGGTTCATTACGGTGTCGTAGATTACCACCGATATTCAATAAGCAGGCCATATCACAGCCGACTAACACTTCAGCTTCCGTCTCGATAACGTGACTAGCTTTCTCCTCAACCATAGCCCCGGAGATATCCCCCATCTTGATAGCGAAAGTTCCTCCAAAGCCACAGCAATCCTCGGCAAAAGGTAGCGGAATAAGCTCCATTCCTTTTACATGGCTCAATAGCTCCATGGGCTCTTCCTTAGCACCAAGCAACCGGCTTCCATGACACGAGGGATGGTAAGTCACTTTATGTGGGAACATCGCTCCGACATCCGTTACACCTAACACACCTACTAGAAATTGAGTGAATTCAAATGATTTACTCTTAAGCTTCTCAGCTTTCTCAAGCATAATAGGATCATTCTCGAATAGCTTCGGATAATGATGGATCATACCCGTACATGAGCCTGAGGGTGAAACCACAAAATCACATTCCTCGAATGCTTCAATGATGGTCTTCGCAGTTACGCGCGCCTCCTCCCAATAGCCACTATTGAAGGCAGGCTGCCCACAGCAGGTTTGAACCGTAGGAAATTCAACCAAGACACCGTATCGAGCAAGTAGTCGAACCATGGCTTCCCCTACCTTCGGATACATAGCATCACTTATACAGGTTATAAACATAGATACTTTCATTCCACACCTCCAAGAAATATTAAATACGAAAAAAATAATTGCACTAGCTTGTAATGATTTATGCGCATATTATAACACAAATATTTATCAGGTTGTCAGACACCTTGTGATTATTGTCTCAGTAAGACAACTACTTTATTTGTTAAAGCAAAAAAGCTTATCAGGTTCAAGAAACAACTGCACCTGATAAGCTTTTTATTAACGTTTACTATTTCATGTATAATTGTACGAGCTCATAGCATCTTTCCTTAGTAACTCGTGCTTGTGTAGCAATGTACTCCAATGACTCCATTGTTCCACCTTTATATGCTGATGATTCCTCCTTTGCAGTCTTATCTCTTAATGTTATCCAATTTAGTTGTTCTTCCTTTAATTTAGCCATCTCACTTGTGGGTAGCTGTTGCTTTAGCTCGTTATATACTTCATTTAAAGTATTATCCCATCTTTTGTAGGTTTCATCTGCAGCCTTAGTCATGGATACTGTTGTTCCTTCATCATTGAGCTTTTGTAAATCGGTGAGGCTCTCTTCTACCTCATTTAGCTTTAGTAAATAGGCTCCCTTTGTCTCCGTAGCCACTGTATTTTCCTCTGCCGGAGGTGCTTCTTCATTCTGTTTTGTTGCTTCTGATTCCGTTTCTTCTGGTTGTGTTGCTTCCGATTGATTCAGATTAGTAACCTCATTAATGTCATTACTACACCCGGATAATAAAATAAATGTTAATAAGCTCAAAACCAATAATTTCTTCATATGTGTACGCCATCCTCCGGTTATTATTCTAACTCTGCTACTATACATAGCTCTATAACTAATAGACGGAAGTGTTATTCGGATTGTTGCATACATGCATAGATGATATGGCCTTGCTCTAACTCGATCTCCATGAATCCTGCCATGGATCGCGGATCAAACTCTATTATTCGATTACTACCGATCACAATCATATTTCTTATATCAGAGGAATCCCCGCCTGGGAGTGAAAAAATTCTTGTATAAGCGAATATTTCCTTAAGAGTAGTATAGATCGCATTCGTTAATGTATCATTATTCGTTCTGCCCGCAAGATTTAATATCAAAGATCCTCTGGCGTTAAGCTTCTCTTTAGTCATCTGAAAAAATTGCAATGTAGTTAGATGATTGGGTGTACCCGCCTTTGTAAAGGCGTCAAGAATAATATAATCAAATTTATTAGGATCCTCATTCCTCAATACCTCGGATCCATCTCCAATTACAACATTATCCTTGAGGTATTGAAAATATAATCTACTAAGCTCCACCACCTTCTCATCAATCTCCGCTATACGAAATTGCTTCTCCGGATAATGGCTGGCAATCGTTCCGATTCCGTGACCAATCATAAAGACATGCTCGAAGAACGGATTATTCACCTCCATGAGATGAATAATTGCCCTCGGATATTCCAGTACAATGCGCTTGCGGTCCTTCATATCGACGGCACCCTGCACAGCATGCTCTGAAAACTGCAGGATACGGAATTTTCCAGTTCTCCCGTACAGCTGATTTGCCTCGCATACGGTTATCTCTTGATACTGGCTGTATGCCTTGGTTAGCTGGTACACGCTATCGTTCTCCTTATATCATGGTCAAGAATGAGAGGATTCTTAATATGATAGTAACACATTCCTATTCTCCTTGAGCATGAATAATGAAGTCACTGTTTCAGTTCTTCTTCCTTTAGATGTATGGGGGCACCAATCATACCTGAACGTTGTACAGTAACTTGGGAATGAATCGAGAGCCCTTGGATGATCCAGGCGCTCTTCGTTTGCCTGGCATTCACAGGGTCGTTGATTACGTGGTTTAGACAAGCTTATGTCGGACGTAACGCTAAAAATAATAAATAGCGTGAATTTCTTCACTTACAATCTTCATCCAGAAGATTACAATTGAAGGGCTACAGGACGGGAGGAAAGATATGAATACATTAATCGCTTATGCTACAAAGTACGGCTCTACCGAAGGATGCGCGAGGATACTAGCGGAAAAATTGACTGGGAAAGTGGATCTATGCAATTTAAAAACTGAAAAAGCTGGTGATCTTGCACAATATGATAACGTGATCATTGGTAGTGCCATCTATATGAGCAAAGCCCAGAACATAGCCAATGAATTTTGCATACAGAATCTTGATCAGCTGAAAGAGAAAAAGCTTGGGTTCTATATTTGCTGTATGTATGATGGTGAGAAGGCAGAATTGCAGTTAAATAATGCCTTTCCACTAGAGTTGTTAGCTCGTGCCGTTGCCCGAGAATCTTTCGGAGGAGAATTCAGAATTAAAAGCATGAAGTTCACAGACAAATTCATAGTCAAGATGGTGGCTAAGATGGATAAAAATCTGCCTTCAATTCATAAGAAGCAGGATATATCCACTATTTCCGAGGATGCACTTCATCGGTTTGCACAAATGATGTCATTTTAATGAATATTCTCATCTTTGTTGTCAATATATAATGAGCCATCCCTCTGCACTTCAGCAAAGAAGACCTTGGAAACCGAATGAACACCCGCCTGCTGCAGCTGCTGTTCTACCCATTTCTCATCTAAATTAAGTTTTGTTAGATTTTTCTTATTGATTTTACCATCCGATACAACTTGGGTTGCAATCGGGAAGTTAAACTGATCGGGGCTGGGAATCTGCATATCCCCTTTAGTTACAAACTGCTTATAATCTTTTTTCATTACTGACAATTTACCGTTTGTTTCGAAGATTGCGTAATCCACATCCATCAATGAAAATACATTTTTTTGCCTAAGCATGGCGGTCAAGGCATCGACGTCCAGCCTAGCACTCCTAAGTGAATTTTCTAGTATTTTGCCGTTTTGGATCACAACCAAAGGGTTTCCCTCCAGCACCTTTCGCGCAGCTCTTGAATTAATATCGATAAACCCCATAACAATGGTAAAGAAGGTCCAACCAATCAGTGCCATTATCCCATTTTGAGTGCTCAAGCTTGGACTAACAGCTAGATTAGCTGCAATAGAACCAATAGCAATGGCGGAGACAAAATTAAAAAAGGTCATCTGAGCTAGCTCTTTTCTTCCCATTAGCCTTGTGAGCAGTAACAAAGTGAAGAATGACAATGTAATTCTTAATAATAAATCCATAGTACTCATAACATCCATCCTTTGATTTATAGTAGACCTAGCATGTGTAGCAAGCTACATTACTATTCAAACAAAAAAACCGATCATACTAATCAGGTTACGTGCATAGCAAAAGGGGAACCCCCAAGTCTGAATGACTTTGGGCGCCCACGGATATACCAGCTTATTTAGCGTCTCTCCTAATGTGGAGATGTTTATCTTCTTTATCCTTACTAGGATCATCTATTTTTTCTTGCTGGTCTTCGGAGGGGAGCTCCGTTAATTCCCATTCTGTGTCCCCCATCATCAGATCACTAGGAAATCGATCTCCACGCTTCATAAGCTCTTCCCGCCCCCACTCGGTTGCATAGATACCATCCGTATCCACCTTTTCTCCTGATACAGGGCTCATTTCTTTATTTTCTGACACCATACATCAACTCCTGTTCTTCGTTTGGTTCCTCATGAATCCACTTCTTGGTTATCATTAGAACCTTGCTGTTACTTTAACCATTTGTGCTACACAGTATGTAGAAAGTCCCCACTATTCTGTAATCAGTCCATAAGCTGTTACCCGCTTAATCCTATACGAGACGATCATGGATACGAGATAAGCTAGCACAATAAGTCCTATGCACAGAAGCGCGATAATGGGAATATTCACAATAAACTGTACCTTGTGAATGCCAGCACTAGAGAGTAGTACGGTAAGTACAGTATTGGTGTAGAGACAGCCAAGCACGCCACCAATCATGACACCCGCGATCACAATCGGGACAAAGCTCTGTGCGATCTGTGTCATAAGCTGATAGGTCGTGTACCCGATCGCTTTCAGAATACCAAATTCCCTTAATCGTTTGAGAATCATTGTTTTAATAACAAGATAGAGAATCAGAGCCACTACCATTACTGTAATCGCTAGAATCAACACCATAACTGCAAAAACTGCTGAGATATAAACATCGCTCTCATTATCAACGGTTTCCTCAAGATTAATAGCATCTTGTATCCTATCCCCATATCGAGCCTGGACTTCTTGGATAAAGCTAGCATTATCCGTTCCTGTGAGATAAACATTGATTTGGGTGCCTGAATAATCGGGAATAAGCTGCTGTACACCTAGCGTAGTTAACGATGCCGTCTGCCCCATATTATTAATAGCTTGACTCAATCCAGTAACTAGATACGGTTTCTGTGCATCACCTAGCTCCACATTAACCGTATCACCGATCACCACATCCATCTGCTCCGCCACAACCCACGATAAGGCAATCTCATTGTCGTACAACGGATATCGACCTTCAAAGATCAAATTATTGTCCAATTTATTATAGTCATCAGATATATTCACATAGACATTCTCATTCCCTATATCAAATACATATATATCCAGGGTAGCGGTCTTCGTCACACCCTCCATATGTTCAATATCCATAATGAGCTTATTGATGTCCATACCGGATTTGGTTGTCACCACAACATTGGACGTCTCAACCCCAACCAGATGAATGAAGGCCTTCTTATCAACCGCAACGTTATAGTAGAGCACAATGGAGAATATGGATGCAAAGGTAATTGCAATTATGATAACGGTAATCATGATATTCTGCTTACTATTCGTCATCATCGTCTTACAAGCGAGTGCAAATTGAAGCCCGCCCTTTGCTGTCTCGAGTGGAAATCGATTCTTCTTAAAGCTGTGTGTGATAAGACCCCCACGAAGAGCTATTACTGGGTGAAGCTTCTCGATGCGTAAGGAGGACAGCAGAGTCACAGTTAGAACCAGCAAGGTGACAATAAAAATACTGGCAAGATTTATTCCCGCATTGAAGCTTTGAATCCATATCAGTCCTGATAAAGATGAGATAATTCCACCGAATACGGGCATTACAAGGTAGGATAATAGGACTCCGATCACTCCTGCACACAATGTGATTAGCATAAATTGCATAATAACGGAAGCGAGAATCTGCCTGCTCGTATATCCTATAGCTTTTAGCACACCGATATTAATAATGCCATCATCGATGCTGTTCGTCACACGGAACTTGATCACAATTAAGGAGACAAGAACAATCACCGTCGCAAACGCGACTAGAATCATCGCCACAATATTAATTGTCAATGTGCTGACGTTCTTAGTAATCAGAATATCTGCGGACCAAGAAAATGACTCAGTCGTCCCCGAAACCTCTTGTGGATATTGATTCCTGTAGTCATAAAGTAATTGGGGCGACTTCGTTCGGTCATCGAAGATCGCAGACATTAGAATGCCATCCGCTTCCTCACCGAGTTTATTGGCCAATCGCTGGTAGGCTTCATTAGGCAAGAAAAATTTGACCATACCCATATCATTTGTTCCTAGTATCGTTGCTTCGAAGAATCCCGCAACACGATAACTATAGTCATTGTCTTGGAGATTAATTGTAATCGTATCACCGAGCTCATACCCTCCGTTAGCTTGATAGCTATAAGGGAGATAAACAATGTCATCGGCAACATTAAACTCATCAGACTTTCCTACTAGGTGCAACGGAGCAATCTTCCGATTGATATCCATATTAAGGATTGCTATATCAAAATTATAATCGCTTGCTCCATACCGGTACTTAGCTGCAGCCATTATGAGGATATCCTCAGTCTCTATCTCTTCTGCTGACTCGAGAAAATTCACTTCAGGCTGTTGATAATCCTTACTGTTAACTATAGTACTAACATGAGCACCCTGAAGCTGTTCAACCTTCTCATCATAAAAGCTATTAATTTTGAGAATTACCGTCAATCCAACATTAAGCAGCAACGCAGCAAGAAGAATGAGGATGAATAATGAGAATGCCGCACCCTTACCCCTTCTAATGTTGGCAAGGGCGAGATGAATGAGAGTCATCCTTACCACCCCATTTCTGCTAGAAATGCCCTGAGCTTCTCTTGACGAGCGTGATTATTATTCACATCATATGCATCGAGGTCGAGGTCACCACAGATAACGCCATCACGAAGGTAAAGCACCCTGCTCCCCCGCTGAGCTGTCTTGATATCATGTGTGACCATCACAATGCTCTGGCCATTCTGATTGACCTCGGTCAGAACATCCAGAACGCTATCACTAGCGGCAGAATTGAGCGCACCCGTTGGCTCATCTGCGAAGACGATCTCGGGGCTGTTGATCAACGCCCTTACAATACCTGCTCGCTGCGCTTCACCTCCGGATAGCTGAGAAGGGAATTTCCCCCATGAAGCTTCATTCAAACCTACTTGGGTAAGCAGCTGTTTCGCTTTAGCTACAACGAGACGCTTGTTTCTATTGACTAGTAATCCACTGGCCAGAATATTATCGAGAACACTCATATTATCTAGTAAATGAACTTGCTGGAATACGAAACCACAATGATTTCTTCGGAAAATCGCGAGCTGATCATTATTGAGATTAGAGATATTCTGATTCTGAAAGCGAATCTCACCTAATGTAGGTTTATCCATTCCTGAGATCGCATAGAGCAAGGTTGATTTGCCCGAACCCGAGCTACCCATAATTACTGTAAAGTCCCCTGCTCTCAAGCCAATATCCAAATTCTTCAGCACATGCTGTTGTATACCTCCACTTGAAAAGGTTTTGCATAGCTTTTCAGTTGTTAATATCATTGTCCCCATATCATGACCAACCTTCTATTATTATTTGACTACAGAAATAAGACTGTATTAAAGTACAGTCTTATCATACAAGAGCTATTCTTATTTAATCTTTGTTCAATCCTTAACCAATTCTTAAATCGGTTATGCGAGCTTAATTTTCAGAGTTACGGTAAACCCATCTTCGCGATTATGGCATTCAATATCGCCCTGCATACTCTGCATAAGGTATTTGGATATATATAATCCTAGTCCTGAACCATTATTACCCTTTACATTATTCCCTCTGTAAAATTTGTTAAATATGTAAGGTAACTCATCCTCATTGATGCCATCCCCATAATCCATAATTCTAACCTCTAGGTAAGCTTGACTGATATGATATTGAATCGTCACAGAAGTTCCAGCGTACTTGTATGAATTACTCAGGATATTATCGAACACTTGCTGTAGACGCATTACATCCGTTAATATGATACAGTCTGGGAGTGAATCGCAGATGATTGGCTCATCATGATTAACATTTGTAATCATCCCCTTTAATACGTGGCTATGCTCCTCAGTAACCGTTACCTTTAACTCCTTCAATTCCTCTAAGGTCGCATGGAACATATCAGTTATCAATAGGTTAATCTGCTCCGACTTCGAGTAAATTGTGTTTAACTGCATGATCACTTTATCGTCCGTTGCTCGCAGCAGCATCAATTCACTCACTGCTTTAATGGAGGCTACCGGTGTCTTAATATCATGGCTTAAGCTTGCCACCAATTCCTTCTTACTACGGTTTGCCACATATTCACTCTGTCGCGCTGCTACTAATTCCTCGCGCATAATATCGAAGCTTTCAGTAAAAGCCCCGAACACATTGTTCTTATCCATATTAAGAGGAATGTCCAGGTTTCCCCGTGCCACATGAAGTGCGAAGCTCTGCAACCTCCGAAACGGCTTAAATACCCTTTGATTTAAGTATAAGATATACATGGTTTGTACAATCAATAACACGGAGAAAGTGATAATACCGACTATAATTAGTTGTTTTTTGTTGTTCTGTATTAAGATCCGGTAATCATTGTGGATAATAAGCTTGCCTACAAGAATATCATTTACGCTTAAGTCTGTAATTGTATCCCTATTCTTGATCGCATCATTCATGGTCAGGGAAAGTCCAGCTGCTGATTGATAGCGCACATTCCCATGGAAGTCGAGCACGACAAACTGCTGCTTAATTGCGCTATAATCTCCTTGCTCGAGGCTCCCCCAGCTGCTTTCAACTGTCTTTACTAGCTCATTGACAGCAACAATATCCACCTCAGTAATCATCTTCTTATTGACTAGATGAGTTGATAAAATCATACCAGTAAAGAAAATGAGGAGAATCGTGATTAAGAACCATCTAACCCTCATATTTCACTATCCTCTAATACATATCCGGTTCCCCATATCGTCTTGATATATTGCGGTTTATTGGGATTGACCTCTATCTTCTCTCGGAGGTGACGAATATGTACATTAAGCGTACCATCCCCTGTGAAAGAGTCGCCCCAAACATTGTGGAATAGCTCTTCTTTGGTGACTACTCTGTTCTTATTCTTCGCAAGAAAGCAGATCAGTTTATATTCCAATGATTTGAGTTTAATATCTACACCATTCACACGGACACGGTTTAACAAACAGTCGATCTTCACTTGGCCAAACTCTAGCATTTCTTCGACTTGGTTACTATCCCCATATCTCTTAAGTACAGCCTTAACTTTGGCAAGTAATACACTAAGCGTATAGGGCTTTGATATGTAATCGTCTCCGCCTATGTTGAGTGCAATAAGAATATCATCATCACTAGAACGGGCACTAATAAACAGTATAGGAATTTTCGTTGTTAGCCTTAGCCTTTTACACAACTCAAAGCCGGACATATCACCAAGATTGATATCTAGGAGAATCAGCGATGTTTGATTTTCTTGTAAAAACTGGATACACGCTTCCGCGCTATTCACATAAGCAGATTTGACCTCGAACATATTAAAGTATTCACTGGTTGTCTCCGCAAGCACAATCTCATCATCCACAATTAAACAATCATAGTTCATACAAGCTCTCCATTAGGAAACAGAATGGGAATCAATTCTCCAATAATCAATGAATGTCGTTCAGTTTATCAACATAATAAATTTCGACACCATGACCCCATATCCTTCCATGAATGTTGTGTTAACAATTTTTCACTACTCAATCGTACTTCCATTTAAGAAATCACTCATTAACTCATTTGAAATTTGTAAGGCATCAGTTCTATCTGTTGCAGGAGCGACAATCAAAACTCCTAATGATATCTTTTATCATATTTCTCTGCAGAATCCACGGTATGCTTGAGTAAGATTGCTATTGTTACCGGCCCAACTCCAGCTGGAACTGGGGTAATGGCGTAAGCATTATGTAAGCAAGCATCATAGTCAACATCCCCAAGATTACCTTCATTGTATCCAGCATCTAGAACAATAGCACCTGGTTTTATCCAATCACCCTGCACAAATTTTGGCTTACCGACGGCTGCAACTACAATATCTCCTAATCGAACGATGTCTGCTAATTTTTTTGTTTTGGAGTGACATGTCGTAACGGTTGCATTGCTGTTTAAGAGCATGGCAGATACAGGTTTTCCAAGGATGGGACTTCTTCCAATCACAACCGCATGTTTGCCTTCAAGAGAAATTTTATAGTATTCCAGAATGGCTAGAATTGCTGCTGGGGTACAGGAAGGATAGTCTGCAAAACCAAACGCATTCTGAGCAAAGCCTAAAGTTGTTACACCATCTACATCCTTCACTATATGAATAGCTTCAAATGCTTCCCTTTCATCAATATGATGAGGAACTGGATGCTGTAGCAATATGCCATGAATATGAGGATCATCATTAAGCTTTTCAATTTGAGCAATTAATTCAGCCGTCGTGGTGCTAGTAGGAAGATCAACACGAATGGACTGTATACCAAGTTTCTTGCAAGCATTACCTTTCATCCTTACATAAGTAGCTGATGACGGATCTTCTCCTACTAGAATGGTTGCTAAACAAGGTACAATTCCTTTTGCCGAAAGTATTCGAATACGTTCTACCAATTTTTCTTTAATACTTGCTGCCACTTGATTGCCGTCTAGAATCAATTTTCCTGTTTCCATTTACCCAACCCCTTCTTAAGCATAAAGAGGCAAGGGAATATATCCCTTACCTCTGCCCAGGCGTACGGCTGTATAAACACATGTGCTCCCTCGTGGTAAATCCACGTTACGCCAGTTACACATACCAAATATTTACTTAAATATAGTTTGAATTATCAGATAAAGCAATGATGCAGAGTTTGCAGAAAAACCTGCAATAATACAGGCTTTCGCATCATTATTAGTCAGTCATATAAAATACCTGCGATAATACATGCTTTTCACCTCCAGAACATGAGATCTGGAGGTATGCAGTAATTTTCCTGTATAATCGCAGGTTTTACCACCAAACAAGCGATTTCTATTGAATAAAACTGTACTTTCGCAGGAATACCTAAGAAGATACCTCTGATTGATCAATTCCAATAACATATTTACTCATAACTATCTCCGATTTTAATAGCTTGAACTCATAATTCCTTTGTCAAAAACACACTGTTTGGGTCCCCAATGTAATCAGAAAACGGGTTACAATATTGAAACCCATAACTTTCATACAGTTTCTTAGCTGGTTCGAAAGCATCCATAGAACCCGTTTCCAAACTTAGCCGTCGATAACCACGTCGTTTGGCTTCATCAATTATGTGTCCAAGGAGTCGCTTCGCAACACCCTTTCTTAAGTGTAATGTAGCTGTTCGCATTGATTTTAGCTCGCCATGTTGACCATCAAGCTCTTTAAGTGCCCCGCAGCCAACTAATTCATCATGTTCCCATACACTCCAGAATGTAATTTCTGGTTTTTTCAATCCTTCAAGATTTAAGGCATGTATACTTTCTGGCGGTGAATGTAGTGACATGCCTTGAAGATGCTCCCCTAGTAATTCAGCTACTTCAAATCCAGTTAAATCATCTATTCTAATATCCAAGAAAATCACTCCATAGTCTCTATTAATATAATTAAGCCTTATTTACTTCCCTGATACACAGCTGTTCTTAGCTCATCGGCATACTGTTCTAGCAGTGGCATATTAACTTCCTACGTCCACTCTTGAAGAATTCAATGGAGAATGGCAATGACTTAAGGTATTCAATATCTTCTATTTCTAATTGCTGATGTTGCCAGAAGGCATGCTCTTGTTCCTCATCTGGCTTATTGGTCAACCAAATTGTATAAAAGTTAACTTATCTGTTTCCTGCCAATTCCTTATGACTGCGAGATAATTCATAGCTTTAAGCACCCCTTTACTATAGAAATTAATAAATCTTCTTTCACTTTACTCTTTATCCCAACTTGTGGATTAATCACGATTCCCCCATGGTCTTCAATTTGATATAGTTTAGACCTTGATATACCAAGAATCTCTTTCAATACCTTATCTAACCTGAGATCAAACTTGTACTTGGAGCTTAGGTGAATCATCACACTTTCAACTTCTACATCGATTTGCTCCCCAACTATAAGGTACTCAATGTCAGTATTTACTCCTCCACATAGTTTCTTCAATTGCTCAATTTGAAAAGCATATATCCAAGCGACTTCACGGTCATTGCTCATAAACTTCTTGTGAAGCTCTTTATTAATGCTACCTGTATGAACTCTTGATAGAATAGGGTAATTCCATGTACTCGCACACTGAACGCACTTATAAATTAGCCATACATCTATATTCTTCTGCTGTGCATTCACTCTAAACTTCTCGCTACAATAGAATTCCATTGTTTTTTTGCATGTATGACAATTGCGTAAGACTTTCGGTGTTTCTTGTGCGATGATTTCGCAATAAACTTGTTTCTCTATACTCATTGTAAGCTTCCTCCGAATAATCAGAGGAACGTTGATAATCGTTAAGCGAAGATTTATTTTCCATTAAAAAAGCAGAGTTACCCTAAGGGCACTCCGCATGGAATAGTAATAACTGAATTATCCTGCGTTCCCTGTAATGGTTAGAATAGACGCAGGTCTCCCGTGTTTAATAATGCTCGTCACGAATCTACTGCTCTATTCGATTGCTTAACCATTACAAGTATGCTGGCAAAATAGACTCCACCTTTCCACTTCTCCTAATCAGAATCTTATCACTCACTGGTGACTACGTTACAGGTAGAATACATTTTTAATTAAACTATACCTATTATCTGTGAGTGATCTCGCAAGTGAACCATCATAGTATAATTCCCTCTCCCTAATATCGACAAAAGGACAACTGCACAAGGCGGTTGTCCTAGGTAAAGAAATTAACCCTCACTAAAAATAAGTCTTTTCAGAATGACCGTTCCTTCTGTGATAGAGAGCTTAATCGTTGCGGCTTTCGCAGGTGGAAGGACTCCGATTTCAGTGACTTGCTTGCCCTTTTCCGTTATAATGGCGGTACTTCCTAGCTTATCACCATCAACCTCAACTTGAATTTCCGCAACGCCTACAGCATAGTACTCTAGCTTAAGCTTGCAGCCCTCCATGACATTTCGGATGGTGTAGGAGGTGAATTCCCCTTGTGTCAATTCTAGACTTAGATTCTCCCAATCCTCAACGTGTCCCACTCCTTCTTTTCCAAATATCAACGCTTGTGGACTCTTATCCGGTGCTTGTTTATCTGGGTCATATATGATTTTCATACCATCTTCGATGCGGTATTCATATATATTTGAGAAGGGATACTGACCGGAATAAGACGTTCCCCGTCCCGGAAGGGCATTGTAGGAAATGGCCGGAAGCGTTGAAGAAGGCATCCGATTATAATAACGATGTTGAGAGAGGTCGATCCTGCAGTTCTCATACTTTATATTCTCCAGCAGCTCATCCCATATTCGGCGGCTTGCTTCATATCCGGGCTTTGCGCCGCCTTTGGAATAGTTGCGGACAAGCTGCCAGTCTTGCGGTAGTTTATAGGAACAAGGACTATGAAAGCCGTCATCGGCGGCCTTCCAGGCCCATATATTCGTGCCGATATGATACTCCGCCGCAAGCTCGGCAAAGGTAGAATTCCATTCGGGGGTGCCGCCGCCCTCACCCATCCACATCGGAACATCAAGTGCTATACTCTTACTCACATATTGGTGAAGCGTTTTCGGTTCAGGCGAGCCATGATAACGATGGAAGGATATAAACCAATTGGAACAATAGGGATCAAAGTTTTTATTGAAGAGATCCACCGCCCAGTTAAAGCGGTTCCCACCCAAGCAAATCGCGTGATTGGAATCTATCTTCCGAATACGCGTAATACACTCATCGTAAAACCTTAGGAGTTCGGGAATCAGATAATCCCAGCGCGGTAAGGAGATGGGTTCATTTAATAGTTCAAATGCGCCTACAATCCAACGATCCTTATACCGTCTCGCAAATTCTTCCCAAAGTACGATTGTGCGCTCCCAATTTTCCTCATCAATAAACATATGGGGAATAATATCGATCCCATCGTCACAGGACAATCCCGATTGCCCACCGGGAGCTCCGTGCATGTCTAAAATTGCGTATACCCGATACTTCTCACAGTAATCCAGCACTTCATCCAACATAGCAAACGTATCTTCGTTAAAGTGATATCCCGGCTCCTCGTACATAAAGGTTCGCGCACTTATCGGCAGACGGACAGAGTTACAACCATACTCGGCCATGGCCTTGATATCGCTTTCGCTTAAATAATTTCGAAACCATCTTGGCCAAAAGCTTTTCGCATACTCTGAGCCACACATCTCGATCAACGTTTGATTCATGGTTCGTCCTCTGTCCATTGGCTCCGGAACGGCGAATTCAGCCTTCGCAGCAGCGAAATTAAGCATCGGCCCGCCGATCATAAAGCCCTCCGGATTATTCCAATTGGCTGCGCCCCAGCCCCGAAAAATAATTTCCTCGCCGTCACCATTTACCATGATGGTGCCCTTTGTCTTCAGAAAGCCACTTACATTATGGTTTGTAAACATTGCTTTTCTCTTCCTCTCATCTTTATGTCAAAAGCCCAGCCATTTTACAAGAACATACTTATATATATCGTGGACGTTGCCTTACACCTATTGGGCGCAGCTTGCCGCCCCCCATAGAAAACCTTCTGGGAATCCTGACATTTATATTCCTCCTAATGAATGCTGTAACGGAACCAATCAAACCGAGCAGGGACCGTACATAGTTTTTTGTTGCCAGCCGCATATAAACCAAAGAATATACCAGTGAATCCCCCAGCTACTTCAGTAGAGAGTAGAGAGCACTCACCTGCACCAAACGGTTGCCGATCTCCATTCGGCTGCTCATAATAAAACGAATATTGAGTGGGATCACATTGAACCCCAATTACGATTTCCTCAGACATATAATTCGCTTCAAGCTCCACCTTCCATAAGGAACCGATTCTTCGGCGGAAGATTATCTTACGGTGCCCTCCTCGAACCGTTAATGCGATCTCGTAATGAAATCGCTCGTTCATGAATACGGTGAGTCCAGCCTCTTCTCCCTCCGCAGAGGGCGAAAAGCACAATCTCGTACATACATCACAGTTGAAATGCTGTTGTCTGCGACCAACAAAGGTTGGAGATCCTACAGCATCCAACGTGATGTCTGAACCGCGTAATGTTAACCAACCAGGTCGCTCCGTTAAAGACCAATCCTGACTGCGAGGATTACGCAGAAAGTTCCAACAAACATCCAATGTCTCGTTATCAAAGTCATCGACCTCTGCCCAAGGCTGTTCAGCGGACAGCGGAAGCGAGCCAGTATTCATTCGCTCTAACACCTTACCGCTTTCACCGAGAAGCGGCCAACCATCCAAAGACCAATTTACTTGAGCCAGGAACGTTTCCCGCCCCATGTGATGGTGCAGCCCCGCAAACATCACGGGCGCAGGACGGATCCCCAAAAATACGGCCCACCAATTACCATTCCCGTCTTCTACGAAATCGGCATGCCCTGTGGCCTGTATCGGACTTTCGATACTGCGGTGCGTCAAGATGGGATTAGCCGGATTGCTCTCAAACGGTCCGTACGGGTTATCGCTCCGGGCGATGCAAGCCATGTGGCCATACTCGGTTCCGCCTTCCGCTATCAGAAGATAATAGTGCCCGTGGATCTTGTACAGATGTGGACCCTCTGGAGCTTTGCCCCCAGTACCGCTCCAAATGAAACGGCGTTCGGTTACCATTCGACAGGTTTCAATATCAATTTCCGCTTGATAGATTCCTAAAGGCTCATCTCCCATGAAGCCGCCAGTCCCCGTAATATAAACGCGGCCATCCTCGTCGAAGAACAGCGATGGATCAATACCCGGCCAATCGAGCCAGATAGGATCAGACCAAGGACCATCCGCTTGGTTCGCCCAAACATAAAAATTTTTAAATCGATTCGTGTTCGTAGTGATCATGTAAAACCGACCGTTAGCATATCGAAGTGTTGGAGCAAAAATGCCCAAAGAGCTTTTGCATTCTTCCAAATCGAGCTGACTTCGCCTTGTCAAGCAGTGCCCAACCTGCTCCCAATGAACCAAATCTCGACTATGAAAGATAGGTACACCTGGGAAATACTGAAACGAGCTCGTCACCAAGTAAAAATCCGAACCGACCCGGCAGACGCTAGGATCAGGATGAAAGCCAGGGATTACCGGATTTTTATAGGCCCTATTTGTGTCTTTCATCTTAAACCTCCGCATGCATATTCATTCGGTTCTTCGAATATTCTGGGCGATGCTTCCCAAGTATTTGGCGCTCTCCTTTGCTTTTCGCTCCTGCGTCTCTCGGTCCACCCCAATCAGACCGAAGGTCATGGAATAACCAGAATTCCACTCGAAATTGTCAAACGTGGACCAGTGCATATACCCTCTAACATCGATTCCTTCCTCCAAGCAGGTATGCAGCCCTTCTAATCCCTTCCGTATGAACTCAACTCGTTTAGTATCGTCAGCCGTAGCGACACCATGCTCAGTCACCATGATCGGGATCGGCAAAGCCTTCGAAATCTTGCGCAGCACATTGCCTAGTGCTTCGGGATAGTATTCATACTTCATTTGTGTTAATTCCACACCCTCGGCTGGTTGAACCTGACCTTCAGGCCCGTACACCTCACGCGTATAGTTTTGCAGCCCGAAGAAATCATCGCCATCCATCGCATCCAGGAATTGCTCGAAGATCAGCTTCCATTTCGCCTCAGCATGAGCTTCCCCGCCCGGAATGGATTGAATGTCTGACAAGGCCATCGACCAACCAACCTGCGTAGAAGGCGATATGCGCTTGATTACCTCTCTAGCTTTCCGATGCGCTTCTTTAAGAAGCACAATCTTCGCATCATCGGAAATCATGTGGAAGGTCACGTACTTATCCGCTGTAGTCCCGCATAAGCTTGCAGCAGATTCCCTCCATTGAGGCGCCAACCACGAGGCCGCATCGATCCCTACAGGCGGTACAATACCGATCTTCGTGAATAACTCGCGCAGCATCGTAGGCAAATTCACCTCGTTAAAGGTGAGCGTATAGGGAATCAGCGGACCTAACTCACGAAATACGAACTCACAGTATTGGGCAAACCGCTCCGGTACATCAGCGCCAGCCCATCCGCCAAATCGCATAAGCCACTGAGGTGATGAGAAATGATGCATACATACGATCGGCATTAAGCCATATTCATGGCAAGCTTCCAGCATGCCCCGGTAGTGCTCAAGCGCAGATCGGGAATATTGCCCGGGAGCCGGCTCGATCCTTGCCCACTCCAACGAAAAACGGTATGCCTTCATCCCTAAGCTGGCCATCAATGCCATATCATCTCTATACAGCCTATAATGATCGATCGCATCGCCGGATTTGTCCGCGTAAGGGGAACCCTCCGCATATTCTTCCGCCCAAAAGTCACTGTTCGTATTGTTACCCTCCACTTGATAAGCAGCAGTCGAGGAGCCTATGATGAACCCTTCCGGAAATCCTTTTGCCATGTCTGAACACTCCTTCCAATAATTAAAGGGAACCGACCATCACATGGTCAGTTCCCCTCAGATGGCTTCCTTACTTTTGTTGGGCAAGCCAAGCATCCAGCTGCTCTTGCTTTGCTGCAATGATCGTGTCGATTCCTGCCGCTTTCAGCTTAGCAACAAAATCAGGATGAATCTTCTCAGGATCAACATTTCCCGTTTCCAATGCCTTTCTATATTGTTCAAGCACACCCATAACCGCTACGACTTCTGTGTTAACGGCATCGGTACTAGGAAGGAAGCCGACAGCAGGGGATCTTGGCAGAGACTCCGCGAATTTTACGTTTTCTTCCCGAAGCGCCGGGTTTTCCCCATCCAAGACGTAAGTCAACAAGCGGTTACCGAACATAAAGCCTTGATTCATGCGGTATCCGCCGTCAGGAATCAAAGCGATAACATTATCGCTCTTCTTGGTGTAGTGCTTGCCTTCGATACCAAAGTTAATCAAGTTGATAATATCTTGGTCTGTAAAGGTCAGATTCAAGAACTCCATCGCTTTTTGTGGATTTTGAGCGTTCTGGGGAATCGCCCACGATAATCCAATCATCGCCTGCGTACTCAATAGCGGCTTTTCCGTGACGACTTTAACCATCTCAAAACCGGTCGCACTGGAAATAGTGTCTTCAATAAAAACGCTGTTGCCTTCGAATACGGAGAACGCGCTGCCGCTTTTCACTAAATCCGTCGCATTCGCCTTGGAATTCGCCGCATCTTTAGGGAAGTATCCGGCTACATACCAGCTTCTCAGCTGCTTTAATGCCTCAACATACTCTGGCATTTCGTACAGATTGACAACCTTCATTTCAGAAGAATTCATCGGCAATACGCCCAATCCGTCCGTCAGCGTGTCAACATAGAGCCCATCGATTAGGCCCGTCATCGGTTTAGGACTGTTCGGCACTGCAAATACAGTCATTTCCGGTTCATTCTTCTTAATCGTTTCGAATACCTTGTCCAAACCTTGCGTCCCTTGAATGTCAGACACTTCGATTCCGTGCTTATCGAGTAAATCCTTGCGCATCAATACCGCGGTGCCGCCCTCTGCAAAACTCTTCACCGGCGTTGCAAAGATCTTTCCGTTGATTCTGGCAACCTCGAGGCTTTCACTATGAATTTCCTTGATGCCCTGACCGTATTGCTCAAGCAGTTCATCCTGCGCCAAGAATTGATTCTTCGCAACCGCAGGAGAGTAGCTCTGGAAGTCTGTCAAAATCAGGTCCATCTTCTCGTTGCCCGCTAAGATCAGGTTCTTCTGCTGGAACCACTGGCCGATCGTGATTCGGGACAGCTTTACGGTCGCATTGATCTTTTCCAGCGTAATTTTGTTGATTTCAGCTTCAACTGCATCAATGTCCGCCGGCACTTCTCCCAAAACAGGATAGCCTAGGACGATTTCATAAGGCTCCTCTTTCGGTTCTGGATTGTTCGCTGCTTCACTCGTATTGGTCGGCGTTTCTGTGTTTGACCCATTGTTGGAGCTGCAAGCGGTTGCAAAAACCATAAGCGCTGCTAAGACTAGACAAAGCCAAACCTTTCCCTTCTTCATGCTTAAACCCCCCGTAGTTGGATGTTGTTCGTGGTACTGTATTCATCATACCGCCGTGCAATCGAACCGACCGCTCGAATTTCGACTACGGGATACCACAATTTCGACTTCCTATTCTTTTTCTATCTTCTTGATTGCCGATATTCGTTCGGATTGGCATCATATTGCTTTTTGAAGGAGCGGGCAAAATAAGAGATATTCGAATATCCGACGTTGACTGCAATTGTCGTCACAGGCAAATCTGTCTTGACAAGCAATTCCTCCGCTGCACGCATTCGTTCCTGCAGCAAAAAGTCTGTCATCGATTGCCCTGTTTCCTTCTTGAACAATCGATTTATATAATCTGGGTGCAGAAAGAAGAGGCCCGCGATATTCTCTCGATTCAAGTCCTCGTGTAGATGCTTAGTAATATAAGCCTGCACTCGACCAACGGTGGATTCGGAAGCCTGAATTTCTTCGACATAGCCTAATGCTTTCTCCAAGAGATGGTAAGCCCACACTCGCATATTCTTCACAGAATCGGCCGAACATTCGGATAGATCCAGGGAAAGATTGTCCTGAAACAGCTGATGCGCTTGGATTCCTTTCTCGCTTAGCACCGAGTACACGATCTGCAGGAAATCTTGATGAAATTGATGCAGCGTCAGCGCTTTAAGTCCCAGCACGGTTTGGAGCTGTTTTAGATACCGATCGACCTCTTTCTCCAACCGTTCTTTGGAGCCGTCCTGCAGCATCAACAGCCAGAGCTTCATATCCGGCCATGCCACTGTCGTTGACCCTTCTGGCTGCTCCCCTTGTAAGAACAGCACCTGATTCTCACTCGCCACATTATTCTGCATGAAGGCATCCAAACGAATTTTCATATTGGGTAGCTCATGAATGTCCGTCGGCTCACCAACATATATGGATAAATCACAGTAAAAGAACCGCCGGCAATTCGTTATATAGGTATCCAACACCCTCTTAACTTTCCCTTTATCTGAATTTACCTCGGCAAGCATCGCTAGCAAATACCCGCGCTCTGTTGCAATCGTTCCATAGTTTCTACCGATATCACCGCTCAGTTCCTGCAATGCATTAGCTAAGGCATATTCCATAATTTTCTCATCACGCAAACTAATTTCCTTGAGCCATCTGCGTACTTGCACTCGAACCGACGAAATCAGCAGGCCATCGGGCAGGGGGATATTACGTTCGCGAGCAGCCGCTTGGATGGCACTTGGATTAGATGGAATAGTCCGGTTTAAGACATCCATCCAGAACCGCTCGATAAATAGAGGATGGTGCTTCACCCATGATTCGCTTTGCCGCATTACTTCATGTTGAGACTTCAAGTGATCGATCGCTTTCTGAATCGCCGCTTGGAGCTCATCCGGTGGGATTGGCTTTAACAAATAATCCAGACTTCCCAGCTTGATCGCTTCCTTGGCGAAGCCAAAATCGGCGTGACAGGTCAGAAAAATGCTCGATGTCGAAGGGTACCGCTCCCTAACCCAAGTTAATAGTTCCAACCCGCTTTCATGCGGCATCTCGATGTCGCACAGCATAATATCAATGGGATGCGTCGCAAATAACTCCTTCGCTTGTTTGGCGCTAAAAGACTCATACACATGCTCGATACCCAGCTTGTCCCAATCTATTGCATTTACTACACTGCGAACTGCTAACGGTTCATCATCAACTATGATCAGCTTCATACTGAAGACCTCCAATCTTATGAATGGTCAGGAAGAAATGGCAGCCGCATCAACACTTGGGCTCCTTGAGGCTCATGATTCGCATAGCGGATGAACGAACGATCGCCATACAATATCCGCAGCCGGTGCCATGCATTCCAAGCGCCGATATGCTCCCCTTGACCGTCAACAATGCGTTCCCCGCTATTTAGCATAGTCAGCAAGCTATCCGTAAACCCAGATCCTTCGTCCTGAATTTCAATCATCATAGCAGGATCAAGCTCCGAATCATCCATATTGACCGTAATGTTCAGCACAAGCGGACTTTCTATGGAAGAGCCGTATTTCAACGAATTTTCCACGAACGTTTGAATGATCAAAGGAGGAACCATTGCCTTCAGCAACGTTTCGGGTACACGAATCCGACAATCAAACTGTTGTTGGTAACGAAGCTCATGGATAGCCAGATAATTGCGAACATGCTCCAGCTCGTCCTTTAAAGGGACGAACGTTAAATTGCTGCGGAACATATAGCGAAAATGCTTGACCAGCCGCATCGTCATATCTTTTATTAATTCAAAGTCCTTATCAAGGGCTAGACTGTAAATCAAATTTAGCGTGTTCATGAAAAAATGGGGATTAATTTGCAGCTGCAAATGCTGAAGCTCCGCTTTTTGCTTACTTAGCTGTTCCTCATACACCGATATTTTCAATGCCGCAATTTGATTGAGCATATTATTAAAGGAGCGATTGACGATCCCAAACTCATCTGATGTTGTTGAGAGCTCAATGCGGGTATGCAGAGAGCCGTCCCCGATTCTCTTCATCGCATACACGATTCGATTGAGCGGATTGAGCACCGTCTTTCGCAAGTATAAAAAGTATAACGGAATCAACAAAACTCCAACAATTGTGATAATGATGACAATCGTATTCAGATACGGCAAATTCTTAAGAACGGTTTCATCCGCCACCACTGCTGACAAACCGAAATTCCCTTTCAACGAGGATTCTGTAATGACATGGTATTGTTGGCCTGATGATCCCGTTTGGTACGAACGCTCCGCAATGGGGCGCAGTTGCAGCTGACGAGTCTCCAAGTACTCTCTTTTTGTCATAGGAATACCTATATCTGTAAGGAACAGCGATGCTCCATTCTTCCCCATATCGATTAAAGATAATGGCTTCTGTAAAGTTTTGACGTTCACCCATGCACCCACCCATAGGTCTCCTACAGGCTGCAGACGGAACAGATAGTACTCCTTGCCGATTTGCTTGACGAACCAGTGAATCGGAACGCTTCCGCCTTCGAAGGAAGAGAACAGCTCATTCTGGATATACTTGGTTATTACGGTATACTCGTTTCCTCCGATATCGGACATCGTGGCTGCAATCGAGTCCTGTGCAGGGGAGTAAACGAAGATGGAGTTCACAAACGCCTTGTACATCAGCGAATCTCTATCCATCTTGTTGATCACACTCATCTTGGCCATCACGAAATCTTCATCGGAACGGGGTTGATTCATGACCTGGATATCGATATTGTGCGAAATGAGATTTAATATATATTGGTCCACGCTTTCTAAACCAGCATCCACTTGGTTCATATATAAGGACATCATATTCTTATTAGAGCTTCCAACTTGCTCATGAACGATGTGTGCGGTATAAAAATTATAGTAATGCAGTAACCCGATCAATGGCAAAGCCATCATCAAGGTACCTATCGCCAGCTTGAAACGAATTGAATTTTTAGAGAATATGGAGCTCTTCAGCCATCTCATGCTTATCACCACCTACTAAAGGACCGCCTACATAGGCGATCCTGATATTGAGCTAAGTATACCATTAGATGGTTAGATAATAATGGCCTAATTCTTGGTCCATGGCATCCAGCTGCTCCTTCGTAATACCTGTTATGAAGCTCATCTCCTGCAGGCTGGCCAGCTTCATGCCGTAGATCATTCCCTTCTTCTGGTCAATATCTGGAATGTGCTTTCTCACAATCTCTGCACGCTTCTCGTCAGCAAGCAAGTCACGCAAATCATGATGTGACTTGTAAGCGGGCATATAAGAGATCGTAGGCTGGTAGGCTAAGTTATAGCTTCCCGAGCGAAGCTGCATGCGGACGTTCGCACCTTCTTGGATAAGCTCAATAGGCAGATTACCCGTTAGCGCTTGCAAGGAATCAACATCACAATCAGGCAAAACTAACTCTGCGCTTGTATCGAACGGTACAGTGAACTCGAAGTATAAATGACCATCCTTGCACAATTCCCATGCGCTTTCAATGGTTCCTGCTTTGCTCTCGTAACGAGCTCTAACCTTCGGCAAGCGTCCATTCGGCTTTGGGGCAAGCCGGAACTTACGATAGCCTGGTACGTGTTCTACGGGCTGGATGCCGGCCATCTCCTGCACCATCCAATTTACGATCGAGCCATAGGCATAATGATTCAGTGAATTCATTCCGTGCTTGGCCATCTTGCCGTCCGGCATCACCGAGTCCCAACGCTCCCAAATCGTAGTTGCCCCCATCTTGATTGGGTAAAGCCACCCCGGTAGCTCCTCGTTCAACAGCAGCTTATACGCCAGATCA
Source organism: Caryophanales bacterium UBA4045 (assembly GCA_002383695.1). Classification (GTDB taxonomy): domain Bacteria; phylum Bacillota; class Bacilli; order Paenibacillales; family UBA4045; genus UBA4045. The sequence goes on from DFZX01000092.1 coordinate 150,031, forward strand.
TTATATCCGTAATCCGATAGAGCCTTGCACAAGAAAGGCGTTCCGACAAAGCCGGTTTGCAGGCGATAGCCCGCCTTCACGACCAGATCCGCTAAGCTGTCAGCCGTACGCTGCCTCCACTCCTCAGGGAGAAGCCCCATATAGAGCGGAAGAATATGCGCGGTTTGTGTCATGGAGACGATGCGTCCGTTCGGTGAGACGAATTCATTCAAGAAAGCTTTACGAATACGTTCGAATAAACCTGTATACTCTTCTTCTACTGCGCACTTGCCCAACACCTTGGCCGCCTTAGCCAACAGTTGTGCGGAGTGCGCATAATAAGCGGTGGCTACTAGATCCTTGAGCGTTCCGCCCGACATACTGCCCGTAGTGCTGTCCAGCGCCAACCAATCACCAAAGTGAAAATCGTTTAGCCATAAATTGGACTCTCCGGCCCGGCTTCTTATATAATCTACCCAACTTTTCATGGAATTCCACTGGGATTCCAGAATTGACACATCACCAAACTGAACGTATTGCTGCCAGGGGATAATGGTAGCGACGTCCCCCCATGCAGCGGAGTACGTGTCGCCGTCAATCATCTTGGGCACCACCGTGGGTACGGCGCCATTACGCTTGGCTTGCTCACTTGCCACATCTACCATATATTTACGAAAAAAAGCGGCCGTATCCATATTGAAGCTAGCGGTTTGAGCGAATACCTGGGCGTCACCCGTCCAGCCTAACCGCTCATCCCGTTGAGGGCAATCGGTTGGCACATCGAGGAAATTACTTTTTTGTCCCCAAAGCGCATTCTGAAACAAGCGATTCACCAAAGGATTCGAGGTTTCTACCTCACCTGTGATCTCCATATCGGAATAAAGCACCCAGCCTTCGATCGAATCGCGCTCGATATGCTCTAACCCATGAACACGAACATAACGATAGCCGAAATACGTAAAATGCGGTCTAACCCAGACATCTTCTCCATTCGAAATATAAGTGTAGGTTTGCTTCGCTGTGAGCAGATTGTCTCTGAAAAACTCACCCTCCTGCATGAACTCCGCATATTCCAATGTAATCTGCGTACCCGCAGGCGCTTTTGTTCGGAAGGTAACCCAGCCCGACATATTCTGGCCGAAATCCAGTACAGTGTCCCCTTGCGGCGTTATCACAATCTCTTCAACTGACCGTACTTCCTTGCACACGACAGGCAGACTGAGCCGATCGGTTAACCGCCCTTTCACCGGGGGCTCTATCTCCGTGGCATCGTACTCCTCGGTGTGTCCCTGCAGCCTGGCATCCTGCGTTTCGCCGTCGTATATACTGCTCTCTGTTATGAAGCTAGGCCCCGTCTTCCAAGTTCCATCGGTACCGATCATAAGCTCAGAACCATCCATCAGGTGAATTACGAGTTCGGCAATGAATCCCGGCCGATCTGCATACCGGTTCATCTTCCCACCGCCAAAGCCGATCCGGCCTATGGCCCAACCAGATCCTAGCATGGCGCTCAGTTTGTTGCATCCGGTTTGCAGCATCGCGGTTACATCATACGTCTGCACCTGCAGCCATGTATCATAATCATTGCAGGAAGGTGAAAGGTATTCGTCCCCTACCTTGTTCCCGTTCAGCTGTGCTTCATACAAACCCACCCCGCTAACGTATAGTCGGGCGTATACTGGTGCGCTTGAGAGCTCAAATTCTTTACTGAAGGAGGGGTGCTGTACCTCGGGCTGCGAGCCGATCCAACGGGCCTGCCACGATTCGTCTCTCTTACCCGTCTCAAGCCACGCGATTTCGCTTTCCACCTCTCTGCCTACATCGGTCCACACTCTAACACGCCAGTAGTAACGTGTACGAGGCTTCCAGTTTAGGCGCACCCTATACCCGAGGCTGTCGATCTCTTCGCGTTCCCCAGACTCATAAACGATCTCTTTTAGATCAGGGTCAAGCGCTACCGTCAAAGATGCTTTCGTTTGATAAGCGCTGCCTTCGTCCTGCGTCACCCAGCTGAACGTGACCGTTTCCATATGGTAGCCTAGTGGGTTGACGACATGATTGCACTTCATTCTCGTAATAGTCATGTGAGATTCTCCTCATTATTAACCTTTTGTCACCTCAATAGTCGGAAAGAACATATCGCCATTCGTCTGGTCATGATTCTCCGATTGCAATATTCCAGCGCTATACCCTGGCACGGCAAAACTCATTTCTGCATTATCCAAGACAAGAATCCAATCATTTTCTTCACCTATAGTCGGCGTTGTGAACAAAACCTTGGACTTATCGTTGAACAATGCGAAGGGTCTCGTTAGGAGAGATCCGTCGGTGTGATAACACTTTCCATCACGGGGATTAAACCACCAAGCATGAACGGTTGATCCCTGCAAGCGCGTCAAGTCAACATGATCAGTACCGCCACTAGTAAAGTAAATCCACGCAAAGTTGCCTTCACTGTCCAAGCATGCCTGTCTATGGTCTTCCAAGCAACCATCAGCACAATTCTCATGATGACTTAACAAGTCTTGGCATGGCTTAGCTCTATGGAAAGGTCTGGAATCAATAAAGTCACGTAAAATCTTCATCTGCCATGCACCTGGCTGATCCATCGCTTCTTGCCAAGCATGAAGAGATCGCTCATCTTTTTTCCTTACGAAGCGCCAGATACTGTGATGTCCGTAGGTATGTCCGAAAGAACCGGCGAACAAAGACCAATATGCCCTTCTTCTTACATGCCAACCTCCATGGGTTTTTAATGGATAGGTATAAGGAAAAGTTAAAGGCATTCCCTCATAGTTAGGCTCCCCGTCCAGCACAGGTTTAGCAGGCTCCCTGTTGTAGTCCTTTTCAACTTGTAAGTAACTTTGTATGGAAGGGTTGTGGCCTGACTGCAGCATATTAAAGCTGATCCAAGCATCTTCATCTGTCCAGCAATCCGTAGTGGAATATAGAGGCGGATTTCCAAAGCAGCATGTATGATAAGTGATTAGCATATCACGCCAAGCTGTATCTTCTTCATTCCATTTCAGATCTTTTCCAAGCACCCCTTTGGCAAGGCCCTCTGCCATTTGTCTCCACAAGTTACTATAATCGATACCATTATGAACAGGATGCCTGTCACCGCCCAGAGCCCATATGATATTGGTTTGCGAGCGATATCTTTCCCCTAGCCAGAGAGCATAGGCATAGGCATTGTCTTCGGTTATGATTTTTTCAAATTTCATCCCAAACCAATTATCTCCTACAACGATTTGTCCCCATACAGGTAATAACAGTACATACAGCTCAAGCTCTTCTGCCATTTGTATAACCTTATCAAGATATTCGAAATAACGCATATTTGGTGTTAAAGGGTTATCGTTGATCAACGCTTTCTCGCCGCAGGGCGATCTCATTTCCGGGTCAGCTTCTGGATCCAGGGCAACAATCTGAATGACAGAAAAACCTTTTTCCTTACGGTTCTCCAGATAAGCCTTCACATCTTTCCAGTGTAATTCTGTTGTCATTGTCCAAGCAGTATCGGCAAGCCAGAAGAAAGGCTTTCCGCTTTCCGTTTCAAGTCCTCTTCCATTTACCGAGATACACAAACGCTCTAATTTACTTTTTAACAAAGGATTCCCCCACTTTCGTTGTTTTTTTGCGTCACCCTATTAACCTTTTACTGCCCCAATAGCAATCCCCTTGACGAAGTACTTTTGGAAGAATGGATAAGCCACGAGAATCGGGATGATCCCGACAACTGCAATAGCCATTCGTACCGTTTCGCTTGGAAGCGTCATTGCCACGGAGCCTGCTCCATAGGCGGTGCTTGAGGTCTTGATGGCTTCGATATTCTGAATCATTTGATTCAGCAGGTTTTGAATGCTGAACAATTTAGGGTCCGTCAAGTAAATCAAGCCATTGTTCCAATCGTTCCAGTAAGCGATGCCACTAAACAAACCGATGGTAGCTGTGATTGGAAGAGCCAAAGGAAGTACAATTTGGAAGAAGGTACGGAACTCTCCTGCACCATCGATCCTAGCCGATTCCATGACCGGCACCGGAATGGTCGTACGGAAGAACGTGCTGGCCAGGAATACATTAAAACCGTTCATCAACAGTCCAGGGACGATTAGCGACCAGATCGTATTCTTGATCTCAAAGTACTGCGTGTAAATAATATAGGTTGGCACTAATCCTCCGTTAAAGAGGAGGGTGAAGAAGACGAAGAATGCGAATAGGCGGTTGTATGGCATATCTGTACGAGATAAGCCATAGCCCAGCATCAATGTCATGAATAAGCTGACCGCTGTACCGAGAACGGTGACGAAGACGGTGATGCCGTAGGCGCGAGTAATGACATTGGAATTCGCCATTAAGTACTTAAAGGCATCCATACTGAAGGCTTCTGGCCAGAACCGATAGCCGTTCGTTACAATTACTTGCTCAGAAGAAATCGAAGATACGATCAACAAGACAAAGGGTATGATACATAAGATTGAAAACGTTAGCAGAAAGATATGCGATACCCACTGCGAACTCCGACTAACCATGTTATTCATGTCATTTCACCTCGAATTAGAATAGGGCGTTGTCTTTGCTCAGTTTTTTAACTGACCAGTTGGCGAGAATCACTAGGACAAATCCGACGATGGACTGATAGAAGCCCGCAGCGGAGGACATCCCAATATCTCCGTACTGCAGCAGTCCACGGAACACATAAGTATCGATGACGTTCGTTGTGTCATATAACATGCCTGAATTCATCGGAACCTGATAGAACAAGCCAAAATCCGAGTAGAAAATACGACCAATCGCCAAAAGCGTCAGGATGATAATAACCGGCATAATCAATGGAATGGTAATCGCCCAGATTTGCTGCCACTTGTTTGCCCCATCCAGGGTAGCGGCTTCATAATATTCTGGATCAATGCTGATAATCGAAGCCAAGTAGATGATGCACGTGAACCCGATTGTCTTCCACAAATGAGCGAACGTGAGAATATACGGCCAATGCTTAGGCTCCATATACCACGAGATCGGTTCGATGCTCAGTGCCGGGAGAACAGCGTTGTTCACATATCCTTGCTCAGTGCCTAGGAACGCAAATACTAAGTATCCCACGATGACCATGGAAATCAGGAAGGGCAGAAGAATAATGCTTTGATAAAGTCTGGCTAGAAACTTGTTCCGGATCTCATTTAGCATGATTGCCACGGTCACGGAGAAGACCAAGGTTAGAAGGATAAAAACTCCGTTGTACAGCAGCGTGTTTCGAGTAATGATGAAGGCGTCCGAGGTTCTAAACAGGAACTTGAAATTCTCAAGACCTGACCATGGACTGCTTAAGATTCCCCTGGCATAATCTATTTTTTTGAAAGCGATGATTAACCCGAACATCGGCAAGTAGTTGTTAATCAACAAATAAATAAGGCCTGGCACCATCATGAGGAATATCGGCCAGTACGGTTTGAATTTTTTCCATCTAGATGTTGCCTTTATAACTGAGGCCCCCGTCGGTAATGTAGGAACAGAATGCTTGATCTCCATCGTTTATGCTCCTTCCAAGTTGACTATAATCTGATTAACCCTATCTTAATGGATTCAATCCGCCCTCACTACCGAGTCTTCGACCTTCAAACCACAGAATTTCGACTCGTTTCAAAAATTAAAGCCTCGTCCAGTATGAACGAGGCGGAGAAGAACATATGATGGATTATCACTTGTCTATCGATTTAATATATCTAGCTCTAAGGATGCGGTAACAGAGCTTCCAAAGGTTTGGCACTGCATAATTTTTCTCTTTTAGGTATGACAATGCTGATCGGTTACCACGCTTTGTGTTGCACTCGCTGCATGAAGCGAGTAGATTTCGAGGGAGATCTGAGCCACCCTTGCTTGAGGGAATGATATGATCGACTGTCCTTGCGGGACACCCACACCACAAACAAGTATATTTATCCCTCTTTAATGCAGCTTTCCGATAGTCTCGATACGAAAATGGGTTATATAGCAACTGGATGGTCTGCTCATCGATCCAGACCGCACGTGCTCTGTTCACTTCCCGCCAAGCCCTACGAGGCAAGCAGGGTGTTATGATTTGGCCATCCACATTGAGCACGGTTATCACATTCAGTACCTCCTGAGGCCGGGTTCTACACGGTTGGTGGAGCTTAATGGGACGATTATGAGGTTGTCTGTTTGTTAAGAGAAAGCAGCAGGACAGAACGGATTGACAACCTGCCCCTAATTCGCGTGATCGGGGATGTGCGTAACCAAGAGTCGGTGGAACAGGGAATGAAAGGCTGTGAAGGGGTTATTCATCTTGCTAGTCTTTCCAGTTGGAAGGATATTCAGTCTGAACTAATGCCAGAAGTTGTCGTGAAAGGATCACATCATGTATTGAATGCCGCTTTTTTTTCACAATGTGCAAAGAAGGTCTGCCCGTCATCATCGTGAATCCAACCGAGGTCTATGGACCCCATGATATCGATCGGGTCACTTCAGCTAATTTATTGATTTTGCTGCAAGTAAACATTGCAAATATTAGATCAGAAAAAAAAGATTATAACCCTCCCCAATCCTTTAATACGCTTTTTGGCCACTGCAGGCAAGACGTTAAGAATCCCACTCCCTTTTGAGCCAGCTGTCATCCCTTATGCAGTGCTGAAGAAACCTTACAACAAACCTTAGAATGGTTAGAGCAAAAAAAAAATGGATCTAACCCTAGGAAGACATATTCTGATCAATGAATATCCTTCAATGTATATAAATCCGTGTCGATGATGTTCATCTCCTGTAAGGTTAACGCGGGCTTCGTGCTCCCCGGCATATAAATATGGTCAAAGATTACGTTCTCAACCATAAAATGTTCTTTGCCCCGAAGCTTGGAGGGAAGAGTACCTTTATCTCGAATATTAATGTTTCGCAAGGTCACATTCCTTACCGGGCCAATTCCCCTTCCGTGCTCCTCGATCTCCAGTTGCAGCCAATAAGGGCCGTTTCTTGTGTAAATGACTTGCTCAATATCGATATTCTCAAAAGTAATCTGTTCAGCTGGCGCGTCACCGAGGCGGTGATGAACGGATAGAGCTCTGCTGGCTTTATAGATATAACCATTCTTGAAGGTCACATTTCTTTGCGCTTGCTCCACGCCCATCCCCAGCTTGAATGCCGCACAGCAGGTCCATGCGATGGCATCGTCAATAGTTACATTCTCAAGCGTTTTGGGCTTTCCCGACCAATTTTTTGCAATATCTGTACACTCATTCCACGTTTTGGTCGAATACGAATCGTCCTCCGAGATCGCAATCGTATGCTTAATCAGCACATCCTGCGATTCGATAATATCTATGGCATCATCTTCATAATCGGTCATCGATTGAAAACCTTTGTAATTAGATATCTTCACACCCTTGGATCGAGTAGGGATGAGTGCCCAGAGTCCAGCATCTCTACCGATTATTCCATCGATTGTAAACCCGGATACAGTCATTGGAACAATCAGGTTACTGACAAAGCTTTGATGATTTCTTAGCCATGATCCGTTACCATCTATCGTCCCTCTTCCTTTAATCGTTATGTTGCACGAATCGGGTTCTGTCTGGAGTAGCCAGGTACCATCCATCTTGAGGCTGGTTTTATGGAAGTTGACCGTGTAGTCCTCCGAGTTGTCCGTTGCTCTTAATACCGCTCCGCCTTCAAGGTACAGCGTTACATGACTTACTAACGTTAGATTTCCAATCTTGTAAACGCCTTCTGGCACGTAGATGATACCGCCCCCAGCCAAGCCAGCATCGTTAATCGCTTGTTGGATGGCGGATGTCGCCATGCTCGCCCCGGCATTGTCAGCACCGTAGACCGTCACAACGTTATATATGCCCTCTCCAGAAGCAAGGGGACGATCCGTTTCCAACGGATCAGCAATAATGACAAGCTCCTTCAGATTGTTTATTTTCAAGATCAAGTAACGAGACTCCTGCAGGTCAAATGATAGTTCGCAATCATTCAAGTTCCCATGAATATTCAACGCTAATGGACTAATCGAATATGTCACAATCGGTTCACTGCACGTAATCACAACCCTCGCAGTACCCTCAAATGAAAAGTGAGCGTAATCATAATCACGATCCGTTAAGAAAGAAATCACTGGTATGTAACGATCGGCTGCCTTCACCGAGTAGTATACTGACTCCGCATAGATGAAAGGCATGGTATAAGACTCTATCCTTGCTTTCATGAAAAACCACCATCTTCCATACAAAGCTGGATAAGATCATCGACATCAGCCGTAGCTAGACATTCAACCGTGTCCGCTGCTCCATAGTAAATTTTGACCTCTCCGCTATCCTCCAGAATCATCCCTCCTGGGAAAATAACGTTATTGCGAAACCCACCCTCTATTTCATAGCTAAACTCTGGTGCAAGTAACGGGCGATTGGACATCCCTACAATCTTCTTCGGATTGTCCAATTCAAGCAGCATAATGCCTGCGGTATAACGCTTGGTCCACTTCTCCTCCCATCCGTTCTTGCCTCTTGAAGCGTCGATATCGACCGCATGGAAGGTCGTAAGCCATCCCTTGTCTGTCTTTATTGGAGGGGCTCCAGGGCCAATCTTGTCGTTCGCGAACGGAACCTGCTCTACAGCAAGTAAAAGGGCAGAATTACCCCAATATTTCAGATCCGGAGATTCCGAGAGCCAAGTGTCGAATCGATCCTTGCCATCACGGCTATATACGGTAAACGGGCGTTCTAATCGAACGTACATATCGTTAATCTTCTCAGGAAATAGTACCATATTACGTAAATCCGGCGTGGACAGGCTCAATATTTCGAAATGTTCAAAGTCATCCGTGACGGCAACACCACCACGAATTCCATGCTTCGTATCCACTGCGAAACACATATAACAGCGGCCATCGATCACAGTCAGCCTTGGATCGTAAGCTCGCAGAATCTCCCCATCATGCATCTCAAAGATGGGCTTCGGACCTACTTCCCAAGCAATCCCATCATCGCTATAGGCAATCCCTAGATTTGTCGTATAAGAGGGATGCAGGGTTTGAAGTTGGGTATCACCGTAATCATTGCGAAACACCATCACATACTTGCCATTAAACTTGCATACGCCCGCATTAAACACAAGTGCTGGCCGATAAGGCACTTGTTTGGCCGTAAGAATCGGATTTGCAGTATGCCGCACTATCATTTTCGTAAAACCCCTCTCACTCTTTTATGATTCTGAATGATACTTGTGCTGTCGATATTCACTTGGCGTTAACCCTGTCATCTTCCTGAAGAGGCGGGCAAAGCTATTTACATTCGTGTAGCCAACACACTCAGAAATGTCCTTAATCATGCTTTCTGTGTCCATTAGTAGCTCCTTGGCTTTGTTCATCCGCACTTCTATTAAATAATCAATGAAATTCGATTCGATATGTTCTTTGAACAGCTTGCTTAGGTGGGAGACGCTGATATGAAATTCGCTCGCCAATAAATTCAAGGATAAGTCACTGCGCATGTAATGCTCATGGATATACTGCAGCACATGATCTATAATCGAATTTCTCTCGCGCTGACTTCGTTTATCTTTAATCCTGTCCATGCACTGATCCAGCGAGTTGACCATGAACAATTCCAATTGCTCCAGCTGCTCATACTGGCCTAGGATTTCATGCAAGCCATGCTGTGGGAATATACCTTCCACATCAACGCCAATATCCGTTGCGGCCACAGCAACCTTCATTAAACATTGCACGATGAGTTGCATGATCATATCGGGCGGAATGTTATATTCGACAAACGCCTCAAACCACGTGTGAACCTGCATACGCATCCTATCATGCTCCAGCAGATTAACAGAGGCCGTCATCCCCTCGGTCATTGCGAATAAACGATGGAATTGGGGAGATGAGTCATTCTCGATATCTTCTTGGGTAATAATCAAATCTTCTCCCATAACAAGCTTATAGCTTAGGGCATCCAATGATTGTTTATATGAGGTTGGAATATCACTCAGTCGATCCACTGCATTTCCGATCCCTACCGTAATGGTTCTACTAAAAAATTCTTTGACAAAATCCTTCATTAAATCGGCAACTGCAATTGCACGCATCATATGTCGATTGATATCGTCATCATCAGAGAAGCTCATAATGACAACACATTTACCATTGTCCATCTCGGACGCTATTCCATAGCTCTCAGCGTTCATCAATTCTTCAGCTACATTGCTTAAGGCATATGAATATAGCTGCAGATCCCGCGAAGAATGAATCAATTGTTTATTATCGAATTCGACACTCATTACTACATATTGGCTTCCATCTAGGTTCATTCCTAGCTGATCCATATGAGACATAATCGTGGATGGGTTATGATGATACGTCAACAGCTCTCTGATCAGCTGCAACTTCACCGATGCTTTACTTTCGTTTACTTGTTTATTGAGTAACTCACGATCTTCCATTATTCGTTGTACAGAGGATTCGAAATATTGAAACTCATCTTTATATTTTCGAACAGTCGGATTTTTAGATTCCCTTATCAGTCGATTCAACATGGCTTGAATAAAACGATTGACCGGTTTAAACATCCAATGCCCCGTATACAGGACTGACAACGCAGCGACAATGAACAATACAACTGCCAGCATGAGCAGAGCATTCCGAAGAATGTATAAAGGTTTATTCAATTGATTCTCTGGAATGATTCGAACAATTGTCCAATCTACACGTGCTGTATCGTAATAATAAAAAGAGGACTCGATTTCATCCACCATATCGGTAAATGTCCCCTCTGTTTGTAAATCATCCATAATACGCTTAATGTAGGGCATCTCGCTTATATCTTTACCAATCTTGCCTTTGTCCTCATGGGCAACAACCACACCCTCGTTGTCAATAATATAGGTGTGTCCGCCCATTACACCCTCCATATTTTCAATTAATTCATACAGCTTTTCTTCTTTCATATTTACAGCAATCGTTCCTTTACGGGCACCTAGAGTATGCAGAAGGGGGTACGCACGAACGGATGTAACCACATTGCGATAAATGGGATAATTGGTTTTTGATAACATGATAGGGCGAGTCGTCATCCATTTCAGATAACAATCACATTGTAGAAATTCGGAAATCCACTGGTAATCATTGATTAGATCCTGTTGATCAACAATATTGCCCGAGACCAGCCTCTTGTTGTTATAGGAATATAAATCAATCGATAAGATACTACGATTGGAGCTTATGATGTTAGAAATCATATTATTAATCTGGATGTCGTTCTGCAATCTGTCCTGTTCATTCATCTCGCGATCGAAAAAACGAACAACCTCTTTTGCTTGAAGCAGCTGAATAGCTGAAGTATCGACCTGTTCGAATACGAGCTCTAATTTTTGATTCAATTGCCGGAGTAGCTCAATATTCGTACGATCCAATTGACTCTTCATATTATTGTTAAGAATCATATAGGTAAAGAAGATAGAGGAAGAGACGAAGAGAAACAGAAATAGAAATAATAAAACAATCGCTTTATTGAATCTTCTCTTCTGCATTAAATTCATTGTCTCTTCCCCCGATGCTATTCTCTACGATTAGAAGCTGGCTTTATTGTCCTCATACCACTTGTTAGCAATTTCCTCTGCTTTCTCTCCGCCTAGTCGTTTCCATTCATTCCGAATTTGCGTGATTGCCCAATCATCTGAATGCTTGTCGCCTTGTACTGTATTCATCGCTCTCGTTTCAGATGCGAAGGTGTCGAAGGTAGCGCGGATCTCATTGATTTCATCAAAATTAGGCTGGAACGGAATGTCGCGTCGGAATTCGTTCTTTAATGCCGTTTGTAAAGCACCAGCCATCAAATTAGCAACCTGCTGGGACAATTCATCCGGGGCAGCACGCTTCGGAAGATCCTCCGGCTTAATATTCTCCTGATTTAAGACGGCATACTCACCTGCATAGGCTACCTCCTTCGTGAATTTATCTCCATCTATCGCCTTGGCAATGCCGTCAGTCATCGTATGATGCGTACCTTCAAGACCATTCTTTAGCGTGAACCAGCCCTTATCAACGAGCCAATCCAGATATTCCACAGCTGCCTGCGGGTCCTTCATATCTTTATTAAAAACTGTAAACACTAAAGGCGGAGCCTCCTGGAAGGGGCCATACTTTCCATACTTGGTTGAAACTGTTTCGAGTGGAACGGGTTTGGCTTCTGGGTCATTCGTAAGCATATCCTTGAGTAGACCTTCAATATTCCATTGACCCAAATAAATGCCTGCTTTGCCAGTTGACCACAATTGCTTGGCCCTTTCTCCAGATGTATCCGTCAAATACTCACGATCAAGAAGATTATTCGCGAATAGCTCCCTTTCTAGAGCAATCGCATCTGCATATCGATCCATCGTAGCTCCGTATTTCATTTTTCCGTCTTCCAGATACCATAAAGCTCGATTGACACCATACAATGCTGCATATATGTCTTCCCCGTTTGGTCCAACTATAGGTGTAGAATCCGGATATTTCTCTTTAAATGCTTTTGCAACTACAATAAGCTCTTCCATGGTTGTTGGAGTCTTTAACTGCACATCATCCAACCAATCTTGTCGAATCCACATCGCATGATTAGCAATTGCATTCATAGAGCGTTTGGACGAAACCGCATACATTTCACCATTAAAGGTGAGATAAGGAAGAAGCTCTGGATTTGCTTTTAAATATTCTTTATAAGAGGTGCTGTACTTCTCTATATACTCATCAATAGGCTGCAACACGCCTTGTGTCACCAACTGGCCGATATAATTCCGGTTATATTCCCAGATCAGGTCGGGCGCTTGACCTGAAGCTAGCAACAGATTGATCGTATCCTTTGCTTTACTCTTAGGAACGGGCACCATGGTAACTTCGATCCCTGATTGTTCACGTATCCAGTCTACCCATCGATTTTTTTCATAAGTACCTTCATCACTGGATACCTGTCCTCGGTCAAATGCTGTAATACTCACTTTCTTAGGTTCACTTGGGGTTTCCACAGGTGTTTCATCTTTTACGGATGGCGCAGCTACTTGCTCATTGCTCTTTGTAGAATTTTCATTTGTGCTGTTCGAACAAGCAGTGACCAATAGAATGATGGTCAACGCCACAATCATTAATACCTTTCCACTGTGTTTTTGCTTCATGATCATTGAGAGCCTCCCTAGAATATTGTAATTTATATCAAGGCGCTTTGAAAGCACATTTGATACCACCAGATTTTGTTATCCTTTGATAGAGCCTAAAAGCACTCCCTTAATAAAGTATTTTTGCAGAAATGGATACACACATAATATAGGCACAATGGCAAAGACGATCGCCGCCGCCCGAATCCCCTCGGGTGTAATGAGCGTTTGAAGGGCGCCCTCCCCGCTGGTAAGTAGCTCAGGACTTAGTTGATCGATCATCTGGTAAAGCTTTACCGTCAATGAGGTCTTCGATGCGCTGCGTATATAGATCAGGACATTCGTGTACGCATTCCACCAGCCAACGGCATAGAAGAGAGTGAGAGCAGCCAACAACGGTTTAGATAGAGGAAGAATAATTTTTAATAGAATCGTGAGATTGCTGGCACCATCAATTTCTGCCGATTCCTCTAGTTCCTCCGGCAAGCCTTCGAAGAAGGACTTCATGACGAACATGTTGTACCCGCTTATGAGCGCTGGCAACCATAATGCCCAATAGCTATCGACCAGCCCTAGACCGTTTACTACCAAGAAAGTGGGGATCATGCCGCCGCTGAACAGCATCGTGAATAATATGGCCATCAGGATGGCCTTTCTCCCCATGAGCATAGGCTTGGACAATGGGTATGCTGCCATCACAGTGAAGGCCATGTTAAACGCTGTGCCGAAGACTGCAATCCAGATCGTATTCTTCATAGCCACTATAAGTTGACCGTCTCGATATAGATTCGCATAAGCATCCATATTAAAATCTACAGGCCATATAAAAACCTCTGCAGCTGTTATCGCTCGACTGCTGCTAAACGATACTGCAATGATATTAATGAAAGGAAACAATGCTGCAATACCGCATAGAGCAAGTATGAAATAAAGAAACCCGTTTAATGCCTTAGATGATATGTTTCTCACTGTTGTCCCACCTTCCATCAACTACCACAATCCTCGTTCACCCATCGATTTAATGATTTTATTAACGCTGACTACTAAGAAAAGCGCAATAATCGACTGGAATAAACCCAGGGCAGATGTATAGCTGTACTGCAAGCTTACGATCCCTCGTGTATATACATAGGTGCTTATCACTTCAGATACACTCGTGACAGCTGCATTTCGAAGAACGTACACTTGCTCAAAGCCTACATCAAGCATATTCCCGACCTGCAGAATGAGTAGAATCGCAATAGTGCTCCGGATACCGGGCAATGTGACATGCCACATCCTTCTTAGCTTGTTAGCTCCGTCAATTTTTGAGGCTTCATATAGAGTAGGGTCGATAGCTGCCATCGCAGCAAGGTACAGGATTGTACCAAACCCAGCTTCCTTCCAGATCCCCGAAGCTACAAAGGAGATTGGCCACCAGAACGTATCAGCCAAGAAATATATAGGCTTGATTCCGACAATTCCCAGAACCTTGTTAATAAAACCAGTAGATGGAGACAGCATTCCAATCACAATACTTCCGAGCGCTACCCAAGAAATGAAATGGGGCAAATACAGAAAATTCTGCAAGGTTCGTTTATACCACTCCACGCGGACTTCATTAAGCATCAGCGCTAATAAGATGGGTGCTGGGAACGCGAATACAATGGCATATAAATTTAACAAGAGTGTATTTGTCAGTACATTATAAAAATCTCGACTTGCAAACAGCTTAGTGAAATTTTCAAATCCTACCCATTGGCTGCCCCATACCCCATCTACGATCCGATAATTCTTGAAGGCAATGATTTCTCCGAACATCGGGCCATATTTAAAGATAATCAGGTATACAAGAACCGGGAGCAGTAGCATATAGAAAAACCGATCTTTCATAAGCTGCTTCCAGAATAAGGTTTTGCGCTTCATGGTCATCCCAGGTAATGCCGAGCCTGCTATTTGCGACTGCCTCACCGTTGTTTTCCTCCTTCCACATGTTGTTTGCTTAAGCACAACCCATTTATATCACGGCAGTAGACAGGACGAAATCTTCACTTATTGTTCTAGCCTGCATTATCTCTGAAAGATGTCCTTCAATTTTTGTGGAATTCTACTTTTTCCTTTAAAAAGCAACCTTATTTACGTATCAACATGACATCGTCAATAGCCGTCCAGTTATTCGGATTGGCATTAGACCAAATTCCGATTTCAATTTGTCCATTCGTAACTTGAATGTTATCTACGGTATAGCGAGTCCAATTGGGAATAGATGAAGAAGTATCTATAATGGCTTTCCGTTCAGAGCCCCCATAGTTTTTGGCATATAAGTTCAGGACATTCTGACCGCCGGTTGATTTGACCCACGCTGACAATGTATAGGTTCCATTCATTACGGATTGTGTTTGGTAAGATTTCTGCTTGTAGGCCACGGTGCCGTTAAAGTGAGCCAGCTTCCATGCCCCTGTATGCGTTCCGTCCTGTTCGATCTGATAATTCGATCCCGATTCAGCATATTGCGACCAACCCGATGAATTGCCCGTTTCGAACCCAGGGTTATCCGCATAGTTTCGGCTCAGTACAAAATCATCAAAAGCGGCCCAATTATTCGCATTCGCATCTGACCATAAGAATCATGTCCTCCAATTTTTGTTGCCCTCTACTTTTTCCTTTTCTACTGCAACGACAACCCCTCCAAAGCAGCCTTCATTCTCTTGGCTAGAAACACTTGTTATGCAAAAACCCGACCTTAAGAGGCCGGGTTTTACATAAAATTGGAGGAGGCGAAGAGGTTTGCTTTGTTAAATAAGTGGTTCTGCATGGAACTATATAGACGCGAGGAGGAAGAATTTTGTCAGCTAAACTATTGTGTAACCTTTCCTATCTTCGCCAAAATTGATGTGAATGGTCAGCATGAGGATCCTTTATTCACTTATTTGAAAGATAAGAAGAAAGGTATTCTATCCAAAAAAATCAAATGGAATTTATACGGCAGTTAATGAAGATTTCTACATCTTACATCAAAAGCCTGACATGATAAACTAATGAAAATCGGAACTGAGTATCCAAAAATCAATACTTTGAATGAGTGCACTTCCATCCATTGAGAAAAATATGATGTCCTGACTATTTAGTCTAGGAAAAATGAACCCTGACATTACATAATCCCCTTGGTTAATGAAGAGCTCCAATGTCGATAGATCTAGAAAAAGGTGCAGGGTCAGCATATGCTCCATGTTCATTTCTATGTAACATGACTTCACTCCCTTATCACCTTCACCAGAATCAGTTCTATCTATTTGAATTTCCTTAGTTTCATTACTAAATTTGATAAGGGTTTTCTCGTCGCCCTCTTCCGAAGTACGCACATAAAGTCCAAATTCCCTTGCACTTGTTCCTTGAAGGTCATACGTTACAATCAATTCCACACAATCTCCTGCAATTCCTTGAAACTTATGAACCCTATCGTCGGTTACTTCATACCTTCCTATGGCAAGGTGATTTCTGCGGAGTAACTTCATCTCCTCCACAGGTTTAATTTGCAATCGATGTCCATCTATCCATCTTAGCTCCCTAGGAATAGCCATACAGCCTGCCCACGATTTATTCAATGCCATACCATCCATTGGCATCCATCCGAATAATATTCTTCTCCCTTCTGCATCAGCCATGGTTTGAGGAGCATAGAAATCAAATCCATAATCTAACTGGTGAAATTCACCATGTTCATAATGCCCGGTTCCATATTCGAATTTTCCAATATAATAGCCGGATAACATAGAACCATCAGCTTCATTAGCACCCTCGGGAGAGAAAATCAAGACATCCTTGCCATTCAATTGGAATAGATCCGGGCATTCATACATATGACCCATCGAACCATCGCTTTCAACCAATACGCTTATAAAGTCCCAGTGAATTAAGTCTTGTGATTGATACAAAATGATTTTGCCACGTTCATTCTTCTTCGTTCCGAGAACCATGTACCATGTATCTTCATATTTCCACACCTTAGGATCTCTGAAATGATCATTCTGACCTATCTCCTCAGGTGGCGAAGGAATGATCGGGTTTTGTGGCAATTTGTTAAAGTGGATGCCATCCTCGGATATAGCTACGCATTGCTGTTGAAGTGAAGCTACTTGATCATCACTCGAAACTGTTTCTTTCGAGGTGTATAGTAAATAAATTCGCTCCTCGTGTTCTATTGCACATCCGGAATAACAACCGTTAAGATCATATTTTTCACTAGGCGCTAATGCGATAGGAAGATGCTCCCAATGCACAAGATCCTTGCTTTTCATGTGCCCCCAGTGAATGTCACCCCATTGTGGAGCATAAGGATTATGCTGATAGAAGAGATGATACTCTTCTCTGAAGAAGATTAATCCATTAGGATCATTCATCCAGTGAACCTGTGGGCTTGCATGGTAAACCAAACGGTGTGGATCATCTGAAGTCTTCATTAGGGATTGGGCTACTGAGGCATTCGCTATCTCAATAGCCTCCTGATGACTATTTAACTGTTCCACTTATTTAAGCATCTCCTTCAGTACTAATCCTGACGCCATCTTAGCTCCATCCATAAGGACTGTACTCTTAATCATTACATTTCGGCAGCCTTCGAATGTGGTTTTCTTAACAATATCAATAATAACCGGCTCCAGGATGAACCCTGCATTCTCGATCAGCCTTCCAGTTAGTAGTACAGTGTCTGGATTGAAGAAAGTAACTATATTTGATATAGCACTTCCAACGGCCTCTCCTATTAACTGCAACTCTCGAATAATTTCTGGCTCCCTCTTGTCAATCCGTTCGATAATTAATGCAAAGGGAACACCCATTTTCCTCTGAATAGCTGTGATCGATGCTATCGTGGTTAAACTTCCGTACCCCACACCACAGTCGCAAGGAAGAGATTCATCCTTATAATGGACCTTGAAATTACCAAATTCACCAGCTGCATTATTCGATCCCACATATAATTTTTTGTCAATCACAATCGCTCCACCAACACCTTGGTCAAGCAATAATGTGATATTATTCTGTGAGTCAGACAATATGCCAGTAGCATTCTCGGCTACAGCAATAATATTTACATCATTCTCAACATATACTGGATATGGGTATAGACGCTCTAATTCGTCTTTCAATTGAAAATTTATCCAATGGAAATGTTCCGCTTTTATTACAATCCCTGAACGTTGATCAATAGGACCAGAAACGGTTAGTCCAATTCCCTTTATTTGCTCTGGTTTCATACATTTTGTTATTAAAATATCAATTACATGTAGTATTTTATTAAAGATTTGTTCACTGCTTTCAATCTCCACAAAGACATAATCAGTTTCCGCAAGAATATTCTGCGAGAAATCCGTCAGAACACCTCGAACACGCTTCCTCGCTACCTCAATACCTATTGCAAATAAATGAGAGGAATTTATTCGCAGTGGAATAGGCCTTCGTCCTGCGCTTGGAGTAAGGGAATGACTTTTTTCCTCCACCACTACGCCTTCTTCTATTAATCTAGAAACAATATTCGTAATGGTCTGTTGGGTTAATCCAACCTTCTCCGCGATCTCCACTCTGGAGATGAGCTCACTTTGATAGATTGTATTCAGAACAGTTTGCTGATTCATACTTTTCATAACTTGAAAGCTGGACATTTTATCTATTGTCATTTACCCCTACCTCATTCCCCATATTTTGTATCTAGTGCCATGCATGCTTTTTAAGCTCGCGATAAGTAAACATGAACAATTTCATTTCTTTTAATGTCCGAGTGAATTGTCTTGTTATTGACCATACATTCCTGCTCGCGTAGAAAGCTGGCTCTAATCGCAACGCTTGCGCAATCATTGTTATCCTTCGAATATGAAAGGAGTTAGAAATCATGAGAAAGCTTCGAATATTCTCACGCTCCATAATTCGTTTGCAATTTACTAGATTTTCTATCGTATCCCTAGATTCCCTTTCCATCAAAATCTTATCCCTATGAATGCCATTCTGGATCAAATAATCTTTCATGATTTCAGCTTCTGTTAACGAAGATGTTTGTGAAACGCTTCCCCCAGTAACAATAATACTTTTGTAAGAGTTTAAACGAATGAGTCTAAGAGCTGTATTCAACCGATCTAATAATAAGGGATGGATCTCATTGTTATCACACGTATACCCTAAGATAACAATCGCCTCTTCACCGCCATGCTCCAAAGGTGCTGTGTGGATCCAAATAATGAAGAGAATAAGTAAAGATACTAGTAATGCCAAACACATGGATAGCAACAACATGAAAATCACGTTTCCTTTTCTTTTATTAATAAATTTATTTGATTTAATACATTTTAGTATATTGTATTGTTATTGTAAATTCAACATCATAATTGAAACTTATCTAGCAGAAGTCTTTGTTAGTCATCAATAATCAGCTTATGCACATAATTGGGAAGAAAAAAACATTTTTTTATATTTGATAAATCAAATTGATTAATTATAAAAGCTGTGATATATTACAGGTGTTAGGACAACAAAATTTAGGGGGAATATATGCATGAACAAAAAAGTGGCCTTGTCTATGGTTTTAATTTTACTCGTAGGAATGTTAGCTGCATGTGCAGGAAATCAAAATTCTAATAGTAACACCTCAAGTAAAAATACACCAAAAGAGAACACACCAGCACCAGTTAAAACAGACGCTGATACACCATCGAAAGAAAAGAAAACGCTTAATATTGCACTCTGGTCTGAGGCTGTAAGCGATAACGTTAAGGAATCCATTAAAAGATTTAACGTAAAACACCCAAATGTTGAAGTAAATGTGACATACTCACCCTATGGGGAATATTGGACGAAGCTTAGAACAGGTATTATTGGCGGTGGTGGTCCAGACGTATTCTGGATGAACGGACCTAATCTATACGATTATGCTACGAATGGCCTCATCGGAGACGTTCAGCCCATATTGGACGCCAACGGTATCAAGCAAAGTGATTACAATCCTGCCATTCTTGATTTGTACACGGTAAATGGCAAGATGTACGGAATGCCTTACTTCTTAGATTTTATGCTTCTATACTATAATAAGAGGATTTTTGACGAGAAGAAAATTCCATACCCAGATTCTACATGGACTTGGGACACAATCGAAAAGGTAGGGGCACAGTTAACTGACAAGTCAAAAGGTATATTCGGCTTTGCTTCAGCCCCAATCGATCAAGAAGGCTACTATAATTACATCCCGCAAAACGGTGGGTATGTCATCAGTGATGACAAGTTAAAATCTGGCTTTGATATGCCTGAAACGATTGGAGCATTAAACTGGATGTATAAGCAGATGCAAGACGGCATCTCGCCAACAGCTCAACAACAAACGGAAACGGAATTAATTCAGATGGTCTACTCAGGACAAATTGCACTCTATCCTGCACTATCGGTTAAGGCTCAGCGTTTATTCGATGCACTGGGTGAGGATCTAGCTGTTACGGTACTTCCTAAAGGGAAGCAAAGAGCGACAGTCATTCATGGTATTAGCTGGTCTACGAATCCGAACACCAAAGAGGAAGCATTAGTACAAGATCTAGCCTCTGAGCTTGCCGGTAAGGATGCACAGGTTCAGTTAGGCCAGAGTGGTTATGGAATTCCAACATTTACTGGTGAGCAGCATTATTGGGCTGATTCCATCCCTTCCTTGGATCTACACCCTACTCTTGATTCTATGAAAAATGATGGTGTACCTTATCCAGTTAGTAAGAACGGTGCTGAATGGTTAAAGATACAAGGTGAAGAATTGCAGAAAGCATTTTTTGGTCAACAAACGATGGAGCAGGCTGGAAAAACGATTGCAGAGAAAATGAATGAGATCCTTGCTAAGAATTAAACGATTATAGTATAACGAAATACAATAACTGAAATAGGCTTACTGCTTGGTAAGCCTACTTTCTTGTTAATAAAAGGTGGTGTGACATGACCAACAATGGAAATGAACAGGCTACACAGTTCAAACAATCCAATTTTGACAAACGCGAAGTCCTATGGGCTTACTTATTCATTGCACCGACCTTCTTAGGATTAATGATATTCTATATGCTGCCTGCCCTTTCTTCATTTTATCTTTCGTTTACAGATTGGAATGGATTTGTCTCTCCCGTATTTAATGGTTTTAATAACTTCACGGAGTTATTTAAGGATCAAGAATATATAAGGTCTGTTATTAACACTATTAACTTTACGATTATTTCCGTTCCAATCATGATTGCCTTAGCCATTCTGATCGCAACACTACTTAATCAAAAGGTACGCGGTATGTCCTTCTACAGAACACTATACTTTCTTCCTGTTGTTACCATGCCAGTCGCAGTCGGTATGGTATGGAAATGGTTATATCATTCGCAATTCGGTTTAATTAATTACTTATTAAGTCTTGTTGGCATTGACGGACCCGCTTGGTTACTCGATCCCAAGTTTGCCTTATTCTCCATCATTCTAGCTAGCATCTGGATGAGTATGGGGCAAGCCATCATTATCATATTAGCAGGCCTCCAAGGTATCCCAGAGTCGCTATATGAAGCAGCTAATCTAGATGGGGCAAGCTCAGTACGGAAGTTTTTCCATATATCACTACCCTTAATTACTCCTAGTTTATTCTTCGTTTCTGTTATGTCATTAATTGGCTCACTTCAGGTGTTTGATCTTGTATTTGTTATGGTCGGACAGAATTATGTAGCTTTAGATGCAACAAGAACGGTCGTATATGGTATTTATGAACAGGGCTTTAGACTGTCTAATATGGGATATGCATCTGCTCAAGCTATGCTACTCTTTATTATTATTCTCCTGATTACATTAGTACAATTTATACTACAGAAAAAATGGGTGCATTATGAATAGAAGGGGGTCTACACATGCATATAGAAACACGATTTAATAAATGGCCTATTCATTTGTTATTAATAGCTGGTGCCATTGTCATGGTTTTACCTTTTGTATGGATGATCATTACATCACTAAAGACATTTAATGAATCCATGATAGTACCCCCTACATTTATCCCTAAATCAATGGAATGGGAAAATTATTTGAAAGTATTCACGGGAATGAATTACTTAGGATATTTCTCTAACACGCTAATCATGACCGTAGGTAGAACCCTTGGACAATTAATTCTGTGTTCCATGGCCGCATATGCATTTGCTAGACTGAGATTCCCGTTCAAGAATGTAATCTTTATTATGATTCTAGCCGTATTAATGGTCCCTTCTCAAATTGTTCTTATTCCTACATTTATAATCATGCGTAATTTCGGATGGATCGATACGTTCTATGCATTAATTGTACCTGGTGTGTTCAGCGCATTTGGCGTCTTCTTACTCAGACAGTTTTTTATGACATTACCCAAAGAGCTGGATGAGGCTGCTAAGATTGATGGATGCTCCTATTTCGGGATTTATTGGAGAATCATCTTGCCATTGTCCGTACCAGGCCTTGTGGCATTAGCGATATTCACTTCGTTAAATTCTTGGAACGATTTCTTATATCCTCTGATTATGACAGACACAGACAAGATGAGAGTTCTATCGGTTGGTATCGCTGCATTCCAAGGCGAGTACGTGACAGATTACCCGTTATTAATGTCCGGTGCTGTATTATCTGCATTGCCAATGATCCTTGTTTTCCTATTCTTACAAAAGTTCTTTATTCAAGGTATCGCACTTACAGGTAGCAAGGGATAACCGAATCAAAATGATGATACCCTACATTAAGGAATGAAATATATGGATGCACATGCATTATCACACGAGATTGAAGCTTATAATTTAAGCAGCTGTATTATTCATTACCGTAAAAAGCTTATATATCATTATGAAAAATCAGAACAAGCCTCTTCTCAATTAATGCCAATTAACTCCTGTACCAAAAGTGTACTATCAGCACTAATCTGCATAGCTATGGGACAAGGACTTGTTCCCCCGCCCAATACGTTAATATCACATTATTTCCCTCAGCTACGACATGAACAAGACCAACGAAAGAAGAATATATCTCTTGAGCATTTACTCACACTGACAGCGGGGTTTCAATGGAATGAATTTAGCGGAATAAACTCCTTCCCAACAATGACCCGATCTTCAGATTGGATACAATATACGCTCGAGCAACCGATGTCAGATGTACCAGGTGCAAGAATGGTTTACAATTCAGGCGTATCACAATTACTTGCAGCCATATTAGTACGAGCAACAGGAATGGAGATCTCTCGATTTGCCGAGCTCCATCTTTTCAATCCTCTTGGAATTGAACAATATAACTGGAAATGCGATCCTCATGGGATTCATACGGGCGGGTTCGGTTTACAGCTTTCTGCAAATGATCTGCTGAAATTCGGATTGCTATATTTGCATAAAGGGGTATGGCATAATCAACAGCTTATTTCCCAAGATATGATTGAGTGTTCAACGAAGTCTGTAATTGCTGCAACACCACCTGAACGAGGCTTCTACGGCTGGCATTGGTGGATTGATTATGTACCTGTTATGATACACAATCAATCCATCTCAATGGACCTACACTACTATTACGCTCGCGGATTTGGGGGACAATTCATTATTATTGTACCTGCTCTTGAAACTGTCGTTGTACTAACTTGCAAGCAACGTAAGAAGGGCTTGCATCCTCTAGAACTCTTCCGTCAACATATAGCCCCCTCATTGGTAGATCTCAGAAGAGTATAGATTTCGCCTTTCGTTAATTCTGATTTCGTATACATTGATCTGTTATCCAACAGACACATGACCAGAAATTCTCAAATAACTAGTTATATCAACAACGTTTCCCTATTCGTACCAATAGCCCTTGTGGTTGTTCTCGAGCCGCATCAATGCTTCTAAGTAATAATAGTCGCCCCAGATCATGAAATCATCTGGGGCATTCCCGCCACGTACACTATAGGAGCCTCTCTCGATAAACCCTTGTGCATCCGCCTTCTTCATGGTTGAATAATGCTCCACCAATCCCTGCATCGTGCGCTCAACACCCTTCTTGAGAAATTCTCTATCTGGGTGATCAGCTGGTAGGTGCTTCAATAGCTCTAGTACTCCGCATGCCGTAATCGCTGAAGCGGAGCTATCTCGCTTCGTATCCACCGTAATCGGTGCATTAAAATCCCAATATACCACGTTGTCCTCAGGAAGCCGCTCTAGGAAATATCGGGCTAGTCGTAAGGAGGTCTCTAGATATAAAGGATCCTTGGTATAGTGATACGATAGCGCAAATCCGTATATCCCCCATGCTTGTCCCCGCGTCCAGGTAGAGCCGTCCTCGAACCCTTGATGTGTTCCACCACGGATAGCGTTTCCAGTATTGGGGTCAAAATAAAACGTGTGGTAAGAGGAGTCGTCCCCTCTGACTAGAAAACGACGACTCTTGTCCGCATGTGCGACAGCTACATCGTAATAGCTCTGATCGCCCGTCACCTTGTGCGCCCAATATAATAATGGAAGGTTCATGAGACAATCAATTATAATCCGCCCACCATTCAGCTCATGGCCCTCGGGACCCCACGCCTGGAGAATTTGCGCCTTCGGACGCCAACGCTTCATCAGCACTTCCGCTGCTGCGACCGTTAACGCTCTCGCGGAATCATCCTGCTCAATCATCCACTGTGCCTTAGCAGACAAGGAGTAGAGAAATCCAATATCATGATGGTCAAGCTGCGTATTCGTATCCAATCGTTCGCGGAAGCTATCCACCGACTTTCTAGCGGCGACCTGGAACCTTTCATCCCTGGAATATTCGTAGCATAACCATAGAATCCCAGACCAGAAACCGTCCGTCCAATCCGTATTCGCATTCAGATGGTAGTTATCATTCTCACTAACATGCGGGAACAAATCCCCGAATCGATCGATGTTTGCCCGTGTCTTGTTGACCGCATCCTCAATTGCCGCTTTCCACATATAAGCCCAACACTCCTTAATGAAATAGTCTACATTAACATTATCAAAGGAATGATGCTGATAGTTAAACTCTTTTGTGCTAAAATGTAGTCAAATTGTGGTTTACAAGGGGTGCTCGATACTATGAAAAAATTGCAGACGTTCGATTATCGCAATCAACCATTCCAGCATCGATTAGTTAGCATTGCTGATCATAGCTATCAAGGCTACTTTCATTATCATGAGGGAATCGAATTTCTCTATGTGCACGAAGGGCAAGGCATGGTTACATTAGACCAGCAAGTGCATCGGATCGAACCCGGTGCGTTATTCGTGTTCCAGCCTTATCAGCTACATCACGTTCGCGCACGGGTATCCGACGATACCCCCTATATCCGTTCTGTCATGCAATTCGACCCCATCGGTCTTCAGCCTTTCATCAAGCCTTTCAAGCAGCTTAATTCGTTCTTTCATTATCTATGGAATGGCAAGCTGCATACGCAAGTGTTCACTCAGCTGCAAGATCGATATCCGATCGAATCAAATCTTCGATATATTCAAGCATCCACAACCGATAATACCAGCATGAATTTGGAGCTCCATGCCGGGCTATTAATGCAGATTATGCAGTTCTTACTAGTGGAATCTCACAATCTATCGATTGCGATCGATTCGCCGCCATCCCGAGCTATGACACATATCGAAGCGATCCTACAATGGGTGGAGCAGCATTATGCCGAGCCCTTCTCACTCGATCGTATTGCAGGTGAGCTTCACTTATCTAAGTATCACGTTTCCCACCTATTCAAGGAGGAAACCGGACGATCTGTCACGGAATATCTCATGGCACGTCGCATCAAGGAAGCATGCCGAATTTTAGCCGACACTGCACTACCTGTAGCCGAGATCGGAGTGCGTGTAGGGTGGCCGATCGCGTCTCATTTTTCCCAGCAATTCAAGCATTGGGTCGGCTGCACCCCGCTGCAATATCGCAAGAGGCAGAAACCATGAATCGCTGAACTGTAACCTACTACTCTCTCAAGTCAGTTTATTCACAATAACCTATACTCCCCGTTACTCACCAAATATATTTGATCCGATACAGGGTTTGGGAGTAGATTGACACTCCGCTTTACGATTGTATCGAATCTAGACTTCTTCACAAGACGCTTTGCTTGCTCTGTCGTCTTCATCGATTCAGTTGAACGCATAACAATCGTATATAACCGATTCGTATAAGCAATCACATATTGATTCGGCATATGTTGAGATGCAAGTTCCTGGAACGAGAATTGGCAGTCAATGGGGTGAGGCGGGTCTGTATATATATCCATTGTGCATGAGGATCGCAATGGGCTGGTTAAGTTAAGGTTCGCCGAATACCAGCCTGAAGCCTTCAGATTCACATACGCAAGCCTCTTCACCTTATCTTCCGTGAATCGCGGATTGCACTGCAGCAAGCTCTCGCCAATCATTTTGGTACAACCATTCTTAATCTCAAGATATATTACTCTTAGACCTGGCAAGAATGGGCTTGATACTAGCTTCGCATCCCTACCTGCCTCTAACACATATTGCTCATCTCGAATCGCAGGGTATATATAAGCGGAATCAAGCTTCATAATCTCTGTGTTCGAATGCATGCTATTCGATGTCCTCACAATATTATTCAGATAATCAATAGCGCTGTTCAGATCCCCTCCGTTCATATACGTCAAGAACGTATTATGAAGACTTATCTGCACAACTTTACTAGGATCTACTGGATCCAATTGAACATCGAGCAATAGTGGCTCCTTCTCATCCTGACTGACCTTGGTATTCATACTCTCACTCAGTTGCCTCATCATCATCTCAGCGAATTGTTCAGGTGTATCATAAACCCGTACAACTGTCATCATTATTCCTCCTCTTCATCTCCTAGGACAAAACAAAAACCCCAAAATGACGTCAGACGTCAAATCAGGGTGTGCTTCACCACAGGAATATGGTTTATATTATATAATATCTTTCATTATTTGGGAATAGATATTTTCCAGTCCGATTGTACATATTATTTTTCTATATACATTTCTGATATCATATTTAGAGAAGTACTTCCTAGATAGTCAGCAAATCTACCATAACCCAATCATCACATTTTAAGAAACTCTCCATATCACTCCAACTAGGCATGGAACATCCTTGCTACCGCCTTAATATCGTCTTCTAACAGGACACGCAAGACATACGGGGCATGTTTATGCCGATTCGGG
>DFZX01000097.1 GCA_002383695.1 Caryophanales bacterium UBA4045
TTATAGAAATACATATACTTCTGGTTATTATAGCTATTCGTTAATAAACCGGATCGGTCCTTGAGTAATGTTTCATTTAAATTTTCATCCTTAATCAGCGCCTCGGTTAATTGTTTGTTGTCATGCTCCAATGCCTTTCCACTTGAATCTAACAAGAAGAAATAGCCGGAATCCTCGATCTTGATATTCCTGAATATGTTCATGAGAGCGCTTTGTTCAAAATTAATGATGGCATAACCTAATGGCTGTCCAAGATTATGGCTGCTACTGCTATTAATTTTCTCGGCAAAGGTTAATATCGGATTACGGTACATATCATTATAGGTTCCTAGGAATATAAACTCACCCATGCTGTGATCAAGACGATCAAAAACGTCTTCCTCCATGGTCTGGACCGTATGATTATCAAAGTAAGAACTAGCATAGACGTTTTTTCCATCTGCATTTTAAAGACCTAGGGATACGAACTCTTTTTTTGCCATCTTTAAGTGAATAAACTGGGAATCGATTGTGTCGTAATGGATGGTAGTAAACGGTTGTTCTAAAGTGGCATTTAATATCGTTTGTAAGGTATCGCCGTGAATCCATTGTTTCGTTATCCCTGCATAGCTAGTAAGGTTATTATCTATGTTAGATTTAACCTGATGAATCGTGCTTGTGGTAAATTGCGTGACTTTGTTCTGATAATCAGAATAGTAGATGTATGTCAGGATGAGCACAAATGCGATACTGGGCACAAAGACGGTAACGGTAAAGTAAGTAACGATTTTGGTGCGTAGCCTAATATTTAAGAATGAAATAGATGGATTCTGATTGAAAGGTAGGGGCAGTCCTGAGGCATTCTCAGCAAGACGCAAGGACAGATCATGTAGTGGCTTGGATATTCGGTTAGAGAATACATAAGAGACAATTAGAACAAACAAAAATGCTAGCAAGGCATACAAGTAAATATAAAATGGGACCTTGGTTTGAGTCGAATAATAGGACAAGGGGATCTCGCTAATTAATTTGAAGTCATAAGGATGCAATGTAAATTCCGTATAAACGAGCTTGGTTCCACTAGCTGAACTGACGGTATATGCATTATCGAGCGGTGGTGCAGATGGAAGAGAAGGAATGGGATTCGTCTGATTGGAGCTAGCCCAAATGGCTGTTTGATTGCTTACAACATAGACATTTCCAACCTTCAGTGCTTCTGCATCGACTTTATCAGCGATCACCTCGGGTTTAAATGTAATGATCATCAAACCCATCATCTCATCCATATTGCTTGCGAGAGATTTGACAAGGACTAGCTTGTTGGTTAATGACTCATTGAGTGACAATTCTGCTGAATTTGAGCCAAAATTCGCAGGGTCCATCTGGTAAAAAAACGGCAATGCTTGCCGATACTCGGGTGCGAGCAGATCTGTTTGTTCAGTGAATGCAGAGAAGGAGAAGCCATTACCCATATACTTGCCAGCTGTGCTTAGCGTATACACATAAGCCAGATCATTGGTCCCTAAAATTACGATTTGATCAATATAGTCCTGTTCCCATATATACGTATTAATTTCGTGATCCAGGGCTTGAACAAATTGATTTATCTCAAATAGATTTTGTTCTTGAAACGGTTTGTTCAACAGCGTTAACAAGCGATCACTATGAGACATTGCATTGGCATTGTTCTCGATATCCTCGAAGTAATTGTTCGTATGTTTGCCGGTTTGCTCAAAGGAATTCAGCATAAACTCAGACTGTCCTTGCATGGTTAAATTCATTACGTATTGTTGAGACAGAATATAATAAGTCAATGCTAATATCATTGTCAAAATCATCGAGCTAATGAATAGCTTTTTTCGAATGCTGAAGTTGTATAAGAAGCTTCCGAAAAACCGCTTTTTGATATCCATATCTATACCTACTTCATGATTTGATAATTTTATGGCGATATTCCAAAGGAGTTAATCCGGTATATTCTTTAAACGTATCGGTAAAGTACTTTCGGTTATGATAACCTACCATTTCCCCAATTTCATACACCTTCAGATCAATTCTGCGCAAATATTCTTTGGCCTTTAGCATACGGCATTCTTTAATGTAATCGATAAAGTTAATTCCTACTTCTTTCTTGAATTGAATACTAAAGTAGCTGGGATTGAGATAGATGAGATTAGCCACTTGTTGAAGTGTGATTTTCTCATGATAATGAGCTTCAATAAATTTCTTGGCTTGCAAGACGGCCAAATGGGAGGATGTTTTTACCGAGTCGTTCTGCTCAAGGATGAGCGCTGTAATTTTTGTTAGCAATAACTCTGTTTCAAGTCTTAATTGTGATAAGGTTTTCATTCTGGAAAAGGCATGAAAGAATGGAGGGGTTAGCTGCACAAGGTTTTCCATAGATGTCCCATGAAGATTCAATCGTCTCTCGAGCATATTAAACAGCTGGATCATAATGGTATAAACCTGTGGAAGATTCATTCTTGGGAAGAATGGGTTAAGATGATCCCAAAAGCTTTGGAAGTGAAGTGCACAGTGCAATGTATCTCCTTCTAGAACTGCACTGATTAATTGACCTTCCAATTCATAAGGATATCTCGGCAGCTCATCAGGTAAGACCACAGTATCTGTCCATGCATAGAATATCCTGCGCTGCTCCTCGAAAAATCTACGCTGAATTGCTTCGCCCGCCTTCTGATACGATTGGGACAGTGACCGAATATTCTGATATACCTCACCTACTCCAATGAAATAAGATTGATAGGGGGTTGAAATAAAGCAAATCTTCATGGCAGAATCAAGCTTGGCAACTAAATCCATTATATACTTATGGGGAGAGCGTGTTCCCTGCATATCGAAATTCAGGATAACATTCAATTCCATTTTATTCTGAATGATATAGAAGTGCACACGGGTAGGATTTAAAGCTTCCATAATCACGTCTTGGATGGTCTGTAGAGCATCAGCCTGCGGAACATCCTTTTTTGTTTCGGTTTGAACAATCAGACAGAAATAATAAGAGTGAGTCATGCTGATCTCTAGAAGTGTCATCTTCTCCTCGATTTCATTAGGGTCTTGTATTCCCCCATCTAGAAGAGATCTGAAAAAACTTTCACCTGCGACTGGCAAGCTTTCTTCAAGCTGCAGCTGATAGGTGAGGATTTGCTTGGAACGGGCTCTTTCCTCATCGAATTTCACCCTTAGCTCGATGATCAATTGATCCAATTCTGTAAGCTCAATCGGCTTCAATAAATAGTCAGAAACACCGATTTGTAGAGCGCCTCTGGCATATTCAAAATCTTTGTGACCCGTGATGATTACAATTTTGCATTGCGGATGTAGCTGCTTTACTGCTTTGCTTAATTCCATTCCGTCCATCACCGGCATCTTTATATCCGTTATAATTACATCTACGGTCTGTTGCTTCATGAGCTCAAGTGCTACAGCACCATTAGAGGCTGTTCCAATTAATTGAAAGTTAAATGATCGCCAATTATATGAAGAGAGTCCCTCTAGTATAATAGGTTCATCATCTACAATAATTAATTTATAAGGCTCCTTATTCATTGTGATCCCTCCCATGTACCACATCATATAGCAAGGGTTCAGATGTGTAAAGGCTTTCATTTAACAAAGAAATATGGACAATTCTTAAGATTCTCCCCCTATTTTCTAGTGATGTATGGCGTAAAATCGTTAATAGAAACACATTCGAACTTGATGGAGGAGTTATACAATGTACCAGAAGAAAAAAGGGGTATTACTGTTTCTGATTACGATTCTTGTATTGAGTTTGCTTGCAGGTTGTGGAAATAGTGGAAACTCTGAGCAATCGGACAGCAATTCAGCTCCGATAAAAGAAGCTGCAACTCCAGTTAAAGAGGAAACTAAGGAGCCAGTAACGTTAAAGCTGTTTGTGAACTCTACGGTAGTGGAGAAGGACTGGGGATCCGAGTCGGTTTATGGCAAGCTGCTTAAGGATTTCGAAGCTAGCACAGGTACAAAGGTGGAGCTGTCTGTCATTCCCGGTGATGCCGTAGAGATGCAGAAAAAGGTAGATATTGCTCTTGTTTCTGGAGATTCAACCGATCTTATCATGCTCAGCAATCCACTTATTCAAGACAAATATGCTTCACAGGGTTTTCTATATCCGATGAATGAGCTGGCAACAAAATCGAATTATGATATTAGCAAAGTGTTCGGAGATAATGTGGTTCGATATGAGGATGAGGTGTATTTCTTACCTGTTAATTCCTCTGTATGGGCAGTATTCTACAATCAAAAGTTATTTGACGATGCAAAGGTACCCTACCCGAGCGGCAATTGGACGTGGAGTGAATACGTTGAAACAGCGAAGAAGCTAACGAACCCTGAGAAGGGAATAATGGGCTCTTATATGCTAACCTTTGATGCATACATGTACCTCTCTGCTAGACAGAAAAATGTATCCGGCTATAAGGAAGACGGCACTTCAAATTTCGACGCACCGGAATTTAAGGAAGCGTTGAAGCTATACGGCGATTTTGGGAATGTTCATAAGATCCAGCCGAGTTGGTTGGAATGGAAAACGAAGAAGCTACCGAATACTGGATTTTTAGATGGGAAATACGCCATGCTGCTTGGCGGAAGTTTCTTTACCGGCATTCTGAACAATACGGAGAAGTATCCACGAGATTGGAAATGGGGCGTCACACAGCTGCCAACACCAGACGATGGCAAAGGGAATAACACAGTTGGAGTCACAGCAGCAATTGGTATTAGTAAAAACTCCAAAAACCCAGAGATGGCGTTTGAATTCACCAAGTTCTTCGCTGAGAATCAAGCTAAGGCAAGGGGTGAGCTCCCGTCAAGAAAGGATTTGAGTCCGGAGGAGCTAAATGGTTATTTGACTAGTATCGCTGAGCTTTCTGCTGGTAGTGTGACGGCAGACGATTTGAGAACGGCGTTCTACGACAACGGTTTAGGATTTGCTCAAGAGAAGCTAATCGGTCCAGCTATGACGGAATATGGCAATATTATTCTGCAAGAGGGTGAGCTGTATTTGGTAGGACAAAAATCGTTGGATGAAACGGTTACTGCGATTAAGAAAAGAATGGATGAAGCCATCAAGAACGAAGCGAAAAATTAATTTGGATTAGTAGACAGGGTAGAAGCCCGAGTGGTTACTACTCTGTCTAATAAACCATGATTCCAAAGGGGTAGAGCACAGATGTTAGAGCAGAAAATAGCGAAGCCTTTCATTCGTACCAAATATCGTTCTATAAACAGATTTGTATGGAGGAAAGAAGAGAGAACCGCCTTCTGGTTCGTTGCTCCTTTTATTATAGGATTCCTGCTTTTTTACATGTTCCCGACCTTCTATGCGTTGGTTATCAGTTTTCTTGATTACAACTCCTTCCGTGAACTGAAAAATTTACAATTTGTCGGATTGGACAATTATAGTCGCATATTCAATGATGTAATTGCATTAAGTGCCTATGTCAAAAGCTTTTTGTTCACTGCAATTTTTGTTCCTGTACAGATTATTCTTGCATTGCTACTAGCGGTCTTGTTTAATAAGAAGTTTTATATGAAGACCTTCTCTCGAACATTGATCATGATGCCTTATGTAACGAACATTGTGGCCGTCACCATCGTGTTCTCCATATTACTAAACCCATTTGACGGGATTGTGAATACGATATTGAAAGCTGCGGGGGTGGAAGAGCCTCCATTGTGGCTTGGTGGCATCGATTCAGCTCTACCAACCGTTGCACTGATTCAAGTATGGCATACGCTTGCGTTCCCAACCATTACGTTTCTGGGGGCGTTGCAAGCCGTTCCTGCTGAGCTTTATGAAGCGGCAGATATTGACGGAGCATCGCATTGGAAGAAGCTAAGGCTAGTGATGCTTCCTATGATCTCGCCCACGACATTTTTCCTAGTTGTAACCGGCATTATCGGTTCATTCCAAAACTATGCGATCTTCAAGAACTTGACGAACGGAGGTCCTGGAACTTCTTCAAGGGTTATCTCCTTAAACATTTATGAGGAAGCATTCGTATACAATCACTTTAGCTATGCATCTGCTCAAGCGATACTGTTGTTTCTGTTCATCCTGGGCATCACGTTATTCCAATGGGGGGTGCAGAAAAAATGGGTGCATTATTAAAATCAAGGCTGTATGCAGTAAAGCCAGCTACCCTTATCTATTCAGTATTGATGCTCTTTATTGGTCTCGTCATGATTACTCCATTCGTGTTCATGATATCCGGTGCGTTAAAAACAACGGAGCAGATGTTTCTAGAGCCGCTTAATATTATCCCAGATCAGCTTAACTGGAATAACTATATAGATGTGTTTCGGCACAAGTACTATTTTATTTGGTATATGAACTCTTTTATTGTAGTACTGGCAACTGTGTTACTGAGAGGTTTATTCGTAACCTTGGCCGCTTATGCATTCGCACGATTGCAGTTTCGCTTCAAAGAAGTGCTGTTCTTAATTATGATCGCTAAGATGATGATACCGCCGGATACGACCATTGTAGCCAGATACTTGCTTTACAATTATATGCATTTAATTGATACTCATTGGGCGCTTATATTGCCAGCCATTTTCGACGTATTCTTCCTGTTCTTGTTACGTCAGTTTTTTATGGGGATTCCCAAGGAAATTTCTGAGGCTGGCATTATTGATGGCTGCTCTCACTTTAAAATTTACTATAAAATCATCCTCCCACTTGCGAAGCCGGCAATTGTAACCATGGTATTATTTACATTCATCTGGATATGGAATGACTATATTTCTCCATTTGTATTTATTAATGATATTAAGATACAGCTCTTGACCGTTGGATTACAATATTTTCAAGGGGAAGCGGGAGCGGATTATGCCCTACAGATGGCTGGAGCATCGATCGCGATTATTCCAACTGTCATTCTCTTCTCCTTCTTACAACGTTACTTTATAGAAGGAATTGTAGCAGGTGGAGTTAAGGGGTAAGGATAATTGAGCAAAGGTTATCTGGGTGGAATGGCTATTGTCTCACAAGGAGATATGTGAAAACTTCCCCAATCCTATAGGATTAGGGGAGCTCTTACTACTCTTATACAGCTAGTATTGTAAGCGCTTAATATATGAATCTAGGTGGTGCTGAAGCATGCTTAAGCTATGGCGCAGTGTACATCGAATCAGGATTTGGATGCCAATACTGTTAATCCTTCCTGTAATTTTATTCTTTCTAATTAATAAAACTGAGACCGTTGCTCTAGTGAATCGTGAACCTATCTCAATAAGAGAGTTTGAACAAGCAGTCATCGAAACCAGATCAGACGTATACAGTTATTTCAACCAGACCTATGGTGCTGAGCATAACACTAAATTCTGGACGAGTAGCTATGAAGGTGAAGTTCCAGCAGATATGGCTAAAGCTAAGGCGCTAGATGTAGTTAAGAGAATAAAAATTCAACAGATTCTGGCTAAACAGAAGAAAATAGTTCAGGACATAAGCTATTCAGGGTTCTTAGATGATTTAGAAATAGAGAATAAAAGGAGAACAGAGGCTGTAAACAACAATAAGGCTATATACGGGCCGGTACATTACGGAGAGAAGGAATATTATTCTTATGTGTTCAGTAATATGGTTATTCAACTAAAGGGAATATTGGGAGAAGAGGAGCTTGCAGCTTCAGAGAAGGAATTATTAGATTTCTACGATTCTATTAAGGAAACGACATATAAGAGAGAGGACACGATTAAAGCTCAGAAGCTATCCCTATCTTGGGTAGATAAAGAGGGCAATGTCGACAGGTCTATGAGATCAGCTGCCCGAAGAATAATGGAACAATGGCTAATCGAAGTTGAAAACGGTGCAACACTTGCTGAGATAGCTACTTCATTCACTATGGAGGGTTCACTAGAAGTCCAATTAAACGATTTGGTATTTGAGGAATCTAATGCACGATATGATCATCACAAGTTTCAACTACTAAAGGAGGAAGCAAAAAAGCTCAAGGTAGGACAGGTTAGTGGGATGATTGAAGAGAATAATGCCATTCATCTCATTAGGTGTATCGAGAAAATAGACGAGGGTCATCAGAGCTATGACGAGGTTAAAGAGAATGTAAAGTCCTTATATGTAGACGAGAGCTATCGTTTATTCATTGATAGATTGTCGAGGGATACGGAAGTAGAAATAGACAATCAAGTATACGACAATATCAAGATTCAATAATACGATAATGAAGGAGAAGGTCAATGATAATCGAAGCTAGTAAAAAATCAATGGCAGTCTTTATGATCATTCTGTTGATACTCAGTACGCTGTTAATAACAACTTCCAATCAAGT
This sequence comes from Caryophanales bacterium UBA4045, assembly GCA_002383695.1. Classification (GTDB taxonomy): domain Bacteria; phylum Bacillota; class Bacilli; order Paenibacillales; family UBA4045; genus UBA4045. Next base: position 8,310 of record DFZX01000097.1, read on the forward strand.
TAGTGCTTCAAATACTGTTTATTATATGGATTCGGTTAATGGAAACGATATGAATAATGGTTTGGATACGAGTGCAGCTTGGAAGACATTGAGCAAGGTGAATACTACAGTATTTCAACCTGGAGATCAAATTCTGTTTAAAGCAGGAGGTATGTGGACCGGACAGCTTCACCCGTTAGGATCAGGCGTTCATGGTAATCCCATTCGAATTGATCAGTATGGGTCAGGTCCTAAGCCCCTTATAGATGGGGGAGGCATAGTCAACGATGTTGTATTCTTATACAACCAGCAATATTGGGAAATAAGCAACCTTGAGATTACGAATTATGCAGCGACAGAGGGTCCAAGGCTTGGAGTCCATATTGTAGCGGAGGATATTGGACAGTTAAACCATGTATATCTGGAAAATCTGAATATACATGACATATCTGGGCAGAAGAATGTGAGGAATACGGGTGGTATCTTGTATGATGTACAAGGAAGTGTAACGACTACGTGGTTTAATGATATTTTGGTGGAAAATTGTAGCCTTGAGAATGTAACTAGAACGGGAATTGCGACTTATTCCAAATGGATGAATCGTGATGGTTTTACAGGGGGTAACGGTCCATGGAAGGGATGGACTAATATTGTAATTAGGAATAACTCGTTAGATATAATTGGCGGTGACGGGATATTAATCAGGAATGGTATTAGCGCCTTAGTCGAATACAATGTGGTCAAGGATGCGAATAGCAATAGGAATACGTATAACGCTGGCATGTGGCCATTCCTTAGTGATGATACGTTATTCCAATACAATGAGGCCTACCTTACAAGAACAATATTGGACGGACAAGGGTTTGATGCGGATTATCACTCCTCTGGAACCATGATACAATATAATTACAGTCATGATAATGAAGGTGGATTTCTCCTCGTAATGGGACCGCAATATGGGCCAAATCCTGACGTCACAGCGAGGTACAATATTAGCCAGAATGACAAAACAAGGATTGTGCAATTTGTCGGAGGGGTTGCCTCGAATTTCCAGTTTTATAACAATACGATTTATGTTGGACCAGGTATTGGTTCGGAACTAATAAAAGGGTCTAACCTTACACCCCACTATTTGTACAACAATATTTTCTATATGGAAAGTGGGTCTGTAGGTGCTCTAACAGGAGGGGCTGTATTTGATCACAATTCCTATTATCCCATATCCGCAGTGTCTAGTGATGCCCACAAGGTCATATCAGATCCCATGTTAATAAGTCCAGGAAGCGGTAGTGTTGGTAGGAATTCTGTAGATGGATATATGCTGCAGTCAAGCTCACCACTGATAAATGCTGGGAGGACTATATCGAATAATGGTGGTAAAGATTATTGGGGAAATGCCCTTTATAATGAAACCCCAGATATAGGCGCGCATGAATACGATGGCTCAATAACCCCACCACCACCACCGGCCCCTTCCGGACTGCTTTTCAGTGACGACTTTGAAGACGGAGATTCTGTAGGCTGGACGAAGAGCGGTGGCACATGGAGTGTAGTTTCAGATGGAACAAAGGTATTGGAACGAACCAGCTCGGGGAGCACTGAATCTTACGCTACAGCCGGTGTGGGATGGGATGATTATACGTACCAAGCTACAGTGAAATTAAAGACCTCAGGGGGTAGCGCCGGGTTGATCTTTAGAGTCACTGACACCAATAATTTCTATATGTTTAGGATTAATGATAATAACGACAACTATGAGCTGTACAAAAAGGTGAATGGGATTATGACTAAAGTTTCATCAGGTGCGTTTACAGTAAGTCTGAATCAAGCCTACACGCTTAAGGTTGTTGTGACTGGGAATAACATAAAGGGTTATATAGATGAAGTGCTACAGAACGACTGGACCAATGCTACTTCAGAGCTTACTTCAGGGTATATCGGCTTCAGGACACATGATATGGCTAGTGTGGATAATATTGTAGTTATCAATTAATTGTAGCATTATGCGCAATGAAAACATCAGCTTCTTCCAATAAATTAGTAGTTTGTTGGAGGAAATCTGGTGTTTTCAATCCGTATTCACCCAGGCTTCATTCGATTTCTTCCACAATACCCCATGCTAAAGCTTCCTCCGGACTTATAAACCAATCGGATCTATGCTCCTGAACATGAATAAGCTGAGCCTTCTCCAGCTTGGTTCTTGCCAATAAATACTCATCGTAAATATGCTGCAATCGTTGCACCTCATCTAGACGGTTTTTCAGATGCTCTAATTTACCTCCAATGGTATTGGAGACTGAGTGATACATGAATGTACCTAGTCTGCCGACAAATCTCCTATGACCACTAACTGCAATCAGTAATCCCATGCTAGCAGCAAGTCCATACACATGCGTATGAATGGCTGTCTTACTATTATCGATCACATTAATCAGACCCAATCCATCGTACACAATTCCGCCCTTGCTATTAATGATGATGTCGATCGGAAGTCGCTTATAATCCCTCTCCTTCTTATCATTGTCATCATCAAACTTATTTATTTTTATGATATGCTCAATAACAGCTTTCACAGTGGATTTATCGATTGCATCGAATAAATATAAGGTTCTCTCCATCGCGCCCATCCTCCATTCTAAGGACTTGCTGGTACAATTATTGTATTCTTCTCTTGTAGATGAGGTAACTGGTATAATGCCCGTATGAGCAAATAAGAGGAGTATCGTCATGAGGAAATTTTCGCGTATACAAACCATTCTACTGATCATATTCTTAATAACAGTATGGGGGTTAAATTGGCCGACTTCAAAAATAGCGCTGTCCTATTCTCCACCGATACTCTTCTCAGGAATTCGTACATTAATTGGCGGGTTACTCTTACTGATCGTTGCTATTACTAGATTGGACAGACTGAATTTCCGAAAATCCTGGCCCGTGTATCTCATTTGCGCATTGTTGAACGTGGCACTATATCATGGTCTGAATACGGTAGGCCTAAATTATATGCCTTCAGGGTTACTCTCGGCTATCGTATTCCTTCAACCTGTGCTGGTCGGTATATTCGCGTGGATGTGGCTAGGGGAAGCTATGCATGGCCTGAAAATTGTCGGACTAATCCTTGGATTCTCCGGTGTTAGTATCATTAGTGGTGCGGGATTAATGGGTCATGTATCCGTGATAGGAATTCTACTTGCCCTTGGGTCGGCACTCAGCTGGGCGTTGGGGACGGTATACTTGAAGAGGATAGGTCCTGTGGTAGACTCCATCTGGCTTGTGACATTACAGTTTATCTTCGGTGGATTGGTCTTAACTTTTGTAGGCAGCGGGGTTGAGAGCTGGTCCGATATACAGTGGAGCTTAACCTTTGTGATGTGTTTATTGTTTATCTCGATATTCGTATTTGCACTCGGGTGGCTTGTGTACTTCGAGCTCATCTTTGCAGGGGAGGCTATTAAGGTTGCATCTTATACGTTTCTTGTTCCTGCGGTGGCTATACTTATCGGTACCGTATTCCTAGATGAACCGTTCACGATTTCACTTATGCTAGGGCTCGTAATGATTCTCATTAGTATCTATTGCGTAAATCGAACTCGCATAAGGGGGCAATAGTAATCATGGTGGGTTAGGGACTTAAGCCAGGATAGATCGAGTATTACGGAGTATTTCTTTCATTGAACTAGAATCAATAGGAACGTTGCCAACAATTTTGATATTACGCTTTCTGACATCTAAACTTTTTATTTGATCCGTTAGAACGACTCCAGTGAATGGCAGTCCCTCGGATAATGAAACTTCAAAAGCATAGTTTTTGACCTGATTTGTAATCGGACATACGAGTGCAAAGCCTGTTAAATCATTAAAATCCCTTTCGGATAATACAATTGCAGGTCGGCGACCAGCTTGTTCTCTACCGGCTTGCGGATCAAAGTCTAGCCAAATTAGATCGCCGCGTGTTGGTATGTTCAAATCAGTTCGTCTCCTTCAATTCCGAAATCGATTTCTTCATGTCTCTCAGTATCTGATTTGATTCTAGACAGAAGCTTCTGCATATGGGCGCGTAGTTCTTCGTTAGTCTCTGGAGTTTTGACCATCGGACGAAGAAGAATATCATTATCCTCGGTAACTATAATCTGAAGCTCAGCACCGTCTTCTAGATTTAGTCTTTTTAGAAATTGATTCGGTATACGTATTGCACTACTGTTGCCCCATTTGCTCAGTGTTGCTGTAGTCATAAGAATCATGTCCCTTCGCTTTTTATAATTCAATTATATCTCACCCCATATTGATTGTATATACATATGATATACAATCATTGTGATTTTGATACTAAAATCTTAAGCCAAGAGGTGGAAGAATATGAATCAATCATTACCAAGATTAAAAGTAAGCGATAATCACAGATTTCTTGTTCAGCAGGATGGAGCTCCCTTCTTCTGGTTAGGTGATACAGCGTGGGAGCTGTTCCATAAGCTGGACCGTGAGGAAGCAGCATTGTATCTGAGGAATAGAGCTGAGCTGAAATTCACAGTCATTCAAGCGGTAGGCTTAGCGGAGATGGAAGGTTTGACGACGGATAATGCATATGGAAGAAGACCTCTGAAATTAAATGAGAACGGCAATATGGATCCGACGCTTCCCGATCTCGATGGAGACTACAGCTACTGGGATCATGTTGATTATATCGTAGACACTGCTGCGGGTTTAGGCTTATATGTCGCCTTTCTACCAACCTGGGGGGACAAGTATCATCTAGCTTGGGGCAAAGGACCGGAGATCTTCGACTATGACAATGCCAAGGCTTATGGGCAATGGCTGGGTGCACGATATCAGGATCGAACGAATATCATATGGGTGCTTGGTGGTGATCGCGACTTAAGAACGAATGATCATTATGCTGTCATCAAAGGGATGGCTGAAGGGCTGCAAGCTGGGGATTTAGGAAACCACCTTATAAGCTTCCATCCTGTGGGTGAAAAGTCATCCTCCCACTACGTTCATACTGAGTCCTGGCTTGACTTTAATATGCTTCAATCAGGACATGGTCTCAAGGAAAGCGATAATTATCTCAGTATCACAGAGGATTATAATCAGCTTCCGATAAAGCCGACGCTTGATGCAGAGCCTTGTTATGAGGATCATCCGAGGGGATTTCAAGCAGCTAATGGCTATTATGATGAAGCCGATGTTCGTAAAGCTGCCTATCATGCTGTATTCTCCGGTGCATTCGGGCACACCTATGGTCACCATTCTATCTGGTCAATGACTACGGACACTCAGGATTATTATATTATGCATTGGAAGGATGCGATATGGCGTCCAGGTGCCGCTCAGATGCAGTATGTACGAGCACTAATGGAATCCAGATCATTCCTGGACCGTGTGCCAGATCAGAGCTTGATTGTGGGGAATTATACAGGCTCGAATTACATGGTGGCGACACGTGGAAAGTGTTATGTGATGGTGTATTGTCCGAATGGGTTGAAAGTCAGGGTTGCCATGGGCGCCATCGAGGGTGACGATGTGAAGACTTCTTGGTACGATCCGAGATCAGGTCAATTCAGGTCACTCTCAGTATGTAAGAATAAAGGAGAAATTATATTCACTCCTCCTTCAAGTGGTAGGGGTAATGATTGGGTATTAGTGCTCGATGGGATTTGCGGAGCGGAGTAGCTGTTGGCTGTTAATGCTCAGCACGCTCCTTGAAGTGGGCTAATTCAATCTTGAACTGATGAAAATGAATGGTCAATAGTTGGATTTTCCTTATGTATCTCACTCGTTTCTTGGGGTTCTTCTGGAGGTAAACCTGGTTAATGTTTTTATCTATCTTCTCACGAAGGGCAATATAATTGATGCCAAAATGTGTGCGAGATAGCTGCTCTAGATCAGCAGCTAGCGCTTGGCTTAGTGCTTCGATCTTGTAGGTGACTAATGGTTTATGGATATTCAGAAACGCTGGTGTAAAGTCCTCACGGAAATCCTGACCAGGCACCTGATCCCAGAAATCATACCACTCCTGCAATAGTCCCAGCTCATATAAAATATACTTAAGAAACCCACACAGCCATGCTGTGCAGCTTGTATTGCGGAGCTGGCAGCCAACGCCATCTGTGAGATGCTGACAGCCGCTGCAGCACGAGCCTCCATTAGCTATGCAAACCTTACAAACGTGATCAGCCCCCATATCCTGGAGGTATTGAATTCCTTGGTCAATGACCATTAATCTGCTGACAACCTGCAAGGTAAATCTCCATTCATATATTCATATATTTAGATATTGATAAAAATTATACAGGAGTCCCAATCGGATAACAACCTACCATTGACCCATCCGTGCTGACCTACCCTGTTTGGTATCTATGCTTGACATAACTATGTTACTATATTCATATATTCAGAAGTATGCGAGTAAGGGGAGTAGACATGAGTCAGAATATCCAGCATTTTAAAGCAAACTTCTTCAAGGCATTAGCCCACCCAATGAGGATTCAGATTCTTGAAGTCTTGAGCACTGGTGATAAGAACGTGAATGAGCTACAAAGTATACTCGGATCGGAAGGCTCAGCTGTGTCACAGCAATTGTCTGTATTACGTAATAAGAATGTCGTATACGGTAGGAAAGAAGGCACAACGGTCATTTATTCGTTAAGAGATCCATTAATCACGGACTTACTAACTGTAGCTAAGCAAATATTCGATAACCATCTAGTTGATGCAATTTCCTTATTGGAGGACATGCGAAACGAGTAATAGGAAAGATATGACTGAAGAATGAGTAGGAGATGGTGTAGGCATATGCCTATCATCATGGATTGACAACTTAAGCATAAAGGGCGTATTATCGCCTATATATTCAAATATTCAAATATATGAAGAAATGAAGGTAGAACATATGAAATGGACAGGTAGATTCGAAGGCTATAATACTGCAGCGCTTCGCAAGGATCTGATCTCCGGTCTAATAGTAGGTATTATCGCCATTCCATTAGGAATGGCATTTGCTATAGCATCAGGTGTGAAGCCTGAATATGGCATGTATACGACAATTGTAGCAGGTATTCTCATCTCGATATTCGGTGGCTCCAAATTTCAGATAGGTGGTCCCACCGGAGCATTCATTCCGATTCTGTTCGCGATCGTTATCGAATATGGGTATGAGAATCTATTGGTCGCTGGTATGATGGCGGGTGTTATGCTTGTACTTATGGGTTTATTCAAGATGGGGACCTTGATTAAGTTCATCCCGAGGCCCGTGACGATTGGATTTACTGCAGGTATCGCGGTTATTATATTCAGTGGTCAAATCACTAATTTCTTAGGGTTAACCGATATTGTCAAGCATGAGGACTTCTTATCCAATATGAGGGAAATCGTAGTTCACTTTACAACGATTCATTATTATAGTGTTCTTACGGCAATCCTATGCTTGGTCGTTATCTTATTAACACCACGGATATTACCGAGGATTCCTGGATCCATTCTTGCTCTACTCGTGTCTAGTGTCATTGCGACTCTATTCTTCGGGGATCATATAGCAACCATCGGATCAACCTTCGGACCTATCCCAAGCACTTTACCTTCTTTCCATATCCCAGAGATTACTTTGGACCGACTGCAGCTCTTATTCGTCCCGGCCTTGATTATTGCGATGTTAGGTGGGATCGAATCCTTGCTGTCGGCTGTTGTGGCGGATGGCATGACAGGTGCCAGACATAACAGTAACCGAGAGCTAGTTGGTCAAGGTATTGCTAACATCATTACACCATTGTTCGGTGGTATTCCCGCGACAGGTGCAATTGCTCGGACCGCAACCAATATTAAGAACGGCGCTGTCTCACCGATCTCTGGAATCATCCATGGCGTAGTTGTTCTACTAGTTCTTGTACTATTCGCTAGGTATGCCTCACATATCCCCCTTGCGAGTATGGCTCCGATCCTGATGCTCGTTGCTTGGAATATGAGTGAGAAGAAGGAATTTATTTATATCATGAGAACAAGAACGAGTGACTCCATTGTACTTGTGATCACTTTTCTACTCACTGTATTTACAACTTTAACGATAGCTGTGTCCGTAGGATTAATCCTAGCGATTATCCTATTTATGAAACGAATGAGCCAAGCATTGACTATTGCAAAGGTACTACCTGATCGACGAGTGAAACACGATAAATTGGGTGCGCATATGGTTACCGAGGGTCATGATTGTCCACAGATTAGTATATATACCATTGAAGGTCTCTTGTTCTTCGGTGCAGCCAATATGTTCGAGAAATCAATTATGGATACCATTCACATGAGACCGCGCGTATTATTGCTGCGGATGGGCATGGTTCCTTTTATGGATACCACGGGCGAGTCTAACTTGGCTAGCTTGATTAAACATTTTGCGAGGTTTGGTGGAATTATTCTGATCTCAGGCATTCAACCCCAGCCTTTGGAGGTTCTGAAGAGAACGGGATTGTATCATATTATTGGTGAGGGGCATTTCTTCGAGCGTTCAGGAGATGCCATTGATTATTCGCTAACCAAGCTCGACTATGACAGATGTCTAGGCTGTAAACATTATGCCTTCCATGAATGTAGTGAACTGGCTAATGAGGAGACTCAGCCTCAGATGATCCGTACTGTAGAATCGAGAATGAGTTTTGACGAGAATAATCAAGACCTTCTCAATCGTTTATGGATCTGAATCGGGTGAGCAAGAATGAGACCTTCTTTCAATCTGAATTGTAGCTGCTTTCAGGCTCGATGTGGTGAATGGGTTTTTTATTACATTCGTGGTATTATAGTGAGATAGTGATTACACGTATTTAACACATAAGAACGTGAATAGGGTCTAACAACTAACTTAGCTAATCTATTCAGCTTGTTACCACTTAGAATCTGGGAAGGTACCTTCGATGGTATCTGGCCGCTTGGACAGCTGAAGTAAATTATAAAGAAACGGTTATGAATATGGATAGAGAGGGTGAATAGTGGATTTAGATAACGCTATAGCTGTGAGTGCATGAATGGATAATCTGAAGCAGAACGTTTATTTTTGCTGAGGAATTTTAAGAAGTTATATGAAGATTTGTATAGTGATATGGTATATCGGTACGCATTAATTTAATGGAGATGAACAATGTTGAAGGAGCAATTTGTGTCCATATTTGGACTTGGTGGACTTAATGAAATCGGTAAGAATATGTATTGTATTGAATATCTAGATGAGATTATAGTTATTGATGTGGGTCTGAAATTCCCCGATGAAGAGATGCTCGGAATTGACCTGGTCATTCCAGATGTCACATACCTGATTGAAAATCAGCATAAGATTAAAGCTATATTCTTAACTCATGGTCATGAGGATCATATTGGTGGACTACCTTATGTACTCAAGCAGATTAAAGCGCCGCTCTATGGTGCTGCATTAACGCTCGGGCTGGTGAAGGCTAAGCTAGAGGAGCATGGCTTGCTTAGTGACCAAGTACTCCATCTTATTAACGATGATACGATTGTAGAATTCGAGCATCTGTCGGTAGAATTCTTTAGAACGAATCATAGTATTCCCGATTCATTTGGTTTAGCTATTACAACACCGCAGGGTGTGATTGTGCAGACAGGTGACTTTAAATTCGATTTCACCCCTTTTGGAAAACCATCTGACATGGCGAAGATGGCTCGGATCGGTAAGAACGGAGTATTAGCCCTATTATCGGATAGTACGAATAGTGAGAAGGAAGGGTTTACACCTTCGGAGAAGATTGTTGGAGATTCAATAAGAGAGCTATTCCAACGCTGTGAAGGGAGAATCCTGTTCGCTACCTTTGCTTCCAATGTGCATCGTTTACAGCAGGTCGTTGAGGCGGCTATTCTTTGTGATCGTAAGATAGCCGTTATCGGACGTAGTATGGAGAAGGTATTCTTGATCGGTCAAGATCTGGGCTACATCCGAGTACCCGATGGTATGATCATTGATATCCGAGATGTGAATAAGCATGCAGCGGACAAGGTTGTTATTATATGTACGGGGAGTCAAGGGGAGCCGAATGCGGCACTTACTCGGATTGCTCACGGCTCACACCGCTTAGTGGAGGTTCATCCAGGAGATACGATTATTTACTCTGCTTCCCCGATACCAGGTAATGCGATTAATGTGTATAGAAGCATTGATCTACTGTTCCGTGCGGGTGCAGATGTCATCCACGGCTCCATTCTCGATATTCATGCCTCAGGCCATGGCTGTCAAGAGGATCTGAAGCTTATGCTGAATTTAATGAAGCCCAAGTATTTTATCCCCATTCATGGAGAGCACCGAATGCTGGTTATGCATACGAAGCTTGCCATGCAGCTGGGTGTCCAACCTGAGCATATCTTCATTCTTAATATTGGTAATGTCTTAGAGCTTTCAGAGTCTAATGCACGATTAGGTGCAAGTATTCCTTCCGGGAATGTGTTTGTTGAGGGACGAGTAGTTAGTAAAGTGGATGCTGCGATTCTTGGAGAGCGCAGTAAGCTATCTAAGAGTGGATTGCTCATTGTCGTAACCACGATCAATAAGAATAATAATCAAATTCTGTCAGGACCTAATATTGTAAGCCGTGGCTTCGTATACGTCCGAGATTCCGGAGAGCTCATGCGGAATGCTGAACGATTAGCCTTACGCACGATCAGCAGGATGATTGAGCACAAGGAAGGTACAGTCGAGGACTGGAAGGGGCGTCTTAGCAGCGAATTGAGCACATTCTTCTTCGAGCGCACAGAACGCGAACCGATGATCATGCCGATCTTTATGGAAGTATCACCGTAACGCTGCTAAGATGGAAGCATCACTATAACGCAACATAGTCGAAAGTATCACCGTAACGCATTTAAGTAAAATATTATTTGTTCCATCTAAATAGACTGCCAATCAAGTCACCAAAATGACTTGTGGGCAGTCTATTTTTGTAGCTTGCTTGTTACTCCTAAGTAATTAAAGCAGATAATGGACCTCTGCTATGAGAGTGGATACGCTCTAAGGTCGATTTTGAGAGTGTCGATTAATTCGTTTTGTCTCGTTACGAGTGAATAGATGGTTCGCCCAAGCTCAGACAGCTTGTTTCAAGTTCCTTTATTTATAAGGGATTAGAGGAATGGAACTT
>DFZX01000008.1 GCA_002383695.1 Caryophanales bacterium UBA4045
GAAAGTGGCAGGAATCGTGGGAGATAGTCGAAAAAATCGATTAACGGGGCTAGAAAGTGGCAGGAATCGTGTGAAAGCTTGTATGGACACCGCTTACGGCTAGCGCAACGAACGAGAATTTCCAATACGCTATTGAACTATTCGAATCAATGGCTTACTATTGTATTATAGGAATTGTTCACGTGAACAATTTATGACGACAGCTTGACGACAGCTTGAAGACAGCCCGAAAATATCCGTAATCAGAGAATGGAGTGCTTATCTTGAAACCTTTTATGGACAATGATTTTTTGCTTTCAAATGAGACTGCAGTTAGGCTGTACCATGATTATGCCAAAGACATGCCGATTATTGATTATCACTGCCATCTGAGCCCTCAAGAAATCTTTGAGAACAAGTCATACAAGAATATTACAGAGGTCTGGCTGTACGGAGACCATTATAAGTGGAGAGCGATGAGAGCGAATGGTGTTGAAGAGCGATATGTGACTGGAGACGCCAGCGACTATGATCGATTCCTCGCCTATGCGAGAACAGTACCACAGCTAATCGGAAATCCACTTTATCATTGGTCTCACTTAGAGCTAAGACGATTCTTCGATGTTGAAGAAATTCTCAATGAGAAGAATGCACCCGTCATCTGGGAGAAGGTCAATGCGAAGCTGAATAGTGAGGGCTTTAGTGCTCGCGAGCTTATTACCAAATCGAATGTTAGAGTGATCGGTACAACCGATGATCCCGTGGATTCACTGGAGTACCATATCAAGATCAAGGAAGATGATAGCTTCGATGTGGCGGTTTTACCATCATTCCGTCCGGATAAATTCTTGGAGATTAATAGAGAAACTTTCCTGCCATGGGTGAAGAAGCTTGAGTTGGCTGCGGAGGTATCCGTTTCGGATTTCGAGCAGCTGCTTATTGCTCTAGAGTCGAGGGTAAGATTCTTCCACGCTGTAGGGTGCCGAATCTCTGACCATGCGTTGGATTATGTACCATTCGCTGAAGCGAGTAAGAGTGAGGTTGCAGCTATCTTCGCCAAAGCATTGAAGGGCGACACCGTTACATTGGATGAGGAGCAGCAATATAAAACCGCGATACTAGTGTTCCTTGGTAGTTTATATGCTGAATTAGATTGGGCAATGCAATATCATATGAACGCATCCCGTAATAATAATGCTCGTATGTTCAAGCAGCTTGGTGCTGATACGGGTTATGATTCCATCAATGATAGTCCGGTAGCACATTCGCTTCGCAATTTACTTAGTGCGATGGCAGAAGATAATGCTCTACCGAAGACGATTCTATATTCCTTAAACCCACAGGACTATCCGCTCTTAGCAACAATTGGAGGAGCCTTTCAAGGTGGAGGTGCACCAGGGAAAATCCAGTTTGGTTCAGCTTGGTGGTACAATGATACGAAGGAAGGTATGATCCACCAGATGAAGATGCTAGCCGACATTGGTCTGCTTGGGCGCTTCGTTGGTATGCTGACGGATTCCCGTAGCTTCTTATCCTATCCACGACATGAATATTTCCGCAGAATCCTCTGTAATATGATTGGGGAATGGACGGAGAATGGTGAGCTACCGAATGATATGGAGCTACTGGGTAGTACGGTTCAGAATATCTCCTATCACAATGCGGAACAATATTTCAGCTTTTAGGTGAAGTGACTATTAGCCTGCTGATAACGAAGAGACCTACTCGCAAGAGTGGGTTTTCTTTGGCAGTATTTTGCATAACATAATAGAGATGGAGTGACGAATTATGGCTAGAATTTTAATGGGTTTTCCAGGTGGTAAGCATAAGGTGCTAACGATCAGCTACGATGACGGCAAGTCGGCAGATAGAAGGCTCGTAGACATATTAAATAGGAATGGATTAAAGGGTACCTTTCACATTAACTCGGAAATGCTGGGAATCGGTGATCGTCTTACAGCTGAGGAAGTGGGTTCACTGTATAAGGGTCATGAGGTGTCTACGCATACATTAACGCATCCCACCATTGCGCGTAGTCCCCGAGAGCAGCTAGTTCATGAAATATTTCAGGATCGTAACAATTTGGAGCAAATCGTTGGGTATACGGTGAGGGGGTTATCCTACCCTAATGGATCCTACAACCAGAGGATTAAAGATTTACTACCTCATCTCGGGATTGAGTATGCCAGAATAACCGGTAGCACCAATGATTTTGCGATACCCGATGATTTATATGAGTGGAAGGCTACTTGTCATCATAATCATAACCTGCTCGAGCTGACAGACAAATTCCTGGGTATAAACAAAAAGCAAAATTTATACATGATGTATGTGTGGGGTCATAGCTACGAATTTGATAATGATAATAATTGGGATCTGATTGAAGAGTTCAGTGCGAGAATAGCAAACCAGCAGGATATTTGGTATGCAACCAATATTGAAATTGTTGATTATATGAATGCATTCCGGAACCTTAAATTCTCAGCAGCGAGTGATAGAGTGTATAACCCCTCAGCTTGCTCTGTATGGATTCTGGTTGATGACCAGATTATTGAGATTCTAGGTGGAAGCACGGTTAAGCTATAGCGATTAGTTAAGCTTGTGAAGGACTTTCCCAGCTGATTAAACCCGTTAGAATACGAAAGGTACTTGTCTAAGTCATATAAAACTTAGACAAGTACCTTTTTATTATGTTCACCTTAAACGATAAGGTTTTATAATATCGTGCAACCAATACGCTCTCTAAAGTCGATTTTCTACTCTACAGCTCGATTCCTGCTCCAAAGGCTTAAGATGCTCGCGAAAAAAAGGAAGCACCTGCTCCCAGAAGGATGGCTGATCAGCAGATGTATTGTGACCTTCGCATTCGAGGTAGAAAAACTCGACGTTCGATCGGCGAACGATGGAGCGAACGTAATCCATCTCTGTTACCGGTACAGCTCCATCTCCTCTTGAATGAGTCATTAGCACAGGAACGTTACAGCCGTTAATGGGAACATCCAGCTGGGTATCCTCTTGGGTAACATGACTACGCTTAAACCATATCCATGGAAGAAGATATACCAATGGGAACAATGGTATTCCTCTTCTCTGCAGCTCATTCTTCATCATGTTATGTGCACGAGCTGGCATCGCATCCGTAACCACGGCACGCAGCTTGTGCCCAGCTCCATGCCCAAGTGCGACAATGCTACCAAAGGCACCAAGCGAATGACCAAGTACGCCAATTCGCGTCGAATCGACATCGGGTCTGGCCATCGCGTAATCAAGCGCTGATAGAAAATCATCACGCATGGATATACCAGATGGTGCCGGAACCTTAGCGCTTTCACCATGACTACGAGCGTCATATGCTAATAAAGAATACCCCCCCTGATATAGAGGCCACTGAAAAAGTCCGAAT
>DFZX01000067.1 GCA_002383695.1 Caryophanales bacterium UBA4045
CGCCATGCGTGGCGCACATAAAAATAAGCTGCCCTTAGTAGGATTCTACTAAGGGCAGCTGAGCATTGATTTATCATTTATCTGAATTGCATTAGACCTTCGTTCAATGCTCTTGTTTGAACATAGACTTGCTTGTAAAGCTCGAAAAGCTGTTCATATTTGGCAACATATTCAGGGTTAGGTGTAAACTCCCCTGCACGTCTAATGAATATCTTCGCGCATTGCTCGAGTGAGTCAAACCATCCACAGCCGTATGCAGCCAGCATAGCCGCACCCATACCTGGTCCCTGTTCATTCTCAAGTCGAACAACCTTAGCATTGAAGATATCTGCTTGCATCTGCAGCCATAGCTCACTCTTCGCGCCGCCACCAATCGAGATGACACAATCGATCTTCTTATTCGCTTTGCGGAATATATCGATCGATTCTTGAAGGGAGAAGGTTATTCCTTCAAGAACAGCACGCGCTAAATTGTCCCGTGTATGCGAACCATCTAGTCCAATAAAGCTTCCGCGAATATTAGGGTCAGCATAAGGAGTGCGTTCGCCTACTAGGTAAGGTGTAAACAATAAACCACCTGCTCCAGGCGCAATTTTGGCAGCACCTGCTAGAAGCTCTTCAAAGCTGCAATCCTCAGCTAATGTATCCTTAAACCAGCTTAAGCTATAGCCAGCACCCAACGTAACACCCATTGAATAAAAGCCATCCTCTTTACCGTGATTAAAGAAGTGCACCTTGCCTTTATAATCCGCCTCTAAGTTATTCTCATAAGAAAGAATAACTCCTGAGGTCCCGATACTACACATCGCTTCGCCTTCAGACAGAATGCCTGCGCCTATTGCCCCACATGCGTTGTCTGCTCCACCTGCGAATACCTTAGTTGAAGCATTTAATCCCGTGAGACTTGCAATATCTGATAATAATGTACCTACGCATGCGTGAGGCTCGACTAATGGTGGACATAATGCAGTGCTTACACCAACGGCGTTACACAATTCCTTACTCCACTGCTTAGCACCTATATCCAACATCAGTGTTCCGGCAGCATCCGAGTACTCCATTTGAATAAGTCCTGTTAAACGATATCTCAAGTAATCCTTGGGTAATAAGAATACTACAGCTTTCTTGTAGAGCTCAGGCTCATGCTGTTGCACCCATAGAATCTTCGGCAGTGTAAAGCCCTCTAAAGCTGGATTTCGCGTAATACTTAATAGTCGATCTCCTAGCTTCGCTTCAATCTGACGGCATTGTTCTGTGGTGCGTGTATCATTCCAGAGGATAGCTGGACGAATAACCGTACGAGTATCATCTAATAAGACTAAACCATGCATCTGACCTGAAAAGCTAAGACCCTCTATATCAGCAGCGGCCACGCCAGCGCTAATGACTAATTGCTGTAATGCTGCAATTGTGCCTGTAACCCAATGCTCAGGGTTCTGCTCGCTATATCCAGCCTTCTCATGGACTAATGGGTAATCCTTTGAGGCTTCAGCCTTTACCACGCCTTGTTGATCAACAAGAAGCACCTTTACTGAGCTCGTACCAAGATCCACACCAATCACGTACTTCAATGAGCACACCTCCTATAGTCACCTGTTAGTTATTCACGAGATGTTCTTATTCAGCTAGAATATACTGATTAAGTATGGATTTTAGCATTTCTTGACGGCCCGATTTGTTAACAATCGGATTGTTCTGTAATGCATACTGCTCTAACGTTTTGAAATTTGCTTTTCCTGAGAGGATATCTGCACCGATACCTTCAGTGAAGCTAACATAACGTTGGTCGATAAAGCTCTCGAATACCTTATCCTCAATAAGCTTAGCGGCTACCTTCAAGCCTTTAGCGAAGCTATCCATACCTAGAATATGAGCATAGAATAGATCATCTGCTTCAAATGAAGCACGTCGAACCTTAGCATCGAAGTTAATACCACCTTTACTTAGTCCACCATTTAGTAGAACCTCGTACATGGCTAGCGTTGTTGAGTATAAATCAGCAGGGAACTCATCTGTATCCCAGCCTAATAGCATATCCCCTTGATTCGCGTCGATGGATCCGAGCATTCCGTTGATGCGTGCTACTCTTAGATCGTGCTCGAATGAGTGTCCCGCAAGGGTAGCGTGATTCGCTTCTAAATTCAGTTTGAATGTATCCATTAATCCATAAGTCTGTAAGAAGGAAATCGTTGTAGCCGCATCAAAATCGTATTGGTGCTTCGAAGGCTCCATAGGCTTAGGCTCGATTAGGAATTGTGGATGGAAGCCAATCTCATTCGCATAATCAACAGCCATATGAAGGAAGCGAGCTAAATTATCAAGCTCAAGCTTAAGATCTGTATTCAATAAGGTTTCATACCCTTCACGACCACCCCAGAATACATAGCTCTCTGCTCCTAGCTCTTTACCTACTTCTAATTGCTTCTTCACCTGTGCTGCAGCATAAGCGAATACATCTGCATTGCTGCTAGTTGCAGCTCCATGTACAAAGCGAGGGTTTGTAAACATATTAGCCGTATTCCATAACAGCTTCTTCCCGCTCGACTTCATATTCGTTTTTATCAGATCAACAATTACATCTAAATTTTTATTCGTCTCCTGAAGCGTATTTCCTTCTGGAGCAATATCACGGTCATGGAAGCAGAAGTAAGGAATTCCGATTTTATCATAAAATTCGAATGATGCTTCAACACGAGCTTTGGCTAGATCCATACCAGATAGATTGTCCCAGCTTCTCTGTGCAGTTGCTGCACCGAAAGGATCATTTCCACCACCAGTGAATGTATGCCAATAAGATACTCCAAAGCGTAATTGCTTCTCCATCGTTTGGCCCATAACAATTTCCTCAGGATTATAATGCTTAAATGCCAGGAGATTCTTGGATTGTTTACCTTCGAATTGAATTTTACCAACGCTTTCAAAAAATGCCATTTGATTTCCCTCCAATTATTAAATTCTAATGATATCATATCAAATAAACCTTAGTTTGTACAGTGGCTAAACAAAGTTAATTTGTGTTATACTACTGACATTATTTAAGAATAAGGGGACTATTATGCGGAGAACCGGCGATCAATTCATGGTTAAGGAAATCAATACCTCCATCGTTATGGATACAATCCTACGTTATCATTCCATATCTCGTGCTCGAATATCCGAAATTACGGGATTAAATAAAGGAACGGTCTCTAGCCTCGTACTTGAACTTATCAATCAACAGCTTGTGTTCGAAACAGGCGCGGGAGAATCAAGCGGTGGTCGTAAGCCCGTCATGCTTCAATTTAATGGTGATACAGGTTATGTAATCGGTATCGACTTGGGCGTCAATTATATCCTAACGATTCTCACGAATCTGCAAGGTGATATGATATGTGAACACCAAGAGGACATTACTGGATTAAATTCTCATGAGATTATCCCCCTGCTTGTCCGTACAATTGGTATCGTTAGCTCACAAGCACCATTGAGTCATTATGGAATTGTCGGAATAGGAATCGGTGTTCCGGGAATGGTTGATTCTGAGGGTACTGTTCTATTCGCACCAAATTTGGGGTGGACCCATGTAGATCTTCGAGCAGCCGTACAGGTTTATTATCCTGAGATGCCTATCTTTGTAGATAACGAAGCGAATATGGGTGCAATAGGTGAGCTACAATATGGAGCTGGCAAAAAGGTTGCAAATTTAATCTATATTAGTGTTGGAATAGGTATTGGAGCGGGTATCATCTTAAAGAATGAGCTCTTCAGAGGTACTGCAGGTTATTCTGGCGAAACCGGGCATATGACCATTGATGCGGACGGTCGATTATGTCGTTGCGGTAATCGTGGGTGCTGGGAGCTCTACGCTTCTGAACAAGCAATTTCCGATATGGGTAAGTCCATAAAATTGAATGGAGTTACTGGGACGCTTGAGTCCTATATAACTTCTGCACAGGAAGGTCAAGTTTCTATAATAGAAGCATTTGATAAAATTGGTCATTACCTCGGTATAGGTGTGGCTAATATTATTAATATCTTTAATCCTGACCTAGTCATCATTGGTAATCGATTAACTTTAGCAGAACGATGGATTTCTCAATCCATGCAAGATACTGTAAAGAAGCGTGCCCTTCCTATTCAGAGACAATCAGCTATCGTGCAATTTTCGAGCTTAAGCTCACACTCTACGGCGCTGGGTGCTTCCTTCATGGCCGTATCTGCATTCCTACAGAAATCAACGGCTAGAACATAATAAGCAGGATAATGGTTAACAGTATGAATAACACCAATATAAGAAGCACAGAATCTTTTCGTCCTTTCGTGTACATCCCGATTATTCTCACACCCCTCTTTTAAATTACAGTCAACTTTTCCCTCGTGTATTCTATTCACCTTTGTCTAATAATAATTGCACTCCTGCCTATCCCCTTAGGAGGACGCCAATAAAATTTAGAGGAGGAAAAGTTAGTGAAGAAGTTTATGCAGATCGTATTAGTATCCATGTTGTGTCTAACATCTGTAACTCCCGCTTTGGCTGCAGGTGGCGGCGGAACAACAGCAGGTACCACAGGCACAAACCAAACTGGGACCATGACTGGAACGAATAATAACAATGGATTCGGCAATGGTTTGGGCAATGATTTAGATTATGGCATGAACAACCGTAACAATGGTACTGGGATATTAGACATGGATCGTAATAATGACGATAATCGTAATGGGGTAAGAGCTAGGAATTACAATGGAGATAATGTTCGAGGACTTGCCACTACTGATGCAGCCGATGGAACAGATTGGGGCTGGCTTGGATTATTAGGCTTACTTGGCCTTGCTGGAATGTTTAACAAAGGTAGAGAAGAGAATAAAATTTAGATTGTATGGAATGTAAATGGTAATAAGAACAAAACCGGGTTACACATCAATATATTAATGTGTAACCCGTTATTTTTAATGAAAAGAAATATGTAAAATAGGAAAAAGCTTGTAGAATGAATTTATTCTACAAGCTTTTATTTGATGCCGGTGAAGGGACTCGAACCCCCACTCCCTCTCAAGAAACGGATTTTGAGTCCGTCGCGTCTGCCATTCCGCCACACCGGCAAGTGTGATTTATCTATAGTGAATCTAAAACGATAGTATGCATTGATTTTACAAAAGATGGCGCGCCCTGAGAGATTCGAACTCCCGGCCTTTTGATTCGTAGTCAAACGCTCTATCCAGCTGAGCTAAGGGCGCATCTTTTTTGTAATAATGGTGCCGAGGACCGGAAT
>DFZX01000096.1:0-31132 GCA_002383695.1 Caryophanales bacterium UBA4045
ATCACTCCCTCCTACTCGATTATATCAAGGGGAGAGGTTGATCATCCATGTTATTACATAACGTATTCAAGACTTCAACTTCTGAAGACATCAATCCAGAACGGAAATCCATCTTGGAGAACTCGCTACCGGCTCAATTAGAGTGGAGAATCCATTGATGGAAAGTGAGAATATATATAGAAAAAAAATGGAACAACAAATTCTTGAAAGCGCTCAAAGCTACCATAAGCTAGTTGATTTTCTACCAGAGCCGATCATCATTAATATGAATGAATCGGTTGATAATTCTAAGGAAATGATGCAAGAGATCATGGAATCTTTGATTCAGTCTGAAAGGCTGGCAACGGTAGGTAAACTTGCAGCGGGAGTAGCGCATGAAATTAGAAATCCCTTAACAGCGCTCAGAGGGTTTTGTCAGTTGTTGGGGGAGAAATACACGGACGATAGTTATTATTTTAATATAATGATAACTGAATTGGATCGAATTAACATGATTGTTAATGATTTTATGACATTGTCAAATCCACAAATAGCTGAGTTCAAAAATGAGAATATCAACAAAATCCTTCAAAGCGTTATCTCTATTCTTGAGACACAAGCACTATTGAACAATGTAATCATTGTTGCTTCATATCATGAAGTACCACCCATTCGTTGTGAGGAAGGTCAGTTAAAGCAAGTGTTCATGAACGTGATTAATAATGCCATACATGCGATGCCAACAGGTGGAGAGATTAAGGTGAGCACCCAAGTAAAGCGTGATGGTTACATACAAGTATCTATAGAAGATGATGGTATTGGTATACCTGAAGATATACTTAGGAGAGTCGGAGAGCCTTTTTTTACAACTAAAGTGAACGGTACCGGATTGGGTTTAATGATTAGTCGTAGGATCATTGAGAACCATAACGGGCTTTTTGCAATCTCAAGCAAGGTAAATCAAGGAACGACGGTAACCATCAACTTGACTAAAGCTACAGAATAAATACTGTAAGGCAGATCGTCCCCTCAATAAATTACTGAGTCATTCGATATTCATGAATTTCACCATCAGAATCTGAGACGAAGTAAATAACAGCATCCGTCACAACATGATCCTTACTCCAATAAACGAATAATTGTGAAGTAAGCTTACCTGATTGGAAGCCTGTTCGATCGAATAACTCGCCGGTGTCGATTCCTACATCAGGAGAAACTGTGTACGTCTTGTCGGAGACGGAATCGAATCGCCAAACCTCACTTCCATCTTCCCCATTGCCCACACTCGTATAAACACGTCCAAATTGCTTCTTCACCTCAGCTTTGCCCATCCCAAGCTCAAGATTCTCTTTCACCTTGGTGAGTGGATTGCCATTAACCAAGTTCTCAATGGAGCTACAGCCCAAGATCAAAGCCATTAGTGTAAACATCCCAATAATTACGAATACCCATTTTTTCATATTTTGCCACTCCCGTTCTCATAGCCTTATATCCTCAAACGTTGATTTCGACTGTATTGTTGCAACAAAAACCATGGAATGTGTTAAAATGGAAAATATTCGTAAAGTCAAAACATAGAGGTGAAAGACCATGCAGAGAGTACCGTCGAAGCGGTTGGATGAACGTGCAACAAAGGTTTGGCAAATTGGAGGTATCATTCATTCAGCATTCAGCTGCTTCATTGCTGCAGGACTAACAGTCCTTACTGTCATATTCGACCTGCCATGGTACCTACCAGCTATTGCTATAGCTATTGCAGTCCTATATTCCACTTACTTTGTACTTATATACCCCAGGCTACGCTGGAGTCGGTGGAGATATGATATCCATGAGCATGAGATCGAATTGATGTATGGTGTCATATTTATTACGAGAACGATCATTCCAATGGTACGTGTTCAGCATGTAGATACCATGCAAGGACCTTTATTAAGGAGATATGACTTAGCAACTATTACATTCTCTACGGCTGCAGGAAATCATGAAATCCCTGCATTAGCGCTAGATACAGCTGATGGGGCTAGAGAAAGAATCGCTGAGCTGGCGAGGGTGAGTCGTGAAGATGTCTGAGTATAAGAGGCTTCATCCATTGTCGATCGTCTTTAATGTGATCCAGATTATGAAGGATGCATTGCTACCTTTTGCTGTCATTATTTTCTCAAGCCTGATGCAGGGAAGGTTCGGAAATTTGCTCTGGTTGTTTATAGGCGTTCCTGTTGTAATAGGTTTGGCGATCGGCTGGGGTGTGTTATCCTGGTTGCGATATCAATTCATGGTTGAGGATGGCGTGTTGAAGGTAGAGCGTGGCGTTCTCTTTCGCAAAAAGCAATATATAGCCCGGTCTCGCATTCAGACAATTGATTTAGTAGAAGGACTCGTTCAGCGGCTATTTGGGGTTGTGAAGCTGCAGGTGCAGACGGCTGGGGGGCAGAAGCCTGAGGCGATCATGTCAGCCGTTAGTCGTGTAGATGCGGAACAAATACGCCGACAGCTGTTGGAGATAGATGCGGATCAGCACAATTGCGCCGAGGAGCAGAACGTAGATGGAGAGCGCCCCACGCTTGTTGACTCGAATCCGTCTTACCGTTTATCAGGACCAAGACTTCTAATCATGGCAATCACATCGAGCAGTATTGGAGTGGTAGCTTCTTTCCTTGCGGCTGGTTATTCACAGGTGGGTAATTTCCTAGGTGACGATAATGTCTTCCATTATCTGACCGATTGGTTATATGAGATGCCCATAGTCTTCACGATTGTGGGTGCATTATTATTCTCGTGGGTGCTTGCTATTGCAGGGACCGTGTTAAAATATTACGGCTTTTCCATCCGATTGTCTGGAGAGAAGCTACATATTAGTCGAGGCTTGCTTGAACGAAGACAGGTTGCAATCCCATTAGCACGAATTCAAGCTATTCGTATTGTAGAATCACCCTTACGACAACCATTCGGATGGCTGGCTGTTTATGTTGAGAGTGCGGGATATGGCAAAGGTAAAGGTGAATCCACTCTACTGTTCCCACTGCTGAAGAGATCTGAGCTATTAGCATTCATTGCTAGTATGGCACCACAATTTCTAGTGGAATATGAATTAAATCGGTTGCCACGTCGTTCGATGCGTAAATTTGTTATTATGCATACTTTAGTTGCTCTGCTTCTGTCAGCACCCTTCTGTTACTTTGCACCATGGGGATACATGGCGCTACTCCTTGTGCCAATCTCAGCAGCCTGGGGATTCGCCAAATACAAGGAGAGTGGTTGGACTTGGGTAGATGGCAGTCGCATGCTCATCATGCAATCCCGACTTATTGCAAGAACGATTGTGTATATTCCCAAGAACCGTATACAGTACTTCGAGCTTAAGCAGAGCCCATTCCAGCGGAAGACCGAGCTAGCAACCATCAGCGCTACGGTTGCTTCGAATGGACAATCTGGATCAAGCTTTCAAGTGAAGCATATCGCTAATGAAGATAGCAGCTATTTACTAGCGAAACTTAGACATTGAGCGTGAAGAGTGAAGAGTGTTACTCTAATTCTTTCGCGATGGGGGCTTCACTTGGTAAGTAGAAATCGAACTGAAGCTCGTCCTTATCGAGATCGAATTTGTTCACAAGAATATGAAGGCCACTGACTGAGTTCATAGTGGAAGTGGATAAGTACACTTCCTTCTTAACGGGTTGGATAACGATCCAATCAGGGAACGAGTAACTGCGGTCAATGTATTCAAGTACGACGCTTGCAGGTAAGCTAAGTGCGCCAACCTCGAAGTATTGCTGCTTCAATACAAGGTCTCCATTAGACTGAGCGATAGGGTCAAAGCCAACACTAACGGGAACCCTAAGTCCAAATATACGCACATCACCATGGAATTGCAGATCATTATCTAGTGTCACTGAGTAGGACAGGCCTTCAGCTTGGACATGATCATGCAAATACTTATTAATGACCTTCTCAAGCTCGTCCCTTTCTGTGGTAACTTGAAAGCGAGCTGTCTGAGTGTTTTCCTCTGGTTTATGCATGATGATTTGACCATTAGTAGGGTACAGGAAGATCAACCAAGCGGACAGTGCGATTATAGTAATAATGACAAAGAATAATGTGAAGAATATCGTACGTACAGTAAGTGACATGTTGATCTCCTATTCGACTTCGAGATGATATGACAATTATTTATTATACTAGCATGCAATGAAGGAAGATAGAATAGTTTAGCGTAATTAAGGTGGAAGAATGACCGATTATGCAACTTTAAGTATAGAACTAGCGGTTTTTCCGTAAGGAAGCGTGTTGCATTTCCAGTCGTGTTGCCGCTGCATCCCAGCTAAACTTCTTAACAACACGCTTCCGTCCATTAGCTGATAATCGTCTCGCTAGGGCTCGATTACTCAGAATTCGGTGGATTGCACGCGCGAAAGCAGAAGGATTAGTATAGTCGGAGATGAGTAACCCATTACGATTGTGCTGGATCATCTCGGGAATACCACCACGCCTCGAAGCAACAACGGGTATTCCCGATGCCATCGCTTCTGAATTGACGAGTGGGACCCCTTCTTGGTACTTCGTAGGGCATACGAATATATCGGCAAGCTGATAAATCTGATGAATACGAGCAGGTGGAATGTAGCCAGTGAAGGTTAGTCTGATATTGAGCTGCTGAGCGAGTCGTTTTATCGAATTCATATAGGGTGATTGGTGTTTTTTGCCGGGCCAGGAGGCTCCTGCGACTATGAGTCGTAAGGGTTTGCTGGTTTTTGGTATTCTTGCCATTGCTTTAACGAGTGTATGCAAGCCTTTCTGTGGAACCGTACGTCCCACGAACAGAATATTGGTAGTTCCAGATACAGACCATGCGCGTCTAAGGCGCTTCTGGGCTAGCGGACTTCGTTGTCGAAATAAGCGAGTGTCAACCCCCTGATGTGAGGTGGAGAATTTCTTCTTATATGATGGAAACCTACTAGTCATTGATGAGGTTATAAATCGGCCAACAGTTGTTACTCCTTTGACTAATCGCAATACTTGATTGCCTCGACGTCTGGATAGTCGTGACATGAAAGTCAAGGAGTGCAGAGAGAGGATGATCGGTGTACGGGGAAACTGTTGGTGTACAGTTTGTATGAAGGTGGGGCGATTCTCCACCTGAATGACATCGAATGCTTGAGAGCTTGAAACTCGCATTGCTTGACTAATATATTGTGATTTATGATGAGCAGGAATACGGTTATGACGTAATTTACCTCCTTGTTTTAGTTCTATTCGAGGTAATCTAGGATGAGCTCGACTTATGATGGTGACATGATGCCCGCGAGCGGCTAACCGACGGAACACTTGATCAATACAGGTTTCCACAGAGCCTCCTATTATGGCTGGGACAGGCAACTGTTCGGGTGCGATAACAAGAATCCTCAAGATCATGTCTCCTTCTAAAAGTTTTTGATGGCTGCGCAAGCAGTCAGATAAACTACTTCGTAAGCATAAGCTTAGTTTTTGATCAATGACCATACACAATATTCATATCGATAACTAAATTTCAGGGCTAAACAGAAATAATGTCTAAATTAAGGAGAAGGGCTGTTACGTCCTTTATTACTTATTCGCACATCCCAAACATTTCAAGGCTAGCTACATATATTGGTGGTGTGGAGGAGGAGTTAGACATTGATAACTGTGGGGATATTATTAGATCATCGAGCTTACCGTAAATTACAATCTGGTAGAACAGGCAATGAGAGGGTGAGGCTCTACAAAAAAGCAGGACAACGGCTAGGTATTAAATTGCTGTATATGTCCCTTACAGATATTCACCTGCGCAGGCGGAAAGCTACTGGGTTATCTCATAATGGCAATCATTATTTGCGAATCACTCAAACGGTTCCAAAGGTTATTCATAACCGTGCATTTCCGAGTGGAGGACTAGAACGTAGACGATTATGGTCTCTCAATCAAATCAGTTATGTGTTCAATTCACAGAATCGATATTCTAAGTATCGTATCCATCGATTATTACAGCAAAATTCTGGGCTAAACCAGCATCTTCCTGCCTCAAGGTCTTACAGCAGACGAGATCTTAGAGCGATGATGGAAATCTATGATACCCTATTCATTAAACCACAGCGTGGCTCTATTGGACGTGGCATTATGCGCATCCGGAGAATGAAAGGGGAACGATGGAGATGGACGCTTCGGACTTCAAGGGGATCCCAGAGCTTAAGCAAGAAAGCGATTATGCATAAAGTACAGCAAATTGTTGGACATCAGCCTTATATGATTCAAAAAGGGATCGAGCTCGCCTCTTACCAAGGACGACCTTACGATATTCGTGTATCTGTACAGAGAGGTCAGGATGGAAAGTGGCAAATAACAGGAATGGTTGGAAAAGTAGCAAGGAAAGGTAGTCATGTCACGAATGTGGCTAAGGGTGGGACGGTCAAGAGTTGTGAGCAGCTATTCAGACATAGTCGCTTACCTGTGCAAGCAACACAAGCGAGGGTTGCTGGGGTTTCTCTGGAAATCGCAAATTACCTTGGTAGGAAATTATATCGACTAGCTGATATCGGTCTAGATGTTGGTCTGAATAGGGAGGGTGAACCCTATTTCATTGAGATGAATTGCCGAGACCAACGCTACAGCTTCGCTAAAGCGGGATTAATGCGGACTTTCTACCGAACCTATGAAAACCCACTCCGTTATGCAGCATACGTAGCAAGACGCAGATAACGATATTGAACTTAGGTCATAATAAAAGAGTCCGAAGCTCTTCTGAGAATTGGACTCTTCAGTTAAGTATGCTAAATTAGGGAGATAGCTAACAAATTAAACAGTACTAATGGCAGAACCGTTGAAGAATAATAAGGGTTGTAGGGTTGAACGACAGGACCAGGATAATACGGCGTAGGAAAGTAAGCGCGCATCCCCATAGGCGTCTGTGAGCCATCTATATACACATAATGATCATCAACACCAACAATTGCTCCTTCATACATCTCACCTGTTGTTGTTTGGATACGTACACATTTATGCATGTGTTGTTTACAGACACTATGAACTCGCTCTCGGCAATGATGAAGGGATTGCAGCATTGCCTGATCAGCTTGGTATATGGGCTGATTGGTTATGGATGGATTCATCTGAATTGCACCTCCGGATATATGATGAAGTGGGCGTGGGCCTCTTCTACTTTATCCTATGCAATCGCCTATACTTGGATTGGGCTAATTGTCAATATTCATTAGGATACCTGTCGAAATAATAAGAAGTAGTATAGACGCAATGACCAAAATCGCCGAGGCTTTGCGGGAATGTATGCCAATTGCGCGAAATCCACCTTTGTAATAGGCAAATGAGAAAACCATAATGGCGATAAGAGATAGTGCCAAGACGACACCTGGGAGACGGTTAACTAGAACAAAAAGGAAGCGTAAGGCGAAGAGTGTACCGAATATAATAGCAAGCAATTTAAGAAAGTATGCGATGGGATTCATAGTAACCTCCGTTGTTAGAGTAGATGTCTTTAGCTTAACACAAATTTAACTAGGGGTGGCACAATGAAGATGGCAAATCGTCTATTATCGAACAATCAGCATCGACCATGGCCTCTACCAAGCAGACCCTGGAGTATGACTCAAACGTGGAATGAGCTTTTATTTGCACATTGGCCTGTTCCTCCTGAGCTATTAAAACCATTTCTACCCGATAAGCTGGAATTAGATACATACAACAATCAAGCTTGGATTGGTGTAGTTCCTTTCACTATGGACAATATACGCTTACGAGGCTTGCCTAGAATACCTTATACCTCAGCATTCCATGAGCTTAACGTGAGGACATATGTAAAGGTTGGAAATAAAGCTGGTGTTTACTTTTTCAGTCTGGATGCAGCTCATCGACTTGCTGTTGAAGTAGCTCGGTTAATTTTTCATCTACCTTATCAGTATGCACATATCGAGCTGATTGAATCTAAAGATCAGAACATTCATTACTATAACAGCAGGCAGGATCGTAGGGCTAATCCAGCGAAATTCCTTGCAGATTATCATCCCATATCCACTCCGTATTACGCGGAGAAGGGATCTCTTGTGCATTGGTTAACAGAGAGATATTGTCTTTACACAATGAATCGCTCTGGCATCGTAAAACGAGGCGACATCCACCATGAACAATGGCTGCTGCAGGATGCAGCAGCTCAGATCTCAACCAACACAATGATTACTGCTACCGGAATCCATCAACACATGGGGGAACCTCTTCTTCATTATGCCAAACGAATTGAAGTACTCATCTGGCGATTAGTGGATGCTGATGGATAAGGCAATCACCTAATACGATTTTCCTCATACAATAAATTGTCGGTTGAGAATTTTACAGTGTTCTCACTCGAGCATAGGAGTTTAGGAGGAGATTAAGTGAATTATTATCCATATGAGGGGTATCAACCAAGGAGAAGTGGAACAGGTGGAGGCTGTGGATGCGGATGTAATGGTGGAGCAGGGGGAGTAAATCGAGGTCCCTATACTATGGCAAACCAACCTAATTATCACATGCCAATTGCGAATCAACCGATGTATCAGCCTATGGCATATGAACAGCCCATGATGAAGAAGCCTATTGAGGGTCCTACTGCACCTCAAGCCGTACTTAAATTGCTTGAAGAAGCCGTAGCTGGAGAGAAGAATGATCGAATCTTCTATCAACAGCTCATAGATCTGGCTCCAACAAAAACGGAGAAGGATATTATAGCTGTTATTCGTGACGATGAACTCGCTCATTTTGCTCAGTTCCGTCTCATCTATCGTGAATTATCGGGAAAAGAAATAAGCGCTCAAAACGCGACATCTCCAGAAGAACAACCATTATCATATATGGCTAATTTACGACAAGCACTCTTCGGAGAGATGGCTGCTGTGAAGAAGTACCGTATGATCAGGGCCGAGCTTACCTCAAAGCGTCATAGGGATATACTCTTCGATATCATAACCGATGAGTTTATTCATGTTGGTAAGTATAATTTTCTCATTACGCTTAATAAGCGGAGCTAGTCACAGATAGTTTTCTATGCTTTTCGAAGTCTGCCCAATTCGGTTACGATGGCTTCCATCTCATTAATGCTGTAATGATTCTTACTGCGAACTAAATCATAAATGTCTTTGATGTCTTCATATTGAGAAATATCAAATGACTCAGGGCGTAATGCAGCAACCGCCGCCATCTTCAGTCTCTTCGTGATATCCTCAATCATAATCTCAATATTCTCAGCTGTTGGTGTTGATAAATGGTTTGTCATATTGTAATCCTCCTAAAAGTTTTTGAGGGGTGCGTGAGCGTTGCTTTTATTATAACGGTTCTATGCAAGCAGGGATATCATTCTTCACATTACCAACTATAGGTGAAACAGGATAAGCAGTCATCTGTTCACTAGGGAGTGGAATTAATAGTGGCTGCAGCAAGGTGATATCGGTTATGCCTCGATCCAGCCAGATATCATGATGCTTCAGCGGCAGGATGACTGGCATCCGATCGTGAATAGGCAATAATAGATCATTCGACTCAACGGTGATGATTGTACACGTATATAGCTTATTACCATCAGCGGATATCCACGAATCATAAAGTGCAGCTAAGGAGAATATGGATTGGTCATTTCGTGTGATCCGAAAAGGCTGTTTCGAGTCCTTCTTCCAATCATAGTACCCATCGGCTGGAATTATACATCTTCTTCGAGCGAACGATTGCCGGAAAGCGGGTTTTTCAGATAGGGTCTCTGCTCTTGCATTGATCATCTTATTGCCAATTTTCTCATCTGAGGCCCAGGAGGGCACGAGTCCCCAACGCAGCGGGCCTATTCTTCGTTGTCCATTTGAATCAAGAACCGCAGTAATCGATTGACCCGGTGCTATGTTGTATCGAGGTGAATATGTGTAGGTACTTTGGATCAAACCGTAATAGCTGAGCAGCTCATCCATCTCAACCCTCAACGAAAATCGTCCACACATGGGAATCCTCCTAAAAGTTTAAATAGCCTCCCGGCATTCGCCCAATGATATCTAAGTCCCGCAATAGATCTAAGCGGAATTTAGTGTCGTAATTACAACTAAATGCAGGAATGATCTCATTCAAATGAGAAATAGTTGCGAAACTACAATTAATCTAAGTTGTGACAACCTTTTTAAGATTTTTTCTTCGAATAAGTGCATATGGTTACTATTTTCGCAAATTCCTAACCGCGACTCAATTTAGTTGCATATACGCACTATTTTAGATATTCCTTAATAAAATAACTTCAACTCATCGATCAGCCAACCTCATTATATGCAGAGAGGCTATCTTGACAGCATGTCAGTCGATACATCACATCACGTGAGCCTAAGACGGCCCCAATATACATAGCCATACCTTGACTTAATTGAATGGAGCGGTTATTCATCAATATTATCTCACTTCGGAGCATCCATTATTTCATATTCCTCTTGTGGCTTGCGGATCCAGCGCTTGAGATAACCTTGATCGTTTAGTGATTTGATGAGAATAATCAGAATTGGAGATAGAATCAATCCGGCAACACCGAATAAGGATAGTGACACAATCATGAAGGAAAGCATTGTAAATGCTGATACACCAAGTGAATCTCCAACGAGCTTAGGTTCAAGAATTTGTCTTACTAGCAAGACAACGAGTAGCACAGCAATGAGCCAGATAGCCAGCGTGGTTTGACCAACGATAAAAAGGTAGACAATCCAAGGGATGAAAACAGCTGTCACGCCTAATAAAGGGATTACATCAACAACCGCAGCTAGCAGTGAAATCGAGAACGCATTGTTCACTCCAAGTGCTAGAAGTGCTACGAATACCAGAACAAAGGTCAATGTAATTAGCTTTAGCTGCGCTTTCAGATAGCCTGAAATTCCTGATATTACATTATCCCGGAGGAAGGCACCTGCTTTTTTGAACGTATTGGGTGTATTCTCTTTCGCCATTCTCTTCCAAGATTCAATCTCAACACTCAGAAAATAGGCCAGAATGATAGCAGCGATAAAATTGATGATAAAGGTAGAGAATGAACTGAGCATCGTGAGCAGATAGGAAAGTAGCCAGCTGATGACGGAGGCTGTTCTATTTGCGATTGTACCGCCGATCTCCGTAACTTTGGCTGATAAATCATCAGGCAGTGCATCAAATTTGCCAGTCAAGTAATCGATTTGTACGACAAGCTGAGCTTGTACAATCTTGGTATAATCAGGTAGCTTATCTATTAAATTTGTGATTTGAGATACGAAGATGAGTGTAGCTCCTGCAATGATACTCAAGACCACCACAATGAACAGAAGCATGGAGATGGCGGTTGCTATCGATTTCTTTATCTTGCGTTTATGAAGGAAACGGGCAAAGGGTTCAATCATCCAGTAAATAACGAATGCAAGGAATATTGGTGTGGCGATTCTGTAGAGGAAGCTGAAGGTCCACATGATGAGGAACACGGTCAGAACTATAAGACCAATATCGAATGCAGTTCTCCAATATCTTTTGTAGAAAGTTAACATAGTCCACCCCGATCATAATTTTCAGTAAATGTAATATTTAAGTACTGCTCGTATTGTAACATTATCTAGAGGGAGGGCGTCAATCAGTAATATAAGTAGACATGATGGAGATATACGTGATAATATTTTTGATAGTATCAATTGAATATGAGGATGCGCGAGGACAAACTTGCACACCCTTAGTTGAGAGTAAGGTGCCGACCTCGTCGGCTTAATAGGGAAGTTCGGTGCAATACCGACACGGTCCCGCCACTGTGAATGGGGAGCATACCCAAGTGTAAACCACTGTCTATAATGGATGGGAAGGTGAGGGTAAGCGAAGAACCATAGTCAGGAGACCTGCCTGCTCTGTCGACACCGTAACAAACCTACGAGGAATAGGGAGGTGTTAGACGAATCTTATTACATAGACTATCGGCTCATTCATTATTATGACCACTTCTATGATTCGTTTAACTTCATCATCCTAAGCATTCTCCTAGACGGGGAGTGTTTTTTTTATTATGGGAGGAGAAATGCTTGTGCTAGAGAATCAGGAATCAAAAAAAGGTAAACTAAACAGGAAGATAAGCTTTTTGCTAGCCATACTATTATTATTTAGTCAAATGCTTGTAGGCGTTGGTTCAGCTGAGAGTGACCCGGTTTCTAGTGATGTGCAAGCACAAATTAGGGAAGCGATTCATGGTGCCGCAGAGCAATTGGCTAGCTTGGATAACTTGTCCGATTGGGCAGCGCTTGCGCTAGTAAAGGCAGGACATATGGTTCCAGAAAGCTACACAGTGGCTTCGAAGGCAGTAGTAGAGGAGAATAAGGGAAGCTTCTCTAAGGTAACGGACTTAGAGCGATATGTAATCGCACTTGGTGCTAGGGGCTACGACCCTCAAGCCTATGAAGGATATAATTTAATTGCGAGTGTATTCAACCATACGAGGATGATGAATCAGGGCATTAATGGCCCCATCTATGCATTGCTAGTGTTGAACAGTGGCAGCTATCATCTGCCTGCGAGCAATCAATGGAATGAACTCAGCTTAACTGAAGTAATTCTTGATCAGCAGAATGCTGATGGTGGCTGGTCGCTGGTGGCTGGAGGAAAAAGTACGGTAGACATCACTGCTATGGCAGTAACCGCATTATCGGGATTCACTCATCATGCTGATGTCCAGTCCAGTGTGGATAGAGCTGTTGAATGGTTGTCGAGCGTTCAGCTAGACAATGGAGGATTTAATGATAGTGGAGATAATAGCGAGAGTGTTGCGCAGGTTATCATTGCATTAAGCGCTCTTGGCTTAGATGTCGATACGTTCAATAAATCAGGTGCACAAGCCATTGGTCATCTCTTGTCATTCCGTCAAGCTGATGGTGGCTTTGCTCACATGAGTGGTTTTGATACGAATGGAATGGCGACGGAACAAGCGTTATTAGCTCTGTTGGCCTATGATTCTTTCATTAAAGGAGAATCGTTCTCTCTCTATCGATCCGCTCAAATACAGCCTTTAGTCGATATCCATATCGAAGGGCCAAATGGTAATCTTGCTGTAGGCTCAGCTTCAGGAAGTAAAGCGCTTGATGCTTTAATTACTCTTGCATCTGATAAGAATATTGAGCTAGGCATCAAAGAGCTTTCATTCGGTAAGTATGTAAATGCAATAGGGGATATATCCGAAGGTATATATGACGGCGATGGCGGATGGAGCTTTAATGTTCAGCGTGACGGGAGCTGGCAGTTTCCTGCAGTGGGGATGGCCGACTACGAGCTGAAGCAAGGCGATGTTATAGTTGTGTATTATACGGATTTTTCTACCCAAATGGTCGATCAGGTGACGGTTGAGCCAACAAAACCGATCGAGGGTCAACCATTTACTGTTACTGTAAAGCAATCCAATTGGAATTGGGATGACAATACTGTACTAGTAACACCAGCAGCTGGAGTAAGTGTGCAGATAGGCGATAAGCGTATGGTAACGGATGGATTGGGAGTTGCTCAATATAAAGAGGGATCTATTGCAGGTGATTTCGAGATCGTTGTGACTGGTTATAGTTCAACTCTAGCACCGACCGTTGTTCGGTATTCCGAGCGTTTAGTCATAGCGTCGAAGAAGGTTGCTGCAACTTATGCGGTTGAAGGCTTGGATCATACAATTGCAGAGGGCTCTGTGAAGGCAGAGCACGCCTTAGAAGGCTTAGAGCAGTTACTTACTGCGAACAATATTCAGTACCAAGTCAAGGAGCTTTCACTTGGGGAGTATGTAGCAGAAATCGATGCATTGGCTGAAGGCACCTTAGGAGGATATGATGGCTGGGGTTACTTAGTGAAGCGTGATGGTGAATGGATATTTCCTGTAGTTGGAATCGCAGCGTTCCCATTAGAAGCTGGGGATCACGTTGTTGTCTATTATACGAATTATGCAACAGATCCAGTACAATCTATAGAATTACAGCCAGCTTTGCCTAATATGAACGAGCCGTTCTCCATTCTCGTGAAGAAAGCAGCATGGGATTGGGACAACAGCAAGCAAGTCATATCACCCGCTGTTGGAGTTGAGGTTGCGGTTGGTCGCTTAAAGGCAATTACGGATAGTAGTGGTGTTGCAGTTTTCTCCACGGGTCTTCCGATCGGTAAGCATACGATAAGCGTTACTGGAAATCGTGAAGAAGATGCACCAAGCGTTGTAAAGGCAACATCGTTTATGTATGTTCTAGGTGATAAACAGCAAGTATCAGCATGGGCTACATCAGATGTGCAGAAGGTGATGATGTACGGCTATATGTATGGTGTAAGTACAAGTACAATTATCTTCGATGCACAGAGGAGTATCACACGTGCTGAATATGTTTCTCTTCTGCTTAGACTTGTTGGGGAGCAGCCACTTGTGAATGTGAGAAGCACTTATCATGATGTTGCCGCTTCAGCTTGGTATGCTGGATCAATTGCTACGGCGCAGAAGTTAGGTATTATCGATAAAACAGTGTTTAATTTCCAACCAGATCATGCGATTACTCGTGAGGATATGGCTGTTATGACGGCTAAGGCATTAAAGCTTTCAGCAGATAGCACCACTGCAGTTGCCCATTTCTCCGATTTAAGCGGTGCTAGGGCAGCTTCATTACCCTATATATCTGCAGTTGCAGACTACGGTATCCTCTACGGAAGTGATGGCAGGTTTATGCCGCTTGCTCCAGTAACTCGTGAGATGGCCGCTGCAGTTGCAGTGCGAATTCACGAGAAGTAAGAGGGAAATTCGCTGTATTGCAGCGCTACTTATTACGCAAGTCGGCTATGTACAGCATATATCAGATGAATAGCCTTTCGGCATTCGAAGTGAAGTAATGAATGGTCTATCCATGACTACGATTTGGGAAGTGTTGAATACCGGCAAAAGTACAGTAAATTCCTTTCAGATCTATTCCGAAAAGTATATTCCTGCAATAGTGCAGTTATTTTTCAACGTCATTGATCGTATCACCGGAAAAAGCAATAAAACCTGCACAATTGCAGTTATGTGATGATTACGTGTCCAATTCCCTAAAAATCACTGTACTTTTGCAGTGATTTCGTAGGAGGGAAGCAAGATGATGGTTCAAGGAAACCCTTGTCCTGTCTGCCCCAGCCTATGCCGAGAGACTATTAACATGATTAGGAGGATGTTCAGTATGTATCGGATTAGTAATAGATTATTCATACTTACTCTTCTTACATTAATTGTTTTCGTGATCTCTAGCTGTGGGAATCAAGAACTCGAGAAATCCAAAGTTGAGAATACACTATCAGAAGCCTTAGTAGCGGAAGTGAAATCAACGGATGTTGCACCAGCATCAAGTAAAGCAACAGAAGCAACAGAAGAAACTTCTTCAACGAAACAGTTACCAACCACAGCAGAAGTTCCACCAAGAGCCGTAGAAGCAGAAGCAGAAGCAGAAGCAGAAGCAGATCCAGAAGAAGAACCAGAAGAAGATCCAGTAAAATCTCAAACTGAATCAACAACAGAGCTACAAGCAAAGTCAACAACAGTGCAAACAGAGTCAAATGCAATCTCATCAGCAGAACAATCTCCATCTAATGCGCTAGCTTCAGAACAACCAAGCGAACCCATTGATGAAGTAACAATTTCTATATTTGGTGATGAGAAGAAGGGGGTTATTCTGGAGCCAACCTCGATAGAGCTACAGAAGAACGATGATGTACTCGATGTGTTGAAGCGGGTAGC
This sequence comes from Caryophanales bacterium UBA4045, assembly GCA_002383695.1. GTDB lineage: Bacteria > Bacillota > Bacilli > Paenibacillales > UBA4045 > UBA4045. Next base: position 15,716 of record DFZX01000096.1, read on the forward strand.
TAAGAGTAATCGGATACCCTTAGATGCCAGAGGCAGTGGTATGCTGAGTTACGTAGAAGGCATAGCTAATTTATATGAATTTGATCGAGGTGCAGGTAGTGGCTGGTTATTCCGGATCAATGGACAATTGGCTGAGAAAAGTGCCGGTGCAGTGAAGCTGGAAAAAGGAGACGTCGTGGAGTGGATATACAGCATCGAGCTAAGCGAGGAACCAGGCAATTAAGTGCAATGAATGGTGGGATGCAGATGATGCATCCTATTGTTATTGTTAGTTATTATGGTGGCTTAGGTTTATTATGTATGATACAGCTCCACCCCTTATTCCTATTCGTTGCGTTGGCTGTCCTTCTCGTACAGGTATGGTTAAGCGGGGCCTGGAGGCAGCTTCGGGAGTGGCGATGGGCTTACGTGATAATGGCTCTAACGATCCTCATATGGAACCCACTCTTCTCTCATCGGGGAGATCGGATTCTATTCTATATCAAGGATACACCGATTGTGCTGGAATCGATCATATATGGGTTTACGATGATGCTATTGGTATTGTGCGTGCTTGTGATGTTCCTAAGCTATAACGCGCTGATGGGATCGCTCAAATTCCTCTACATTTTCTCGCGAATATCCCCTAGAATTGCTGTTATGACAGCAATGGCTGTACGCTTTGTACCCTTACTACGAAGAAGGCTAGCCACTATTATTGATGTTCAACGAACAAGAGGCATCAGCCTAAGACAAGGAAGCTTGGCCGAACGCTTGAAGAATGGTGCACGTTTGTTGCAGATTGCTTTGGTTTGGTCGCTTGAAGAAGCGATGCACACAGCGGATGCATTGGCCGCTAAGGGCTATGGTACAGGACCTCGTACCTCATACGATCCATATAGATTCGATCAACGCGACCGTGCAACACTTGCTGTGAGCATTCTACTTAACCTTCTATGCTTAGTAGGTTGGCTAAATGGATACGGTGTGATGGCCATATACCCTTCCTTAGATGATCGTATGATGGATAATGGGCTTGAATGGGTGCAGCTGTTCATTTTTATTAGTTATTTGATAATCCCGCTCATCATTGAGGGAAGGGAGAAGCTCCGATGGAGAAGCTAGAGGTAAGAGATTTATACTTTGCATTCCCGGATGCAGACACCCATGCGATTCATGGTATTTCCTTGGAGGTCGCCGAAGGTAGCTTTGTATTGATATGCGGATCGACTGGCTGTGGCAAAACAACGCTGCTCCGTCACATGAAGCCCGAGCTCGTGCCAGTGGGAGTGAGGAAGGGACAGGTACTATATAAAGGCATAGAGATGTACACGGATATCCAAACCACGAGAATTCCACCTGGGGATATCGGTATGGTTATGCAGCATCCAGATAGTCAAATTGTCATGGAGAATGTTCGCCAGGAGCTTGTGTTCGGACTGGAGAACCTAGGCTTTGATACGCCTACGATTCGTTCACGGATGGCGGAGATGGCGCATTATTTTGACATGGAATCTTGGATGGATCAGCAGACTGACGGACTGTCAGGAGGGCAGAAGCAATTACTAAATTTGGCTTCCGTCCTTGTTCTACAGCCGAAGGTGTTATTGCTAGATGAGCCTACTGCACAGCTCGATCCTATTGCGGCGAAGCAGTTCATGGAGACCATTCGACGCCTAAATCAGGAGCTAGGTATGACTGTAATTATGAGTGAGCACAGATTGGATGATGCTTTACCGATCGTTGATCGTGTATTGATGATGAGTGAAGGCACGATTATATTCGATGGGAATCCAACAGCTGCTGCGATGTTTATGATGCATGAGCCGCGGAAGCACTATCAAGCCTATTTGCCTGCACCAGCCAAGCTGTTTTTTGCACTAGAAGAGCCGATCGTGAAGAAGATTGTTCCCTTGAATGTAAAGGAAGGTCGCTCTTGGTTTGACCCGTGGATGAGTCATCATTCCGACCAGATGATTGCACCAACGAGTGACAAGAGCAAGCTGAGAGATCCTAAATCGCTAGCTCCATTCGAAGATAATCAACAGTCCTTAATACGTATGGATGAAGTGACCTTTCGTTATGCTGCTGAAGAGCCGCTTGTATTAAATCGCCTTTCCCTTGAGGTGAAGTGTAATGAATGGTTAGCACTGTTAGGAGGGAATGCATCAGGCAAGTCGACACTATTACATATGGCGGCCGGATTGCATAAACCCCTGAAGGGTCAAATCTGGATAAATGGTAATGAGCTTAAGCGTATGTCTAGTAAACAGCTGTACCGTACAATTGGACTCTTACCGCAGAATCCGATGAGCTACTTCGTGTGTGATACGGTTCAAGAGGAGCTAATGTTGTCTGCACAACGAGTAGAAGGATCGGATGCTACTCAGCTGGTGCGGCAGATGATTTCAAAGCTCATGTTGGAAAGCCTGCTGAAGCGTCATCCTCATGACTTGAGTGGCGGGGAACAGCAGAAGCTAGCGCTCGGCTGTGTGCTTCTTGGTCAGCCAAGAATACTGCTCTTGGATGAGCCTACGAAGGGGTTAGATCCAGACTCCAAGCGTCAATTGGTGATGATGCTGAGGGCTTTGCATCAAGAGGGATTAACGCTGTTGATGGTCACTCACGACGTTGAGTTTGCTGCAGCTACTGCTACACGATGTACTCTGCTGTTCGATGGTGAAGTAGCTTCGAGTGGTACACCGTCTGAATTTTTCAGTCAGAATTACTTCTATACAACATCGATAAATCGTATGGTGCGTCATCATCTTCCAGAAGCATTAATAGAGGAGGATGTGATTCGATTATGGAGATAAATTTTAGGCGCTATATGTTACCTATTGTCATTGTACTATTCATGGTCGGTATTGCCTCGATATCCGTTGTTGCCCATCATCAGTATTGGTTACTCAGCTTAGTGTTCGTTGTGCTTGCTATGCTTCCCTTCTTCTTGAAGTACGAAGCGAAGCAGATGCAGTCACGCGAGGTGATGATGATGGTCATGCTGATTGCTATTGCTGCTGTGAGCCGGGTGCCTTTTGCAGCTATTCCTAGTGTGCTTCCAATGACCTTCATTATTATTGTCAGTGCATTGGTGTTCGGTGCACAGAGTGGCTTTATGATTGGCGCGTTATCGGCTATTGTCTCTAACATATTACTCGGTCAGGGACCATGGACACCTTGGCAAATGTTCGGTTGGGGAATGATTGGTTGTATGGCAGGCTTATTGAAGGATACTTGGTGGATGCGTAGGATGTGGGGAAAGGTTATTTTCGGAATGATTGCGGGTATTGCCTTCGGCTGGTTGATGAATTTAGTTGATGTTATTGCTAGAATGGCGGATATATCATGGGAGGCCATCTTAACGATCTATGCAGCAGGTGTGATCTTTGACCTGCTGCACGCTTGCTCGAATGTTGTGTTCATGCTTATATTCGGGAATACATGGATTCGTATTCTAGAACGATTCAAGAAGAAGTATGGTTTAGCTTAAAATCACGACCATATTCACCATGTGGAACAATATCGACATTCTCCATCTGAATCGTAGAATGAGTAATCCCATAATTGTTCTTCAACGTATCATTAATCGCCAGAATGATGCAGAAGGGCTGGATATTATCATCGATGATTACATGCGCGGATAACGAATAATGATCTGATGATATGGCCCATAGATGTAATTCGTGTACATCCTCAACTCCTTCAACGGCGGCGATATTCGCCCGAACCTCGTCAAGATCAAATTTGTGTGGAACAGATTCCATAAGAATCAGGTAGGATTCGCGAATAATCCTGGCTCCACCTGCGAAGATAATTCCGCCAATAACTATACTAATAATAGGGTCGAATATGATAAATCCTGTAAAGTAAATAATGATGGCTGATAATATGACCCCGATAGAGCTTAATAAATCGCCAATAAAATGCCACAAGGCACTCTGAATATTTAGGTTTTCCTCGTCCTTCATACTTCGACTTAAGATAACAGTCAGAACAATATTCACAATAAGTCCAATACTTGCAATGATGAGCATAAGTGAGAGGTCGATCTCCTCTGGGTTAATTGCTCTACGTATTCCTTCAATAAATATCCCAATAGAAATCAAGGCTAGTGCGAGACCATTCAGGAAAGATGCAATAATCTCAAATCTAAGATAACCATAGGTATAGCGTGCATTCGCTGGTCGGGTCGCGAGGTAAATGGCTGTCATACTCAACCCTAACGCCACGACGTCCGATATCATATGTGCGGAGTCGGATAGCAAGGCTAACGAGTTTGATAGTAGACCGCCAATAATCTCTACGATAGTAAAGAATAGTGTCAATAATAATGTGACCCAGAGCGTTCGCTTGGATCGACTTTGTTGTTTCTGATGAGGTAAATGGTGAAAATCATACATCAAAGCCGCCTCCTTAATAGAATTAATTCAATACCAAATTATAAACCATGTTTAGGCAACCGCCAACATCTTTAATCACAGCCTTTTCTGAATAGCAAATAAGCCTATGAGATTAATGAATGAAACGATCATATACTTGAAGGAAGTTGCCGAGTTTCCTTGACTGTTTTATAATAAAGCTATTAATAAAACTTTTCTTGGCAGATTACAGATACTGATAAAATTTATTATACTCAATTTACAATTTGCTGAAGAAGTAGTTCCAGGAGGAATTTATGAATATCAATCAATTAGAAACACTTATTACAATTTCTAAGACAATGAGCTTCCGTAAAGCTGGAGAGCTGTTAAATTTGACTCAGCCAGCAGTATCGGCGCAAATCAAGAGCTTAGAGGACGAATTTAAGACCATACTTATTGATCGCAATCAGCCTGTGACGTTGACAGATAGTGGGTTATTATTCTTAGCGCATGCGAAGAGCATACTAAGGACAGTGGAAGATTTGAGACAGAAGCTTGCTGATCTTGATGATACGCCACAAGGGCACATTACATTAGGTACAACAACCTCAATTGCGATGCAGACGTTACCTAGGGTGCTGTCATACTTTCAAGATCAATACCCACACATTAAGACAACGATCCACTCCATGTCCTCCTCACAGATTATGACAAGCGTGGAGAATGGAAATGTTGATATTGGAATTGCTTACTTGTTCGAGAAGACAGCAATGCTTGAAACCTCTGTCCTATACTATGATACGTTCGAATTAGTAGTCTCTCCAGAACACCCTATGGCACATTTATCACATACTGGAATAGAATTTTTGAGGAACATTCCCTTGATTTTGTTGACGCCAGAAACGGCAGGACGACGTTTTGTGGATCAGATATTCGCTAAGCTAGGTATCGTGCCACAGATTGTGATGGAGCTATCGAGCAGTGAAGAGGTTAAACGGATGGTTGAATTAAATCTTGGAGCGGCTATTGTCTCAAAGCTATCTATAACAGAAGAGCTGCAGCGAGGCTCATTAAAGATGATTCAAGTTCCAGAGCTAGAGATTAGCCATCCAGTTGGTGTCATTTATAAATCAGGTCGATACCTCAATACGGCCATGCAGCAATTCCTTCTTGATTTAAAGGGAATGCGAGAATCACAATTTCTGGGATCTGAATAATAGGTAATAAGAGAAAGGTTGAGTGATATGAAGTTTGACTTTCACACCCACCACGATCGTTGTGGCCATGCTGTTGGGAGTATTCGTGATTATATTGAAGCAGCCATCGAGAAGGAGCTTACCATGATCGGGATTTCCGATCACTCCCCTTACTTCGGTAATCCAATTGATCAACCGCAGCCGGGAATCGCTATGGCGAAGAGCGAATTCCACCGATATGTAGAGGAAGTATTAAGCTTGAAGAAGGAATATCAGGATCGGATTGAAGTGCTGCTCGGTGTTGAATCAGACTTCTTCCCGAAGCATGCTGAAGCTTACAGAGGGGTATATGAACAATATCCATTCGATTATATTATAGGCTCCATCCATGCAGTAGGCGGTGTTAGTATCTTTAATCGAAATCGATGGAAGAAGCTAAATCCACAAGAGAAGATTGAAACTAAAGAATCCTACTATGAGCAAATCATGCTCTCTGCTAAGAGTGGTATGTTCGATATCCTCGGACATGTCGATGCGATGAGAGGGTATTATCCGATATTCGGTGATATCCCAACTAACGCTGTAGACAAAACCTTACAAGTGATTGCGGAGTGTGATGTAGCTATCGAGATTAATACATCGGGTAGTACGAAGGATTGTGGCGGCTGGTACCCAGCTGATGATCTTCTGGTACGAGCATTACATTATGGTGTGAAAGTAACCTTTGGCTCAGATGCTCATATTCCTTCTCGCGTAGGTGATGAATGGGAGCTTGTACGGGAGAGACTTATTGATATCGGATTCAAGGAATGGGCTACGTTCCGTCGGAGAGAACGGTTTATGGTCCCATTATAAAAAAAGTGACCTGCTCAACGGGAGCAGGTCCAATGTTTATATTATTAAAAGGGGGGTCTTGTTTATTATCATACCTAATGAACATGTTCATACCATAACAGGAATGTTTCATTTGTGTAACAAATTTTAAAGTGTGACCATTCCTCCCCTCCCCCATATTTGTCTAAACCCTAATAGAGGAAAACATAACCCTTTCGTTGAATCTGTAAGCATTGCTACTCTAATGCTACATTTACATTGGAAGGGGTTTTATCTTGGATAGAAAAGCGGTACGCGCATGGATGATGTACGATTGGGCTAATTCTGCTTTTGCCACTACAATGCTAGCTGCCGTATTACCTATATTCTATTATGACGTTGCTGGTAAGAATTTGAATGAAGATCTAGCTGCCTCATACTGGGGATATACACAGTCCATCGCCTTAATTCTAGTAGCTATCTTAGCCCCGCTGCTCGGTGCGATCGCGGATTTATCTGGCTCTAAGCTGCGGTTCCTACGTGCATTCGCTACACTTGGCATTCTAGCCTCTGCTCTATTCGTATTCGTTGGTGAGGGGGATTATCTGCTTGCATCTTTCCTTATGATCATTGGAATGATCGGGTTTTCGGGAGGGAATACCTTCTATGATTCAATGTTGACCAATCTAGTGCCTCCTGATCAGCGTGATATGGTCTCTTCAAAGGGTTATACGATGGGATATGTTGGCGGTGGTATACTGCTAGCTGTTAATTTATTAATGATTCAAAAGCCAGGTTTGTTCGGCTTAGAGAATGGGTTGCAGGGTACATATGCTGCATTCCTGAGTGTAGCTGTATGGTGGTATATCTTCTCGAGACCGATCTTCGGTACTGTGGGTCCATTCCTTCCTAAGCCTGTCGTTCAGCACACAGTGGGTGAATATGTCGGTGCAGGTGCAAAGAGACTTCTTCGTACACTTCGTTCTATTAGACATTATCCAGAGCTATTGAAATATTTGATCGCCTTCTGGTTATTCTCAGACGGTATTAATACCGTTATTGCTATGGCAACGATATATGGTAAGACGATAGGGATTGAGACATCACATTTGATTATTGCACTTTTAATCACACAATTTGTTGGTATACCCTTCACCCTATTATTCGGCAGAATTGCAGTTAGAATGGGCTCGAAGAATTCACTCTATATAACACTATCCGCGTATGTTGGGATTGTTATGTTAGGTTACTTCATGCAGAATGCTACACATTTCTACATGCTTGCTGTTATGGTAGGCATGGTGCAGGGTGGTAGTCAGGCTGTAGCTCGTTCGATCTTTAGCAAGCTTGTACCTCAATTACAGTCTGCTGAATTCTTTGGCTTCCTCAGTGTATCAAGTAAATTCTCTTCGAGCTTCGGTCCATTCGTATTCGCCGTTGTCGGACAAATTACCGGGAGTGCTAGATATGGGATATTAGCTCTATTGCTATTCTTCATTGGTGGCATATTGATGCTAATGACTGTGAATATGGCCAAGGGTGAGAGTGAAGCTGTTGAGGTGATCGGATAGCGTGCCAATATGCTCGGAATTAAGTCCATATCGGCTCTTCATGTATAATTTCATAGCCTGCATCACATGGTTTACCGTGTTCATAGGAAAGGTTACCTAAGGCTTGAACAAGGCTGTCATAGGCTGACTGCTGTTCATCACCGAATAGGAATAATTCAACAGCACGCCATACCTTCAGCCCATCAGTCATTGCATGCTCCCATAGATCCCAGAAAGAGGCCGTAGACACTTCATCTGGAACAGCGGGATGGTGCCATTCCGCTCGCGCCTCATTCAGATAATCCAGCTGCTTATTCCTTCGTTTGTAAACGAGAGGCTCAATTTGTCCGAATGTGAATACGCGCTTGATCCCATAAGGATCATGGAAGATGCGTTGTGCACGAATCATGTCTTGATAAGCGACATTCCAATCTGCTTCAGTCTTATTATTAATTAATTCGGGAAAGTAGGACTGTGTAATACGATTCATCATCTTTGTTATGGGCTTGGGCAGCTGAGGACCTATGTATATTTGCTTCCAAGCAGGTGTTGCCCAGGTATCAATATTCTGCACCTGCTTCATAACAAGGGTATCCAGGATAACTTCGAATCGTTGATGATTCCATTTGATGGAGCCGGATTTACAGAATACATAGGGATGCATATGACGATCTAACACATGATGCATCATAAACCCGAGTACATAATGGGTAAGTGAATCATTCGGCTTAGCCTGCATCTCCTTCAGCGTCTTAGCCATGTCCAGAAGAATGGGTCCGCAAAATTCACTATGCATCTTAGATGCGAGTTTATTCATATTAGAGTTTCCTTGCCAAGGGAAGAAACGATGATAGAACAGAAAGTCAGGACCCTGGCAACCCAGGTGAAAGATATTACGAGTATGTGGATCAGTAGGTAATTCATAAAGCTTCGATAACTCAGCTACCTTGTCTCCGAACCAATTATGAGTCCATATATTGGGCAATAGGTACATCTCCTTCGTCTACATATTCCCATATAGTATACCACGGTTAACAATCATCTTCTTACGCTATAATTATTAGGATCTCAAGTGTGAAATAAATCATCTATACTTCCCTAAATATGTCGAGTATAATATAAAATACGACATAAATTGATTTATTCCCAGTGTAAAGGGGTTGCTCAGTTGAAGGCTGAATATATTAATCCATTTCTAGAATCAGCAAGCATCGTTCTTGAACAGATTGCGAACATTAAAGCTGTTCCTGGTGAATTAGGTATAAAGGATATTAAATTTGTTGAAAAATATATTTGGATCCAGATTGGAATGACTGGACAAATGGAAGGTGACATTGTCTTTGGTCTTCATGAAGAGGTGGCTCTTAAGCTCGTCTCAGCTATGATGGGTGGTTATGTCATTGCAGAGATGGATGAAATGGGTCAGAGCGCGATCTCTGAATTAGGTAATATGATCAGTGGTAATGCAAGTACCATTCTATTCAATCAAGGAGTTAGAGTTGACATTACTCCACCTAAGGTTGTGCAATTTGCTGAAGCAGCGGGCTTTCAAGTTAAGAAAGCGTTGACTATCCCCCTCCATATGGATGGTATTGGTGAGCTGGATATTCAAGTGCTTATTACATAAGATAAATTTTAATCGAGGGGGTCGGCTGTCATGAGTCGACCTTTTTCTATGTAGAAGGGAGCATTATTCTGTATTCATTTACTAACAAAATAATTGTAATTACCGGTGCTTCAGGTGGAATAGGCGCAGAGATTGCGTGTCTGGTTGCAGAGAGGGGAGCAATTCCGATTCTCCTAGCTCGTCGTGCAGAAAAGCTAGCTGAAGTGAGCGGTCGAATTGTTGGAGAGAAAGCTGTGTTCACCATCGATGTGACAAGCCACGAACAGGTGACGACAGCAGTTGAACAGATTATCGAGAAGTATGGAGTCATCGATGTATGGATTAATAATGCTGGATTCGGATTGTTCGAGTCCGTTCAGGATATGTCGATGGATCGATTTGAACAGCTAATGGAGGTTAATTATTACGCGGTTGTGCGATGCACAAAAGCGGTTCTCCCGTATATGCTTCGATTGAAGAGAGGTCATATTATTAATGTAGCCTCAGTTGCAGGGAAGATTGGAACTCCAAAGGCTGCAGGCTATAGCGCAAGTAAGCATGCAGTTCTCGGATTCACGAATAGTATTCGTGCTGAGCTAGCGGATAGTGGTATTCAGGTATCCTCATTGAATCCTGGACCCATTGATACGCCATTCTTTGACATCTCTGATCCACAAGGACATTATAAGAAGAATATACAACAGTATTTGTTAAAGCCAGAAACCGTTGCGATAGCAATGGCGAGACTCATACAAACAGGGAAAGCCGAGATTACACTTCCACTTTCTGCATCTATTGGTGCTAAGATATTGCAGCTCTTTCCGAACTGGTTATCAGGTGTTGCAGGACGACTTTTAAACAAGAAGTAGATGTGGAATACTGTTATTAGCATATATATGAAATTAATTGTTTAGGATGAGGATGTGAGGTGCAGATTATGGACGAGGTTCAATTGACAGATGAAGGTTTTATCGGACTAGGGATACTTTCCCCATATATAGATCGATTAATAGAGCATGGGATAAAGGCACCAGTTCCGGTTCAGAAAAATGCCATACCAGAAATTAATGCCGGACATGATGTGATCGTACATTCTGCTACAGGTACAGGGAAGACACTTGCCTATTTACTCCCCCTCCTGCAGAAGCTTGAATCGAATACGAAGGATTTACAATTTTTAATCATTGTCCCAACACAGGAATTAGCGATGCAGATTGTTAGAGAAATTGAGTGGTTGGCAGGCCGAGATGCTGTGGCGGCTTTAATCGGTGGGGCTGCAGTAACTCGACAAATCGAGAAATTAAAGACACATCCCCCATTCGCGGTTGGGACACCAGGTCGATTGAATGAATTGGTGAATACACGTAAGCTGAAGTTACATCAGGTTAAGTCTGTCGTTATTGATGAGGTAGATCAAGTATTCTCGCTTGGAGCCAAGGGTGAGGTAGAATCACTTCTTCGTCATATTCCTAAGGAAAGACAATTGATATTCGTTACAGCGACTCTAACTAGTCTTGTGAACGAATGTGCACAGCGTTGGATGCAAGAGCCATTGACGATAAAGGGTCAATCTCAATCTGAGGCTACTACCGCAGTAGATCATCATTATATCGTCTGCCAGCATCGAGATAAGATTGATATGGTGCGGCGACTGATCCGGTCTGTAAACCCAACGTCTGCATTGATCTTCGTGAATGATACGGAAGTAATAGGAGCTCTTCAGGCGAAGCTAACATATGCTAATCTTGAGGTTGAATCCTTATATGGAGAAGCCGGTAAACAGGATCGTGCTGCCGTCATGCAGAGATTCTCATCTGGTCGATTACAGCTATTAATTGCTACTGATATTGCTGCAAGGGGCATAGATGTAGAAAGTATCAGTCATGTGATCAACTTCGATCCACCTGCAGATGCTGAGAAGTATGTTCATCGTTCGGGTAGAACTGGACGCATGGGGCGAAGCGGGACGATAATTACCTTAGTAACGGCCAATGAGAAATACCTAATCGGCAAATTCGTTACTAAATTAGGAATCCTATTCTCAGAGAAGACATTAGCCTACGGTGAATTAAGGGATGCTGGTCAGGAAGTAAAGAGAAGACCTCGAGGAACAGCAGTGACGAATTCAGGCAAGTTTAAGTCTGCTAGCCTAAAGTCGAAACCAGCCGAACACGCTTCTGATAAACAAATAATAATTCAATCGAATATGGATTCCAATGGAGAGAAAATTGAATCTGACTCGAACATGAACAGCTTGTCGACACCTAGATTGTCTAATCAGCCTACACCCAAAAAATCGAAATCCAAAAAACGTGGACACGACTCCAAGAATAAGGGCGCGCCTCGCTGGTTAAAGGAAAAGGATCAGTAGAGTACTTAATTTTTACATGGCTTTGATCGCACATCTTCTGAAGATGTGCGATTTTTGTTGCGGATGAATTTTCGCTGCTTTTCTTGCATACCCCCATAAATCTACGACAACCTCCGAAAGTTTTACGTGAGAAGTAAAATCATAGTCAATGGAGGAAATTAATGATGGGACTAAACAAATTATTATTAAAACAAATGTTATCCGTTCTATTGGTAGTTATGATGTTATTCGGTGGAGCTGCATCGGCTTTTGCTGGTGGAGATGATGACGATGACGATGACGATCGTAGGAAAAGTGATGATAGTAGAGAAAAATCAAAAGTTGAAATCAAATACGATTTTGATGATCTGAAGAAATCAGAGTGGGCACGTAAGTATATTGCTAGACTTGCTGCTGACCGGATTTTTGATGGTTATGGTGATGGTACATTCCGTCCTACCCAATCGGTAACACGCATTGAAGCAATTATTGCTGCAGTCCGATTGATGGGCCTAAGAGCAGATGCAGAATCCGCTGCTAGATTAGTAACTGATCTTAACTTCGAAGATGCGGATCATGTTGAGAAGAAATTCCCTAACGCAGTAGGCTATGTAGCTGTTGCTGTAGAAAATGATTTGTTCCTAGAATCAGAAACACATATCAAAGCAGAGAAAGCTGCAGATCGTTTGTGGGCGACTATGTTACTAGTTAAAGCTATGAAGTGGGAAGATCTTGCTAAGACTAAGATGAATGTAAAGCTATCCTTTAAGGATGCTGATAAGATTCCAGCTGGTGCAGTAGGTTATGTGGCTGTTGCAGTAGAAAAAGGATTGATCAGTGGGTATGAGGATTTGACATTCCGACCTAATAAACCTGTAACTCGTGCAGAATTAGCTGTTCTGTTGGGTCAGATGGACGACCAACAGCCCGATCATGTAGATTCCACATTAGTTAAAGGTACGGTTACAACTGCTATTTATAGTAACGTGCTTACGCTTTCCAAGGATGATAAAGTGACTTCATATACAGTTGACCCGAATGCCTTTGTATACCGTAAGGGTGTAAGGGTTACAGCGGCTGATATCAAGGTTGGCGATGTGCTTATTGCTAAAGTATATAATAACGTAGTGATTTTCATAGATGTGAAAAAAGCTGCTGCTGATCCGACAGTGCCACCTGTAGCATTCGCCGTTGAAGGTCAATATCAATTTGTAACCTGGAATTCAGATAATAAGATTGCCACCATCGTAATTGCTCAGACTGTGAATGGCGTTACCACTTCAAAACCATACACAGTAGCTTCCAATGTAACGTTTAAGCCGAATGCTTCCATATTAGTATTGAATAACACGTTAGTCCTTAAGGGTAACGATACAGTTGTTACATCGATTGAAGCTAAATAAATAGACCCATAAATATGGGATAGGTTACTAGGAGATATAAGAAGTCAGCAACCCCATCGATATGGGGTTGCTGTTTTTCGACTAACGGAGCTTGAACAGAAAGAAGGACAGCTTCTCAGCTGTCCTTCTAGTATGCACGAAATGGCTAGCTGTATTGCTGATCTTCGGTAATCCTGAATCCTCATTTACTTACAGCGGCCGTTTCCACTTCTCTTGCACCTTGATGGATGATCTCGAATAGTTCTTCGATGTCTGTATCCTCAATACATGAGAAAGCTACACGTAGATCGGTTTCTCCTAAAGCAATTGTTCCGACACCATATTGGTCTAATAAATGCTGTCTTAATGTCTCTGCACTGACCTTCTTGAGCTTTAAGCACATAAAGTAGCCAGAGTTGAAGGGATAGTAATCCCATACATCCGTATATTTACCTGATTCGAGCACTTGCTTGACGAGGTTCGCACGTTTTTTCATAATTTCAAACTTTTCTAGCTTCTGTTGCTTGAATTCGGATGACTGTAGTGCTTTGAGAATGAAGGTTTGTGATGGGTGGGAGCTACTGGATATGGTTGCTCGAATGATCCCAGCTGTTTTCTGCTCCAATGCGCTGAGTAAGCTGTCTGATACGCCTGCATAAGTTATGAATCCTACTCGGAATCCCCATACATACTCTTCCTTTGTTGCCCCATCAATCTTGATCGCTAACACTCTAGGATGTAAATCTGCGAGTTGTCCGAATAAAGATTGCTGCAACGAATTCTCGAAGAATAGTCCGAAATATGCGTCATCGGTAGCCACAACAACATTAATTCCTGCTTCCGCACCTGCTAAAATTGCCGCTATGATTGCTTCACCCTCAGCTACATTAGGTGTGTATCCAGTAGGGTTATTCGGGAAGTTCAAGACAACAACGGCTTTACCAACATCCTTCTGTGCTAGGATAGAGGCTTTAAGTCCTTCAGCATTGAAGCTACCCTCATGATTATAGAGTGGGTAGTAAACCATCTCAGCACCGCGACGAATTCCGAAGGTAAGCTCATAATTTTCCCAGTTTTTATCTGGAATGATGACACGATCACCTACATCCAAGAATAGATCAGCAACAATGGATAGTCCATGGGTTAATGCATTCGTAACGATCGGATTACCGAATGACTTACCTTGCATGGAAGGGTTATCCTCAAGCATCTTGGCTTTCCATGCTGTACGAAGCTCGGGCTTGCCCGCTGGAGGGGCATAAGGATAAAGATCCTTAGGAGCATAGGCTGATAATGTGTCTTGAATGACCTTTAAATGCATCGGTTGTTTGTTCTCTAACGCGATTCCGATTGTAGCGTTGAATTTAGTTGCTTTTGTAGAAGCCTCTGCTGATTGGCTTAGTATACCTACCTTGGGGAAGAAAATTTCCTGTCCGAGTGTTGATAGCATCTCATAGACGTGTGCATTCTCTTTCTGAAGAGTTTCGTTTAATTGTTTCGCCAGTGGGTTCATGATTTCCGTCATCCTTCCAGTAATTCAAATTCTTTAGCCAATATTATAACATGATCACCCTAGTGTAGTCACTGAGATTACATACATACAAACCTATTACGTACAATATAACCATATTTCTTCGAGTAAATGAGCTCGATTCAAAGCAACTTGACTCCACAAAGTTTACAATCGTATGATATGAATAATCAAATGAAGCGATACAGGAGGTTTTAATTATGGATCCATTGCTTAAGAAGCTTCGATATAAAGAGGGGAATGTCGCTTTAATTAATGCACCCGATGGATTTGTTCTAGACATATCTTCAGCAATGCATCTTGAAGGTAAATTTGATTTTATTCTATTGTTCGTTCGTGATGCCAAGGAATTGCGGGAATGGACTCCTAAGGCGATAGCTTCTTTGAATGGTGATGCGGTTTTCTGGATATGTTATCCTAAACAGTCATCGAAGGTGAAAACAGATATCAATCGAGACATTGTATGGAAGATCCTGTTGGATACAACTGAGTATCATCTAGTCAGTAATGTAGCCATTGATGAGACTTGGTCCGCACTACGAGTGCGTCATCAGAGTACAGTTAAGAGTAAATAGTAAAATACCATTCCCGCACCAAAGTTACCCTCTACTTGCCCCAGACTAACGATTATGCGGGAATTTTCCCG